>NZ_JAXOJI010000004.1:0-406870 GCF_036663635.1 Parasphingomonas puruogangriensis | reverse complement strand
CAGGCAGGAAAAGCTGCTGCCGCCGATCGCAACCTTCGATGAAACGCCCCATCACCGGCCTCCCAAATCAGACCATGATCATAGCATATCAGCGCGTTTCCACACAGCCTCCACCACCGTCAGCCGTTCGCTCCGCTGACCTTTCACATGAACAAGCGGGAGCTTACCGCTTGTTGCCGCTCAAAGCAGCCGTTCCGTTATCCACCCTATTCGGACATGAGTCTTCGTCTCGTCGGGTGCTCGATTGTATTGCAGGTGGAGCTGGAACGGCCGATGTCCAGCGTAGATTAAGGTCTGTCATCGCACGCTGTACGATGGCCTCGAGCATCTCGAGCCCGTCTTATGATACGGCGACGGCAAAGCGCTGGTTCGAACAGCTAGCGATGAATGGTGTTCTTACGTCAGCCATCTATGCCTACTTTATCCGGAGAGCCGGTTTACCGATCACCCCGTCGCGAAGGGCGATTTACATACAGCGCTCGTCCAAATTCATCACGCTCGGTCAGCAGCGAGCGCGACCGCCATAGGAAGTATTCCAGGAACTGAGTCATGGTATCGACCTGATCGTCATGCCGGCCGAACGGAAACGCGCGCAACTCGCGCTGGAACTCGTGCAGCCATGGCGCTTCGCGCGGCAGGACACAGATGCCGGCTTCGAGCTGTCCGGTAACGCCGATCAATCGCGTTTCCTTGTCCTCGGTAACGGACCACATAATCGGACGCATCTGACCGCCGGCACGAAAAGATACCCTGTTATTGTTCATAGGGAATTTGCAGCTTGAACCGCGCAAATGCGACCGTCTGCAAAGTGTGCGAAATGCCTCTGGCCTGTTCCAGAATCACTTTTCCCTGTAAATCGGCGGTGATCAGCGAAAATCGTCGCGCCTGCACGAAACGGTACTAGCGGGCAGGTCGACGGAGAAAATGGCTCGAAAGTAGCGCGGAGATTGGAGAAATTTGATCTCTGCGGTACCGAAATCGTGAACACGACTTCACGAATGGCGCGGTTCTGCGCGCTTTTGGCAATGACCTGGAGAGAAATTTCAAGGCTGCCAAATGGCAGACTAGGTGGCGGAGCGGGTGGGATTCGAACCCACGATACGCTTTTGACGTATACTCACTTTCCAGGCGAGCGCCTTCGACCACTCGGCCACCGCTCCGCATGTCCTGGAAGAGCGCTGCCTAGAGCGTCGCGCGGCGCGGCGCAAGGCGGGAACGGTTGCCTTCGTGCGATAGGCTGTGCACTCTCCTCGGATGCTGATCCCCTTCCTGCTCTTCACGGCGCAAGCCGCGCCTGCCACGCCGCCGGCCCCGCCCCTGCCCTCGGATCCGATCGCTGCGGATTGGCGGCCGATCCCCGATGACGAAGTGATGATCATGACGCTGAGTGGCAATCGCCAGGTCGTCATCAGGCTCGCGGCGCGGTTCGCGCCGGCGCATATGGCAAACATCCGCGCCCTGGCGTTGGCGCATTGGTGGGACGCCACCAGCATCTATCGCGTGCAGGAGAATTGGGTCGCGCAATGGGGCGACGCGACCGAGAAGAAAGCGGTGCCGGCCGATATCGTCGCCATTCCGCCGGCTGAATTCGAGATCGCCGATTTCGCCCCTGCCCACACGCTGCCGCGGCCGGATGCCTATTCGCTGTACGCCGGGGTAACCGCCGATGGCTGGCCGATCGCCGGCAACGGGCAGCAGGCATGGCTGACGCATTGCTACGGCATGGTCGGGGTGGGCCGCGACGCGCTGCCCAGCACCGGCAACGGCGCCGAACTGTTCACGCCGATCGGGCAATCGGCACGGCGGCTCGATCGCAACTATACCGTGGTCGGGCGCATCATCGAGGGTATGAAATACATGTCCGCGCTGCCGCGCAGCGACGCGACCATGGGCGTCTACGCGACCGAGGCCGAGCGCACCGGGATCGTCTCGGTTCGCTTGGCCAGCGATATAGCCGCGGCAGAGCGGCCGCATTATGAATATCGCGCGGCGGACAATCCGCGCTTCGCCGCGCTGATCGCGCTCCGCGAACGGCCCGCTCCGCCAACCGTGCGCACCGGGCAGACGGTGTGCGACGTGCCGCTGGCGACGCGGCGTGTGGAAGCGCCTTGAGGTAGCTTTTAGCGATGTGTTCCCCGGCGCAAGCCGGGGCCCAGTCGAGGAACAGCGGTTTCGGGCGTTGCGCGCCGTTACATCTACCTTCGCGACTGGGCCCCGGCCTGCGCCGGGGAAAGCGCGTTGGAAGACTTAAACGAGCGCCTTAACGCCCGACCCAGTCGGCCACGTCGCTCGCGACCTGGTTGGCCGCCTGGTTGACGCCGATGCCGACCGCGGTCGCTTCGATCGCGGTGAGCGGCACGCGCGTCTCGAAGCGGCGCTTTTCGACCACCGTGCCGGTGTTGCGGATCAATGCGGCATCGAAGGTCACGACCGCCTCATTGGTGGTCGCATCGACGCCGAACGCGCGCAATTCGCCCGACAAACGCGAGCCCGGATCGGAGAAGGACTGCGCCGTACTAAGCACGACCCGACCGCTTTTGGCCGCGACGGTATCGGACAGTAACCGGGCGAACAGACGGCCGGGCAGTTCGACCCATTGCGCATCCGGCACATAAGCGAGCGCGGTGTCGCTCGATTGCACCGGCACGCGCGTCGTCGCTAGCGCCTGCGAGAAGGACGGAACTGCGATGGTGATGGTCGGCGCGTTGGCCGAGCTTTGCGTCTGTCCGGCCGGCAGCGCCTGTGCCGAGGTCAGCGTGAGCAATGAGGGCGGCGGCTTGGCGCCGAAGCTGATGCACGCCGACAGCGGCAGGAGAGCGATCAGCGCGAGCGTCTTCTTCATCGGGAGCCTCACTTCTTTTTGCCCTTATAGTCAGGCAGCTTGGGCGACCCGATCAATGTCGAGGCGCCGCCCTGGTCGATCTTCTCCGCCACCGAGGTCAGCGCCGAGGACATCACGCGCAGATCGCGGACGAGCTGCCCGACCTCGGGCACGGTCTGCTTGCTGAATGCCTGCAGGCCGGGCCGCGCATCGCCGATCGCGGCGTTGAGATTGTCCATGCTCGCCTTTGCCGAGGCGACGGCGTTGTTGAGATTGGCCGCCGCCGGGCGGATATCCTCGGCGATCAGGCTATTCGTCGTGCCGGCGAGCACGCCGATCTGCTCGGCGGCGATCCCGGCGCGCTGCACCGCCAGCCGGGTTTCGGCGAGCGTCGCGGCGATTTCGGGCCCGCGATCGGCCAGCGCGTCGGTCAAGCGATTGGTGTTGGCGAGGATGCCGGCGATCGAATTCTGGTTGCGGTCGCTCAGCATGTCGGTGAGCCGCTCGGTCAGCGTCGACAGCCGCTCGAGCAATTGCGGCGCGGAGCTGAGCAGCGCGCCGAGGCCGCCAGCCTTGGTCGGGATCACCGGCACGCCGAAGGGGCAGGCGGCGGCGACGTCGTTGGCTGGGCAGGCGATCGGCGGCGCGCCCTTCTTGGCGCCGTCCAGCTGGATCGTGCTGGTGCCGGTGAAGCTACCTTGGACGGTCGCCGTCGTGCCTTCCAGCACCGGCGTCTCATCCTTGACGGTGATGCGCACGCGCACGAATTGCGGGTCCTTCTTCCACAGCGCAATCTCCTTCACCTGGCCCAGCGGCACGCCCGAATAGGCGACGACCGAGCCCTTGTTCAGGCCATCGACGGATTGCTTGAAGAAGATGTCATATTCCTTCTCCGACGTGCCGTTGAGCCGCGCGATCCACACCGTGAACAGCGCCAGCACGGCGAGCAGGATCAGCACGACGGCACCGACCAGCACATGGTTCGAACGGGTTTCCATCAGCCTTCAGCCCCTGCTACTTTTGCGGCCCCGACCGGCGCGCCGGACTGAGACTGTATCTGCTTGCCGGCCTGCCCGGCCCGTTCTTCGTTGCGCTCGATCGCCGCGGTGGCGGCACGGCCGCGCGGGCCGTTAAAATATTCCTGGATCCACGGATGATCCATCGCCAGCAGCTCCGGAATCGTGCCCACCGCGATCACCTTCTTGTCGGCGAGCACCGCGATACGATCACAAATGGCGTATAATGTGTCCAAATCGTGCGTGATCAGGAAAACCGTCAGGCCCAGCGTCTTCTGCAGCGATTTGGTCAATTCGTCGAACGCCGCCGCGCCGATCGGATCGAGCCCGGCGGTCGGCTCGTCGAGGAACAGCAGTTCGGGGTCCATCGCCAGCGCGCGGGCCAGGCCAGCGCGCTTCTTCATGCCGCCGGACAGTTCGGCCGGAAATTTCGGCCCGGCATCGGCGGGCAGACCGGACATGACGACTTTATAGGCGGCGATCTCGTCCATCAACGCAGGATCGAGGTCGGGATAGAATTCGCGCAACGGCACCTGAACGTTTTCGGCCACGGTCAGCGTCGAAAACAGCGCCCCGCCCTGGAACAGCACGCCCCAGCGTTTGCGGATATCGATCGCGTCGGTTTCCTCGCGCCCGATCGTCTCCTCGCCGAACACGGTAATCTCGCCGGCGAGCGGCGTCTGCAGCCCGACGATCGAGCGCATCAGCACGGACTTGCCCGTACCGGAGCCGCCGACCACCCCGAAAATCTCGCCGCGGCGCACGTCGAGATCGAGCCCGTCATGCACGATCTGCTCGCCAAACCCGTTCTTCAGCCCCCGCACGGTGATGATATTGTCGTCGTCGGCCGGCATCAGATCCACCCCACCCAGGTGAAGAACACCGCGAAGAACGCATCCAGCACGATCACCAGGAAGATTGCCTGCACCACCGCGGCGGTGGTGCGGATGCCGACCTGCTCCGAGTCCGATTCAACCGACATGCCCTGGAAGCAGCCGGAAATGGCGATGATCGCCCCGAACACCGGCGCCTTGACGAGGCACACGTACAGATCGGTGATCGGCACGACCTCGCGAATGCGCTGGATGAAGGTGACCAGCGGAATGTCGAGCGACACCCAGCATAATATGCCACCACCGACGATCGCAATCAGCGAGGAATAAAAGGCCAGCAGCGGCATCATCATGACCACGGCCAAGGTGCGCGGGACGACCAAAGCCTCCATCGGCGACACGCCGATCGTGCGCATCGCATCGACCTCTTCCGTCAGCTTCATCGTGCCAAGTTGCGCGGCGAAGGCCGAACCGGAGCGACCGGCGACCATGATCGCGGTCATCAGTACGCCCAGTTCACGCAGCGTGAGCCGCCCGACCAGGTTGATGGTGAACACTTCGGCACCGAACTGCCGCAGCTGGACAGCGCCCTGCTGCGCGATGACGATGCCGATCAGGAAACTCATCAGCCCGATAATGCCGAGCGCCGAGACGCCGACCACCTCGAAGCGCATCACCGTGGCATTGAAGCGGAAGCGGCTAGGATGGCGCAGCAATGTCCCGAACGCGATCACCGTCGCGCCCATGAAGCCGAGCAGCCCGTACATCGTGTGGAACGCGACCATCGTCGCATCGCCAATCTCGCCGAGCACGCGCGAGAAGCCACTGCCCTGATCGGGCCGCATCGCCACCACCTGGTCGGCATTCTTGACCTGGGTCAGCAAATGCCGCTGATCGTCGTCCAGCCCGGCAATCTCGACATTCTTTTCCGCGGCAAAGCGATGGACGATCCACGCGCCGACCGTATCCATGCGCTCGATCCCGCCCAAATCGAGTGCCGAGACGGCCCCGTCATAGGCGCGCAAGCGCTGCGCGAGATCGCCGATCCGCGCCAGCGTGAGATTGCCGCTGAATTTCAGGACGCCGGAATCGTCGGGCGAGAAGGTGGCGGTCTGACTCATCGGCTCAACCCATGCTGCAATCGCGCTGGATCGGCAAGCGCGTTGCGGCGTAAGGACCCTGCATGTTGAACATCGCCATCTACGATATGGACAAGACGATCACCGTCGCGCCGACCTGGACCGCCTTCGCCGTCGGGGCAGCGCCGAAGTGGCGGCTGGCGCTGCTGCCGCTCGCCGGGCTGGCCACCGCGGCCTATGGCGCCAAGCTGATCGATCGTGCGCGGCTCAAGCACCTGACGCAGCGCCTGTTGCTCGGCCATACGCTGGCCGAGGCGCGCGCGACTGCCTCGGCCTCGCGCTTCGCCGGCCGCGTCGCCGTGTTTCCCGGCGCTGAGGCCCGCATCGAACAGGATCGCGCCGCCGGATACCGGCTGGTCATGGCCACCGCCTCATACCGCTTCTATGTCACCGCGATCGCCACGCGGCTCGGCTTCCACGACGTCATCGCCACCAATTCGCATGCCACTGACAGCGGATCGGTACGCGCCGGGATCGCTGGGGAGAATTGCTACGGCCCGGCCAAATTGCGCATGATCGAGGCCTGGCTGGCCGAAGACGGGATCAAGCGCGAGGATGCGCACATCCGATTCTATTCGGATCACGTGTCCGATGCGCCAGCCCTGGAGTGGGCGGACGAGGCGTTCGCGGTCAATCCCCACGCCCCGCTGCGCGCGCTGGCCAAGGTCAAGGGCTGGACGATTATCGACTGGTAGGGTCTCCCCTCCCTGCTCTCACCACCCAGCGGACGCCGGGGGCCAGTCGCGACGTCCAAGCAACGTTGCGCAGCGCGCCGTTACATCCATCTTCCCGACTGGGCCCGGCGTCCGCCGGGGTGGTGCTAACAAAGGTCGCCCCCCTACAGCCACCGATCCGCAGCATGGATCGCCAGCCCAACCAGCCCGCCGACCAACGTCCCGTTGACGCGGATATATTGCAGGTCCTTGCCCACGGCATTTTCCAAGCGCCCGGTGATCGTCTGCGCGTCCCAGCCGCGCACCGTTTCCGACACCAGCCGCACGATCGCATCGCCATAATCCGCCGCGGTGCCGACCACCGCGCGGCGCACGAAGCGGTTGATCGTCGCACGCAGCCGGGGATCACGCTGCAGCGTTTCGCCCAGTTGCCGCAGCGCTTCGCCGACCTGCCCGCCAAGCAGCTTCTCGGGATCCCGCGCAATGCGCAGCATGGCCATGCGCGCCTGTTCCCACAGGCCGTTGATCCAACGCTGCATCGCCGGATTCTCAAGCATCGCGAGCTTTAGCGCGTCGACCCGCCCGGCCATGGCCGGCGAATGCTGCAGATCGTCGGCCAGCGTCGCCAGTGCCTCTTCGGCGCGGCCGCGCAACGGATGCTCGGGGTCCTCCTCCATCTGCTGCAACAGGCCCTTGAGCCCGTCGATAATCTTGTTCGACAGCGTCTCATCCAGCCCGGTCCAGCGCATCACCGCGCCGGCGCGTTCGTGCACCATGTTGCGCACCAACTGCTCGTTGGTTTCCAGAACTTGCGCCGCCGCACGCACGATGCCGTCCAGAATCGGCAGATGGCGGTTGTCCGCCATAGCTGCGCTGAGCGCCTGACCGAGCAAGGGCGCGAGCTTGAGGCCGCGCACCTGCTGCACCATCGCACCGCGCACCATGCCGCCCAGCCGTTCCTGATCGAGCGACTGCAACACCTCGATCGCCAATCGCGAGGTGCCGCGCGTGATGCGCTTGCTCGACGCCCCGGGATTGGCCAGCCAAGCGCCGGCTATGCTGGCGATATCCATCCGCCGCATGCGCCGCGAAATCACCACGGGCGTGAGGAAATTGTCGCGCAGGAATGCCGCCAAGGTGTCGCCGATGCGATCCTTGTTGCGCGGGATGATCGCGGTATGCGGGATCGGCAGACCGAGCGGGTGGCGGAACAGTGCCGTCACCGCAAACCAATCGGCCAGCCCGCCGACCATCGCCGCCTCGGCAAAGGCGCGGATATAGCCGTAAGCCGGATGGGCATCGCCAAGCGCACGCGTGGCGAGGAAGATCACCGCCATCGCTACCAGCAAGCCGGTAGCGACAATGCGCATCTGCCGCAGGCCCTGCGGCGGCGGCTCGGAAATACGGGGCGCGCGTGACAGCAGCTTCATGGGAAGACCAATCCCCGAAACGGGCGATTGTTCAAGTGGCTTGGCTTAATCCTGCCAGACCTTGCTGTGATTCAACCACGCGACCCTCACCTGACCTCCCGCGAAAGCGGGAGCCCAGGGTTTCCAACGCCGTCGCTTGTGGCCCTGAGCCCCCGCTTTCGCGGGGCAACAGGAGATACAGGCTCGAGCGGATAAACGCCGCGCCAGCGTCGTCGCTATTCTGCCGGTTGCGGCGCATCGCCGCCGGGTAGGCGCGGCCGCCCGCCGGGCAACGTTGCGTGCGGATCGTGGTCCAGCACTGGCTTGCCGTCGTCGCCCGGTTTGAAGGAGATCAGCCGGCTGCCAAGCTTGCGCCCGATCGCGCGTTCCACGCCCAGCGCCAGGCTGAAGCTCGATGGCACGATGAGCAGCGTCAGAACGGTCGACAGGATCAGCCCGCCCATCACCGTCACGCTCATCGGCGCCCGGAACGAGGCATCGCCGGTCAGCGCCAGCGCCGTAGGGATCATGCCGGCGACCATCGCCACGGTGGTCATGACAATCGGCTGTGCGCGCTTGTGCCCAGCATCAAGGATCGCATCAAAACGCCGCACACCCTTGCTCATCTCCTCGAGTGCGAAATCGACCAGCAGAATCGAATTCTTCGCGACGATGCCGAGCAGCATCAGCAACCCGATATAGACCGGCAGTGATACCGACATGCCGGCGATTTTCAGCGCGATGCATGCCCCAAGCGGTGCGAGGAACAGCGACCCCAGATTGACGAACGGCGGCAGGAAGCGGCGATATAGCAGCACCAGCACGGCGAACAGCAGCAGGAAGCCGGAAGCGACCGCGATGATGATGTTGGTCACCAATTCGGCCTGCGCCTTGGACTGGCCGACGGTCAGCCGCGACACACCGAGCGGCAGGTTCTTGATCGAAGACAGCGCATCGATCTGCTTCATCGCCACGCCTTCGACGATGCCGGGCGAGAGATCGGCGCCAATCGTCAGCTGGCGCTGCTGCGCGATACGTTCGATCTCGGTCGGTCCGGCGCCGAAGCCGATTTCGGCGACCACCTTGAGCGGCACCGATCCGCCGGTTTGTGTCGGCACGGCGAGATTCTCGATATTGGCCAGCCGCTCGCGTGCATTCTGGGCAAAGGCGACGCGGATCGGGATCTGCCGGTCGCTCAGCGAATAGCGCGCCGAATTCTGGTCGATATCGCCCATCGTTGCCACGCGGATCGCATTGGACAAGGCCGAGGTGGTGATGCCGAGATCGGCGGCGAGGTTGAGCCGCGGGCGGATGACGATTTCGGGCCGGTTCAGCCCCCCTTCGACGCGCGGCGCCTGCAGCACGCGCAGCCCGGTCATCTGCGCGACGATCTGGTCCGCCGCCTGCTGCAGCAATTCGGGATTGTCGCTGCCCAGCGTGATCGAAAGATCGCGGCTCGGCCCGCCCCAGCCATTCTGGTTCTGGAACGACACACGAGCATCGGGGATCGCCGCGAGTTCCGGCGCGACCGAGCGTTCGAACTGCGTGCTGGTCTGTGTGCGGTCCTTGGCCAGCGTCACCGTGACGCGACCTTCGCCGACGAAGCTGCGGGCATAGACCGACGTGACTATCGGTTTGTGCGCCGCGAGCATCTGCGCGACCTGATCCACCACCTGCTCGCTGCGTTTCAGCGTCGAGCCCGGCGGCAGCGCGATCGTCACGGTCGAACGGTCATTGTCGCGCGGCGGCTGGAATTCCTGCGGCAACGTGGCGAAGATCACCACCGTCAGCACCAGCGCCAAGCCGGCGATGCCCATCACCCACACGCGGTGATCAAGCAGCCGCGCGTAATAGCGCGCGAAACCGCCCCGCGCCTTGGCCGCGCGCATCCGCGTGAGATCCACCGTCCAGCGCAACGTCTTCATGTACAGCTGCATGACCAAGCCATCGGGCTTGGTGCTCTCGCCGTGATGGCGCAGGAAATAAGCTGCGATCATCGGCGTCACCATACGCGCGACGGCCAGGCTCATCAGCACCGCGGCGACCACGGTAAGCCCGAAATTCTTGAAGAACTGGCCCGAAATGCCAGGCATCACCGACACGGGCAAAAACACCGCGACGATCGACATGGTCGTGGCGAGCACGGCCAGGCCAATCTCGTCGGCAGCATCGATCGATGCCTGATAGGCGGTCTTGCCCATTTTCATGTGGCGCACGATGTTTTCGATCTCCACGATCGCATCGTCGACCAGCACGCCCGCCACCAGGCTGAGCGCGAGCAACGTCATCTGGTTGAGGCTGAAGCCCATCAATTCCATGAAGAAGAAGGTCGGGATGGCCGACAGCGGGATGGCCAGCGCGGAGATCGCCGTCGCGCGCCAGTCACGCAGGAACAGAAACACCACGAACACCGCAAGCACGGAGCCCTCGATCATCGCATCGATCGCTGCGTGATAGGCCGCTTCGGTATCATTGACGCTGGTCGACAGCATCTCGAAGCGCACCTTGGGGTTGCGCTCCTCGAGCTCCTTCAGTTTTTCCTCGGCGGCGTGGAATACCGTGACGTCCGACGCGCCCTTGGAGCGCTTGAAATCGAACGATACCACTTGCTGCCCGTTGAAAGCGGCGCGCGAGGTCTGCTCGGCATAGGCATCCCGCACGTCGGCGATATCGGCCAGCCGCACGGTGCGCCCCGTCCCCAAGCTGATCTGCGTATCGGCCAGCGTCCGCACGTCGATGGCATTGCCCAACACGCGTACCGATTGCTCGGAACCGCCGATCTGCGCCTTGCCGCCGGTGGCATTGACGTTGACCTGCCGCAATTGCGCGTTGACCGCCGGTGCGGTCAGGCCAAGCGCCTGCAATTTGACCGGATCCAGGATCACGCGGATCTCGCGGCTTACCCCGCCATTGCGCTCCACCCCGCCCATGCCGGGGATCGACAGCAATTCCTTGGCCACCGTATCATCGATGTACCAGCTCAATTGCTCGACCGTCATGTCGCTGGTGATCGCGGAGAAATTGGCGATGTCGTTGTCCGACGTATCGACGCGGCCGATCTGTGGCTCGAGAATACCGTCGGGCAAGTTGCTGCGGATCTGCGTGATCGCATCGCGCAGGTCGTTGACCGCGCGATCGATGTTGGCGCCGATCTTGAGCTGCAGCACGGTTTGCGAACTGCCCTCGGACACGGTTGAGCGCAGTTCGTCGACGCCCTGCACATTGCGCGCCGCCGCCTCGACCCGCTTGGTCACCTGCGTCTCGAGTTCGCTCGGCGCCGCGCCCGGCTGGCTGATCTCCACATAGGCGATGGGGAAATCGATGTCCGGGTTCTGGTTGACGTCGAGTCGCGTAAAACTGACGATCCCCGCCAGCGTCAGCGCGACGAACAGCACGATCGGCGGCACCGGGTTGCGGATCGACCAGGCCGAGATGTTGCGGAAGCTCATGGCTTAGCCCTTGCTAGCCGGCGCGCTGACCACCGGATTGATCTTCTGCCCCGGATTAAGGAACGCGCCCGCAGACAGCACGACGCGTTCGGTGCCGCTCAGCCCCGAAGCGATCGCCACGCCGGCATCGGACACCGCGCCGACCGTCACGGCACGCCGTTCGACCTTATTGCCGGCGCCGACGATGAACACGTAATTGCCCTTGTCGTCGCTCAGCACTGCCGATTCCGGCAGCTGCGGCGCCTGCGCGCCACCGCTGGTGATGTCCGCCGCGGCGAACCCGCCGGGCCGCAGCGCCGGATTATAGGACAAGGCGATCCGCGCGATGCCCTGCCGCGTCTGCGGGTCGATCACCGGCGAAATCTGCCACACCTGGCCCTTGAACGATTGAGCCCCGCCGACCGGCGTCACATTTGCCTGCACGCCGACATGCAGGCCGGCGAGATCAGCCTCGCTGAGCAAGGCGCGCATTTCCATTTCGCCACCCTTGGCCATGCGGAACAGCACGCCCGAGCCCGAACTGACGATCTGGCCCGGCTCCACCGCGCGCGTCAGGATCAAACCAGCGGCCGGCGCCCGAATATCGAGCCGGCCGTTGCGCGCATTCTGCTCGCCGAGCGAGGCTTGCGCGACGCTGACCCGCGCTCGCGCCGCGTCCCGCGTCGCGGTGCGGCGTTCCAGATCGGCCTTGGAGATGAAGCCGCGATCGACCAGTTGCGCCGCGCGCTTCACTTCGGATTCGGCGATCGCCAGATCGGCGCGCGCGACATTGATCTGCGCGGCGAGGCTCGCCGCGGTCTGCGCCTGGACCGACCGATCGACCGTCGCCAGCACCTGCCCGGCGCCGACCCATTGGCCCGGCTCGACCAGCACACGCGTCACCAGACCGCCCTCGCCGGCCACGCCGACCGGCATTTCGCGTCGCGCCGCCAGCGTGCCGGTGGACGAGAGGATGCGAGCGACCATCTGGCGCCCCGGCACCGCGACCGTCACGCTCGGTGCGGCGGCCGCGGTCTGCGCGGGGGGCGCCGGCTTGGCGCTGCCCTTGAACATAAAGTAGGCGCCGACGGCCATCACCAGCAGGACAGCGGCGGCGATCCACCACTTGCGCTTCGGCCGCGCGGCATCGCCGGGCAGCGCCAAGCGCCCGTCATTGTCGAACGTCGCCGATTCGTAGTTCATGCGTGTCACTTTCCCATCCGCCCCCGGCAACGCCGCCTGACACGGACTGTATTAGCGAAATAAGGCACCTGCCTCAAGGCTCTTTTCGCACCGCCGCACATTTGCCTTCTGGCGCTTCAAATCACAACAGCGAACACTGCCCATGCGCGCAATTGTGCGCAGCTCCTGGCCAGAAACGTATTGCTTTAGCGCCAGTGTCACGCGACGATCCTGGTGGGTCCGCAACTCATGCTGACCCATGACATGGAGATTGCGATGCTTGCTGACGGTATTCTCGGGTGGCTGTTGATCGGCCTTGTTGCCGGCATCTTGGGTAAGATCATCATGCCGGGGCGCGATCCCGGCGGCTTTGTGGTGACGATCCTGATCGGTATCGCCGGCGCCTTGCTCGGTGGATATCTTGCACCGCTGTTGGATTGGACGCCCAATGCGACCTGGGAACGCTATGCCGCCGCCACTGGCGGCGCAGTGATTCTGCTGGCGCTTTACCGGCTGATCATGACGCGGCGGGTTCGCTGAACGCCAGGCGACCAACCCGTTCAGCCTGCGTTGCCCGGTGACGGGCACAAAGAAAGCGACCCGGCCAGCCGGCCGGTTTCTCGACAGGAGTTCCCGATGAAGTTGCTTGCGACCGCCGCCATGATTGCCGCCGCCCCCTTTGCCGCCGCGGAGGCGCAAATTGCGCCCTCGGTCGTGCCGATGATCCAAGCCGACGGCACGGTGCTCGACGTGACCGCGACCGGCGAGACGACACGCGTGCCCGACATCGCGACGATCCGCGCCGGTGTGGTGACGCAGAATGCCAATGCCGCCAGCGCGTTGGCCGACAATGCCGAGCGCATGACCCGTGTGCTGGCGGCGTTGAAGCGCGCCGGTGTCGCACAGCGCGATATCGCCACCGCCAATGTCAGCCTGGCGCCGCAATATCGCTATGGCGAGAACGTGCCGCCGGTGATCACCGGCTATCAGGCGAGCAACACCGTATCGGTGCGGTTCCGTGACATCGCCAAATCAGGCGCGATCCTCGATGCCTTGGTCAAGGAAGGATCGAACCAGATCGACGGGCCGAACCTGTCGCTCGACAATCCCGATGCGGCGCTCGACGAGGCCCGCGCCGACGCGGTCAAGCGCGCCCGCGCTCGTGCCGAGCTCTACGCCAAAGCGGCTGGGATGACCGTCGTGCGGGTCGTGTCGATCGCGGAGAATGGTGAAAATGCCGGCGGCGCGCCGCAGCCGATGGCGTTCCGCATGGCCAAGGCCGCCGATTCCACTCAGATTGCGGCTGGCGAGACGGATGTCACGGTAACGCTTAGCGTGCGCTTCCTGTTGAAGTAACCGCCTCGCCCACCGTCATTCCCGCGTAGGCGGGGATGACGGTAGCGGTGGGATCGTCGCGATCCTGACGCCAAACAGGACCAGTGCCATAAAAAAGGGCCGCCCGGTTGCCCGGACGGCCCTTTCTGTCGAACTGGTCGGATCGCTTAGCGAACGCTGCCGCGACGAACCAGGTTGACGATCGCGAGGAGGATGATCGCGCCGACCAACGAATACAGGAAGGTCGTGACCGTCACGACCTGGTTGATCCCGCCGCCGAAGAGGAACGAGGCGATCACCGAACCGATGATACCAACGACGATGTTGAGCAGGATCCCCTGCTGTCCATCGGTGCGCATGACCAGGCTCGCGAGCCAGCCGACGACGCCACCAACGATAAGCCAGATGATGATACCCATTTTGTTGTCCCTCTGTTTCCACCCGCCGATCGGGCTACGGGAGGGAATACTCGTAAGGCCGATTATTTGTTCCGGTCCCGGTCTGTTTTAGACACGAAACAGAAACGGCCCGCTCCTGGCACAGGAACGGGCCGTTATCGATTCCAGGGTCGGATCAGTATTTTTGCTGGCGGTCGTAGAGCGAGCGGTAATGCTGGATCCGCGTCACGCGCAGCCCCGGCATGCCCGAGCGGTCGATCGCGCGCTGCCAGCCGGCAAACTCCTCGACCGTCAGACCATAGCGATCGCACACTTCGTCGACCGACAGCAGCCCGCCATTCACCGCCGCGACCACTTCGGCCTTGCGGCGCACCACCCAGCGCGTCGTTTCCGGCGGCGGCAGGCTATCCAGCGTCAGCGGCTCGCCCAACGGTCCGATAACCTTCGCAGGGCGGATTTTCTGGTTTTCGATCATTTCAACCTCGGATCGGGGCGGGGGCCCCCGTTCAAATTCAAGCGATTGTTATTGTAAGAAACGGCCATACACTCCGGACTTGAACGCCCGCTAAAGCGGCTCGGTAAACATTGTCTTCACATCTCCCTCCAGCGGACCAAAGCTGCGGCGACCTGTTCGTTAAATGCGCCGTGCCCGGGGGCGAAGCGCGACGTCGCCATCGGCAATGGCAGTCGCGCTTGCGACAAGGCCGTCGGACTTGCCGCCTGTCGTGCGGCAATGCCGACCATCATCACCGCCAGATCGGGCGGCAGGATGGTGAGCGATGCATCATGCTCGAAACGGGAAAAACTCAGGTCCACTCAAACGCCTTGCACGGTAGGAGATGAGCACTGTTGTTACGGGGTTAGTCTGAAGGCCGGGTAAAGGCGGTGAAAATCCTTTGGCAAGCTAGTGTTTTGCAATGGGACAGATCGGGGTTTAAGGCGCGTTTCCATGACCGATATCGGCGATTTTCAGCTCGGCCCCGAGCTAAGGGGTAAACGAATCGTTGTGGCGATGTCCGGCGGCGTCGACTCGTCGGTGGTCGCGGGACTCGCCGCGCGGACCGGCGCGGAAACGATCGGCATCACGCTGCAGCTCTACGATCATGGCGAAGCGGTCGGGCGATCGGGCGCGTGTTGCGCCGGGCGCGACATTCGCGACGCGCGCGCCGTATGCGATCGGCTGGGCATTGCCCATTACGTTTATGATCACGAATCGAGCTTCCGCGAGCAGGTCATCGACGGGTTCGCCGACGAATATCTCGCCGGGCGCACGCCGATCCCCTGCGTACGATGCAATATGGGACCGAAATTCACCGACCTGTTCGCGCTCGCGCGCGAGCTCGGCGCGGATTGTTTGGCAACCGGACATTATGTCCGCCGCGTCGAGGGTGCGCACGGCGCCGAACTGCACCGCGCGGTCGATCCGGCGCGCGACCAGAGCTATTTCCTCTTCGCCACGACGCAGGACCAGCTCGACTACCTACGTTTTCCCTTGGGCGGGCTGCCCAAGGCGCGGGTGCGCGAGCTGGCCGCCGAACTGGGGCTGAGCGTCGCCGCCAAGCCCGACAGCCAGGACATCTGCTTCGTGCCGGACGGCGACTATGCCAGCCTGGTCAAGAAATTGCGCCCCGAGGCGCAGGCCGGCGGGGCCATCGTCGATCTGGCCGGGCGGCAATTGGGCGAGCATTCGGGCATCGTCAATTTCACCGTCGGCCAGCGCCGCGGGCTGGAGATCGGCGGCAGCCCCGAGCCGCTGTACGTCGTGCGGCTGGAACCCGAAACGCGCCGTGTGGTCGTCGGCCCGCGCATCGCGCTGGCGGTGGATGGCGCGCGGCTGACGGAGATCAATTGGCTCGGCGGCGATCATGTCGGCCCGCTGACAGTGAAGGTGCGCTCGATGGCCAAGCCCGTGCCGGCGCGGCTTGAGGCCGGCCGGGTGCTGTTCGACGCGCCCGAATATGGCGTGTCACCGGGCCAGGCGGCGGTACTGTATGACGGTGAGCGTGTGCTCGGCGGCGGCTGGATCGCCGATACCGAGCGCGCCAAGGTCGCCGCATAGCCTGCGGTTCTCCTGCGAAAGCAGGAGCCCAGGGCTACAGGCGGTGTACCATGGGGCCCTGGGCCCCTGCTTTCGCAGGGGAACTGGATCATCTGATGCGCGGGCAGCGACTACAGGAAGAACGTACCTTCGATCGTGGTGACGCACTGGCCACCGAGGATCACGCGATCCCCCTCCAGTCGACACGCCAGATGCCCGCCGCGCGCGCTGGCTTGGAAAGCGGTAAGATGGTCGCGCCCCAAACGCTTGGCCCAATAGGGCACGACCACGGCATGCGCCGATCCCGTCACCGGGTCCTCGTCAATCCCGCCGGCGGGCGCGAAGGCGCGGCTGACGATGTCGGATTCTTCGCCCGGCGCGGTCACGATCGTCAGCCAATCCCCCTGGCGGGCAAGCGCGCGGAAATCGGGAGCGACCGCGCGCACCTGTTCGGCGCTTTCCAGCACGACCACGCCGTAACGGTGATGATGCCACAAGGTTTCGACCACGCTATCGACGCCAAGCGCGGCAACGATCTCCGGCAGCGGTTTGGCGCTCGGCTCCCACGCCGGCAGCGCGAGTTCGTAGCCGTCATCGACGCGCGCGACCTGCAACACTCCTGCCTGACGCGTACGGAACGTCACCCGGTCAAGCGCCGTGTCGGACGACAACACGAAATGCCCGCTAGCCAGGGTAGCATGGCCGCACATTACCACTTCGTTGGTCGGCGTGAACCAGCGTAGCTCGAAATTTGCCGCCCCACTTTCGTCCGGCAGCAGGAAGGCCGTCTCGGCGAGATTGTTCTCCGCGGCGATCGCCTGCAGCACGTCGTCGTCGAGCCATGCGCTGAGCGGCATGACCGCGGCCGGATTGCCGGTGAACGGCGCGCTGGCAAAGGCATCGATCTGGACGAACGGAATTCTCATGCGTGACGGCCTTTTCTACAGGCGTTTGCCGAACCAATGCGGCGTGACGTCCGCCTCGATCAGGGGATTGTCGGTATCGACATGCCCCTCGGGATCGAGATGGATCAGCACCTCGACCTTGGGATAGGCGCGGCGCAGCGCGCGCTCGACACCCTCGACGATATCGTGCGCGGCGAACACGGTGAGATCGCGCGCGACCTCCATGTGGAACTGCGCGAAATCGTGGCTGCCAGAGCGGCGCGTGCGGAAATCATGGATGCCCTTAATCCCGGCCTGGCGCGCGGCGACCTCGATGAAGCGCGCGCGCTGCTCCTCCGGCCATTCCTTGTCCATCAACTGGTCGATCGCGTTGGACGAGGCGCGAAACGCCCCCCAGGCGAGCCACAGCGCAATGATGATGCCCATGATCGGATCGGCACCGCGGATGCCGACATATTGATCCAGGATCAACGCCACGATCACCGACCCGTTGAGCAGCACGTCGGACTGGTAATGCATATTGTCGGCCATGATCGCGACCGAGCCGGTCTGCCGGATGATGCGCCGCTGATAAGCAAGCAGCATCACCGTCGCCAGGATCGCGACCACCGACACGCCGATGCCGAAATCGGCGTCCTTGGTCGGCGCGGTCTCGCTAAAGGCCAGGATGGCGCGCCACGCGATGCCCACCGCCGAGGCAGTGATCAGCATGACCTGGAACAGCGCCGCCAGCGCCTCCGCCTTGCCGTGGCCGAAGCGGTGGTCGTGATCGGCCGGTTCGGCGGCAAGCTTCACTCCGTAGAGAGTGACCAACGACGCGAGCAGATCCAGCGCGGTATCGGCAAGCGACCCCAACATCGCCACCGAACCGGTATGCCAGGCCGCGAAGCCCTTGAGCAGCAACAGGAAGCACGCCATGCCGACACTGGCCAGCGCGGCGCGCACGGCAAAGGGTATGGCGCGGCGTTGTTCATCGGTCATGGGTAGAGCATCCCCTCGCTCCAGCCTTCGTCGGTACGCGTGAAGACGCGCCGTTCGTGCAAGCGGTGCGCGCGATCCTGCCAGAATTCGATTGCTGTCGGCGTGA
Organism: Parasphingomonas puruogangriensis; assembly: GCF_036663635.1. Classification (NCBI taxonomy): domain Bacteria; kingdom Pseudomonadati; phylum Pseudomonadota; class Alphaproteobacteria; order Sphingomonadales; family Sphingomonadaceae; genus Parasphingomonas; species Parasphingomonas puruogangriensis. The sequence goes on along the minus strand of NZ_JAXOJI010000004.1, from coordinate 388,605 downwards.
CACGGTAGCCGCCCCAGTGCGGCGGGCGTGGTACGTCGCCGCCGGCGAAGCGCTGTTCCATTTCCGCGAAGCGCGCTTCGAACGTGGCGCGATCGGCCAGCGGGCGCGACTGATCCGAAGCCCAGGCGCCAAGCTGCGAATCGCGGCTGCGGCTGGCGAAATAGGCGTCGGACTCGGCGTCGCTAGCCTGCACGAGCGCGCCTTCGATGCGGATCTGGCGACGCAGCGACTTCCAGTGGAAGAGCAGTGCGACATTGGGATTGGCGGCGATCTCGCCGGCCTTGCGGCTTTCGCGGTTGGTGTAGAACACGAAACCGTCGGGGCCATGGCCCTTGAGCAGCACCATGCGCGACGACGGGCGACCGTCCGCGGCGACGGTGGCCAGCGCCATCGCGTTGGAATCGTTGAGCTCGCTGGCGCGCGCTTCGACATACCAGGAATCAAACAGGGCGAAGGGATCGGTGGCCATGCCGTTGCTTTAACGCGGGCACTTGCTTTCGTCACCCCGGCACCGCCGCAGCTTGCCCACCGTCATCCCAGCAAAAGCTGGGATCTCGGCCGGCTGGCGCGGGACAAAAGCCGCGTGAGATCCCAGCTTTCGCTGGGATGACGCGTGTGGTTGGAAAGACAGCGCCGGGGGCGACGGGAACCGACTCCCTCGCCGATGATTGAATCGGCTACGTAACGCTCTCGAAAATTGGGACATGAACATGGCCGCACGCGCCTATTGGCAGGGACAGATCCGGCTCGCTTTGGTCTCGATCCCGGTGGAGATCTATTCGGCGACCAAATCGGGCGCGGCCGTCAGCTTCAAGCAGATCCACGAACCGACCGGCAAGCCGATCCACTACGAAAAGGTCGTCACCGGCGTGGGGCCGGTGGATACCGACGAGATCCGAAAGGGCTTCGAATACGAAAAGGGCGAATTCGTGCTGCTCGAGCAGGACGAGATCGACGCAGTGAAGCTCGAATCGAAGAAGACGCTGGAGCTGACCCAGTTCGTCGATGCCGACGAGATCGACGTGCTTTATTACGAGAAGCCCTATTTCGTCGTGCCGGCGGACGACCTGGCGGAGGAAGCGTTCATCGTTCTGCGCGAAGCGCTGCGTTCGACGCGCAAGGTCGGCCTCGGACAGTTGGCGATGCGCGGGCGCGAATATATCGTGTCGCTGAAGCCGTGCGGACGCGGCATGGTGCTGGAGACGCTGCGCTATGCCGACGAGGTGCACAAGGCGCAGGGCTATTTCCGCGATATCGGCGACGACAAGCCCGATGCCGATCTGATGGATTTGGCGGAGGCGTTGATCGCCAAGAAGACCGCCAAATTCGATCCGGCCGGGTTCCACGATCGCTATGTCGATGCGTTGAAGGAACTGGTCGAGCACAAGAAAAAGGCCAAGGGCCGCAAGATCATCGAGGATGATAGCGACGAGAAGCCGGGCAAAGCCTCCAACGTGGTCGATCTAATGGCCGCGCTCAAGAAGTCGATGGGCCAATCGGGCGGCGCGGCGAAGGAACCGGCCAAGACCGCGGCCAAGAAACCGGCGGCGGAAAAGGCGCCGACCAAGCGCGCACCGGCGAAGAAGCGTGCGTGAGGACGTCCGCCCGCCCCTACCCGTCACCCCAGCGGAAGCTGGGGTCTCAAGCGGCTGGCGCGGGACGTTCCCCCGTGAGATCCCAGCTTTCGCTGGCATCACGGGTGCGAATGGTATGACGGTTGTGAGGCGCTAGAGCATGGCTGACGCTCAGGATCCGCTCGCACTCTACAACGCCAAGCGCGACTTCGCCAAAACCGCTGAGCCGGCCGGGACGCTCGACCCCGGGCATGGCAACAGCTTCATGGTGCAGAAGCATGACGCCAGCCGCCTGCACTGGGATTTCCGGCTGGAGATCGACGGCGTCCTGAAAAGCTGGGCGGTCACGCGCGGGCCGAGCAGCGATCCCGGGCAGAAGCGGCTCGCAGTACGCACCGAGGATCACCCACTCTCCTACGCCACGTTCGAGGGGACGATCCCCAAGGGCGAATATGGCGGCGGCACGGTAATGCTATGGGATCGCGGCACCTGGTCGCCGATCAAGGGCAAGAGCGCCAAGGATCTGGACAAGGGCCATCTGCACTTCGTGCTGGATGGCGAGCGGATGAAGGGCGAGTGGCTGCTGATCCGGCTGAAACCGCGCGGGAAGGAGAAAGGCGAGAATTGGCTGCTGCGCAAGATCGACGATGCCGAGGCGGGCGGGACCGATGCGCTGGTGGAGACCGGGCTGACCAGCGTTGCCACGGGCCGCACGATGGTCGAAATCGCCGAGGGGAAGAAGGCCAAATTCTCCCCGGCACGGGGAGGTGGCGCGCGTAGCGCGACGAAGGGGGCTCTCCCCAAGCGCAGCGTTGCCGGCCCGCCCCCTCCACCGCTTCGCGGTCCCCCTCCCCGTGCCAGGGAGGAATTCAGGGAACCGCAGCTCTGCACCCTGGTCGATACCGTCCCGACCGGCAGCCAATGGCTGCACGAAGTGAAATATGACGGCTATCGCGCGCTGATCGCGGTCGCCAAGGGCAAGGCCAGGGTGTTCACCCGCTCGGGGCTCGACTGGACCGACAAGTTCCAGGCCATTGCCGACGCCGCCGCCAAGCTGCCCGTGAAATCCGCGCTGATCGACGGCGAGATCGTCGCGTTCAAGAACGGCAAGCCGGATTTCTCGACGCTGAAGGATGCAATCTCCGCTGGAGGCGACATGACGCTGTTCGCGTTCGACCTGCTGTCGCTCGACGGCGAGGACACCAGCCCGCTGCCCAATATCCAGCGCAAGGAGCGACTCCGCCCGCTGATCGACGGGGCCGATGCGCGGCTGCAATATTCCGAGCATATCACCGGTTCGGGCGAGCAATTGTTCGAGACGATGTGCCGTGAGGGCTATGAGGGCGTGGTCTCGAAGCTTGCTGATGCGCCGTATCGCGGCAGCCGCACCAAGAACTGGCTCAAGATCAAGTGTATCCAACGCCAGGAATTCGTCATCGTCGGCTGGACGCCGAGCGAGAAATCGCGCGGCTTCAAGGCGCTGCTGCTTGGCGTCAACACGCCGGATGGATATCGCTATGCCGGCAAGGTCGGCACCGGCTTTAGCGGCGAATTGATGATGGACCTGCTCGATCGCCTGAAGAAGATCGAGCGCAAGACGGCAACCGTCGAGGCGCCCAAGGCGGCGGTGCGCGGCGCGCATTGGGTAACGCCGCGATTGGTCGCCGAAGTCGCCTATGCCGAGGTGACGCCGGACGGCGTGCTCCGCCACTCGAGCTTCATCGGTCTGCGCGAAGACAAGGCGGCGAGCGAAGTGGTGGCCGAAAAGCCGGCCGCGGCCGCGCCGCAAGCGCCCGAAATCCATGTGAAGGTCAGCAGCCGCGAACGGCTGATCTTTCCGGATTCGGATGTCAGCAAGGGCGAGCTGGCGGATTATTATGCCGCCGTCTCCGCCATCATGCTGCCCTGGGCAGCCAAGCGCCCGATCAGTCTGGTGCGCTGCCCGCAGGGGCGCGGCAAACGCTGCTTCTTCCAGAAGCATGATGCCGGCGTGTTCGGCGAGCATGTCCACCAGGTGCCGATCCTGGAGAAGGACGGATCGACCGCGGACTATCTGTACGTCGAGGATGCCGATGGGCTGGTGATGTGCGTGCAGATGGGCACGATCGAGTTTCATGGCTGGGGATCGTCGGTGGCGACGCTGGAGCAGCCGGACCGGATGGTGTTCGATCTCGATCCCGACGAGGAACTCGATTTCGCGGTGGTCAAGAAGGCGGCCGAGGATCTGAAGGAGCATCTCGCCGAGATGGGGCTGGTCAGCTACCCGATGCTGTCTGGCGGCAAGGGAGTGCACGTCGTTGTGCCTCTGCAACCCGACGCCAAATGGCCGGCGGTGAAGGATTTCGCCGATCGCTTCGCCCGCGCGATGGAGGGGGCGGAGCCCGAGCGGTTCGTCGCCAACATGTCCAAGGCCAAGCGCAAGGGCCGCATCTTCATCGATTATCTGCGCAACCAGCGCGGCAGCACCGCGGTATTGCCGTTTTCGGCGCGGGCGCGGAGCGGCGCGCCGGTGGCGGCGCCGGTGTCGTGGACCGAATTGCGCGAGATCGAGAATGCGCATCGCTGGGGCGTGCGCGATGCGGCGGAACTGATCGAGCGGGCCAATTCGCGGGAATTGGCGGGCTGGGGTTTCGCGGCCCAGGTGTTGCCCGATCTATAACGTCATCCCGGTCTTGACCCGGGATCCTGCTTCTCCTCTTCCGACAGTGGATGAAGAAGCTGGGCCCCGGATCACGTCCGGGGTGACATAGGTATCCACCTTTCGCGTGTTGCGCCCGCGAAGGGTTTGTGGTCGGGTCCGCGCCAGCATTTCCGGGAACCTTCTGTGGCCAGCCTACCCGCCCCTTCCCTGCTCGATACAGGCATCCGCGCGCAGCGCTGGATCGCCGATTATTGCCGGCAGCCGCTGCACGGCGATGTCCTCTGTTCGACCCCGGACGACCCCGCCTGGACCGCAATGTTCGAAGAGCTGGCGGCGGTCGCCGGCGATGGTCTCGGCCATGCGCGCGAACGGGTGCAGCGCCACGCCGAGGATATCGGCACCGGCTTCCGCATCATCGGCGAGAGTGACGAGCGGCCCTGGCCGGTCTCCCCCGTCCCCCTGTTGATCGGGGCCGAAGAATGGGCCGGCATCGCGGCGGGCGTGACGCAACGCGCCGACTTGCTGGAAACCATCCTCGCCGATCTCTATGGCGAGGCGACGTTGGTGTCGCGCGGGCTGATCCCAGCCGCCCTGGTCGGCGGATCGCCCTATTTCCTGCGCCCGATGGTGGGATTGCAACCACCCGGCGGACACCATCTGCAGTTCATTGCAGTCGATCTGGGGCGGGGCCCCACCGGCGAGTGGCGCGTCCTGGGCGATCATCTGCGCGGCCCGACCGGCGCCGGCTATGCGCTGGAGAACCGGCTGGCGGTATCGCGGACGCTTGGCGGCCTGCAATCGCGGCTCAACGTCGAGCGTCACGCGCCCTTCTTCGCCGCCTTCCGCGATGGCCTCGCCGCCGCCTGCCGTCGCGTCGAGCCGCGCATCGGGCTCCTCACGCCGGGCCGATACAGCGCAAGCTATACCGAACAGGCGCATCTCGCGCGCTATCTCGGGCTGTTGCTGGTCGAGGGCGATGATCTCGCCGTGCTCGAGGACCGGCTGTATGTCCGCACGATCGGCGGGCTCAAGCGCATCGACGCGCTGTGGCGGCGCACCGATCCGCGCATGCTCGATCCGCTGGCGTTCGATTCGCATTCGCGCATCGGCGTGCCCGGGCTGATCGACGCGATGGCGGCGGGCGAGGTAGTGATCGCCAACGCGCCGGGCGCCGGCGTGCTCGAATCCGCCGCGTTCGGCGCGTTCCTGCCCGCGCTGGCCATGCGGCTGACCGGGCGTGACCTGATCCTGCCCAACATCGCGACTTGGTGGTGCGGGCAGGACAATGCCCATGCAACGGTACGCGAGGATTTCGACGCCTTGCTGATCGGCCCGGCGTTCGGCGTCGCGCCGCTCGGCCTCCCCGGTGGCGTGCCGCAGCATGGATCCGACATTACCGGCGAGGCGCGCGCGCAACTGCTCGCGGACATGACGCGCCGGCCGGAAGATTATGTCGGGCAGGAAGTCGTCCGCCTGTCGACCATGCCGGTCGTCGCCGAAGACAAGCTCGTCGCGCGCCCTTTCACCCTGCGCGTATTTGCCGCGCGTGGGTGCGACGGCGGCTGGACGATCATGCCGGGCGGCTTCGCCCGCATCGGCGACGACAGCGATCCCCGCGCCAACGTGATGGGCGAAGGCAGTTGGTCGGCCGATGTCGTGATCCACGGGTCGCAAGCGGTCGAGCAGGTCTCGCTGCTGCCTGCGACCGACTCCGTGCATATCCGCCGCAACCCCGGCACGCTGCCGAGCCGCGTCGCGGACAATTTCTTCTGGCTCGGCCGCTATCTTGAGCGCGGCGAGGCGCTGCTTGGCGTGATCCGGGTAATGTTGGGCAATTCGATCGATGCCGATGCCGGCGCGGCGTTGGGATCGGCGACGGTCGGCAAATTGGTCGGGCTGGTGGTCAATGCCGGCGCCGCGTCGCATCCCCCTTCCCTGCGGCGCAGCGACCTGACGCAATTCGCGCGTACCGCGATGGAAGCCGAAGACGACTATAGCAGCGTGCGCTGGCTTAACCGCATGGCGCGCGGGATCGGCCAGGGCTCGCGCGATCGGCTGTCGGCCGATGTCGTACGGCTGCTCGACGCGCCGATGCCGGTGCGCGGCGGGATGCTCGATCGTGCCGGATCGTTGCAGCGCCGCTATGCTGCGCTGTCGGGGCTGGCGGCCGAGCATATGGGCCGCACCGCCGCATGGCGTTTTCACGATCTCGGCCGGCGCATCGAACGCGCTCTGGTGGTGACGCGGGCGGTGCGGGCGTTCGGCCTGGCTGGAGCGAGCGCGGACGATCTGTCGACCCTGCTCGACCTGGCGGACAGCCAGATCAGCTATCGCCAGCGATACCTCACCGGCATTGCTCGCGTGCCGGTGGTCGATCTGGTCGCGCTCGATCCCGGCAATCCGCGCGCACTCGCCTTCCAGATCGAAGCGATTTGCGGGCATATGAAGGCGCTGCCGGTGCTCGGCGACGACGGGATGGACGAGCCGCAGCAGGCGCACGCCGCCGGATTGGTGGCGATCGTCTCCACCGCGACCGCGGCAGGGCTGAACGAGGACATGCTCGGCGATATCGAGCGCCGGCTGTTCGCCCTTTCGGACGCCGTGGCGCGCCGCTATTTCCTGCAGGGCGCCGAGCCGCTTCGCGCGGCTGGGATGACCCTGGCGTGAGTCACTGTCTTCCTTACATCGTCATCCTGAACTCGTTTCAGGATCCAGGCGCGGTCATCCGCCTCACGGATACGGTCAATGGGGCTATGGGCCGCGCCTGGATCCTGAAACAAGTTCAGGATGACGGATTGGGTTTTAGGGCGGCCGCATGATCTACGACATCCGCCACATTACGCGCTTCGATTACGGCCGCCAGGTCGATTTCGCGCGCTGCAACCTGCGCCTCAAGCCGATCCACTGGTCGGGCCAGACCTTGCAGGACTATCACCTCACGGTCTCCCCCTCCGGCCGCACCTCGCCCGCGCGCGCCGAGGCGGGACTAGCCAACGTGACCCGGCTGGTGATCGAGGAGCCGGTGCGGCATCTCGTGATCGAAAGCGTGTCGCGTATCCTGATCGACCGTCCGGTGCCGATGCCCTCCGCCACCGACCCAACGCTGGCCGAGATCGCCGCCGCCGCACGCATCAGCCGCGATCCATCGGCCGCCGGCCCCGCAGCCTATCTCTTCCCCTCCCCGCTGATCCCGCTCGACCGCGATATCGCCGATTGGTGCGCGCAGGAACTGAGCCCCGACCGGCCGTGCCTCGACGCGGCCTTGGGGCTCGCGCGCCGCATTCAAAGCGAATTCGCCTTCGATACCGAGGCCACTCTGGTCGATACCCCCCCGCACGACGCCTTCGTCAAACGCGGCGGCGTGTGCCAGGATTTCGCCCAGATCATGATCACGGGCTTACGCGCCGCCGGCCTGCCCGCCGCCTATGCCTCGGGCTATATCCGCACGTTGCCGCCGCCGGGCCAGGAACGGCTGGTCGGCGCGGATGCGACGCACGCCTGGGTGTTGTTGTGGTGCGGCGAAGCGCTCGGCTGGGTCGGCGTCGACCCGACCAACGGCATCTGGATGGCGGGCGATCATATCGTCATGGCGATCGGCCGCGATTATGCCGAAATCGCACCGATCGACGGTGTGGTGCTGGGTTCGGGCGCACAAAAGATGGAGGTGAGTGTCGACGTCGCGCCGGTGTCGTAATTCCCTCTCCCTTTGGGAGAGGGAGGGAGCGCGAAGCGCGGAAGGGTGAGGGTGAACAGGCATCGTCGCCCTCACCCTTCCCACTTGGCTACGCCAAGCGGGCCCCTTCCCTCTCCCGACAGGAGAGGGAGTTTATTGCACTCCCAGGCGCGATCCCCCAAATAGACTTTACACCAACCGACCAGAGGAAACACGTGGCCGATCCCTACAAAACGCTTGGCGTCGAACGCACCGCCAGCGAGGCCGACATCAAGAAGGCGTATCGCAAGCTCGCCAAGGAACTGCATCCCGACCGCAACAAGGACAATCCCAAGGCGACCGAACGGTTCAGCCAGGCGACCCAGGCCTATGATCTGCTCAGCGACAAGGACAAGCGCGCGCGCTTCGATCGCGGCGAAATCGACGGCGACGGCAATCCGGCCGCGCCGTTCGGCTTCGGCCAGGGCGGTAGCGGCGGCGCGCCGGGTGGGTTCCGTGGCACCGATTTCGGCAACGGCCAGAGCGCCGACGTCAACGATCTGTTCGAAGGCCTGTTCGGTGGCGGGCAGCGCGGCGGGTTTACCGGCGGGTTTGGCGGGTTCGGGCGCAAGCCGCCGCCGCCCAAGGGCGGCAATGTCGCCTATAAATTGAATGTGCCGTTCGTCGATGCGGCGACGCTCAGCGCGCAGCGCGTGACGCTGGCCGATGGCAAGACAATCGATCTCAAACTGCCTGTCGGGTTCGAGCAGGGCCAGCAGATGCGGCTGGCTGGCAAAGGCGATCCCGGCCCCGGCGGCAATGGCGACGGTATCGTCACGATCAACGTCCAGTCGCACCGCTTCTTCACGCGCGATGGCGACGACGTGCGGCTCGATCTGTCGGTGACCTTGGCCGAAGCGGTGCTTGGCGCTGGCGTGCCGGTGCCGACGGTCGACGGCGCGGTGAAGCTCACCGTTCCCGCTGGATCGACCTCGGGCAAGACGCTCCGGCTGCGCGGTCGCGGCTTCCACCGCAAGGATGGCACGCGCGGCGATCAACTCGTCACCTTGCTGGTCGATTTGCCGGCCAAGGATGAGGCGCTGGCTGAATTCGTCCGCGGCTGGGAAGACCAACGGAACCCGCGCGCCAATCTGGGCGTCTGACCGCATGTGACCGACATTACGCCCGCTTCGCCCGAACATCGTGCCCTTCATGGCGAGGCGGGGGCCGATCCCGACGCCGCACCGCCGGTCGTCAAGCCGTTCGCCATTGCTTGGCGGACGTTCAAGCGCGCCGGGATCGGCGTCTATACTAACGGATTCATGTATGCCGGGAACCTCGCTTACCTCACCTTGATGACGGTGTTCCCGTTCTTCATCGTTGCCGCGGCCGTGCTGTCGCTGTTCGGGCAGAGCGAAGAGACGCAGCGCGCGGTCAGTTCCTTCCTCCACGTCCTGCCGCCCGATGTCGGCGATTTGCTGCGCAAGCCGATCAGCGACGTGCTCAAGGCGCGCACCGGATCGCTCTTATGGTTCGGCGCGCTAGTGGGATTGTGGACCGTCGGCAGCTTCGTCGAGACGATCCGCGACATTTTCCGCAAGGCGTACGGCACGGTCAGCAGCTCGCCGATGTGGCGCGCGCGGCTCGGGCTCAGCCTGGCGATCGTCGTGTCGGTGATCCTCGCGCTAATCTCGTTCGTGATTCAGGGCATTCTGGTCGCCGCCGAGCAGTTCATCTATCGCTTGTTGCCCTTCGCCGAGGGCCTCGCGGGGTGGATCGGCCTGTCGCGGATCATCCCCGGGCTGGTCATGTTCGGTGCACTCTACATGCTGTTCTATTCGGTCACCCCGTCCAAATATCGCTACACCAATTGCCCCAAATGGCCAGGCGCGCTGTTCACCGCCGGCTGGTGGGTGAGTATGACTGCCGGCCTGCCTTTCGCCCTGGGCCTGCTCGGCGGCTATGATCTGACCTATGGCAGCCTGGCGGGTGTCGTCGTCATGCTGCTGTTCTTCTATCTCATCGGACTCGGGCTCGTTTTCGGCGCCTATCTCAACGCGGCACTGGCGGAACCCCCCGAACCCAGCGTACAGAGCCCGGCTACGAATGCCCCGATGGGCTAGAGTGCGGAAGGCGGCGACGGCGTGAATGGATTGATGCAAGGCAAGCGCGGGCTGATCATGGGGCTCGCCAACGACAAGTCGCTCGCTTGGGGGATCGCCCAGAAGCTGGCCGAACATGGCGCGGAACTGGCGTTCAGCTTTCAGGGCGAGGCGCTCGAAAAGCGCGTGCGGCCCTTGGCGGCGCAACTCGGCCAGGACTTCCTGATCCCCTGCGACGTATCTGACATGGCCGATCTCGACGCTTGTTTCGCGACGCTTGCCGGACGCTGGCCGACGATCGACTTCGTCGTCCACGCGATCGGCTTTTCCGACAAGAATGAGCTACGCGGCGGCTATGTCGATACCAGCCTCGACAATTTCCTGATGACCATGAACATCTCGGTCTATTCGTTCGTCGCCGTCGCCAAGCGCGCCGCGGCGATGATGCCGGATGGCGGATCGCTGCTGACGCTGAGCTATTACGGCGCCGAGAAGGTCATCCCGCATTACAACGTGATGGGCGTGGCCAAGGCCGCACTGGAGACCAGCGTGCAATATCTCGCGGTCGATCTCGGCCGCGACAATATTCGCGTCAACGCGATCTCCGCCGGCCCGATCAAGACGCTGGCGGCCAGCGGGATCGGCGACTTCCGCCTGATCCTGAAGTGGAACGAACTCAATTCGCCGTTGAAGCGCAACGTGACGATCGACGATGTCGGCGGCGCCGGGCTGTATCTGCTGAGCGACCTGGCGAGCGGAGTGACCGGCGAGACGCATCATGTCGATGCGGGGTATAACGTGATCGGCATGAAGGCGGAGGACGCCCCGGATATCGCCCTGGTGTGATGCGATGTCGCTGGTTTTCAAAGATTGTGGCTTTCGCTTCCACTTCTTCTCGTTTGAAGGCAGCCCCCGGAGCCGGTTCACATCCACGTCAAGGGCAATGGCAGCGACGCCAAGTTCTGGGTTGGTGACGAAATCGAGTTGGCCTACAATCGCGGCCTGAACAGCCGCGATCTCGCGATCGTCGCGCTCATCATCCGGGCTCGACGAACAGAAATCCAGGAAGCTTGGCATGGACACTTTCGTTAGCCCCACCGCCGTCCGATTCGATGAGTCGACGATGTGGGTCGATCTGTCGGACGGGCGCGTATTGGGCATGCCGCTGGCGTGGTATCCAAGGCTGTTCGGCGCAACGACCGAGGCGTTGAACGCCGTAGAACTGTGGCCCTCCGGGCTACATTGGGATGAACTCGACGAAGACCTGTCCATTGCTGGAATGCTTGCCGGCGTGGGTGCGCACGGTAGTCGGCGCTCGGTCGCCGCATGAGCTTCAACACGTTCGGTCGCGTTTTCCGGTTCACTACTTGGGGCGAAAGCCACGGCCCCGCATTGGGCGCCGTCGTCGATGGCTGCCCTCCGGGGCTCCACCTCAGCGAAGCGGAGATCCAGCCGTTCCTCGACAAGCGCCGCCCCGGCACATCGCGCTTCACCACGCAGCGACAGGAGCCGGATCAGGTGCGCATCCTCTCCGGCGTGTTCGAAGGACGCAGCACCGGCACCCCGATCAGCCTGATGATCGAGAATGTCGATCAGCGCTCGAAAGACTATTCCGAAGTCGCGCTGGCCTATCGCCCCGGCCATGCCGATTACGCCTATGACGCCAAATATGGCTTCCGCGATTATCGCGGGGGCGGACGCTCCTCGGCGCGTGAGACGGCGGCGCGGGTCGCCGCCGGCGCAGTGGCGCGGCTGGTCATTCCAGAGGTCCAAATCCGCGCCTGGGTCGAGGCGATCGGCGGCGACGCGATCGATCCGACCAATTTCGATGCCGAGCAGATCGACCAGAACCCGTTCTTCTGCCCCGATGCCGTTGCGGCGCAGCGCTGGGAGGCGATGATCGATGCCGCGCGTAAAAGCGGCTCCTCGCTCGGCGCCGTGATCGCCTGCGAAGCAATCGGCGTGCCGGCCGGCTGGGGGGCGCCGCTCTACGCCAAGCTCGATAGCGAACTGGCCGCGGGATGTATGAGCATCAACGCGGTCAAGGGCGTAGAGATCGGCGACGGCTTCGCGGCCGCGGCGTCACGCGGCGAAGACAATGCCGACGCCATGCGGCCGGGTGCGGACGGCCCGCAATTCCTCGCCAATCATGCTGGCGGCATTGCCGGTGGTATTTCCACCGGCCAGCCGGTGACGCTGCGCGTCGCGTTCAAGCCGACCAGTTCGATCCTCACTCCGGTCGAGACTATCACGCGTGATGGTACAGCGACCGAAATCATGACCAAGGGACGGCATGATCCGTGCGTTGGGATCCGCGGTGTGCCCGTAGTTGAGGCGATGGTCGCGCTGGTATTGGCCGACCAGAAACTGCTGCACCGGGCACAATGCGGCTGAAAGGCGGCATATCGGGGGCCAACTGTTGTTTGCGAAAGACGAAGTGAGCGTCTTTTCTTCCATGACGCGCGTTCTTTCCTCGACCTGATTAAGCAGGACAGGAGAGACGTATGTATATCAAGACCCTGATCGGCGTTGCCGCACTTGGCCTTTCGACAGCAGCGCTCGCGCAGGCCACCGCGCCGATGCAGGCGCCGACCCAGACGCCGCCGGTGACCACCGCGCCACCCGCGCCGCTACCGGGTGACACGACGACGACCACGACCGGCACGACCACCATGACAGCGCCGGCCGATCCGGCAGCGCCGGCCACCGAGACGACGACGGTCGATTCCGCGACCACCACGACGACGGCGGAGCCAACGACCACGACGGACGATCAGCCCACCACCAAGAAGAAAAAGAAGCCGCGCTAAGCTCGGCTGCGCCAAACAAAAAGGGCCGCGACGCAAGTCGCGGCCCTTGTCGTGTCAGTCGGCGAACGGATCGCGCACCAGGATCGTGTCGTCACGCTCGGGGCTGGTCGAGACCAGGGCCACCGGGCAGCGGATCAATTCCTCGATCCGGCGGATATATTTGATCGCCTGCCCCGGCAGGTCAGCCCAGCTACGCGCGCCAGCGGTCGATTCGTGCCAGCCCTTCATCGTCTCGTAGATCGGCACCACTTTCGCCTGGTCTGCCGCATGAGACGGGAAATAATCTAGCGTCTCGCCGTCCAGCGTATAGCCGGTGCAGATGCGGATCTCGTCGAACCCGTCGAGCACGTCGATCTTGGTCAGCGCGATCCCGGTGATGCCGCCGACCGCCGCCGATTGCCGCACCAGCACCGCATCGAACCAACCACAGCGCCGCTTGCGCCCGGTGACTGTGCCGAATTCATGCCCACGCTGCCCGAGCCGCTCGCCGGTCTCGTCCTCGAGTTCGGTGGGGAACGGCCCGGAACCGACCCGCGTGGTGTACGCTTTGGTGATGCCGAGCACGAAACCAACCGCGCTCGGCCCGAGGCCCGATCCGCCCGCCGCCGTGCCGGAGATCGTGTTGGACGAGGTTACGAACGGATACGTGCCATGGTCGACATCGAGCAGCACGCCCTGCGCGCCTTCGAACAGGATGCGCTTGCCCGCCGCACGCAGCGCATTGAGATCGCGCCACACAGGCTTGGCGAATTGCAGCACGTAAGCAGCGATCTCGCGCAGTTCCTCGACCAAGGCCGCGCGATCGATCGGCGGCTCGCCGAACCCGGCGCGCAGCGCATCGTGATGCGCGGTCAGCCGGTCGAGCTGCGCATCGAGCGCATCGAGGTGCGCCAGGTCGCACACCCGGATCGCCCGCCGCCCCACCTTGTCCTCATAGGCTGGCCCGATGCCGCGCCGCGTCGTGCCGATCTTGCCCGCGCCCGAAGCGTCTTCGCGCAGCGAATCGAGATCGCGATGGAACGGCAGGATCAACGCGCAATTGTCGGCGATCATCAGCGTGTCGGGCGTAATTGATACGCCCTGCCCAGCCAATTTCTCGATCTCCGCCTTCAGCGCCCAGGGATCGAGCACCACGCCATTGCCGATCACCGAGGGCGTACCGCGCACGATGCCCGACGGCAGCAGTGAGAGTTTATAGACCTTCTCGCCGACGACGAGCGTGTGGCCGGCATTGTGCCCGCCCTGGAAGCGCACCACGACATCGGCCCGCTCGGCGAGCCAGTCGACGATCTTGCCCTTGCCCTCATCGCCCCATTGGGCGCCGATCACTGCTACGTTCGCCAAGGTCTTAGCACCCACTGTTACATTTTCGGTGCAGCCCTAATGCGCAGCGCGCGGGTGGTCCATGTTTATTGCAGCGACCTGCCGGGAGGCGGGGGCCAGACCTCTGGCCGCCCGCCCGGTCGGCGTTAGCGCTTCATCCTCGGCATGCCGAGAAAATCGCGCTTGCCGAGCTTTACGCCCTGCGCCCGCAGGATTGCATAGGCGGTGCTAGCGTGGAAATAGAAGTTGGGCTGCGAAAAGGAGAGCAGGAAATTCGCGCCGGTGAACGGCAGCCTGGTTTCCCCGAAGGCAAATTGCGTATCGCCTTCTGCCAGCGCATCGACCGCATCCCGGTCCAGCGCGTTGAGACTGGCAACGGCCGTCTGCACGACGCCGTGCAGACCGGCAAAGTCGGTTGGCCACGGCGCCATGTCGGGCGAGAAACTCCCCGCCTGCACGCCTTCGATGCCGCCGACGGAATGCACCGCGCAGGACTTCACCTGGTAGCCGAAGGGCAGCATGTCGGGCGCCAGGCGCGTGTCGATCAGATCCGCTTCCGCCGCGCCGCGTTCGGCGCAAAAGGCGGCGGCCTTGTCAAGCAAGGCATCGACCGCCGCCAATATCTGTAGGTTCGACGGCACCACGGCATCATAAAGCGAAAACGGCATCATCTTGCTCCCCATTGTTCGGCGCCAGCTATGTCGCAGCACCGCGATCCCGTCCATGCCGCGCGTAGCGGCCCCGCGTTCAGCGCGGGCGCGCCGCGCCGTCATCGAGCACATCGGTGCACAGCTGAGCCTCAGGCGTATCGCCCGCTTCCAGCGCCGCGACAGTGACCCAACCCTCGGCCCGCTTGGCGGCGGCTAGCGCCGGATCCGTCCCCAGCGGCACGAACAACCGGCGGCGCTCGATATCGCCGATCCCGGCCGCGACGATCGCGTCGGCAAACAGCGAAAAGCCCACCGCCGCCTCCTCCGCACCATTCTCGTGCACGATCGTATAGCTGCCGCCCCGCCCGATCTCGCCGCGCACGCCGTCGGCGAAGATCGAGAAGCCGAGCCAGGTCTGATATTCGAAGCCGTGCCGCTCGGTCGGGTCGAGCGTCAGCGCGACGCGGCCGCGCACGCTTTCGGCGATGCGCCACAGGCCATCAAGCCGCGAGGTCAGCGCGCCCTTCGCATCCAAGGCGCAGAGCCGGTCATGCGCCATGTCGAACGGCCCCGCCGCCTCAATCAGCGGCAGATAGGCCGGGGCGAGCTCGGCCACGCCGCCGGCATCCTTGGCGTCTAGGCGATCGCGCACCTGAGGGATCAGCGCCGCGTCGAGTGGCATCGGCCCGGCCGCAAGCGTGGCGACCAGATCGGGCAAGGTGAAATCGATCGACAGGCCGGTGACGCCGGCGGCCTCGAGCGCCTCGACCGCGACCCGCACGATTTCCACGGCGGCCGCGACCGTATCGAGCCCGATCAGTTCGCAGCCGATCTGGCGTAGTTCGCGCTCGGGGCTAAGCTGCGAGGCGCGCAGCTTGAGCACCGGGCCGGCATAGGACAAGCGCACCGGGCGCGGGTGATGCCCCATGCGGGTGGCGGCGATGCGGCCGATCTGCGCGGTCATGTCGGGGCGGATGGCAAGCGTCGCCTGGCTCACCGGATCGACGAAGCGCACCGCATCCTGCGCGCGGGCGGCCTTAAGCCTGCCGGCGAGCCCGGATTCGAATTCGGCCAGCGCCGGATCGGCGCGCTCATAGCCATGAGCATAGGCAGCGCCGAGAATCGCCGCCTCCAGCCGCGCGGCGGCATCGGCGAACGGTGGCAGGCGGTCTCGAAAACCTTCGGGGAGTAGAGCTGTCATATGCGAAGCCTATGGCAAAGCGCAGTCCATCCGACCAGCCTGTTCCCTGGCGAAGGCCGGGGCCCAGCCGGGCAGGTCCAAGTTGGGAACGCTGCGCCCCTGCACTCCCGAGTCACTACTGGACCCCGGCCTGCGCCGGGGAACAGCAGAGAGCTAGCTCAGAAGCTCAAGCCCATTGCCGTGCGCACGCCAGCCAGCGCACGCACCTTGCCGAGCAACTCGGCGCTCACCGTCTCGTCGACCGACAGCAGCAATACCGCCTCGCCACCCGCCGAACGACGGCCGAGATGGAACGTCCCGATATTCACGCCCTCCTCGCCGAGCAACGAGCCGAGCCGCCCGATAAAGCCCGGCGCATCCTCGTTGACCACATACAGCATGTGGCCGGCGAGATCGGCCTCGACCTTGATTCCGAACAGTTCGACCAGCCGCGGCGCGGCATCGCCGAACAAGGTGCCCGCCACCGACCGTTCACCGGCATCGGTCTTCACCGAAACGCGCAACAGCGTGTGGTAATCGCCCTCGCGTTCGGTGCGCACTTCGCGCACTTCGATGCCGCGTTCCTTGGCTAAGAGCGGCGCGTTGACCATGTTGACCGTATCGGTCTGCGTGCGCAGGAAGCCCGCCAGCACGGCCGACACCATCGGCTTCTGGTTGAGCTCGGCCGCCGCACCCTCGCTATGGATCGAGATCCGCGCGATCGCGCCGTGCGTCAGCTGACCGACCAGCGAACCCAGTTTCTCGGCCAGCGCCATATACGGCTTGAGCCGCGGCGCTTCCTCGGCGGACAGCGACGGCACGTTGAGCGCGTTGGTCACGCCGCCCGACATCAGGTAATCGGCCATCTGCTCGGCGACCTGGATCGCGACATTGACCTGCGCTTCGCTGGTCGAGGCGCCAAGATGCGGCGTCGAGACGAAGTTGGGCGTGCCGAACAGGGGCGATTCCTTGGCCGGCTCGGATACGAACACGTCGAGCGCCGCGCCGCCGATATGGCCCGAATCGAGCCCCGCCTTGAGCGCGACCTCGTCGATCAACCCGCCGCGCGCGCAATTGATGATGCGCACGCCCGGCTTGGTCTTGGCCAGCGCCTCGGCCGACAGGATGTTGCGCGTCTGGTCGGTCAGCGGCGTGTGCAACGTGATGAAATCGGCGCGCGCGAGCAGATCGTCCAGCTCGACCTTCTCGATGCCGAGCTCCACTGCGCGCTCGGGCGACAGGAACGGATCGAACGCGACGACCTTCATTTTCAGGCCCAAAGCGCGATCGGCGACGATCGAGCCGATATTGCCCGCGCCGATCAGGCCCAGCGTTTTCGACGTCAGCTCGACGCCCATGAAGCGGTTCTTCTCCCACTTGCCGGCCTGCGTCGAGGCATCGGCCTCGGGCAGCTGGCGGGCGAGCGCGAACATCAGCGCGATGGCATGCTCGGCGGTGGTGATCGAATTGCCGAACGGCGTGTTCATCACGACCACGCCCTGCGCGCTTGCGGCAGGGATATCGACATTGTCGACGCCGATCCCGGCGCGGCCGATGACCTTCAGGTTGCGCGCCGCGGCGAGGATCGCCTTGGTCACCTTGGTGGAGGAGCGGATGGCGAGGCCGTCATAGTCGCCGATGATGGCGATCAGTTCGTCCGGCGTCTTGCCGGTGATCTCGTCGACCTCGACGCCACGCTCGCGGAAGATCTGCGCGGCTTTGGGATCCATCGAATCGCTGATGAGGACTTTTGGCATGATAGTGTTCCTTCTGCTCCCTCTCCCCGCTTGCGGGGAGAGGGTCGGGGAGAGGGGAAGTGGAAATTCGGGAGAGGTGGCGTTTGCGACTGCCCCTCTCCCCGGCCCTCTCCCCGGAGGGGAGAGGGAGAAGGTTAGGCGGCCATGACAGTCGCATAGGCCCAGTCGAGCCACGGCCCGAGCGCCTCGATATCCGCGGTATCGACGGTCGCGCCGCACCAGATACGCAAGCCCGCCGGCGCATCGCGGTACCCGGCAATGTCATACGCCGCGTCCGCCTTCTCCAGCAAAGCGGCGAACGCCTTGATCACGCCCTCGTCCGCCCCTTCGACCGTCAGGCACACGCTGGTCTTCGAGCGCGTCGCCGGGTCGGCCGCCAGATGACCCAGCCAGTCCCGCTCCGCGACGATCTTGTCCAAAGCCGCCGCATTGGCGTCGCTGCGCGCGATCAGCCCGTCCGCGCCGCCGACCGATTTGGCCCATTCCAACGCGACGATCGCATCCTCGACCGCCAGCATCGACGGCGTGTTGATCGTCTCGCCCTTGAACACGCCTTCGGTGAGCTTGCCCTTCGAGACCAGACGGAACACCTTGGGCAGCGGCCAAGCCGGCGTATAGCTTTCCAGCCGTTCGACCGCGCGTGGCCCCAGGATCAGCACGCCGTGGCCGCCTTCGCCGCCCAGCACCTTCTGCCAGCTGAACGTGGCGACATCGATCTTGTCCCAGTCGATATCATAGGCGAACACGCCCGAGGTCGCATCGGCAAAGCTCAGCCCCTCGCGGTCGGCCGGGATCCAGTCGGCATTGGGCACGCGCACGCCCGAGGTCGTGCCGTTCCAGGTGAACAGCACGTCGTTCGACCAATCGACCGCGGTGAGATCGGGTAGCTGGCCGTAATCGGCACGAATGACGGTAGGATCGATCTTGAGCTGCTTGACCGCATCGGTCACCCAGCCTTCGCCAAAGCTTTCCCAGGCCAGCGTGGTGACGGGCTTCGCGCCCAGCATCGTCCACATCGCCATCTCGAACGCGCCGGTATCCGAACCGGGGACGATGCCGAGGCGATGCGTATCGGGCAGTTTGAGCAATTCGCGCATCAGATCGATCGAGTAGGCCAGACGCGTCTTGCCGATCTTCGAGCGGTGCGAGCGACCGAGCACGTCGGTGGCCAATTTATCGGGGGACCAGCCGGGCGGTTTCGCACAAGGACCGGAAGAAAAGTACGGACGCGCCGGCTTGATCGCCGGAGCGGTAATAAGATCAGTCATTTAGTCTCTCCTCACAGAGAGCACGCGCGGCGTTGGGACCGCGTGGCCCGGCGCCGCTCCTAACGACTGGTCGATCGATGTCAAACGAAAGCCCGCTCGCTTGGTCGTGCCCATGCTCCACTCGTCTGAAACGCCGGCGGCGTTAGGCGGGGGTTAACCATGTAAGGGGGATAGCGTCGGGGTGAAGCGCATCGCCCTCCTTCTTGCCCTGCTGCTCGCCGCCTGCGGTGGCGGCGAGGATCGCCGCCCGCCGCCGCGCCCCGCGGCAGCCAAGCCGGTCACGCTTAACCTCCCCACCCCCAAGGAAACCCGCGCCTGCTTCGCCGACCTGTCGCGCGAAGGGATCCGCTTCTCAGCCTTGCCGGACCGGGATTATGGCGGTGGGTGCAGCCTGATCGGATCGGTGCAGCTGATCGACATCGGCCTGCCCGTCACCGGCATCAAGGGCATGCGCTGCGGCGTCGCGCGCGCCTTTGTCGGCTGGGCGCGCAACGCCATCGCCCCCGCCGCCCGCCAGATGCTGGGCAGCGACGTGGTGCGGGTCGAGACGATGGGCAGCTATGCCTGCCGCAACGTCGTCGGCCGCTCGGGCCGCCCGGCCAAGCTGTCGGGCCATGCCAGCGGCAATGCGGTCGACGTCTCCGCCTTCATCCTGCGCGATGGGCGACGCATCAGCATCGAAAAGGATTGGCGCTCGAGCGATCCGCAGGTCCGCGCCTTCCTGCAGACCATTCGCGGCTCGGCGTGCAAGCGCTTTGGCACCGTGCTCAGCCCGGATTATAATGCGGCGCATTACAACCATCTGCATCTCGAGGATGATCGCGCGAATTTTTGTCGGTAGGGCCCCTTCGTCACCCTGAACCGGGTCCGGGGTGACGAAAGCGTGACGGGCAGACGCCACCGCGGCACCACCCCGGGGCTTCAATCCCACTGCAAAACCCACTACGTGCTGCGGATGACTGATACACACGTACCCTCGCGCGTTTTTCCGCGCGCTCGCCAGGATGCCGAGACCGCCAGCGCCGGTGTCCATACCCCGCAAACCGAGAGCCCGAGCTTCCGCCTGGCCTTCCAGGACATGGATTTCCTGCTGCGCGAGGATCTCCGCCCGATCCGCTTCCAGCTCGAATTGCTCAAGCCCGAACTGATTCTGGACGAAGCCAAGATCGCCTCGACCTTTGTCATGTACGGCTCGGCGCGCATTCCCGAGCCGTCCAAGGCGCAAGCCTTGCTCGATCTGGCGCGCAATGCCGAGGGCAGCAGCGACCAGGCCATCCGCATCGCCGAGAGCCTGGTCGCCAAGTCGAAATATTACGATGTCGCGCGCGCGCTGGCCGCCAAGGTCAGCCAATGCCCGCTCGACGAGGCCGGCAAGCGTCACTTCGTGGTCTGCTCCGGCGGTGGCCCGTCGATCATGGAAGCGGCCAATCGCGGCGCGCATGATGCCGGGCAGGAATCGATCGGGCTCAACATCGTGTTGCCGCACGAACAGGCGCCGAATCCGTATGTCACGCCGGCGCTATCGATGCAGTTCCACTATTTCGCGCTGCGCAAGATGCACTTCCTGCTCCGCGCCCGCGCGCTGGCGGCGTTTCCGGGCGGGTTCGGCACGTTCGACGAGTTGTTCGAACTGCTCACGCTGATCCAGACCGGCAAGATCAAGCCGATCCCGGTTCTGCTGTTCGGCCGCGAATTCTGGAACCGCGTGGTGAATTTCGAGGCGTTGGTCGAAGAAGGCGTCATTTCCCCGCGCGATCTCGGGCTGTTCACCTTCGTCGAGACGGCGGATGAGGCGTGGGACGTGGTCCAGGCCTTCTACAGTGAGCCCAAGGCGGACGCAGAGGGCGTCGCCACGGCTTAACGCTGTTCCCCGGCGCCGGCCGGGGTACAGTTGAGATAATGCCCGTTATGTGGCGCAACACGTCTCACCGGCTGTTGCGGCACTGGACCCCGGCCTGCGCCGGGGAACAGCCTGGGCGTTGGCCTTACTTCTTCGCGTCTTCCTTCGCGCCCCGCACCGCCGCCGCCGGATCGACCGACGGCGCGCCGGTTGCCGGTGCCGCCTTGTTGGCGAGATCGTCGGTGGTCGGATCGGCCTTGCCGCCCGGATCGGCCGGCGCGCCCGCCGGGCCTTCGCTTGCCGGTGCCGGTCCTGGCGTCGGCGCAGCACCTGCTGCAGGCGCCGCTGGCAGCGGCAGGTTCGACCCCATCGAGTTCAGATACACGATGACATTGGCACGGTCCTGCCCGTTGCCGATGCCGGCAAAGGTCATCTTGGTGCCGGGGGCGAATTTACGCGGCGAGGTGAGCCAGGCGCTCATCGTCTCGAAATCCCATTTGCCGCCCTTGGACTTCAGCGCATCGGAGAACGCAAAGCCCGCTTTGCCCTGCGCGATGGCCTCGCCCATCGTGGCATACAGATTCGGCCCAATGCCGTTCGGCGCGCCCTGCGCGATGGTGTGGCAGGCTGCGCATTTTTTGAACACTTCCGCGCCTTTGGCCACGTCGGCCGTGGCCAGCAACGTCGCGATCGGCACTTCGACGGCGCCGGCAGCGCCGGTTTCCTCCGCCGCTTCGATCGGAAAACCGAATTTCTCTGGCGGACCGTCATGGAAAATCATGCCGCCGACGATCGACAGCCCCAGTGCCGCGCCGCAACCAGCCAGCACCCAGCCCGCGATCGTGTTCGTCCGATTGTCCATCCTCAGCCCCAACCTGTTCGCAAAAGTCGGTTTCCTTTAGATTCGCGTTGCCCGCACCGCAAGCGGCGCTTAAGCGCTCCGCCTTCATGGAAAATTTCGCTGCCCCCGCGCGCCCGATCGTGGCGCGGATGACACAGGATGCCGCCGCCGATCCGGCCCGCGCGGTCGCTTTCCAGGGTGCGCCCGGCGCCAACAGCCATGTCGCGGCGCGCGAAGCGTTTCCGAATGGTCTCCCCCTGCCCTGCTTCGATTTCGCCGATGCGATCGATGCGGTGCGCGAGGGGCGTGCCGATTGCGCGATCATTCCGATCGAGAATTCGCTCCACGGCCGCGTCGCCGACATGCATTTCCTGCTCCCCGAATCGGGGCTGGTGATCACCGGCGAGCATTTCCTTGGCATCAAGCATGCCCTGATGGGCGTCGGCACGCGCGATCAGGTGCGCGAGGCGATGAGCCACCCACAGGCGCTGGGCCAATGCCGGCACTGGCTGCGCGAGCACGATATCGCGCCGATCGCCTATCCCGATACGGCCGGCGCGGCGGCGGTGGTGGCCGAGCTCGGCGATCCCACGATCGCGGCGCTCGCCCCGCCGGGCGCCGCGGAAATTTACGGGCTCAACCTGCTCGCCGACGGGCTGGCCGATGCCGATCACAACACCACGCGCTTCGTCGTGTTGGCGCGCGCGGGGCACGCCGCGGTCGGTGATGGCCCGTGGATGACGACCTTGATGTTCGAGGTGAAGAACGTTCCCGCGGCGCTCTACAAGGCGATGGGCGGCTTCGCCACCAACGGCGTGAACATGACCAAGCTGGAAAGCTATCAGCGTGGCGGCACGTTCGCTGCGACCGAATTCTTCGCCGATGTCGAAGGGCGACCAGGCCAGCCGGGGTTCGACCGCGCGCTGGAGGAACTGGGCTTCCACTCGAAATGGCTGCGCCTGCTCGGCACCTACCGCCAGGCCCGCGCGCGGGGCTGAACGCTAGATTCAAACAACCAAACGCGCTTCCCCGGCGAAGGCCGGGGCCCAGTTGCGGAACGGAAGTGATCGGCGTTGCGCTTGGTTACATCAACCTTCGCGACTGGGCCCCGGCCTCCGCCGGGGGAGCGCCTCGGAGGGCGCGCGAAAAGGGGCGGAGTAACGCTCCGCCCCATCGTCGTCAGAACTTCACCCGGCCACCGAGCGACAGCACCACCGCGCTGGCATTCTCCAGCCGCCCGCTGGTCAGGATCGTCGATCCCGCAGCGATCGTCGCACGATCGATCGTCGTGTCGGCGAAGTCGACATAGTTCACGCCGGCATCGATGCCGATGCGCGGGGTCAGCTGATAGCTGCCGCCGGCCGCATAGACCCAGCGATTGGAGTCCGGCACGCGCGCATCGCGCTGGCCGTCCTGGGTCGGCGTCACGGCGCGCTTGACGCCGGCGCGGAACGTCGCCTTGGGGCTGATGGCATAATCGAAGCCACCGGCCAGGCTCCAGCTGTCGCGATAGCCTTCCGGGATCTGCAGGTTGACCGGCGCGCCGAGATCGATCGTGTCGAACTTGTCCCAGCTATACGCCACGACCTGCGCATTGAGCGTCAGCGCCTGCGTAGCGCGGAAGCGACCGGCGACAATCACCTGCCCCGGCGTGTTGAAGCGCGCCTTGACGCCCGAAATCGATTCGTTGCCCGCTGCCAACGCACCGACCAGCCCGGTTACGTTGAGATCGCCCTTCAGCGTATGCTGGATGCTCGATTTGTAGCTGATCCCGACGGTGGCGAAATCATTGTGCAGCTGCACGCCGGCGGTCCAGCCGAGATCCCAGCCATTGCCCTTCAGCTCCTGCCGGCCATCGGCCTGGGTGGCCAGGATGTTGGGCAGCGCGTTGCTGAGCGTCGCATCGGTATATTCGACGTTCAGTGCCCCGCCGACGCGCAGCCAATCGGTCACCACCACGCCGATCGACGGCTGGATGTCGATCGTCACCAGCTTGGTCTTGTCGGCGCTGTAGCGCGTCCAGCTATCGTCATCGTAATCGGTGGTGAAGCTGAACGGCGAGGTCACCGCCAGGCCGATGGCGACGCGGTCGTTGAGCCGGAACGCGAACGCCCCCGTCGGCACCACGCCCTTGTTGATCGGATCGCGCGCCGTACGGTTGCCGGTGATCGGCACGAAGCTCTGGCCCGGGCGGCGAATCACCGTGCCGGTATCGACCACATCGCCCTTGGGCAGCACGGCCGAGGCTGCGATGGTCGCTTCGCTCTCTTCGATCCCGGCGATCGCGGCCGGGTTCCACCACAGCGAATCGGGGCCGGTATCGGCGCCTTCGCCGGAGAAGGCGCGTCCCGCGCCGCGCGCCGACTGTTCTTCGAGATAGAAGGCATTGGCATGCGCCGTGCCCTGCAGGCCGAAAGCGGAGACGAGCGCGGTAGCGGCCAGCAGCGGGGCCTTGGTACGAAACGACATTGCGATAACTTTCACGATAGGGGAATCAGGTGGCGATGGACTGTGCTCAGCGCACGCGCGTCCAGGTCTGGGTCTTGCACAGCGGGAAGAACACGCAGCCGCGCAGCTTGAGCTGGCTGGCGCCGACCGGGGTGATCTTGCCGCTATAGGTCTTGCCGTCTTCGGCATTGTATACTTGGCCCGCACTCCACACGCCGTCGCCGTCATGCTTGAAGCCGCTGAGCATCTGCATGCCCTGGATCGGACGGCTGCGCAGCGTCGGCACGGCGTTCTTGCTATCCTTCATCGCCGGATTGGCGCGCAGCGCATCGGACGTGACGATCCGGCCGCAGATCGAGGCGCCGCAGCGGCTGATCTCGACGATGGCGTTATGGGTTTGCGTTTTCCAGCGGCCGAGCACGGTATCGGCCGCGCCGGGGGCGCCGGCCAGCAGTGCGGCGACGATCAATATCGACATGTCTTCCTCTCCCGCCCGCCGGATGCGGGCCTGTTTGGCCACGAAACTGCGTGCCTTCGCCGTATGATACGGTCTTTTCCACGTCCGCCGACTCGCATCTCATGCGCGAGCCAATTGACGTATACGGCATCTACTGTTTCCCGTAGAAATACTGGCGGACATGTCAACTGTCCCGCGACGATTTCGCGCCAGGGCGATTTGCCGGTCGTTGCAAGAAGCCGCTTTCCCGCGGCCTCGAAATACGCAACACTCGGTAACGAACGATGGGCGGCCACAAGTGATCCAAAAGGACCTTGGCCGTCGGCGCCGGCGCGATTGCTGGGCGATGTCGGTCGAGGGGGAGTGGATGACCGAGCAAGAGGACCTGACGGGTATCAATGACGTGGCCCGCATGCTGGACATCACGCCGCGCACCTTGCGGTTCTACGAAGATAAGGGGCTGATCACCCCGTGCCGGGTGGGTGCGATCCGGGTCTATACCAAGCGGCAGATCGCGCGGATGCAATTGATCCTGCGCGGCAAGCGCCTGGGTTTCAGCTTGCGCGACATCGAAGAATTCCTCGATCTCTACGATGCCGATCCGCAACATGTCGAACAGATGCGCGCGCTGGCCGAACGCTGCCGCCAGCGCATCGATCTGCTCGACCGCCAGCGCGAGGCAATCGCCGAAACGCTGGCCGAGCTCGAGACGATCGAGCGCCAGGCGCTGAACCGCATCCCCGCGCCGCGCCGCAAGCGCGCGGCGCGCGCGTCCGGCCGCGAAAGCGCGGCGTTTCACCCGAACGGCGGCCACTAGCCGGGCCGCGGCCGGTGCGCCCGATTGCCTTCGCGCAGTCCGGCGCGCACCACGCGCGGATGATCGATAAACGCTTGCTCATGGCAATCGCGCTGGCCGCAGCCGCCACCACCTCTCCCGCCGCGGCGCAATTGTTCATCCGCGACGGACGCCCCATCGCCCGCATCTATGTGCCAACCACACCGCCCCCCGCTCCCAGCAAGCGCCCGCCGCCCGAAGCGGCGCTGCTGACCGCGGTCAGGGAGCTCAATTATCATCTCGAAAAGATGTCCGGCACGCGGCTGGAGGTGGTCACGACCGACGATCCCGCCGCGGTGCGCGGCCCGGCGATCGTGCTCGGCACGCTGGCCACGGCGCTCGGCGCCAAGCCGAACAAAACCAGCGTATCGGGTGAAGGATTCCGATTGCGCACCCGCGGCGATCAATTGCTCATCGGCGGCCAAAGCGACGCAGCGGTATTGCTCGGCGTCTACGCGCTGCTCGAGCGGCTCGGCTGCGACTGGGTGATGCCGGGCGCGATCGGCGAGATCATTCCGGCCCGCAAGACGGTGTCGATCGCCACGCTCGACGTCGCCGAGGCGCCCGACTTCGCAATGCGTAAATTATGGTATCGCGGCGGCCGTCGTCTCGTCTCCGCCGACGAGAGCGCCCGCTTCCAGCAATGGTTGCGGCGCCAGATGGGCGGCAGCTACGAGCCCGTCGCCAACCAGACCGCGGGCCACGCTTGGGGCGGCTTCATCAAGCGACACCAGGTCGAATTCGATCGCGACCCGACGATGTACGCGCTGCGCCCCGATGCGGATGGCGTGCTCAAGCGGCTCGGCCCGCAGATCGAGACGACGCACCCGCTGGTCATCGCGCTAATGGTGCAGGACATCAAGGATCGTTTCGCCAAGCAAGGCTGGCCGACCGACAAAGCGGTCGGCTTCCCGATCGGCCCGGCCGATGGCCTGGGCTTTTCGCAATCCCCCGAATCGATCGCCGCCAGCGCCGGGCGGGTCGACGCCGCCGCCGGCCTGCCCGATCAGACCGACCTGATGGTGCTGTTCGCCAACCGCATCTTCGCCGCCCTGGGCAGTGCCTATCCCAATGTCCTGCTGGGCTATTATTCCTATTCCGCGCATGCCGATTATCCCGCGCGCTACACGCCCGATCCGCGACTGGTGCAGATTTTCGCGCCGATCAATTATTCGCGCTACCATTCCGTCGTCGATCCCAGTTCGCGCTCGCAGCCGGCCTATCGCCGCACGGTCGAGCAATGGGGCGCCCTGTCGCGCAAACAGGGCAATCCACTGTTGTATCGCGGTTATAACTGGAACCTGGCCGAGAACATGATGCCCTATGCCAAGCTGCGCATCTGGGGCGCGGAACTGCCTTTCTACAAGAGCATGGGGATCAGCGGGCTCAACGTCGAGGCGACCAAGGCGTGGGGCGTCAACGGGCCGAGCGACTGGCTGTTCATTAAACTCGCCTGGGATTCCTCGCGCGACTGGAAGGCGCTGCTGCACGACTATTGCGTGAAAAGCTTCGGCGCCGGCGCCGCGCCGATGGAAGCCTATTTTCTGCGCCTGACCGAGCGCCAGTACGCGGCCGGACAGGAAGCGGGATCCTATCACGCCATTCCGCTGATCTTCGACCGCGCCTTCATCGCCGCCGCCCGGCGCGACATGGCTCAGGCGGGGGCCCTGGCGCAGACCGCCGACCAGAAGACGCGGATCGGCTATGTCGCCGGCCCGATCGATATTCTCGACCGCTATCTCGATTATTACGCGGCCACGACACGCTTGGATTTCGCCGCCGCCAAGGCTGCGTACGAAGCGATCGGCGCCGCGTGGCACCAAGCGCATGCGCAGAATAGCGATCTCGCCGCCAAGGAAGCGCCGGAATATCTCGACCGCTTTGTCGGCCCCTTCGCCACCGAAGCCGCGCTCTATTCGAGCGCCCCCTATGCCATCGTCGCGCCATTGCCCGACACGCTACAGACCGCCTTCGCGACCGAGGCCGAAGGTCTGCGGCGCGGCTATGACCGCGCGGAGACCAACGAGGCCGGCTTCGCCCCGACCAAGACCTATTCCTTGACCTGGGATGCGCAACGCCTGGTTAAGCCGGACGGCGCGGTATGGTATCGCTATCGTTTCCAGGCGCCAGCGGCGGTGGCGGGCAAGACCGTGTCGCTGTTTCTCGGCAGCTTCGACGACACCGCCACTGTGTGGCTCAACGGCAAATTGGTCGGCACGAGCGGCCGCCAATTCTCCAAACCGGTAACCTTCGATCTGGCCGGCCAGATCAAACCCGGCAGCGAGAATCTGCTCGCCATCCATGTCGAGCGTTCCGCCGGCATCAGCGAGATCGGCATTGGCGGGCTGTTGCGCCCAAGCTTCCTGTTCAGCGGGCCAGCCTGGGTCGCCCCGAAATAGGCCTCAGACCGTCTCCGCGGATTCGGCCGCCACCTTGGCGCGCTTGCGCTCGGTGAACCAGATGCCGATCAACGCCAGTTCGTAGAGCAGGGTCAGCGGGATCGCGAGCAACAGCTGCGAGCCGATATCGGGCGGCGTCAGCACTGCGGCGATCGCAAACGCGCCGACGATGGCATAGCGCCGCGCGCTGATCAGTTGTTTGCGCGTCACGATCCCGGCGCGCTCGAGCAGCATCAGCAGCACCGGCAGCAGGAACGACAGGCCAAACGCGAACAGGAACTGCATCACGAAATCGAGATAATTGGCGACCGAGGGCAAAGCCTCCTGCTGGATCCCGCCAAGATCACCTTGATAGGAAAGCAGGAAATGCAGCGCCATTGGCACGGCGATGAAATAGGCCAGGCTCGCGCCCATCAGGAATAGCACCGGAGTCGCTAGCAGGAACGGCAGCAAGGCGCGCTTTTCCTGGCGGTACAGGCCCGGCGCGATGAATTGCCATAATTGGTTGGCGATCACGGGGAAGGCCGCCATCATGCCGGCGAAGAACGCCACCTTGATCTGGACGAAGAAAGCTTCGAAAATCTGCGTATAGATGATCTTGTTCTGCCCCGCCGCGACCAGCGGGTGGACCAGAAAGCTGAAGATCGGCCGCGAGAAATAGAAAGCGATGCCGAAGGTCAGCGCCAGCGCAATGGCGCAATATAGCAACCGGCGCCGCAATTCGATCAGGTGATCGAGCAATGGCGCGCGCGATGCGTCGATCTCGGTTTCGGGTACGTCGCTCACGATGCGGCTTTCGGCTTGCGCGGCTTCTTGGCCGGGACGGGCTCACCTTCGCCGGACTCGGCAGTGGCCACGGGACTAGCCGTATCCGGCAGCGCCATCTCGCCTTGCACCGGCGCGGGCAGCGCCGGCGGCGGTGGTGGATCGGGTGCAAAGGCTGGTTGTTCGACCATTACCGGCGCGGCCTCGCCATCGTCATGCTCGACTACCGCAGGAGTATCGCTGGCATGTGGCAGCATCGCCGGGGCGGGATGCTCGGCCATGATGCGAGCATTTTCCGCCGCCCACTTCTTCTCCATTTCCTCCAGCTCGGCCTCGCGGACCATACTGTCGAAACCGGAGCGGAACTGGCGCATCACGCTGCGCGCGCGACCGACCCAATAGCCCACGAAGCGCATCGCCTTGGGCAGATCCTTGGGGCCGATCACGACCAGCGCGACCAGCGCAACCAGCAGCAATTCGGTAGGCGCGACGTCGAACATTCGGTCACTCTATACGAAACCGTCACCCTGAACGCTTTCAGGGTCCAGGTGCGGTCATTGCCAAATCGAACGGCGTGGATGACTCATCCGCCCGCGCCGGGATGCTGACGCAAGTTCAGCAGCGGATCTGCTTACGGGCGCTCCTCGCGCAGCTTTTCGCCATCGCGGTCGAATGCCGGTTCGGCGGCCGGCGCAGCAGGCTTCGCGTCGATTCTCGACGGCGGCGTCACGGGACGCTCGTCTTCCTCGTCCGCCATGCCCTTCTTGAAGCTTTTCAGCCCCTTGGCGACATCGCCCATCATGTCGGAAAAACGGCCCTTGCCGAACAGCAGCATGACAAGCACACCGACGATCAGCCAGTGCCAGATACTAAGGCTACCCATAACAGAATCTCCTGATTTCGGCCCCCATCTAGTCCTGTTCGTCGATGCTTGCTACCTCCGTCTCATCGGCCTCTGATTGATTGCCCAATTGATCGAAAGCGAGGTCGACAGGATCGAGCAGGCCTGCCGCCCTGAGGTCGTCGAGCCCCGGCAGGTCGCGCCGACTGGCCAGCCCGAAATGCGCCAGGAAATCGGGCGTCGTGGCGTAAAGCAAGGGTCGGCCCGGCACTTCGCGCCGTCCCGCCGGGCGCACCCAGCCCGCCTCCATCAGTACGTCGATCGTGCCCTTGCTGATCTGCACGCCGCGGATCGCCTCGATTTCCGCGCGCGTCGCGGGTTCGTGATAGGCGATGATCGCCAGCGTCTCGATTCCCGCGCGGCTCAGCTTGCGCGGCTCCTCGCGATCGCGACGCAACAGATGCGCGAGATCGGGCGCGGTCTGGAAATGCCAGCGCTCGCCACGCCGCACCAGCTCCACGCCGCGCCCGGCATAGGTCGCCTGTACCGCATCCAGCGCAGCGCCGATGCCGCGCGCGCCGTTAAGATGCGTGGCGATCGCCTCGGCGGTCATCGGCTCCGTAGCGGCAAACAACACGGCTTCCACTGCACGCTGCAGATCGTCCGGCGCGCTCATGCCGGCGACCTAAGATACAATGGCGCGAACGGCGATTTCTGCCGCAACTCCACCCGCCCCTGCCGCGCCAACTCGAGCGCCGCGACGAAGCTCGAGGCAAGCGCGGACTTGCGGAACGCCCCGCTGGCAGTGTCCGGCAGGAAACTCTCGATCACCCCCCACTCGACCGTCATGCCGAGCAACCGCGACACCCGCTCAAGCGCCGCCTCCAGCGTCATCACATGCCGATCGGCGACGACGTGCATCACCGGCCGGGTGCGCGCGGTAATCCGGCCATAAGCGGCGATCAGGTCGTACAGTTCTGCCTGCCACAGCGATTTGCGCACCGTGCGCAGCCCTTCGGGGGCGCCGCGCGGAAACACGTCGCGCCCGATGCGATCGCGCGCCATCAACCGCGCACCGCCTTCGCGCATCGCATTGAGCCGTTCGAGCCGCAGTTGCAGGCGCAGCGCCAGTTCGTCGGGATCGGGCTCGACGGTCGGATCGCGCGGCAGCAGCAGCGCCGATTTGAGATAGGCCAGCCACGCCGCCATCACCAGATAGTCCGCCGCCAGTTCTAGCTTCAACGACTTCGCCTGCTCGACGAAGCGCAGATATTGATCGACCAGCGCGAGGATGGAAATCTCGCGCAGATCCACCTTCTGGTGTCGCGCCAGCCCGAGCAGCAGATCCAGCGGCCCTTCCCAGCCATCGATGTCGAGCGTGAGGGTGTCGTCGCTATCCATAAACGCAACGCTAGCAAATCCTCCCCGGAACAGGGAGGGGGACCAGCGAAGCTGGTGGAGGGGGTGGGCCGGCAGCGCAACCGTAGCGTTGCCGGCCCACCCCCTCCGTCATGCTGCGCATGCCACCTCCCCGTTCCGGGGAGGAATTCACGCCACCGCCAACAACGCATCCCGCTTGGCGATCAACGCCGCCAGATCCCCCTGCCCTCGCACGCCCGCAATCGTCGCCATCGCCCGGTCCAGCCGCGCGCGCGACACATCCGAGATCGGCGACAGCCGCGAGGCGATCTCCTCCATCTCGTCCATCCGCCCCCAGCAATCGAGCACCAGGTCGCAGCCTGCGGAGATCGCCCCAGCCGCCTTGTCGCCCGCGGTGCCGCTCAACGCCTTCATGTCGATATCATCGGTCATCAGCAGCCCGTCGAATCCGATGCGCTGGCGGATGATCTGCTCGATCACGATCGGCGACAAGGTCGCCGGCCGCTCGGCATCCCACGCCTCGAACACGATATGCGAGGTCATCCCCATCACCGCGCCCTTCAGCGCGATGAATGGCGCCAGATCGATTTCCAGCTCCGCGTCGGAGGCGGTGACGGTCGGCAGCAGCAGGTGCGAATCCACGCGGGCGCGCCCGTGTCCCGGCATATGCTTGACCACGCCGACCACGCCGCCGCGCTGCAGCCCGTCGAGCGTTGCACGCCCCATTGCCGCGACGCGCATCGGTTCACGCCCCAGCGCCCGGGCCGAAATCGCTTCGGTCGTGTCAGCCTGCGCGACGTCGAGCAGCGGCAGGCAGTCGACGGTGATGCCCACCTCGGCGAGCGTCAGCGCGATCGCCTCAGCATTGGCGCGCGCCGCCTCGATGCCGCTGATCGGCGCGGTCTCGTACAATTTGTCGAACGCCGGCCCGGCCGGGAACGCCGGCCATTCCGGCGGCTGCATCCGCGCCACGCGCCCGCCCTCCTGATCGATCAGGATGGCCAGATCGTCCCGCCCGGCGAGCGCCCGCAAATCGTCGGTCAGTGCGCGGACCTGCGCCCGCGTCGCGATATTGCGCTTGAACAGGATGTAGCCGGCCGGCTCCGCGGCGGCGAAGAAGGCGCGCTCGGCGGGCGTGAGGGTAAGGCCAGACAGGCCAAAGATGACGGGGATCATATGCCTGCACTTCTCCCCTCCCTGGAAGGGAGGGGTTGGGGGTGGGTTCGCCTCCGCAAATCCGGCGCTTGGGGAGAGCGACCCACCCCTAGCCCCTCCCTTCCAGGGAGGGGAATAGTTAGTTGTCGCTAGTCCTTCGCCACGAAGCAGGCCTCGCCCGCCACCTTGAGCTTGCCGCACAGCGCATTTGCCTGCCCTGCGCTGCCCGCATTGACGCGCAACCGGTACACTTTGCGCCCATTCACCTCGGCCTGCTGCACGGATTTACCCAGTGGCGCCAGATATTCGAAGCGCTTCGACGATTTGGTCCACGCGGCATTGGCCTCACCCTCGCTGGCGAACGACCCGAGCTGGACCAGTGCGCCGCCCGACGCGCCACCCGCGGCGGGTAGCTTGCCCGGCCCGGTCGGCGCTGCCGTCAGCTTGCCGCCGGAGACGGGCACAGCAACCACCGCTTTATCGGTGCCGGTGCCGCCGCTAGCCTTGCCGCTCGCCCTGGTGCCGACCATCGGCGCCTCGGGCACCGCCTCGACGTTGATCGTGGCATTGTTGGTCGCGCTCCCGTCGCTGGTAGCGATCGCGCTGTCGCCTTCGCCCTCCACGCGAAGCCCGCCGGGCTCGTCCGGCTTGGTCTTATACTCGCCGTCGGGCGCGGCGATCAGCTGACCATTGCCATCCGAGCCGCGCGCCTTTTGATAATATTGGTAACCGAAGATCGCCGCCGCGATCACCGCCAGCCCAATCGCCAGCAGCATGACGATGCGCGTGATGCTGGGGCCGTCACGGTAATCGTCGTCGACCGTCTCGAGCCAGGGCAGCCGATCCTCGTCGCGCGTATCATAATCGCTGGACGTCGCCATCGTCACATCTCCTGGACCGCCTGCACCCCCATGATGCCGAGCCCGTTGCGGATAACTTGCCCGATTGCGTCGGCCAAGAAAAGCCGCGCGCACGTTAATGCGGCATTATCCGCGATCAGGAAGCGGCGCGCGGGATCGTCTTTGCCGGCATTCCACAAGGCATGGAGCGATGCTGCCAAGTCATAGAGATAAAACGCAATCCGATGCGGCTCGCGCGCCAGTGCGGCGGTATCGACGACCCGCGGGAACTGCGCGGCGAGCTTCACCAGGGCCAATTCCTGTGTATCAAGCTGGGACAAATCGATCGACGCGCAGCCGATCCCGGCCTCCGCCACCTTGCGCTTGAGCGAGGCGATCCGGGCATGGGCATATTGCACATAGAAGACCGGATTGTCCTTCGACGCTTCCACCACCTTGGCGAAATCGAAATCCATCTGCGCATCGGCCTTGCGCGTCAGCATGGTGAAGCGGACGACATCCTTGCCAACCTCGTTGACCACATCGGCCAGCGTCACGAAATTGCCCGAGCGCTTCGACATTTTCACCGGCTCGCCGCCGCGCAGCAGACGCACCATCTGCACCAGCTTGACGTCGAACCGCGTCTTGCCGCCCGTCAACGCCTGCACCGCCGCGACGATGCGCTTGACCGTGCCGGCATGATCCGCACCCCAGATGTCGATCAGCGCGTCGGCCGATTGCGCCTTCTGATAGTGATAGGCGAGATCGGCGCCGAAATAGGTCCACGCGCCGCTCGACTTGCGGATCGGGCGATCCTGGTCGTCGCCGAACTGGGTCGAGCGGAACAAGGGCAGCACCACCGGCTCCCAATCCTCCAGCTCCTGCCCCTTGGGCGCCTCGAGCACGCCGTCATAGATCAGCCCGCGCGCGCGCAGCTCCTTCTCGGCTTCCTCGGGCTTGCCCGCCGCCTGCAGCTCCGCTTCCGACGAGAACAGGTCATGATGGATGCCGAGCAGCGCCAGATCCGCCTTGATCAGCACCAGCATCGCCGCCACCGCGCTCTTGCGGAACAGCACCAGCCACTGATCTTCCGGCGCATCGACATATTTGTCGCCAAATTCCTGCGCCAAGGCTTGCCCGACCGGCACGAGATAATCGCCCGGATACAGGCCTTCCGGGATCTCGATCGTCGCGCCCAATGCCTCGCGATACCGCAGGTGCACCGAGCGGGCGAGCGTATCGACCTGCCCACCGGCATCGTTGACATAATATTCGCGGATCACTGTGTTACCGGCGAATTCCAGCAGGCTGGCCAGCGCATCGCCGACCACCGCGCCGCGGCAATGCCCCATATGCATCGGCCCCGTCGGGTTGGCCGAGACATATTCGATATTCACCGTCGTCCCCCGCCCGCGCGCAGAGCGACCGTAATCGTCGCCGCCATCGGTGATCGCCGACAGCTCGGCACGCCACGTATCCTCGGTCAGCGAGAGATTGATAAAGCCCGGCCCGGCGACCGACACCGCCTCGACTTCGTCCAGTTCACCGAGCTTGGCCGCGATCTTCTCGGCCAGCGCACGCGGGTTGGTGCCGGCAGGCTTGGCCAGCACCATCGCGGCATTGGTCGCGAGATCGCCATGCGTCGTATCGCGCGGCGGCTCCACCGTCACGGCGGTGCGGTTGAGCCCCTCGGGCAGATCGCCCGCGGCAACGAGCGTATCGAGGATGGCATCGAGATGCGCGGCGAACCTGGTATAGAGCGTCATGGGTGTTTCCGAACCTGTAAGCGAGCGCGGGCCTTAGCGGATGGGCGCCGGGGACTCAAACGCTCGCCCAGAACGAGCGAATGGAAAGAGTGTAACCTATCGGAACGCAGCCGAGTTAAACGAAATCCTGTATGGACGGATACTGGACCTTCTTATTGCCGAATTTTTCCAAAAGCATTTTTTCTCGTCGCTCCACCTCGTCGTCGTCCCCCCAATCCTCGGGGTACTGGAAGCGCACATCGAATTTTTTTCCATCGGTAGTCAGAAGCAACGCGGCCCACTTTTTCCCCTCAACTGCCTTATACCAAAAATCGAGAACTCTCATCGCCAGATCATGGCTGCTATACAGATATTCTACGAAATCGCTTCGTTCTCTGAATATCGCAGTGCTTACTACGCCATCCTCTACTTCTGCATAGAGAAGTGCAGATGCGTCCTCCAACGATGCTTCCCGGACAACCATCCCACCGATTTCCGACAATAGATTACCGGCCTCGATCTCGTTCATTATTTCACTCCACCCTGATTTGGGGATCTCCGCAAAAAACTACGCCCGTTGATCGAATAGAAGACTTCAAGCACACTGGTCGCATTGATAATTCTCGATAATTTACCTTGATGCGTATATCACTTTCTTGCCCAAATTCGTATTATTCTGCCACAAATTCTCCAAGGCAAAGTATGCGCTGCGGTTGAAATTTCCGTCTCGAGCAAAATGATTAAACGTCTCGGTGGGCCCCCTAAAACGCCGACAAACATAATGCCCGCCCTGATCGCCGGGCAGGCGATCGCCGCCGCCTGCTTTCGCTTGCGCCGGATGCACGATTGCATTTCGTGCATCCGCATTCGCGTTCTTTGCGATTGGGTTCATGCTGCACTGCAATATGATCGCCTCAACAAGCAACGACACGACCGCAGGACAGGGTGCTGGATCCGGCTTTCGACCCAATCGAAAGGACCAGACAGATGAACAAGTTCCTCACCGCCGCTCTGCTCGCCGCCAT
The DNA here is from genome assembly GCF_036663635.1 of Parasphingomonas puruogangriensis. Taxonomy (NCBI): domain Bacteria; kingdom Pseudomonadati; phylum Pseudomonadota; class Alphaproteobacteria; order Sphingomonadales; family Sphingomonadaceae; genus Parasphingomonas; species Parasphingomonas puruogangriensis. The sequence continues at coordinate 353,078 of NZ_JAXOJI010000004.1, read as the reverse complement.
CGCCATCCCCGCCGTCGCCTCGGCCGAAGACGCGCCCAAGCGCAGTTTCACACGCGATGGCGAGACCTTCATCTACACCTCGGTCGACCAGGGCGATAAGACCGTCCTGTCGGGTCGCGCCTATCCGTCGGGCCGCGATTTCTCGCTGACCGTTCGTGGCAACCATGTGCGTGGCTTCTCGGGTGGCGTGCCCGTGTCGTTCAAGACCGCCTCGGCCAAGACCGGCGGCTCCACCACGCTGGCGTCGCGCTGATCCCTCGCATCGCCGGCCGGTCGATCAACGACCGGCCGGCGACGCGTCAGAATCCTTCGGGCAGATCGACCGGGCCGACCACCTCGCGATAGCGCGTCACCGCATAGCGATCGGTCATCCCGGCGATGAAATCGGCGATGTGCCGGCTGCGGTCGGGCTCCTCGACCGGCACACGCCCCGACCAATCCCCCGGCATTGCCGCCGGATCCGCGCGATACGCCGCGAACAACCCTGCCACCACCTCATGTGCCGCCTGCGCCGCCTCCAGCTGGCGCGGGTGATGATACAGGTTCGCATACATGAAGCGTTTCAGGTCGCGTTCGCTGTCGCGCATCGCGGCGGAAAAGCCGACCATCTGCCCCGCCAGCCGCACGTCCGCCGCGGTCTCGATCCGTGCCGCCGCCAGCCGCGTCTCGGTCTCGGCGATGACATCGTTGACCATGCGCCCGATCTGGCTGCGGATCAGTTCGCCGACCAACCGTTCGGGCGCAAGATCGGCATTGCGCGTGCAGGTCGCCGCCCAGCCTTCCGCCACCACCGGCACGGCCATGATCTGCTCCATGCTGAGCAATCCGGCGCGCAGGCCATCGTCGATGTCGTGATTATCGTACGCGATATCGTCGGCGATCGCCGCGACCTGCGCCTCCAGGCTGGGCCAACGCGTCAATTCGAGCGGAAACGCCGCATCCGCTGCGGCCAGCGCCCAGCCGGGTGCATGGATCGGCCCGTTATGCTTGGCCAGCCCTTCCAGCGTCTCCCAGGTCAGATTGAGCCCCGACCAGCGCGGATACGGCGAATCGATGATCATCAGCGCGCGCAGCGTGTTGCCGTTATGATCGAACCCGCCATGGCCGGCTAACGCCGCTTCCAGCGCATCCTCGCCGGCATGGCCGAACGGCGGATGGCCGATATCATGCGCCAGGCACAAAGCTTCGGTGAGATCCTCGTTGAGCCCCAGCGCCCGGGCGATCGTGCGGCCGATCTGCGCGACCTCCAGGCTGTGGGTCAGGCGCACGCGGAAATGATCGCCGTCGGGCGACAGGAACACCTGTGTCTTGTGGCGAAGCCGACGGAAGCTGATCGAATGGACGATACGGTCGCGATCGCGCTGGAAGACGTCGCGTGGACCGCGAATGGTCTCGCTATGCTCGCGATGCAGGCGCCCGCGGCTCGCCGCCGGATCGGACGCCCATGGCGCGAACCGGTTCAACTGCCCTGTCTGCGTATCACGCCATTCCACCAAAATTCGTCACTCCGAGCTTGTTCGGGGGTCCACCGCCCGCAAACCCTACCGCCGGTGCACATGCGGCACCCACGCCGCCGGAACAAGTCGGCGAGTATTTCTCAGCAAAAGTACCACTCAAGCGAAAGCCGGGGCCCAGTCGCGCAACGGCGATGATCGTGCGTTGCGACCTGTTACAGCGGCCATCGCGACGGGGCCCCGGCCTTCGCCGGGTAAGCACTGCTGTATAGCGGATAGCTAGTGGCCGATCACTTCCCCGCCAATTTCGACACCTTCTGCCCGGCCTCGCTGGTGAAGGTAAACGCCGATAGCCCCTCCTTGGACAGCGCGTTGACGAACGAGCGCGCTTCCGCATCGGTCTTGAACGGGCCGGCCAGCACGCGGTTGGTGGCGCGCAGCGGCGTCGTCCAGCCGGCCTTGCCCTTGAATGCAAGCGGCGCCTTGGTGCGCAGCCGCGCCCATTCCTTCGGGAGATCCCCCTCGTTCGCTCCGCCCGACACCTGCACCCACACGCGCGCCGGCTCGAGCAATTTGGGGTCGTTCTTCTTCTTGAGCTCTTCCGCCTTCTTGGCCTCGGCCAATTTCTTCGCGTCGGCGAGCTTCTTGGCCTCGGCCACCTTCTTGGTCTCCGCCGCCTTCTTGGCGTCGGCAAGCTTCTTGTCGGCCAGCCGCTTGGTTTCGGCCAGCGCCTTGTCGTTTGCTAGCCGATCCGCCGCGCGCGCATCGGCCATCGCGGCCGACGGCGTTGGCGCGCGCACGACGGCGACCGGCGCCACCACGCTCGCCGACGCCACCTGTACCGGCTGCGGCACGGGCTCGACCGGGGCGACATCCAACTCGGAGCCAGGAACGGTGATATTGGCGATGATCTTGGCCAGGATCGAATCCTCGCCCTTGGCCGGGCCGGGCACTGGCGGCAGGATCTCCGGCGATACGGCGGCAACCTCGACCGGCACCGGTGCAGGCGTCGCAGCCGCCGCGACGGGCGCGGGCGCCGGTGTGACGGCAGCGACCACGGTGGCGGGTGACGGCGTGACGGCGGCAGGTGATGGCAGCGTTGCTAGCGGTACCGTCGCCGCCGCGGTGATCTGTACGGGCGCTGGGGTCGGGCCGGCGGCAACCACCACCGGTGTCGGCGTCACCACCTGTGCGATGCTCGCCGCGGGCGGCACCGCGCGTACCGGCGTTTCGACAGCCGGTATTACGGGAACTGGTGTACGTGTCGCCGGCGCGGCCCGATAGAGATCAGGCGTGGCGCGCACCGGCGTCACATCGGCTCGACGCACAGGCTCGGCCGGCCGGCTCGCGCTCGGCACGACGGTAGCGACGCTGGCTGCGGCGACCGTGGATCCGGGAGTGGAAGGCGGCCGATACGTCGGCAACTGGCTGACCGCCGCCCGATAGGACGGCGCCACGGCCACTGGCGGACGATAGGCCGGCGGCGCGGACGCCACTTGATAGGCAGGTATCTGCGGGGCTGGCGCCTGGTACGCCGGCGGTTGTGGCAACGGCACCGGCGGCTGTACGCTCGCCACCTGGATCCGGTTTCTCTGCTGTTTCTCGCGCTTTTCCCGATCACGGCGGGTTTTGCGATCTTCCTTCACCGGCCGGACCGGAAGGCTCACCGCCGCCATCGCGATCGACCGCCCCGGTTCAGGCTGTAAGATCGGTAGCCGCGGCGTCATCCGCGCATCGGCCAGCCGTTGCGGCGTCGGCCGCACCTCGCCGAAATGCACCGCAAAGGCGCGATCCACCGGCGACAAGGTCGGCAGTCGCGCAAAGAACGGCTGCAGTCCCTGCCCCAATCCGCCCGGCATCATGCTCGCGGCGATCCGTTCCGCGCCCTTGCTGTCGCCGGTCATCGCCAGGATGAACGCGCGCGTGCGCCACGCGCCACGATCGCTGCGCCGCAGCAGCGGATCGATCACCTGCAACGCCTCGTCGCGCTTGCCGGAAATACCCAGCGACAGCGCGTAGCGGCGCAACGTCTCGTCTGCCGGGCCATCCCGCAGCGCCAGCCGATAATCGCGTTGCGCGCGCTCCTGCTCGCCGATCAGATCGTAGGCCAAACCGCGATCGGCGGCGAAGCGCCGTACGTCGCCACGCAACGCTTCGGCCTCCGCGAACAGCCGCAGCGCTTCGCCCGGCCGCCCGGCCTGCACCGCGATCATCCCGCGGCCGGCCTTGATGCGCGGATTGCTCGGATCGATCCGCTCGGCGCGCGCGAAGAAGCCCGCCGCGGCGGTCGCATCGTCGAGCTTGAGCGTCAATTCGCCCGCCCGCACCATCGCGTTGATATCGCCGGGATTGGCCGCCAGCGTGCGCATTTCATTGGCCAGCGCATCGGCATCCGGCGTCGCCGGCTGCACAAATACGGTCTGCGCGACTGCCCCCGGACTCGCCACCCCCAGGGGCAGCGCGGCAACGGCAATGGCCAAGCGGGAAAAGCGCGAACGGGTCATCGGAAAGTCAGCTAGACGCCAGCGCAGGTGAACCGGCAATGGCCAAGGCCGCACCCGCGCGACGGACCGACGCGCACCGGCGACAAGCGGGTCGCTTGGCCGGTCGCGTCCGTCCGCCTCAGCTCACTGATTGTTCTGGCGATGCAGGAAACGCGGGATATCCAGCGGATCCTTGTCCGCTTCGTCCTCGCGCGCCGCGCCGCGATTGGCGCCCGACATGCGCTCGAACAACGTGCCACCCAGCTTGACGCGCGGCGCCGGCGCGATCGGCGCGGCGGCTTCTTCCGCGGCCGGCTCGGCCTGCGGCGCGCCCGGCGACAACCAGCGGCGACGCTGGCTGCCATCCGCCACGTCCTGCGCTGGCTTGGCTTCGGGCTCGTCGCCGAACGTCAGCGGCGCGCGCACGGGCGGCGCGACGGCGTCGCTGCCCAGCACCAGTTCGTCATCGTCCTGCTCGATATTGCCCGAGGCGTCTTCCATCGTCGGCATCGGCTCGACCAACGGGGCGACCGCTTCCGGTGCAGGCGTGGGGGCGGGCACCGGCTCTTCTGCCTTCTTAGGTGTGGCGAAGGTGAACGCACGCGTCGCCGGTGCGGGAGTTTCCACGCGCGCGACTGCCTCTATTCCAGTCGCGACGACCGAGACGCGGATCTTGCCTTCCAGGTCCGGGTTGAACGCCGAACCCCAGATGATGTTGGCGTCTTCATCGACCAGCTCGCGGATATGGTTCGCCGCTTCGTCGACTTCGAGCAGCCGCATGTCGTCGCCGCCGGTGATCGACACGATCACGCCCTTGGCGCCCTTCATCGACACGCCGTCGAGCAGCGGATTGGCGATCGCCATCGACGCTGCTTCGATCGCGCGATTGTCGCCCGATGCTTCGCCCGTGCCCATCATCGCCTTGCCCATTTCCTGCATGACGGAACGGACGTCGGCAAAGTCGAGGTTGATCAGGCCGGGCATGACCATCAGATCGGTGATGCCGCGCACGCCCTGCTGCAGAACCTCGTCCGCCATCTGGAACGCTTCCTTGAACGTCGTATTCGCGTTGGCGACCAGGAACAGGTTCTGGTTGGGGATGACGATCAGCGTATCGACATATTTCTGCAGTTCTTCGATGCCCGCATCCGCGGCCTTGGCGCGGCGGCTGCCTTCGAACGCGAACGGCTTGGTCACCACGCCGACGGTCAGGATGCCCATGTCGCGCGCCGCCTTGGCGATGACGGGAGCAGCACCGGTACCGGTGCCGCCGCCCATGCCCGCGGCGATGAACACCATGTGGCTGCCCTCAAGCGTCTTAGCGAGCTGGTCGATCGTCTCTTCCGCCGCCGCGCGGCCGATTTCCGGCCGGCTGCCGGCACCCAGGCCCTGCGTGATCTTGGCGCCAAGCTGGATGCGCTGCGAGGCGCTCGACTGCTTCAGCGCCTGCGCGTCTGTGTTGGCGACGAGGAAGTCCACGCCCTGCACTTCGGCGCGGATCATGTTGGCGATCGCGTTGCCGCCGGCGCCGCCCACGCCGATCACGGCGATACGCGGGGTCAGCTCGTCGACTTCCGGAGCCAGAAATTCGATGCTCATGGTCTTGTCTCCAACGTGCACCAATACCCCGGCACACATGATTAATTACAATGCGTTCTGCACTATCAGTAGGGCTGATTCCAGCGCCAAAGATACCGCATGTCGTAAAAGCTCAATAATTCGCCCGCGCCATCGCGATCAATCGTCGGATCACGCCAAAGCCTTTGGGTCGGTGCACGGTCTGGTGCTTGCCCGCCAGCGAGCGCAGATCGACGGGATCAGATGCGGCATAGAAAGCCAGCCCCGCTAGTGTCGCGAACGCCGGCCCGGAATGCGCCTCGGGCAAAGCGGTCAAACCGCGCGGCCGTCCGACACGTACCGAACGTCCCAACGCTTGCTGCGCGTAATCGGCTACACCCTTTAATTCGGCTCCACCGCCGGTCAGCACTACCTGCCGGCCGACCGGCCCGGAGAATTTCAGCTCGGTAAGCGCCTTCTGAACTTCGCCGATCAAATGATCGAGCCGCTGGCGGATCACCGCAATCAGCTGCGCCCGCGTAATCCGCGTGCCATCGCCCTGCCCGTCCTCGGCGCTGATCGGTGCGACGTCGATCATGTCGTGATTGTCGCGCGGTGACGCATTGGCCGATCCGTAGAAGCACTTCATGCGCTCGGCCTGCGCCCGGCTCGTGCCGAACGCGCTGGCGATGTCATCGGTAATATCCTGCGCGCCGAACGGGATCGAGGTGAGGCCGACGAGCATGCCGCCGGCGAACAGCGACACGTTGGTGATCCCCGCGCCCATTTCGACCAGCGCGACGCCTAGCTCGCGCTCTTCGTCGCTGAGGCACGCCATGCCCGTCGCCACCGGCGCCGCGATGATCGACTTGACCTCGAGATGCGCATTGGCGACGCACAGGCCAAGATTGCGCACCGGCGAGCCATCGGCCGCGACGACGTGAATATGCACGCCCAATCGATCGGCATGCAGCCCGAGCGGCTTCTTCACCCCGGTCAAGCCATCTAGCGTATAGAGCGCCGGCTGCGCGTGCAGCACCATGCGCCCGGCAGGATCGATCGATTCACGGCCCGCGTGCAGCAGCGCATCGATGTCGGATTGCTCCACCCGGTGCCCGCCCAGCTCGAACTCGATCGACGCGACGTCGCTGACCAGCCCACCGGCCGAGAAGCTCACCCATACGTTCTGGATGTTGACCCCGGCGATCCGCTCGGCCTGTTCGACCGCCTCGCGCACCGCCGCCTCGGTCGCATCGGCATCGGCGATATAGCCGCGCTTGACTCCCCGACTTTCGCGCTGCCCGGTGCCCAGCACGATCAGCTCGCCGCCATCGCCCTTCTGCGCGATCATCGCCGAAACCTTTGACGACCCGATATCGAGCGCCGTGATCAATCCCTCTGGTGCCGTTTTCGCCATGCCTGTTATCCTTGCCCCGCCAAGCCTACACGCTTTTTCGCTTCAATCACCGCAGGTTGTGCCGCAGCCCCGGCGTCATTCGGATCAGTGATCGCCCGGCCGGCGCTGTCGCCCGGCTTGCGCGCGACCAGCTTGCTCGGATCGCGCATGTCGAAACGCAGCCAGCCCTTGCCAAGCAGCGGTTTCACCCCGTCCAACTGCGCGAACTTGGTCAGCGCCGTCGCGGCCGCCTTCTCGCCCTCGGGCAGCGCGAGCGTCTCGCCGCTCTCGAAGGTCAGGTTCCACCGCCGGTTGCCAACCCAGGTCGCCGCCTTGACGATGGGGCGCAGCGCCGGTGCCGCGCCGAGCAATTTCTGATACGCCGCTTCCTGCGTGTTCGCGCCCGGCCCGATGACCAGCGGCAGGTCCGGCATCGCGTCCGGCCGCACCGGCTCCAGCCACACGCCGTCCGATCCGATCAGCGACAATTGCCCCTTATCCTGCCACACCGCAGTCGGCTTGCGCTCGACGATATGCACCAGCAAAGTATCGGGCAGCCGGCGCGAGACATGCGCGTCCTGCACCCAGCCATATTGCAGCAGCTTCGCCCGCACATCCTGCAGCCGCACCAGCGGCATGGCGCGCGATTGCTGGTCGAGCGCGACGGCATAGACCGACATGCGATCCATCCGCGACAGGCCGGTCAGCTCGATCTTGTCGACCCGGAAGCCGGCCCGCCCGACGCCCTCGGCCATGGCCGTACCGATCGCCGCGGGCACGCCGGCCCATACCGCCATCGTGCCGAGCCCGGCGACCACCGCGCCGGTGATCGTCCAGGTCGCCACGCGGTGCAGCGTCGCTTCGCTGATCGGCAATGCCGCGATCGTGCGGTCGATCATCGACACGCGCTGCACCTTGCGTTTCTGCACCGGCCGCCGCGCCGGGCTGCGCTTGAGGGTGCGGCTGCTCATGAGAGTGCTTCCCCCACCAACACGTCATTCCCGCGCAGGCGGGGATCCATAAGCTGCAGCGCCGGAGCAAGAGGCCGGGCGTCAGCCAGTATGGATCCCCGCCTGCGCGGGAATGACGGTGGGGTTGGTCGCGTCACGCCATCGCCTCGTCGACGATCTTCTGCACCAGCTCGGCATAGCGCAGACCGTTATGCCGCGCCTGTTCCGGCACCAGGCTCAGCGCCGTCATACCCGGCTGCGTGTTCACCTCGAGCAGGAACAGCCCGTCCACGCCGCGCTCGTCGTCCCAGCGGAAATCCGAGCGCGAGCAACCCTTGCACCCCAACAGCCGATGCGATTCCAGCGCCAGCGCCTTGCACGCTTCGGTGATCTCGTCGGGAATGTCGGCGGGATAGACATGCTCGGTCATCCCATCGGTATATTTGGAATCGTAATCGTAAAAGCCGCTCTTGGGCTTCAATTCGGTCACGCCCATTGCCCAGTCGCCGAGCACCGCGGTGGTCAATTCGCGCCCGCGAATGAACGGCTCGGCCAGCAATTCGTCGAACTCGGCCCATGGCCCCGCCGAGCCGCGCCCGATCGGATTGCCGTAATTGCCGCTATCCGTGACGATCGCCACGCCGACCGACGAGCCTTCGTTGACCGGCTTCAACACGTATGGCCGTGGCAAAGGATCGCCGTCGTACAGCGTTTCGGATCTCACGATTCGCCCGCCCGGCATCGGGATACCGTGCGGCACCAGCGCCTGCTTGGTCAGCACCTTGTCGATCGCGATCACCGAACTGACCATGCCCGAATGCGTGTATTTGAGCCCCATCAGATCGAGCATGCCCTGCACCGCGCCGTCTTCCCCCGGCGTGCCGTGCAGCGCGTTGAACACGAGATCCGGCGCGGCGTCGCTAAGCCGCGCGGCAACATCCCGCCCCATATCGATCCGCGTCACGCGGTGCCCGAGCGATTCCAGCGCCTCGGCGACGCCGGCGCCCGACATAAGGGAAACCTCGCGCTCGGCCGACCAGCCGCCCATCAGCACGGCGATGTGGAGCTTGTTCACGATGTGACTCCCACGCGCTGAATTTCCCATTCCAACTCGACCCCCGAATGCGCCTTCACTTTGTCCCGTACCTCTTCGCCCAACGCCTCGATCTCCGCGCTCGTCGCCGCCCCCAGATTGAGCAGGAAATTGGTATGTTTCTCGCTCACCTGCGCATCGCCGCGCCGCAGCCCCCGACATCCGGCGTCGTCGACCAACTGCCAGGCTTTGTGCCCGTCCGGATTCTTGAAGGTCGAGCCCCCCGTCTTCGAGCGCAACGGCTGCGATGCTTCGCGCGCCGCGGCGATACGGTCCATCTCCGCCTGGATCGCCGCCGGTTCGCCGGGATGTCCACGGAACGTCGCGCTCACCACGACGCAGCCCTCAGGCAAGCTCGAATGGCGATAGGTATAATCGAGCTGGTCTGCCGTCAGCGTGACCAGCTCGCCCGAACGCAACACGACATCGCACGTTACCAAGATCTCGCTCGTATCGCGCCCATAAGCGCCGCCATTCATCCGCACGAACCCACCGACCGTGCCAGGGATCGAGCGCAGGAATTCGACACCGGCAATCCCCGCATCCCGGGCAGTGGAAGACACCAGGATCCCGCTTGCCCCACCGCCGCATTGCAGCGTCGTCGCGTCGAGCGCCGCGACCTTGGCGAACGGCTTGCCCAGCCGCACGACCACCCCGGGCACGCCCCCGTCGCGGACGATCATGTTCGAGCCGAGACCGAGCGCCATGACTGGCACGGCGGGATCCAGCACGGCGAGGAAGTCGCTGAGATCCGCGACGTCTTGCGGCTCAAACAGCCACTGCGCGGCGCCGCCGGACTTGAACCACACAAGCGGCGCGAGTGGCGCGTTTGCCGTCACGCGGCCGCCAATCCCCCTCCCGCTTGCGGGAGGGGTCAGGGGAGGGCCTGTCCACAGGTCAGCGCCCACGACAGGCCCTCCCCCAGCCCCTCCCGCAAGCGGGAGGGGAGTAAGAGAAGAAGCCCCACTCACCGCTTCGCCTCGATGCCAGCCGCCAAGCCAGCCGCCCATTTGGTAATATCCCCAGCCCCGAGGCACACCACCATATCGCCAGGCCGCGTCACCTCCGCCAGCACCCCGGCCAACGCATCCGCATCCGCCACGGTCGCCGCCGAGCGATGCCCGCGCCGCTTCAGCCCTTCGACCAACGCTGCCGCATCCACGCCCTCGATCGGCGCTTCGCCCGCGGCATAGACCGGCGTCACCAGCACCATATCGGCATCGTTGAACGCCTGCTGGAAGTCCTCCATTAGATTGCCCAGCCGCGTGTAGCGATGCGGCTGCACCACCGCGATCACGCGATTCTCCACGCCCTCGCGCGCCGCCGCCAGCACCGCTTTGATCTCGACCGGGTGATGCCCGTAATCGTCGATCACGGTGACGCCGCCGGTTTCGCCAACCTTGGTGAAGCGCCGCTTCACCCCGCCGAACTTTGCAAAGCCGGTGCGGATCGTCTCGTCGGGAATGCCCATTTCCAGCGCCACGCCGATCGCCGCCAGTGCGTTCTGCACATTGTGCCGCCCCGGCATCGGCATTTCGATCCCCTCGATCGAGCGCACCGATCCATCGCGCGCGCGCACCAGGCATTCGAAACGGTTGCCGCCGGGGATCGGCGTCACGTTGACACCGCGCACATCGGCCTGGGCGGCGAAACCGTAGGTCACCACGCGACGATCGCGCACCCGCGGGATGATCGCCTGCACTTCCGGGTGATCGAGGCACAGCAAGGCCGCGCCATAGAAGGGCACGTTCTCGATGAAATCGACGAACGCGTCCTTCACCGCATCGAACGAGCCGTAATGATCGAGATGCTCGGGATCGATATTGGTCACCACCGCGATCGTGCCGTCCAAGCGCAGGAAGCTGCCGTCGCTCTCGTCGGCCTCGACCACCATCCAGTCGCTCGCGCCCAATCGCGCGTTTGAGCCATAGCTGTTGATGATCCCGCCATTGATCACCGTCGGATCGACTCCGCCGGCATCCAGCAACGCGGCGATCATCGACGTGGTGGTGGTCTTGCCGTGCGTCCCCGCCACCGCGACCGTCGATTTCAGCCGCATCAGCTCGGCGAGCATCTCCGCGCGCCGCACCACCGGCACGCGCTTCTCCAGCGCTGCCTCCACTTCCGGGTTGCTCCGCACGATCGCGGTCGATGTGACCAGCACCGCCGCCTCGCCGATATTCTCCGCCGCATGGCCGATCGCCACGCGGATGCCCTTCTCGCGCAAGCCCTGCACGACATAGCCCTCGGCGACGTCCGACCCCTGTACGTCATAGCCAAGGTTCTTCATCACCTCGGCAATGCCCGACATGCCGATCCCGCCGATGCCGACGAAATGGATCGTGCCGATGTCGGTTGCGACACCCCTCATGCTTCAAAATTCCTCATGCGCCCAATTCCATCACGCATACGCCGCCGCGTCGCCGAACTTCACCGGCTTGTTGAACCCAATCGGCATATCGCCCCGCGGCGCATCCAGACTCTCGACCAAGTCGGCCAGGTCACGCACCGCATCGGGCCGCCCGCAACTGCGCGCGCGGCCGGCGGCATTTTGCAACGCAGCCGGATCGAGCCCGAGGCGTTGCATCTGCTTGGCCAGTTCGATCGGCGTAAAGCTGCGCTGGTCGATCGTCCGCGCGCCGCCCGCCACGGTCATTTCCTTGGCGTTGACGGTCTGGTGATCGTCGGTCGCCGAGGGCAGCGGCACCAGGATCGCCGGCCGCCCGGCGACGGTCAGCTCCGCCAACGTCGAGGCCCCGGCACGCGCGATCACCAGATGCGCCCAAGCGAGCTGCTCGGGCATGTCGGGTAGATAGGTCGCCAATTCCGCCGCGATCGACAGTTCGGCATATTTCGCCCGGGCGGCGTCGATATCCTCGATCCGCGCCTGATGGGTCACCTGCAAGCGGCGGCGAAAGCTGACCGGCAACAACGACAAGCCGTCCGGCACGACCTGCGAAAGAACACTCGCCCCCTGGCTCCCGCCAGTGACGAGTACGCGGAAGATGCCGTCTTCCTCCAGCAACGGATAAGGCTGCGCGCGCAATGCCAGTACCGCCTCGCGCACCGGGTTACCGACGAGATGCGCCTTGCTGCGATATTTGTCCTTCAGCCGCTCGACATTGGCATAGGAGGTCGCGATCGCGTCGACCCGCCCGGCCACCAGCCGATTGACGCGGCCCAATACCGCATTCTGCTCGTGCACCGCGGTCGGAATGCCCTGGCTGAACGCGGCCAGCAGCGCGGGCAGCGCGGGATAGCCGCCAAAGCCGATTACCGCCGCCGGCTTCTGATGCTTGTACAGCTCGATCGCCAGGGTGCGCCCGGCGACCATCGCCCGCATCGCCTTGGCCCAGCCGATTGGCCCGCCCGCCAGCCGTCCGGCCGGCAGGACATGCGTTTGCACGCCTTCGAACAGGCCAGGAAAGCGCACCCCGCGCGCGTCGGAAATCAGCGAGACGTGATGCCCGCGCTTGCCTAATTCCTGCGCCAGGGACGCCGCCGGCACCATGTGCCCGCCGGTGCCGCCCGCCGCCAATACGAAATGCTTCTGCCCACTCATTGAACGAACCTCATTCGCCGCTCCACCGCGCGATATAGGGAGAGCGCGACACGAACGGGTTTCGCCGCGTGAATGCAAGCAGCAATCCCATGCCGATCGACAGCGCGATCATCGACGAGCCGCCATAGGAAATGAACGGCAAGGTCATGCCCTTGCTCGGCGCCATGCCGGTATTGACCGCCATGCTGATCAGCGCCTGTGCCCCGAATTGAGTCGCCAGCCCCGCGGCGGCGTACAAGCGGAACTCGTCCTGCTCGTCGAGCAGTTTGACGAACACGCGCACGACGATGGTCAGGAACAGAATGGCGATGATCGCGCAGGCGACCAGCCCGAATTCCTCGCCGATCACCGAATAGATGTAATCGGTATGCCCTTCCGGCAGGCGGAACTTCATCGTGCCGCCGCCTGGCCCCGTCCCGCGCCAGCCGCCATTGGTAATCGCGTTATAGGCGGCATTGGTCTGGAAATTGTCTGATCCGCCCTCGGCGCCCGGGAACAGGAACGCATCGATCCGCACCCGCGCGGTATCGTAGAACAGATAGGCCGCGACCAACGCGACCGGCACGCAGCCGAGCAGCCCGATCATCACCTTTACCGGCGTGCCCGCGATCATCAGCAAGGCGATCCACACCGAACAGAACACCACCGTCTGCCCGAAATCGGGCTGCAGCATCAGCAACAGCGCGACGAACCCGGTCAGCCCGCCGGTGATCCACACCACCGGCAACTGATTGTCCTTGGCGCGCAGCGACAGCAGCCAGGCGACCGTGACGATGAAGAAGGGTTTCAGGAATTCCGATGGCTGCAGCGAGGAAATGCCGAAATCGATCCAGCGCGTCGCGCCGTTGCGTTCGAACCCGATCACCGGCACCGCTATCAGCAGCACGAGGAACACCAGGCAGCCGATCAGCGCCATCCGCCGCGCCGCCGTCACCGGCAGCATCGAGGTGACGAACAGCACCGGCAGCGACACGCCGACCCAGCCCAATTGCCACCACAGATAGAAAAGCGGCGGAATATGATGTTTGTCGTCCGAATAACGCTGCGCCGCGGCAGGCGACGCCGCGCCGACCGCGATCAGCCCGATCGCGATCAGCAGCAACGCCAGCAGCAGCAGCACGCGGTCAATATCCCAGAACCACATGCCCAGCGCCGATCGATCGCCGCGCCCGCCGCGATCCTTCATGCGGGTCCACAGGCCGGTCTTGGGACGCGCGCGCAGGTCGGTCATGCCAATGCCTCCACCAGCGCACGGAACTGGTCGCCACGATCCTCGAAATCGCGAAACTGGTCGAACGATGCGCAGGCCGGCGACAGTAGCACGGTTTCGCCGGATACCGCATTGGCGGCGGCACTGACGACGGCAGCGGCAAGCGTGCCGCTCTGCTCGACCGGCATGTGCGGCGCGAGGATCGCGGCGAAGCTCGGGCCTGACGCGCCGATCGTATAAGCCTTCACGACATGCCCAAACTGCGCCGCGCACGCATCGAGATCGTCCGACTTGGCCTGCCCACCAAGAATCCAGTGAACACGCGGAAACGCGGCCAGCGCCGGCGCGGTCGATTCCGGATTGGTCGCCTTGCTGTCGTTGACGAACGCGACCCCGTCGATCGTGGCGACGCGTTCCATGCGGTGCGGCAGGCCGGCGAAGCTGGCCAGCGCCACGCCGATCGCCGCATCCGGCACGCCGAGCTGCCGCGCAACGGCGATGGCGGCCTTGGCGTTGAGCAGGTTGTGGGGGCCCTGCAAGGCCGGCCAATCCGTCGCCCCGCCAACGTCCACATTGGCAATGAACTGAATGATCGGGTCTTCGGCCTCTACCAGCACATCGTGCTCGGCCTCGGCCGCATAATCGACGACAGCCAACCCTTGCGGAGACTGCATCGCGAACAACCGCGCCTTCGACGCGGCATAGTCGTCGAACCCGCTATACCGATCGAGGTGATCGGGGGTGATGTTGAGCAGCACCGCCACGTCGCAATCGAGCGTTTGCGTGAGGTCGATCTGATAGCTCGACAGTTCGAGCACGTAGACGCCGCTCGCGGGCAGCGGCTCCTGCTCGAGAATAGGCAGACCGATATTGCCGCCCAGTCGCGAGGGCACGCCGGCCGTCTGCAGGATGTGGTGGATCAGCGACACCGTCGTCGACTTGCCGTTGGTGCCGGTGACGCCCACCACCTTGTGCACCGGCAGCGACGTGCGCGCCTGCGCGAACAATTCGATATCGCCGATGATCGGCACCCCCGCCGCGCGCGCCTTGGCGGCGATCGGGTGGCGGTTGAGGGGGACGCCGGGGGACACAACCAAAGCGTCGAAGCCGGTAAGATCGATCGCTTCGACGTCTTCGAACACTACAGTGGCCAGCGCATCACGCTTCGCCGCATCCGCATCCCACGCCACCACCTCCGCCCCGCTCGCCACCAGCGCACGCACGGTCGCCGCGCCGGAGCGCGCCAACCCGAGCACGGCGTACCTTTTGCCTGCCCAGGCCGGCGACGTAATCACCGCAGCTTCAACGTCGACAAGCCAGCCAGCGCCAGCACGAAGGCAATGATCCAGAAGCGGATCACGACGGTTGCCTCGGCCCAGCCGAGCTGTTCGAAATGATGATGGATCGGCGCCATCTTGAACACGCGGCGCCCGGTGCGCTTGTAGAAGAACACCTGGATGATGACCGACAGCGCCTCCATCACGAACAGCCCGCCGATGATCCCCAGCACGATCTCGTGATGCGCGACGACCGAGATCGCCCCCAGGGCGCCGCCCAGCGCTAGGCTGCCGGTATCGCCCATGAACACGGCCGCTGGCGGCGCATTGAACCACAGGAAGGCCAGCCCTGCGCCGACGATCGCGCCGCAGAAGATCGCCAGTTCGCCCGCCCCGGGCACATGCGGAATGCCGAGATAGGTGGCGAACTTAACGTTGCCGGCCAGATACACGATGACCATGAACGCGACCGAGGCGATGATCACCGGCATCGTCGCCAGCCCATCGAGCCCGTCGGTCAGGTTGACCGCATTGCCGAACGCGACGATCGTGAAGGCCGCGAACAGAATGTAGAAATAGCCCAGATCGATCGAGACGTTGCTGAAGAACGGCAGATACAGGTGCGTGCCATTCTGCCCAACGATCATCCAGCTCGCCAGCAGCGCGATGGCGAACTCGCCCAGCAGCCGCATGCGGCTCGATACGCCCGCCGTGCTCGCTTTGCGCACCTTGTCGTAATCGTCGAGAAACCCGATCGCGCCGAACCCCAGGGTGACGAACAGGCATGCCCATACATAGGGGTTCTTCAGATCCATGAACATCAGGATCGACAGGCCCATGCTGGTCAGGATCATCAGCCCGCCCATGGTCGGCGTGCCGCGCTTGGCGAGATGCGTCTGCGGCCCATCGGCGCGGATCGGCTGGCCCTTGCCCTGGCGCAGGCGCAGCCAGCCGATGAAGCGCGGCCCGATGATCAGCCCGATCACCAGGGCCATCGTCACCGCCCCGCCGGTACGCACCGATTGGTAGCGCAACAGATTGAGCAGCCCCGGAAATCCCAGATATTCGGCGATCACATACAGCATTAAATTGTCCCGGCTTTCAGGCTGGCGACCAACGCCGACAGCCCCACGCCATTCGATCCCTTGATGAGCACGGCGTCGCCCGGCGCCAGGATGTTCATCAGGCTTGTCCGGGCGGCAGCGGCATCGGCCACATGGACGAATTGCACGCGCCCCTCAAGCGCTTCCGCAAGCGCAGCCATCTCCGCACCGATCAGCACGACGTGCGAAACGCCCGCTTCAACGATCGGCTCGGCCAGCGCGGCATGATAGGCGGCACTACCCGCGCCCAACTCGCGCATCTCGCCCAATACGGCGATTTTCCGCGCCCCCTCGCCGGCGCCGAGCACCGCTAGCGTGGCGCGCATCGACGCGGGGTTGGCATTGTAGCTCTCGTCGATCACCAACGCCGTGCCATCACCGACCGGTGCCGTGAACCGCGCCCCGCGCCCCTGCAGCCCGCCAAGCTCGGCCAGCGCCAGCCCCGCCATCGCCAGATCCCCGCCGACCGCATCGACCGCCGCCAGCACGCCAAGCGCGTTGGACACCCAATGCATGCCCGGCTGCGCCATGGTGAAGCTCAATTCGCGCGCGCCCAGCCGCGCGGTGACGAAGGTTGCGCCCGTCGCGGTGCGCATCGATTCGATCGCGCGGACATCGGCCCCCGCCTCCAACCCGAACGTCACGATATGCGCGGCATAAGGCCGCGCGGCGGCGATCAGCCGGTCGCGATGCGGGCTATCGTAAGGGATGATCGCGGTGCCGCCAGGCTGCAAGCCGGCAAAGATCTCGCCCTTGGCATCGGCGATAGCGGACTCGTCGGGAAAAAACGCGGTGTGCGCCGGGGCGATCGCCGTGACCATCGCAACATGCGGCCGCACCAATGTCGTCAGATGCGCGAGTTCGCCGGCATGGTTCATGCCCATTTCGAACACGCCGTAGCGCGCGTCGCGGGGCATCCGCGCGAGGCTCAGCGGCACGCCGGTATGGTTGTTATAGCTTTTGACCGAGCGGTGCGCCGCGCCGGGCGTCGCACGATCGAGCGCAGCGAACAGCGCCTCTTTGGTGCTGGTTTTGCCGACCGACCCGGTCACGCCGATGATCCGCGCGGCGGAGCGGGTGCGCGAGGCGATCGCGAGCGCCTCGAGCGCGGCCATCGTATCGGGCACGCGGACGTGCGGGTGCGGCGTGTTCTCGCTGACGATCGCTCCGGCGGCACCGCGCACGAACGCTTGGTCGAGGAAACGATGTCCATTCGTCGCCTCGCCGGTGAGCGCGACGAACAGATCGCCGGGGCCGACTTCGCGGGAATCGAAGGTGACCCCGGTCACGGCGAAATCCTCGGACGCCTGCCCTTCCGTTGTGGTGGCGATTTCAGCGGAGGTCCAGAGGCTCAAAGCTCCCCTCCCGCTTGCGGGAGGGGTTGGGGGAGGGCCTGTGCGGAGGGTACGACGCTCGCGGACACGCCCTCCCCTCGCCCCTCCCGCAAGCGGGAGGGAGATTTTGCCGCAACACTCACGCCGCCATCTCCCGCGCTACGGTCACATCGTCGAACGGCAGCACGAGATCGCCGACGATCTGCCCCTGCTCATGCCCCTTGCCCGCTACCAGCACGATATCCTCGGGGCCCGCCATCGCAATGGCGGCGCCGATCGCCTCCCGCCGCGATCCGATTTCGGTCGCGCCGGGCGCGCCCTCCAGCACCATCGCGCGGATTGCCGCCGGATCTTCGCTGCGCGGATTGTCATCGGTAACGATCACCACGTCCGCCATGGCCGAGGCAATCGCGCCCATCGCCGCACGCTTGCCCTGGTCGCGGTCGCCGCCCGCGCCGAAGACCACGATTAGCCGGCCCTTGGCATGCGGCGTCAGCGCCGAGATCGCCGCCTCCAGCGCGTCCGGCGTGTGGGCGTAATCGACATAGATCGGCGCGCCCTTGGCCGAGATCACCGCCCGCTCGAGCCTTCCGCGCACCGGCTGCAACCGCCCGCACGCCGCCAGCGTCGCCGCGACCTCGCCACCGGTGGCAATCACCAGCCCGGCCGAGACCAAAGCATTGGCGGCCTGATACGCGCCGATCAGTGGCAGGTTGATCTTGAACGTCCGCCCGTCGGCCTCGATCACCAGCCCCTGCCCCAGCAAGGTCGGGTCGCGGGACACCAGCTTGAGCGTCTCGCCCCGCGTGCCGACCGAGATCACGCGCACGCCGCGCGCTTGCGCAAGCTCCATCACGCGCGCTGACAGCGGATCATCCGCCCACACCACTGCCGCGCCGTCCACTTCGACAACATCGGCAAAAAGCCGCATCTTGGCGTCGAAATACGCCTCCATCGTGCCGTGATAATCGAGATGATCGCGGCTGAGATTGGTGAACGCCGCGGCCCGCACCGGCAGGCCCTCGGTGCGATATTGCGACAAGCCATGGCTCGATGCTTCGAAGGCGACATGGCTTACGCCTTCGCGCGCCAAACCAGCCGTGTTCGACAGGAACGTCACCACGTCCGGCGTGGTCAGCCCGGTCGACACGCGGTCGTCACCCGTCGTTACACCCAGCGTGCCGATCGAGGCCGCGGAAAAACCCGCCATACGCCACAATTGCCGCGTCATCTCGACGCAGGAGGTTTTGCCGTTGGTCCCCGTCACCGCAACGGCGACGGCCGGAAACGGCGCGAAGAAACGCGCCGCGAGCTGGGCGAAGCGTTGGCGCGGATGGGCATCGGCAATATGCACTGCCCCCTCGACCACCGCCTCAGGCCGCGCCACAACGGCGATCGCGCCGGCCTTCACCGCGGCGGCGATGTACGCCTCGCCATTCACCTTGGCGCCGGCGAACGCGCCGAACACCGTGCCATCGGCCACCTTGCGGTGATCGATCGCAAAACCGCTGACAGTATCCTGCTCGTTGCCGCCGGTCAGCGCGCCCAGTTTCATTCCGCGTCCGTCGGGTTCTCGCCCGGCGCATGCCACAACAAGGGCAGCAGCTCGGACACGTCAACGTCGCGCCCATTGTCTGGCATCACGCCAAGCATTGCGCCGGTACGGCTGATCACGCGGCTGATTACCGGCGCGGCGGTATAGGCAGCGGTGGTCTGGAACGAATTTTCCTTCACCCGCTTGGGGCTGTCCATCATCGCCAGCACGACATAGCGGGGCTTGTCCATCGGGAAGGCCGCAGCAAAGGTCGAGACGTTGGCGTTCTTCAGATAGCCGCCGCCGCCCGCCACTTCCGCCGTGCCGGTCTTGCCGCCGACGCGGTAGCCCGGCGCTTCGGCCATCCGTCCGGTGCCCTGCGTAACGATCAGTCGCAGCAACTGCCGCATCCGCGCGCTGGTCGAGGGCGACAGGACTCGCCGGCCCTTCGCCCCCTGTCCCGGCGCGACGCGCAACAAGGTCGTCGGCCGCCAGATCCCGCCGTTCACCAGCGTCGCATAGGCATTGGCGAGATGCAGCGGCGTCACGGCAATGCCGTGGCCATAGGCCGTCGTCATCACCGTGGTACGCGCCCAATATTTCGGCCAGATCGGCTTCTGCTTTTCGCGCAGCTCGATATCGGGCTTGGTGCCGAAACCGAGCTTGGTGAACATCGCCGATAGCCGATCCTTCCCGATCTCGTCGGCGATCCTGGCGGTGGCGATGTTGGACGAATGGATCAGCGTCTCGGGGATGTTGAGAAAGCGCTTCTGCGCATGATCGTCATGGATCGTGAAGCCGCCGACATGCAGTTCGTGCGTCGCGTCGAAGCGCTTGGCCATGCTCGTAACGACGCCGCTCTCGATTGCCGTGGCCATGGTGATCGGCTTGAATGCCGAGCCCAACTCGTACACGCTTTGCGTCACGTTGTTGCGCAGCGATTCCTTGTTGGCGGAGCCCACCTTGTTGGGGTTGAACACCGGCAGCGAGGCCATGGCGATCACTTCGCCGGTATCGACGTCGAGCACCACGCCGGTCGCGCCGCGTGCTTGGTACGCGTTCATCGCCGCGCCGAGTTCGCTCTCCATCGCCGCCTGCACGCGGTAATCGATCGACAGGGTCAGCGGTGTGGCGCGATCGATCGGATTGGCCAGTCGCGCGTCGAATGCGCGCTCGATCCCGCTCGCGCCCGCCAGGCGACCGGCCGCCGCGTCGGGGCTGAGGAAGCCCAGCACATGGGCGGCGAGCGTCGTCTGCGGATAAAGCCGCTCGGGCTCCTTCTCGAACACCACGGCCGGTTCGCCGAGCGCATTGACCGCGGTAACCAACGAGGGCGAGGCGTGATGTTCGAGGAAGGTAAACGACGAGGACATCGTCAGTCGCTCGTAGAACCACGCCTGGTCGTGTGTCGGGATCAGCGCCGCCAGCTTGGCCGCCAGCTCGTTCTTGTCCCCCAGCACCTTTTGCGGATGCACGCCGATGCCCCACGCCTCGATCGTTCGCGCCAGCGGCTCGCCGTTACGATCGACGATGTCGCCGCGCGACCAACTGGCGTTGAGCAACGCGCTACGCGCCGCCGCCGGATCGGCGGAGATCGCCAGCACCGCCAGACGCACCAAAACGACCGCAATCGCGGCCGTGAACAGCAGCAACAGGATCATCAACCGCATATGCGCGGTCTGGATCAGCGCGTGGCGCTGACCCGTTGGTCGCCGATGCGGCATGGGGCGGGCGAGCGCGATGCTCACCGCAAGCGGCCAGCTTCCCGGCGCGCGCCGCTATTCAGGTCGCCGATCATCGTATCGCTGAGCAATTTGCGGTCGAGCATTGCCACGGCTTGCGCCTTGCGCTGCACCGCCGCCGTCTTGACCGGCGCTGCCGCCGTGGCGTCGGCCGGCTGCGGCTTGGCGCTAGCCACCGCCACGCTGACCACCGCGGGGGCAGCGGTCGCGGCCGGCGCGGCCGCGGCGCTGTTATGCTGCGGCACGATCAGGGCGGCGGTCTGCACCGTGGCGCCGCCGGCCCCGAGCGGGTGGTTGAAGTCGAGCGACGCCAACTGCGCTTCATCGGCGACATATTGCCCGGCGACCGGCGCGGCCAGCCGCAGCGTCTCGCCGTTCCACTTTTCCAGCTGCGCGATGTTCGCGCGCGTCTCGAATTCGGTTTCCAGCGCGCGAATATCGCGCTGCGCCTGGGCGATCTCGCGCGTCGTAACGTCCAGCTTCTTGCGCTCGGCCGCGACGTGCAGCGGTACGATCAGGACGCCAAGGGCGACCACCACACCGATGCCGAACCAGGCCAACATCTTCCACACGAACGCCATCATTCCGAAAATCCCTTGCTCGTGGTCGTGTTCGTCGTCGTCGCAGTGCCCCAGGCGGCGGCGGCCGTCCGGGTCGCCACGCGTAAGGTCGCGGATCGCGCCCGCGGGTTGCGTGCGATCTCGTCGTCGCCGGCGCGCACCGCGCGCGCGACTGCTTCGAAACTGGGCGCGTTCTTGGCCTTCACCTCGGGCAGGTGCCGCGATCCCGACGGCAAGCCGCCGCTTCGTTCGCGCAAGAAACGCTTCACCAAGCGATCCTCGCCCGAATGGAACGTGATCACGGCCAGCGTCCCACCAGGTTTGAGCACCCGTTCGGCGGCGGCCAGGCCGTCCTCCAGCTCGCCAAGTTCGCGATTCACCTCGATGCGCAGCGCCTGAAAGGTGCGCGTCGCCGGATCCTTCTTGTCGTGTGGCTTATAGCCGAGCGCGCGGCGCACGATCCGCGCCAGCTCGCCGGTCCGCGTGATCGGCCGCGCCGCGACGATGAACTGCGCCACGCGCCGCGAGCGTGGCTCGTCGCCGAATTCGTACAACACGTTGGCGAGATGCGCTTCGTCCGCCGTGTTGACGAAATCGGCGGCGGTCTGCCCTTCCTGGCTCATGCGCATGTCGAGCGGGCCATCCGACTGGAAGCTGAAGCCGCGCTCGGCCTGATCGAGCTGCATCGACGACACGCCGATATCCATCGTCACGCCGTCCACCGGCACGGCATCCCGCGCGGCCAGCTCGGCTTCCATTGCCGAGAAGGTCGCCGGCACCAGCGTCAGCGCGTCCTGCTCGGCTTCCAGCGCGCGCCCCGCCTCGATCGCATCGGGGTCGCGGTCAAACGCCAGTACGCGCGCGCCGGCCGCCAGCATCGCGCGGGTGTAGCCGCCGGCACCGAACGTCGCATCGACCTGCGTCTCGCCGGGGGCAATGGCGAGCGCGTCGAGCACTTCGGCGAGCAATACGGGAACATGGGGGGCGTCGGTCACAGCGCGATGCCCTTCATCTGGCAGTGAAAGCGCGCGCAATCCTTCATCACTTCGGCGACATCGGACTCGATCAGCGTGCGCGGATCCCAGATCTCGAAACACTCGAAGGTGCCATAGAAGAAGGCATTCGCCCCAATCTTAGCCCGAAACCGCGCAAAGGCGGGCATGATGAAGCGCCCGCTGCCATCGAACGGCACCGGCTCGCCCTGCACCATTTCGCGCAGCAGATTGGGGTTATGCGTACCGTGCTTGGCGAGATAGGCCGCCTGCAATTGCGCCGCGCGCTCCTTGAGCAGGGTGCGGTAGCCGTCGTCATACCCGATCAGGCACGGGCTGCTCTGATGCGCGCCGATGATAACGCTGCCGCCATCTTTGCCATCGGCGCGGGGGCTGTTGGTGGCGAGCGCCGCACGCAGGGAGGCAGGGATAGCGCACCGGCCCTTGTCGTCGACAAGGCCAATACCGTCTCCCTGATAGTCCACCCTTTCGATCACATTTACCCCACATCAGGAGGGCATGACGTCTCCGTTCCCGGAAACGACGCTGTGGTCGCTCCCAGGCTCCTGACTGGCGCAGGCGAAAGAGTAATGCCCCTCTATAGGAGTGGCGTATCTTGGGATTGCCGGGGATTCAAGGGGAAAGCACGGGCGATCCGGGGACGGACGCCTATCTATCTCAGTTCACGTCACAAAATTTCTCAAGCAAAACAACGCGTTCCACATCTGTTCACGGCTGAAATCGGGCGTCGCGGGGGAATTGGGATCGGCGTAGCGTTGCGGCCCAGACTCTCCCCGTATTTCCCCGCGATTCTCAGCGCGCAGGCGACGGGTCACTGGTCGCGGTGATCGTTCGCCGCAATGGCGACGTTTTCCGTGGCGGTGCTGGGCGTGACCCCCAGATCGGCCAGCGGTTCGCTGCCGTCGCCCAGGCCGGCCAGTCCGTTGCCCATCGTCATATTGGCGACGACATCGGCCCGCGATCCGCCCGATACCGCACGTTCGCGACTGGCGGTGGAGAAGATCGCCGCGGCCAACCCGATCAGCAGCAGCACGGCGGCCAAGCCGATCATGCCAACCCGCACACGCTGCGTGGTCTGGCCCGGATCGAGAGGAGGATTACTAGATTTCATCATGCCTGTGGCAGAAATGTACCAGAAACGCTTCGTCGTGTCGATGGCACCGCTCAGCCGCGGGCGAGCCAGGCCGGAACCGGCAGTTCCTTTGCCTCCAACCATGCGCGATTGTACAATGTGGAAAGGTAGCGAAAGCCGGTATCGCACAATACCGTCACGACGCGTTTGCCCGGCCCCAGATGCCTGGCCAGCCGCACCGCGCCGGCGACGTTGATGCCCGACGACAGGCCCAGGCACAGCCCCTCTTCGGCCAGCAGGCGCTCGACCCATTCCATGCCCTCTGCGTCCGAGATGCGGAACTGCGTGTCGATCGGCGCACCCTCGAGATTGGCGGTGATACGCCCCTGCCCAATGCCCTCGGCAACCGAGGAACCCTCGGCCTTGAGCTCGCCATGGGCATAATATTCGTACAGCGCAGCACCGTGCGGATCGGCCAGCGCGATGCACACCGCCTCGTCCTTCGCCTTCAGGCCCAGCCCCACGCCGGCGATCGTCCCGCCCGTGCCTGCGGCACAGGTGAAGCCGTCGACCCGACCCTCCATCTGCGCCCAGATTTCCTCCGCCATGCCGGTGATATGCCCACGGCGATTGGCGATATTGTCGAACTGATTGGCCCAGATCGCGTTCGGCGTCTCCTCCGCGATGCGGCGCGAGGTGTGCACGAAATGCCCCGGGTTCGAATAGGGCGCGGCCGGCACCAGCACCAGCTCGGCGCCCAGGGCGCGCAGCGTATCCATCTTCTCGCGGCTCTGCGTCTCCGGCATGACGATGATGGTCTTGTAGCCCTTGGCATTGGCGACCAAGGCCAGGCCGATCCCGGTATTGCCCGCCGTCCCCTCGACGATCGTCCCGCCCGGCTGGATCGTGCCGCGCGCCTCGGCATCCTCGACGATCGCCAACGCCGCCCGGTCCTTCACCGACGCGCCAGGATTGGCGAACTCGCATTTGCCGTAGATGTCGCACCCCGTCGCCTCGCTCGGCCCCTTGAGCCGCACCAGCGGCGTGTTTCCAATCAGGGCGAGCGTATCGGCTGTCGTGTGCATCGCCCCTAAATAGGCGATGCGCCGCGTGCGGCAATCCACGCATTTTCGACTGCGGCCAATTCATGCTTGTGGTATATGCCTTGCGTACGGAGGTAGATCATGGGCGTGCAACTCAACATCAAGGATGCCGAAACGGTCCGCATGGCGCGCGATCTGGCTGATTCCACCGGCCAATCCGTCACGGCCGCGATCAAAGCCGCGCTGAAGGTACAGATCGATCAGCGGGAGGCGGAGATCGACGCGAGACGGACGCGAATAGAGGCGTTTCTCGACAAACTCGACCGTAACCGCCCGCCCGAGCTGGAAGGCGTGACCTCCAAGCAGATCATGGACAGTATCTACAACGAAGATGGATCGTTCGCTTGATCATCGACTCGTCGGCCATCATGGCAATTCTGCTGGGAGAACCGGAGCGTGAAGCGCTATTGGCCGCACTCGTCCGTGCGCCAACCCGCATCATGTCCGCCGGAACTTGGATTGAACTGGCAGCCGTAATGACACGCGGCCAGGGTCGCCTGCTGCCGATCGACGATCTCAACGTGCTTGTATCGACCTTCTCGATCGAGATCGTCCCGGTAACGGCAGCGCAAGGCAAGATCGGCCACGAAGCGTATCGCAGATATGGCCTTGGCACGCAGGACCCGGCCAAGCTCAACTTTGGAGATTGCTTCGCCTACGCCCTTGCCAAAGAAACCGGCGATCCCCTGCTTTTCAAGGGCGACGACTTTACCCATACCGATATTACATCCGCGCTTTAAGTCGCATCCGGTTGCACGCCCGCGCCGCACCCCCATCTAGCGACCACACCAAGGGGACTGCAGTATGGCGACCGAACTCTACGACCTAACCGTGCCCGCCTTGCTGCGCGGCTTTGCCGCCCTGTCGGCGTTCCTGGTCAAGGCCGAAGCCTGGGCGATCGAAAACGATGTCGATCCGGCCGACCTGCTCACCGCCAGACTCTATGACGATATGGCCCCGCTCACTGCCCAGATTCAGCGCGCCAGCGACACCGCCAAGGGCGCCGCCGTGCGCATCGGCGGGCTTGAGAACGTGCCGATGGCGGATGACGAAATCAGCTTCGCGGATCTGCAGGCGCGCATCGCCCGCACGGTCGCTTTCCTCGAGACGGTGCCGCCGGAAGCGATGCACGGCCAGGAAGCCCGGCCCGTGACGCTCACCACCCCCAATGGGGCGATCGACTTTACCGGGCGCAGCTTCGCGCTCGGCTTCGTCCTGCCCAACTTCTATTTCCACGTCACCACCGCCTATGCGATCCTGCGCATGAAGGGCGTGCCACTCGGCAAGCTGGACTATCTCGGCCACAGCTGAGTCCTGATGACGACCAAACACAGCTTCCCGCCGGTCACCGACGCGCGCACGCGCCTACTGGTGCTCGGCAGCCTGCCGGGCGACGCCTCGCTCGCCGCGGCGCGCTATTACGCCCATCCGCAGAACCAGTTCTGGCGGCTGATGGCGGCGGTGATCGATATCGACCTCCCAGCCCTGGCTTATGACGACCGGCTGACCGCGCTGCGCGACGCGCGTATCGGCCTGTGGGATGTCGTCGCCAGCGCCACCCGCCCGGGCAGCACGGATGCGGCGATCCGCGATCTGGTCGGCAACGACCTGCCCGGCCTGGTCGCCACGCTGCCCGATCTGCGCGCGATCGCCTTTAACGGCGCCACCGCCTTTCGCCATGGCAGCCGGCAGCTTGGCGGCAAGACGCGCGCCACGCTGATTCCGCTGCCCTCGAGCAGCCCGCTGCACACGGTCGGGCTGGATGCCAAGCTGTCCGCCTGGTGCGCGTTGCGCGAGATGCTGTAGCCGCACGCCATTGTACCGTTTCGGCCCGCCCCATAAGGTGCGGGCTGCACCCGGCGACGAAGGACCCCGCATGAAGCCCCTGCTAATCTGTGGCCTATTGGCCAGCGCCCTGCCGCTCGGCGGCTGTGTCGCCAGCATTGCCAGCAGCGCGGTCGGCATGGCGGTGCGTGGTGCGCAAGGGCAACCGCAGGACAACAGCTATCTCGCGCCCAATGCGAAGGACGCGTGCAGCGCGCGGGCCGCGCCTTACGGCAAGGTGCAGATCATCGACATGCAGCAAGTGTCGATCGACAAGATCAAGGTGTGGGGCACGGCCGACGATGGCACCACGCGGCGCTCGTTCGAATGCAATTTCGGCACCAAGGTTACCGGCTTCAAGCTGCGCACGATCGCCACAAGCCACTGATCGAGCGACCTATTTGGTAGTACCGCCGTCAGTCCTTGCTGAAAAAAAGATCCGCCACGTTCTGCGCGATCCGCGCCGGGCGATGCGTCTTGGCATCCACGCAGCACCAGCTCGATTGCACTTCGGCGAGCACCTCCTCGCCGCGCTTGATGATCGTCTGATAGAAAGCACGGGCGCCCTGCACCTTTTCGAGCAGCACGGTGGCGATCACCTCGTCGTCGAGGAAGGTCGGCTTGCGATAGGTGATCTCGTGCTTAAGCGCGACCCACAGGTTCGCCGCGACGGCCTCGGCGGGCGCGAAGCGCTGCCAGTGGCTGACCACCGCATCCTGCACCCATTTCAGATAGGAGGCATTGTTGACATGACCCATGAAGTCGATGTCGGCGGGGTCGATCCCGATCGGGAAACTGTGGGGAATGGCGGTACTCACGATCTGACCATAGCAGCGAAAGAGTTACCGTGCGATGTTTTTCGCGTTTCTGGACGGCAATGAAGGCGCCTCTCCCGCCGCTGTCCTACAACCGCACCGCGTGCTATGTTCTCTTAATGTTCCACTCCCCCACCCTTCCTGTAACGCGTTTTCGAATGTGTGGTGTTGGAAAGCAAAGGGGGGCGTAGTGTTACTTTCGCAACCTTCAGAACAAGCGGTATGCGCCGACTCGATCGCTTTGCCGCCACGCCCGCTGCGCTGGCTGTTCCTCGATCTCAATTCCTATTTCGCCAGCGTCGAACAGCAATTGAACCCGGCCTTGCGCGGCAAGCCGGTCTTGGTTGCGCCGATCGACAGCGACACCACCGTGGCGATTGCCGCGTCGATCGAGGCCAAACGGTACGGCATTTCCACCGGCACCCCCGTGTGGGAGGCCAAGCGCCTGTGCCGCGATCTGATCGTCACCCCGGCCCGGCATGACCAATATGTCATCTTTCACGATGCGATCGTGGCGGAAATCTGGAAGCATATCCCGGTCACCAAAGTGTGTTCGATCGACGAAGTCGCCTGCCGCCTGCTCGACAATGAGAACAGCCTGGAGGCCGCCACCGCGCTCGCGCACCGCATCAAGGCCGGCATTCGCGCCAATGTCGGCGAATGCCTTACCTCCTCGGTCGGCATTGCCCCCAACCGCCTGCTCGCCAAGCTGGCCAGCGATATGCAGAAGCCGGACGGGCTGATCGTGCTCCACGCCGAGACGCTGCCGCAGCGGCTTTACGACATGCCGTTGCGCGACATTAGCGGGATCGGCGCCAAGATGGAGCGGCGTCTGGCGCAGGACGGCATCAACGACATCCGCCAATATTGCGAACGCCGCCCGCGCGACGCGGGCGCCGCCTGGGGCGGCACCAATGGCGACCGTCTTTGGTATCTGCTGCACGGCGTCGACCTGCCAGAAAAACCTACGCAAAGCCGCAGCATCGGCCACAGCCACGTGCTCTCGCCGGGCAAGCGCGGAGTCGAGCCGGTGCGCCTCACCGCCCGCCGCCTCGCACTCAAGGCGACCAGCCGATTACGGCGAAAAGCGTATCGCAGCCGCCTGCTGGTGCTTCATGCGCGTTTCGAGAACGACAAGTCGACCTGGCGCGCAAGCTGCAAGCTTTCGCCCACCCAGGATAGTTTTGCCGTGCTTGCCGCCTTGGACGCGCTGTTCCCGCAACTCGTCGCCGCCGGCCGCGCACGCCCCGGCGATTTCCAGATTCGCATGATCGGCGTGACCTTGTGCGAAATCGAACCTGTCACGCACGAACAGGCGAGCCTCTTCGGCCTGCTCGACCCCGACGACCCACTTGCCCGGGAAACCCGCACGCTCTCGCTGAGCCGCGCGATGGACCGGATCAACGAGAAGTTCGGCCGCAATGCAGTCAGCCTCGGTCCGCAATCCGGCGGGCGCATCGATCGCGTCGGCACCAAGATCGCCTTCGGGCGCATTCCCGATCTGGACGAGTTCCACGAATGACGCCGAGCAATAAATTGTAACAAATGGTGCGCCGCACACATGCGAACGCAACGTTTCTCCGCCGTGGCTTGACGTTTTCCTTCGCGCGCGCAAAGCAACGCCCGCCATGAAAATTCTGCTCCCCAGCATCGTCGCTGTCTCGCTCCTGGCGTTGACGGCTTGTAACAGCAACAAAGATCCCGAGGTCGTCTCCAGCGTCTCGGAAGATCCGCAGGCGGCCGAGATCGCCAACCGGGCGCCGGTCGAACTGCCGCCAGCGATCAAGGCCGAGAAATCGATGCGCTGCCAGCCGGGCAACGTGTTGTTCTTCGTCACCTTCTTCGAAGGCGACAAGCAGGCGCGCGTGCGCACCGAAAAGGGCGGCACCCCGGCCACCGTCACCGCCGAGGCCGCCGGCGCACCCCTGACCGGCGACGGCTGGACGCTGACGGGTACGCCGACCAGCGCCAAGATCACCCAGCCGGGCAAGGGCGACTTCACCTGCAAGGGCTGAGCCTAAGCTTTTGACGACATTATCGGCCGGCGGAGTGATCCGCCGGCCTTTTCTGTGGCTCCGGCGCACGCGCCGCTGTGGCGGCGGCGATCGTCAGCAAGAGCGCCACGCCAATATGCCGCGCCGGCTGCAGGTCGCCGAGTGACAAGGTCGTGACGAGCAAGATTTGCTCGATACCTCGCTGTTGCCGGCTTCGGTCCCACGTCACCGCCGTATCTCGGCATAAGCAGGGTGAGTGACCAAAATCCGGGCGTTGTCTGCGGAACGACGCAGAGCATCGCCTTGCGCGCGCAACATTGCTGCGCCACGATGCCGGCATGTCCACGATCGCCATTTACAGCCTGAAGGGCGGCGTCGGAAAGACGACGCTTGCCGTCAACCTCGCTTGGGCGTCCGCGGCGCTGTCGTCGCGGCGCACCCTGCTCTGGGATCTCGATCCGCAGGCCGCGTCCAGCTACCTCCTGTCCGGCACGCGCGCCAAGGAACAGGCCCAGGCAGTGTTCGCGAAGGACCTGGAGCCGGACAAACTGATCCGGCGCACGGCGATCGAACGGCTCGATCTGCTCCCCGCCGATGCCTCGCTGCGCGGGCTCGATCTGCTGTTTCATCAGCTCGACAAGAAGAAGCGGCTGGCCAAATTGCTCACTGGCCTGGCCAAGAGCTACGATCGCATCCTGCTCGATTGCCCGCCGGGGCTCACCGAAACCAGCGATCAGGTGATGCGCGCCGCCGACCTGATCGTCGTGCCGGTGATCCCTTCGCCACTGTCCGAGCGCGCCTTTGCCGAGGTCGAGCGCCATCTCGGCGGCAAGGCCGAACTGCTCCCCGTCCATTCGATGGTCGACAAGCGCCGCTCGCTGCATGCCGAGGCGCTGGCCCGCCATCCGGACTGGCCGGTGATCCCGATGGCCAGCGTGATCGAATCGATGACCGTGCGGCGCGCACCAGTCGGCAGCTTCGCCGGCAAGTCGGCCGGCGGCGTGGCCTTCGCCGCGCTGTGGCAAGCGATCGAGCGCCGTCTCGCGTCATGACGCGCACGCCCAAACATGCTGCGTTCGATGTCGTGCCGCTCGATCCGCAGCTCGTGCTCGGGGCCTATTCGGTCGGCGTGTTCCCGATGGCCGATGCGCGCGATGCCGCCAGTATCTATTGGGTCGAGCCGAAAGAGCGCGCGATCCTGCCGCTCGATGCATTCCACCTATCGAAATCGCTGCGTAAGACGCTGGTCGCCAATCGCTTCCGCCTTACCGCCGACCAGGCCTTTCCCGACATCATCCAGCTCTGCGCCGAGGCCGCCGAGGACCGCCCCGACACCTGGATCAACCGCCAGATCGAACGCGTCTATCTCGAACTGCACGCGATGGGCTTCGCGCATTCGATCGAAGTGTGGGAGGGCGATCGCCTTGCCGGCGGCTTGTACGGCCTGTCGCTCGGGCGCGCCTTTTTCGGCGAATCGATGGTTAGCCGCGCGCGCGACGCCTCCAAGGTGGCGATTGCGGCGCTGGTTGCGCGGCTGCGCGTCGGCGGGTTCACGCTGCTCGACTGCCAGTTCATGACCGATCACCTCGCCTCTTTGGGCGCAATCGAAATCCCGCGTAGCGCCTATCTCGGGTCGCTGTCGGTGGCGATCGCTGGGGCGGTCGGCACCGGGGCGGATGCCGCCGGCGCGGCGGCAGGGGTCGGCGACTTCTTCGCGCTCGATCGCGGTGTCGCGGCACCGTCCGCCCCGCTCGCCCCGCTGACCGAATTCGGCCCGCCTTCCGGGAAAGTCATCGCGCAGCTCTTGGTCCACACGTCATAGACCGGGTGCGGCACGACGTTCAGGCCCGGCCGCTCCTTGTACAGCCAGCCCGAGAATACCCGCCGGAACTGTCGGTCGGCTCCTTGCACGTCGAGTTGCACGAACGCGCCGGTATAAGGTTGCTGTTCCCACGGCGCGGTGCGCTCGCACGCGCGCAGCCGTATCACGACATCGCCGACGCGCACTGCCTGGCCCGGCTTCAGCGTCACGTCGCGCGCGAGGCCATTGCGTTTGTTGAGCAACCCGATCACCGCGACGCGCTGCGCCATCGGCGTCGCCCCGAACGACGGATCGGCGCCACCCGACACATCGACCGTGGTCACGTCGGTCTGCACCGGCTCCTCGTCGAGCGCGGTGCGGATATCGGGGCGCGTATCGCTCGCCGCCGCCGCTGGGCGATCCTGCACCTGTTCATAGCCGAACCAGCCAGCCGCGCCGAGCCCGGCGACCAGCGCCGTCACGCCCAGCCAGCGCTGCAGATTCACGAATCTGGCGTCCAGGCTTCGTAGTCGCCGGTCGCAGCCGAGCGCTTCCCACCCTTTTCGAGCGCCCCCGCGGGCCGATAGGCGAGCGGCGTGCCGGTCATATTGGCCATTGCCGGCTGTTCCCACACGCGCGGCGCCGGCAGCGACCGATCGGGCAGATCATCGACCTGATGGTGCAGCCAGCTGAACCATTCGGGCGCGACGCGGCTGGCGTCATTGGCGCCATTATAGATCACCCAGCGCCGCGGATTGCCATTGGTGTCGCTGCCGCCCTGGTAATAGACGTTGCCCAGCGAATCCTCGCCGACCACGACCTTGCCGCGCAGGCCGAACCAGGTGCCGATCGTGGCCCCGTTCCACCAGGTGAATGGATTGAGATTGATGCCCATGCGCGCTCCAATAGCCGGGCGAGTGGGGCTCTGGCAATTCGTCAAATAAGGCGGCGACTCAGGATGCGATGGCGAATGTTGTGAATGTTGAGACGGTGACAGTGTTTTGCGCCGGATGCGCCGCGGAAGCGACACGAAAGCGACACCGGCGCGACACCTGGGCGGCATCGGCGCATGTCCTTATCGACGCGACGCGACGCGACAGGCACGCATATATGAGGAGGCACCTGCAGCCAAGCGCCACAGCACCAAGCGGCCATCCACGAAGCCTCTTGTCCGGATTTGCACAACGACAATATCAAAGATCGCGCGGATCATTCCAGACGAAATCCAACATTGCAAGGATGTCGCATTCTGGCGGTGAGCGGACCTTCGCCCCTATTCGTCACCCCGGGCTTGACCCGGGGTCCCGCTTCTATTCTTTTCGTGCAATGGGACGTCGTAGCCACTGGGTCTATATCATGGCAGATTGCTATTGAGGCGCGACGTATGCGGGCGTGACCGCCGACCTGCCAGCGCGAATCCCCCGGCACCGAGGCTACGATGGATCGGGCTGCTGCCGGCTTTATGGCCTGCACCGACTGGTTTGGGCCCGAACGCGCACCCTCGATCACCGATGCCATCGCGCAACGAGAAGCACCTCGAACTTTGGCGGCGCGAGTGGAAGTTCGCCTTGATCGAACGCAGCAATCTTGGGTGGCGAGACCTGTTCGAGACGTTGGGTTGAGCCAAAAGCGGGACCCCGGGTCAAGCCCGGGGTGACGGAGGTTGGGTCGCATCATGTCTGCTGTACGCGTTCCGGCCCGTCAGTTATTTCCCGTCGTCTGGAGCCAGCTTACCGGCGCTTGCCCTTCTGGTCGATCAACACCGCCTGTTGCCAGCGGCTCGGCGGCTTGTCGGTGCGGTGGATGCAGCCGGCCCAGCAGCACGGACGCTTCTTGCCCTCCAGCAATTCCTCTCGCGTTCGCGCGATGCGCCGTTCACGCGTTGTCGATTGCTTGGCGTCGTCCACCCAACAGATGAACTCATTGCGGCCCAGCGGCGTCAGGCTTTCCCACAGCGATAGGATTGCAGGATCAGAGCGCAGCGCGGCTTGCAGATCATCGCCGGCTTGATGGACCGTGCCGTGAGGAAAAGCTGCCGCCACGAACATCTCCGACCAACATTATGCTTCAGAACGAGCCATCGGCGCGCTTGGGGAGCCCGGTCACTCAGCCTTCGGACCACCCGGCCAACTGACGCTGTCCCCCTCGCCGATCCCCAGCTCGCTTGCCCTTCCACCGTTCAACTCGAGCACCGCTGCGACCGGTTCGCCCGATGGCACCGGTGTTTCGGAGAATGGCACGGTATTCTCCGCGATTCGAGCGATCGTGCCGTCGGCGCGGATGAAGATGATGTCGAGGCTGCTGGGCGTGTTCTTCATCCAGAAGCTCGCTTCGCGTGGCCCCCCGCCCGCCGCCGGATAGGGCGCGAACAGCATGCCCGCATCCTTGGGAATGTTGGTGCGGAACATCAGGCCTTTTTCCTGCTGCTCTGGCGTCTTGGCGAGTTCCACCACGAATGCATGCACGCCGCTGGCGCTCTTGATGGTCAGCGGCAACTTGCCCTGCGCGGCATCGCTCGCCGACACGGCGTCGCTCGGCTTGCAGGCTGACGTCAGCAGCGCGCCGCCCAGCGCCAGGGCGATGATCAGACGGCGAACGATCATTCTATCTCCTCGACCGCGACCTCGACCGCCAGCGGCCCCTTGCGCCCATCGACCACGCGCGCGCGCAGCGCCTGGCCCGGCGCCACTTCGGCGAGGCCAGCGCGGCGCAGCGTTTCCATATGCACGAAGATATCCGCCGAATCGCTATCGCGCACCAGGAAACCATAGCCTTTCAGCCGATTGAACCATTTGATCGTCACGCCTTCGAACGGCCCGGCCTGATCGAGCAGCCCGGTGGGATCGATCCGGTCGCTCTGCGGGCGTGGCCGCACCGGCGGTTCCACCGCATTGCTGAGATCGATCGACAGGATCTCGGTCGCCTGCAGCCCACGGTCCCGCGCGGCGGCATAGCATTCGATCCGCGTACCCTCGGGCAGGCTGCGCCGCCCATGCGGCTGCAGCACCGAGAAATGGATCAGGATGTCACCGACATCAGGCTCGTCGCCGACCACGAAGCCGAAGCCGCGCGTCACGTCGAACCATTTCAACGTACCGGCATAGCGCCGTGCCCCCGGAGACACGTCCCCGGGTGGTTCCGCCGCAACCGGCTCATCAGATCGGCCCCCATCAGCCGGCTGCGCGCTACTACGCATACGTCAATTCCCCCGAAACGGTTCTTAGCACGGCTAACCCCCAGGGAAAAAGGGTTTTGCGACACGGTCGCAATTCAATTGTCGGACAGATCATCGGTGGCCTCGCCCGGGGCCATCGTGGCGATGCGCCGCGACAGCGTGAAATCGTGTCCGCCGCGGATCATCATGCCGATCTGCTTCTCGCGCAAGGCCTTGTCCGGCGTTGTCAGCGCGAACGGACCGATGCGCTTTTTGCGTGCGAAGGTCAGCGCGGCCTGCACCGATCGGTCTTCGATTCCTGCCGCCAGCGTTGCGGCATCATCCTCGCCGATGCCCGCCTGGCGAAACGCCACGCTCACCCGCCGCCGGCCTAGCCCGCGCCGCGCCATGGCCGTGGCGCGCGCCTCGCCAAACGCCAAATCGTCGATATAGCCGAGTTCCGCCATCTTCTCGGCCAGCGCCGCCGGGTCGGCCGCCCCCCCGTCCCACCCGCGTTCGCGGATCTTGCGGCGCAGATAGTCAGTCAATTTCCCGCGCGTCGTGGCGAACCGCTCGACATAGCGCAACGCCAGGCGATCGAGCGCGGCGGCGTCCAGTGGCGGCGGCGGACGGCGCTCCTTCGGCGCGGCTCGGGATGGGCGTGGCGGCATGCGCCATCATTGTGCCACAGTCGGAACGGATTTTGAACGTGTACGGATCGTATCGGGGTACGTATCCGAAATAGCGACGGGATCAACCGTCACCAAGGGCGCAGGAATAATGACGATAGACGTTTTGCAGCAGGACGAGCGAACGGCAGCGCTAGTCGCCACGCCGACCGCGGATTCGTTGCCGCGGCGTTTCGCCGATTTCGACACGCTGGGTGCGGCGATGGATTACGCCGCCACCGGCGCCCGCGGATTGAATTTTCACGATGCGCGCGGCACGCTGGTGCGCGCCTACCCGTTCCGCGAGATGCGCCAGGATGCGCTGGCCATGGCGCGTCGCCTGGTCGCCGCCGGCGTCACTCCCGAGGACCGCATTGCCTTGGTCGCCGAGACGGGTGCGGAATTCGCCGCCTTGTTCTTCGGCGTGATCTATGCCGGTGCCTGGCCGGTGCCGCTGCCGCTGCCGACCTCGTTCGGCGGCAAGGATTCCTATATCGAGCAGCTGCGCGTCCAGCTTTCCAGCTGCGATCCGACCATGTTGGTCTATCCCCCCGAGCTGGCCGAAATGGCCGGCGCCGCGGCCCGCGCGGCCGGCGTCGAGGGCATCGACTGGGCCGAATTCGCCGAGCGTGGCGCGCCCGACGTCGCGTTGCCGCAAGCGCGCGGCGAGGACGTGGCCTATCTGCAATATTCCAGCGGCTCGACGCGCTTCCCGCACGGCGTCGCCATCACCCACCACGCCTTGCTCAACAATCTTGCCGCCCACAGCCACGGCATGGAAGTGGTCGACAGCGATCGCTGCGTGTCGTGGCTGCCCTGGTATCACGACATGGGGCTAGTCGGCTGCTTCCTGTCGCCGGTCGCCAACCAGGTGTCGACCGACTATCTCAAGACCGAGGATTTTGCCCGCCGCCCGCTCGCCTGGCTCGATCTGATCAGCCGTAACGAGGGCACCACGCTCTCTTACTCGCCAACCTTCGGCTACGATATCTGCGCGCGCCGCATTTCCACGCAGATCAAGGCCGGCGATCGTTTCGATCTGTCGCGCTGGCGTGTCGCGGGCAATGGCGCCGATATGATCCGCCCCGACGTGATGCAGAGCTTCGTCGACGCCTTTGCCGATGCCGGGTTCAAGGCGAGCGCCTTCCTGCCGAGCTACGGCCTGGCCGAAGCGACGCTCGCCGTATCGATCATGCCGCCGGGCGAAGGCATCCGTGTCGAGCTGGTCGAGGAAACGCAGCTTTCGGGTGTCGCTGCGGGGCAGGATCGCCCGCAGCGTTTCCGCGCGATCGTCAATTGCGGCAAGCCGGCGCGGGACATGACGATCGAAATCCGCGAGGAAGACGGCACGCCGCTGCCCGAGCGTGCGATCGGCAAGGTATGGTGCACTGGCCCGTCGCTGATGGTCGGCTATTTCCGCGACGAGGCGGCCACCGCAGCGTGCATGGCTGATGGCTGGCTCGACACCGGCGATATGGGGTATTTGTCGGACGGCTATATCTACATCGTCGGCCGCGCCAAGGACATGATCATCGTCAACGGCCGCAACCATTGGCCGCAGGATATCGAATGGGCGGTGGAGCAGCTGCCCGGCTTCAAGGCCGGCGATATCGCGGCGTTCGCGATTACGACACCCGGCGGCGAAGAGACCCCCGCCGTATTGGTGCAATGCCGCAGTTCGGACGATGCCGAGCGCATCCGCCTGCGTGAGGAAATCCGTGAGCGCGTGCGCTCGGTCACCGGCATGAACTGCGTGATCGAGTTGATCCCGCCGCGCACCCTGCCCCGCACCAGTTCGGGCAAGCTGAGCCGCGCCAAGGCGCGTAACCTGTATCTCAGCGGTGACATCAAGCCCTACGATATTGCCGCTTAACGTCCTTCGCCGCCCGTCATCGTGACTTTGGTCAGGATGACGGGCTCGAGGCTGCCACTTGCCGCGCGAATAATCGCCCCGAAACGACCTGCATTCTAACCATCCGCTAACCAGCGTGACGGTATGATGCCGTGGTGAAGAGCCCACCGACCTCCCAGTTCGCCCGCCCGCGCATTGATGCGCGCGCCTTGCTCGGCCTGTACGATCCCGCCGACACCACCGACTGGGGCCCGATTCGCGCTGCGCAGCTCAATGCCGGTTCACAGCTCGCGTTGTTCATGCTTGCCGCAAATCTGGTCGCCACGGCCGTGGTCGCCTTGCTGCTCGCACCCCTGATGCCGTTATGGGCGGTCGCATGCTGGGGCGCGCTGACCGCGGCGGTCGCGACGATGGTCGGTTTCCGACGCCTCGCCGCGCGCCACCGCGCTGACACCACGGCAACGCTTGGCGACGTGCGCGCGACGGTGCTCGATGGCGTCGCGCTCGCCGCGATATGGTCGATCCCGCCGCTCGCCGTCGGGCTGAGCGCCGATATCAGCGCCGCCTTCGGCCTGTGGGTCGTGCTGTCGATCCTGATGACCGCATCTGCCGTGGCGATGGCCGCCCTGCCGCTGGCCACGATGAGCTTCCTGCTGATCCTCGGCACCGCCGTGGCGGCGATGTCGTGGAGCGTCATCGGCCCGCTATTCGGCGCGGCCATCCTGCTGTTCACGGCCTTGCTGCTGATCGGCTGCTTCTCGCGCGGTCGTGCGCTGGTGGTCATTCGGGCTGGCGAGATCGCGCTGGCCGAACGGGATCAGACGGTCAGCCTGCTGCTGCGCGAATTCGAGGATCACAGCGCCGATTGGCTGTGGGAGACGGATGCCCAGCGCCGCATCGTCCGTGCCTCGCCGCGGTTCGCCCAGTCGGTCGGGCTCGATCCTGCAGTGGTCAACGGCATGTCGTTCCTGCAAGTGCTTGCCGGATCAACCTGGGAGGCGGGCAATTTCGCCCCCGGGCTGCGTCTGCTGGCCGAGAAACTGAAGGGCCGCGAGCCGTTCCGCGATCTCGTGCTCGCCGTGACGGTCGGCGATGAGGAGCGGTGGTGGTCGATCGCCGCCTCGCCGCGGCACGACGAAGGCGGCGGGTTCATCGGTTTTCGCGGCGTCGGCTCCGACGTGACCGAGCAGCGCGCCTCGAACGACAAGATCAACCGCATGGCGCGCTTCGATGCGCTGACCGGCCTGCCCAACCGGCTGCTGATCAACGAAGGGCTCGGCCGCGCCATGGCCGAGGCCGACAAATGGGGCAGCAAATGCGCCTTCATGATGATCGATCTCGATCGCTTCAAAGCCATCAACGACACGTTGGGCCATCCAATCGGCGACCGTTTGCTTGGCCGCGTGTCGGAACGGCTCGGGCAGCTCGTGACCGATAACGAGATGATCGGGCGGCTCGGCGGCGACGAATTCGCCGTCGTGGTGAGCGATGCCGGGCCGCGGGGGCGGCTCGATCAGCTCGCCCGCGCGATCATCGACACGCTGTCCCGCCCGTATGAGATCGACGCGCACACCTTGTTCATCGGCGCCAGCATCGGCATCGCGGTCGGCCCGCGCGACGGGCGCACGGCGGAGATGCTGATCCGCTCCGCCGATCTCGCGCTGTATCGCTCGAAGGACGCCGGCGGCGGCACGTTCCATTGCTACGAGCCGCAGCTCCACGTGCAGGCCGAGGAACGCCGCGTGCTGGAACTCGCGCTGCGCCAGGCGGTCGGCAATGGCGAGATGCATCTCAACTACCAGCCGGTGGTGGATGCCGGCAGCGGCGCGCTGACCGGGTTCGAGGCGCTGCTGCGCTGGACGCACCCCGAACTCGGCGTGATCCCCCCGGCCAAATTCGTGCCGCTGGCCGAAGAAGCCCGGATGATCGCGCCGATCGGCGAATGGGTGTTGCGCAGCGCCTGCGCGGAAGCGGTCCGCTGGGCCTGCCCGGTGCGCGTCGCGGTCAATGTCTCGCCCGAGCAGTTGCACAACCCTGCCTTCGTCGCCGTCGTCGCCTCCGCGCTGGCCAATAGCGGCCTGCCGGCCGAACGGCTCGAGCTCGAAGTGACCGAAAGCGTGTTCATGCGCGAAGGCACCTGCGCGACGCGCGTGCTCGAACAGATCCTCGATCTCGGCGTGCGCCTCAGCCTGGACGATTTCGGCACCGGCTACAGTTCGCTCGGCTATCTCAGCCGCACGCGTTTTTCGTCGATCAAGATCGATCGCAGCTTCGTGACCCAGGCGGCGCGCGGCGGGCCCGAGGCCATCGCCATCATCCGCGCCGTGGTGGCGCTTGCCCAAAGCCTGGGCATGGCGACGACCGCCGAGGGCGTCGAGACCGAGGACGAGCATCGCATGGTGCAGACCCTTGGTTGCTCCAAGGCCCAGGGCTATTATTTCGGCCGTCCGCTGCCCGCCGACGAAGCCCGCGCCATTGCCGATCGGGCGCAGGATTCGGCGGCCGCCGCCTAACGCCGCTTGCGGAGTGCAAAAGGGGGGGGTATGGGCGGGGCTTCGTAGGGGTGTAGCTCAGTTGGTTAGAGCGTCGGTCTCCAAAACCGAAGGCCCTCGGTTCGAGTCCGAGCTCCCCTGCCATTTGTAATCGCCGATTTAGACAGACTTGCGTCGCTATCGCGTCAGAAGTCGGGATCGAAATTGAAGTAGATCGGGTTCGACAGCGCGATCATCTTGCCGCTCAGCACGGTCGAGACCGGGACTTGCGGATACGGCGTTTGCGGCCCTTCGACCTCGACGCGGTAATAGCTCCGTCCGGTCGCTGCCGGCAGGTCGCTAAACGACACCGTGTTGTTCGCCGGATTCGTATCATACGCGCCGAACGGATCGCCATTCTTGATCACGCGGACGTGATACACCGCACCGGGCACGCCGCCGCCCACCAGGCGCACCTGGAACACGACCGGCTTGCCGGTCGGGCGGGCATTGTCGCCCATCATCATGTCGGGGCGCCCGTCGCCGTCGCGGTCGGCGGTCAGCTCGACGCGCGGGTCGAAGGGATTGGCGCTGATCGAGACGCGGCCGTTGGTCAGCGCATCGACGACGCCCTTCGCGTCACGCGTCTTGGCGAACACCCAGGTGGTCGGCGTGCCGACGTAATTGGCGCTGCGTTGGCCCGTGTTAGGCGACTTCTGCGCCGGCGTATCGGGCGTCCCGTGATGCGAATCGCTGCCGCCGCGGGCCGTGAGCTTGCGCCCCGATTTGAGCATATCGTCCCAGATCATCACCGCGGCGGCGTTGGTCGGCCACACCGCCGAATTCCACACTTCAAGCGAATCGAGCAGATCGAAGCTAAAGCCGAAATGATCCTTACCAGCCGGGTGATTGCCTGAGAGATGAATGCCGAGGGACTTTTTGACCGCGAGGATTTTGGCATCGCGCGCGTCGCGCACGTCGAACAGCCGTTGATGATCATAGGGCCTGGCCGCGAAGACGTTGGCATGGCCGCGCTCGGTGGTCCATTCGGCGCCGTACAAGAGGATCACCGACTTGGACTTGAATTCGGGATCGCTCCAGGTGTGGTGCGCGACGTCGCCTGCGACATGGTTGTCGTGATCGGTGATGCCGAGATAGTCGATGCCGGTATCCTCGGCGAACTTGATGATCTTCGCCTCGGGATTGTTGGTCGAATCCTTGCTGTGGCGCGAGTGCAGATGCAGGTCGC
This sequence comes from Parasphingomonas puruogangriensis, assembly GCF_036663635.1. Classification (NCBI taxonomy): domain Bacteria; kingdom Pseudomonadati; phylum Pseudomonadota; class Alphaproteobacteria; order Sphingomonadales; family Sphingomonadaceae; genus Parasphingomonas; species Parasphingomonas puruogangriensis. The sequence continues at coordinate 312,807 of NZ_JAXOJI010000004.1, read as the reverse complement.
CCTTGAGCCATTGCCCTTCGGCCAGGCTGGCCACCGGCGGGATGCGCGGTGCGGCGCCGGGTGCGGCAAAGAGCGGGGTCTGCGCCATGACAAGCGCCAGCAGAGAGAGACGAACGCGCACAACAAGGTCCTTTCGAAGCATAAGGCGGGGCGCGGCATGCCCTCGCATGCCGCGCCCCGGCCGGATCAGAAGCGGTAGGTGAGCGAACCGCGGAAGTTGCGCTGGTACAGCGAACTGCCAATGTAGACCGACTGACCGGCCTCCGTATTGTCGATCGTGCCCGCGCGCGGATTGCCGTTGACCAGACCGAACGCGTTAGTGACGTTGGCGACGATCAGGCCGAATTGCAGCTTGGGCGTGATGGTGAATTGCGCGCTAAGATCGACCGACCAATATGCCGGCAGCCGAATCTGATTGGCGACGTCGGTATAGATCGAGCCGACATGATTGATGTCAGACTGCAACCGCACCTTGCTGTCGAACAGCGTGACGCCGGGCGTGATGCGGAACGTGTTGTCGGGAACGCCGATAACCCGGTTATGCGAATAATCGGTCAGCACGCCGGCGCTGTTGGTGTAGACGAATTTGCTGAAGCGGTTCCGCTGCCAGGTCCACGACGCGTGCAGATCGAACCAGTCGGTCGGGCGCCAGATGCCTTCGATTTCGGCACCCACCGTCTTGGTGTCGCCATAGACCGTCACCGGCGACAACAAGCCAGAGGCGAGCCGCTGATAATCGCTGATCGCATAGCTGTTGTAGATCGTGCGGAAGCCGGTCGCATACAGATCGACCTTACCGCGCGAATATTTGATGCCCCCCTCGGTCATGTTGAGCGTCTGCACGACCGGGCTCGCATTGGCGTTGGTGATGAAGCTTGAGACGGACGGCAGACGGAACGTATCGGTATAGCGGACGAACGCCCCGAAGAACGGCCGGACCTGATAATTGGCCGCCGCCGTCCAGCCGACATGATCATATTTGCGCGAGAATGGCGTGAATACCCCCGTGCCCACCCCGACCGAGTCATCCGCCGACGTGGCGCTCTGGCCAAGATTGACTTTCTTGGTGCCCTCGACCTGCCCCTGCGTCTTGATCTGTTCGTAGCGGACGCCGCCCTCGAGCCGGAACTTGTCGGTGATCTGCCATTCGTCGCTGCCATAGACCGCGATATTGTCGGAGGTGCCGCTGGCATTGGCGTATTCCGCGCCATATTGGACCACACCATTGTCGGTGAACTTGTACAGCTTGCTGCCGTTGGCGGCCAGCAGATAGGCGTCGAGCACCTTCGCATGGTCCGTGACGTCGGTCAGCACAGCCGCGCTTAGCGCCTGATAGCTTTCGTCTTCACGCGCATAATAGACGCCGAGCGCCAAATTGTGCGTACCGAGCAGATGCACCTTGCCGACAAAACGCGTGTCGGTGATGAATTCATCGAGCGGCACGGTGTGCGTGCGCGCCAGATCCACGAGCGCCAGGCCGTTGCCGTTCTGGCCGGCGAGATCGAATGCCGCACCGCTGTCGCGATAGAACAGGCCGAGCGACTGACCCGTGCCCACCGCCTTGCCGTACGTGCTGGCGAGGAACGCGCTGGCCGCGGCGACGCTGTACGGCGTCACGCTGTTGCGCTGCGTCCAGCTCTCCCGATAGCGCACATTCTGTTCGATCTTGAACGCATCCGAAATGTCGTAATGTCCCTGGAAGCTGAGCTGGGTCAGCTTGACGGTGCTACCGACACCATTGTCGAAACCGACCGTGCCACCCGGGGTGAGGAAGTCGAAATAGCGCGTGTAGGGACCGACGACATTGTCGACCTTGTTGTCGAGGCCGGCGACATTGGTCGGCTCGCCAGCGGCATTGCCGGCATAGATGCCGCCGCCCCAATAGCCGACGCGCTCGTCGATCCGTTTGATCCCGAAGGTGACCCCGCCGCGGTCGAAGTCTTTCGAGACATTGAGGCGGATCTGGCCGCCCTCATCCTGGCGGTAGCCGGAATTGTGCGGGCCATCCGACAGGCGGTAATAGCCACCGGTGAAGAAGTTCCAGCCGGTCGCGCCGATCGGCCCGCCGATCCAACCGTCGAGGCGATGCGAATCGTAGCTCGACACTTCATAGCGGGCGAGCGCCTCGAGCGTATCGCCGCCCTTGCGCGTGATGAAGTTGATCGCGGCGCCCGGCGCGTTGGAATAGAAGATCGCCGACGGGCCACCCCGCACGACTTCGATCCGCTCGACGCTCTGATCGACGCGCAACGACTGGTCGCCGTTTAGCCAGCCCAGGCCGGGATCGCCCTGCACCGGGATGCCGTCCTCGAGCAGCGCGACGGTCTGATAGCCGTCGCTCGGAATGCCGCGCACGCGCACCCCGCCGGAGACTTCACCCGAGGTCGGGGCGCTGTAGAAACCAGGCACCTGCTTGAGCGCTTCGGCGACGCCGATCGGCGCGCGAATGCGCAGATCCTCGTCCGAGATGGTCGAGATCGCGTAGCTCGTTTCGACCTTGCGCTGGCGCGACGTGCCGGCGCGACCGGTGACGATGATGTCATCGCCGTCGCTACCCTGAGCATCGTCCAGCGCCACCGCCGGCGTCGTGGCGGCATCAGCCTGGCTCTGCTGCGCGAAAGCCGGCGTGGTGATCGCGGTGCTGGCCAATAAGGTGGCGACCAGCGCCGACCGGTGAACGAGAGAATGGATCATTATGCGCCCCAACAGATTTGTGTCGGAGGGGCCTATGGTAGTTGTTGATATCGTTTTTATGACAATCGGGAAATAGTTGTTCAAGCCTCGATCGACGGCGCGACGGCGACCGCCGCGCCGCCAGCGGCCGCGGGGGGCGCCTTGGCGAGATCGGGGTGATAATATAGCGATCGGAAGACATAGGTCAGATCTTCGAACACCGCTTCGCGCGCGTCGCCATCTTCCTTGAGCATCTCATCGACCGAATAGGCGATCTCGACCGCCAGCCGCGTGCGCCGGCGCACGCGATCGCGCGGCACGCCGGGCAGGTACGGCATGTAGATGTCGGTCATCAGATCGGTCACGAAGTGATGCGAGGCAAGCCGCACGTGCGCGAGCCGCGGCACGGCCCGCAACGCGCGCATGATCCAGATCGCCCCCGGCTGCTGCCCCGTGATCGCATCCATCTCCCGCACGAGATCGCCGATATGATCGACCAGCACGTCGTAGCCGGCGTCGCGATAGCGCTCGACCCAGCGGGTCAACGCTTCGTTCTGGCGCTGCATCAGCCGTTCCGCCAGCGCCTCGATCACAGCATATTTGTCGTCGAAATAGCGATAGAAAGCCGGCGCGGTCAGGCCCGCGCGCTGGACGATCAGATTGGACGAAATGCGCTCGACCCCGACCTCTTCGAGCAACGTTTCTGCCGCCCCCAGCAACAGCTCGTAGGTCCTGCGAGACCGCTCCTGCATCGGCTTGCGATGGTTACTCAACCTGCCCTCCCCCTGCGACATCCGGCCGATATCTGGCCGATCCCCGAGCGTAGCATGTCATGGTGAAGGAGCAGCGGCAACGCAGTATCGATTACTATCGTTCTACATGGCCTGACGCGCGGTTCTGAAACGGCCTCGCGGCCCCGCCAGCACTTCGGTGCACGGCGATGGCGGCGTGCGGCGACCGTGCGCAAGCTCGGCATCCGGCGTATCGGCTGAGGCGCGCGGGCGGGCGGCCCAGCCTGTTCTTCCGCCAGGACGTTCGAATCTTATCGCGATGGCCGGCCACTTGCCCGCCGTGACCCTGCGCTTGCGTTCGCCGCGCCACATCGCTAGATGCATGACCCATCCGATAGCGAGGATGAGACTTTCGCCGGTTCCCGCCCCTCGCGGAACCGGTTGGCGGTCTCTGCCCCTTGTGCATGCGGCATTTTTAGAAACGGGTTACAGCACGTGGCGAAAACGACACCGATCGAGTTCATCCGTCAGGTCCAGGCCGAGACCAAGAAGGTCGTCTGGCCGAGCCGCAAGGAAACCGTGATGACCGCCGTGATGGTGATGATCATGACGACGATCCTGGCGATCTTCTTCTTCGGCATCGACAAGATGTTCGACGGGATCGTCAAGCTACTGCTGTCGCTCGCTACCAAGGGTTGAGATCATGTCGCGCTGGTACATCATTCACGCTTATTCCGGCTTCGAGGGCAAGGTCCGCGACGCGATCATGGCCGAAGCGACCCGCATGGGGCTCGAGCAACTGGTCGAGCAGATCGAAGTCCCGACCGAGACGATCACCGAAGCCCGCCGCGGCAAGAAGATCGCGGTCGAGCGCAAGTTCATGCCGGGCTATGTGCTGGCCAAGCTGAACATGAACGACGACGTCTATCACTTGGTCAAGAACACGCCGAAGGTGACCGGCTTCCTCGGCAGCATGGGCAAGCCCCAGCCGATCAGCGAGGCCGAGGCCGCGCGCATGCTCAACAGCAAGGAAGAAGCTGCCGCGGCGCCGAAGCAGAAGATGAAGGTCGATTACGAGATCGGCGATTCGGTAAAGGTGCTGGACGGCCCCTTCGCGAGCTTCAACGGCATCGTCGAGGAACTCGATTTCGACCGCAGCCGGGTCAAGGTTTCGGTGTCGATCTTTGGGCGTGCGACGCCGGTGGAACTGGAATTCGAACAGGTCGAGCGCGCCAAGTAAGGCTGCTCCTTATTTGGCGATCGCACCCGATTAGCGAAAGCTAATCTTGAGACAGAATCGGGTCGTCCGTCCCCCGGATGGACTGAAACAGCCGGAGGCTGTTTCACCCGATGCTCTCGACCGGACGGCGGGTCGGCCCCGCCGAACCTGTCCGACGCCATGGCGCGTGCTTTTGCCCACGCCTACCGCGAGGCAACGCCCACCCCCCCGACCTATTAGGGCAATGCTGTGGTATCCACTCCATCCGCGTGGTGATGGAAACCCAAGCCTGCCGCGCCGTGGCCGCCCCCGCCCCCGCAGATGCCGGTAACGGGGCACATGCGGCGACGGGGGCAGGATCTGTTGTATTCGGGAAGAATGTCACTCCGCGGATTTAACGCCATGCTCAATTTGTCCCTGTATCAAGCGGCCGCTGTATCCCCGCAGGCATCATTTCAGCTTAACGGCATGCAGCCCGGTCGCGGTAGAAATAATCAGGTAATTGTCTGGCGTAACGGCCAGGGAGCCGCCGTATGACGTCTTCCATACGACCGGGAAGTTGCTCTTGCCCAAGTCGACCGCAAACGTGGTGGTAGCGCTCGACACGAACAAATGGCTGTTGGACACCACCACGTTACTCGTAAGATTGCCGGGCTCGCCAACGTCGATTGAACCGGCCAACAGACCGGTCGACACGTCTATCAGGTCGACGATCGTACTGGAGGAACGAACGGCGTAAAGCCGGTCGCCGCGAACGGCGGGTTGGCCGGTATAACTGTAGCCCGTACGCCACAACGGCTTGTCGCTGCCAATCGAAAAGGCCGCAATTGGAAGCGAGTCACCGCGCGAATAATTATCCGTGAAGGTAAATATGTGGCCGTTTTCATCAAGCATGGGCGCGCCGACATACTCACCAGAGTAGCTTAATCCGTTCTTCGAAAAGAATGGGTTCTGTATGGATTTAACCACTACGCCGCTTCGGGTGAGCACCACCAGCGAGCCAGCTTTGAAGAAATAGACATAATTTTGGTCTACGGCGACGCTTTCGCCTTGCATGACATAGCCACCATATTGACCGACCGCCTCGGTGCGCCACAGTCTGTCGCCGGTGGCGGCGTTCGCGTTGTATACGACGTTGCCATAGTAGCCCGCGGCAAAGAACAGCTCATCACCCACCGGTGTCAAAACGCTGCCGTTACTGAACTGTGCGTCATAGGTCGGCGTGCTGATATACCCGCCGGTGGTCGCGCTGATCACCTGCAGGGGGGAAGCGGTTGACGTCGAATTCGGTGTCATGGATGCGATCCGATTATTGGCATAAGATGGGCCGAATGGGTGGGCATTGTAGCCAAATCCGCCCGCGCCCAGATCGAATCCCCAGATCGCAGACCCGTTCGCCGTCGAAATGGCGCGTGTGTAAACATGGCCATCCGCCTGCACGACATTGTAGAACACGCTGCCCGATCGTGCCGCAACCTCGCTAGGCGGATTTGGCGTCGCGATGGTCCAAGCATCAGTAAAGCTGGCCGCCGCGAAACTGGCCCGAACATAGCCTGTATGCGCGGGATCGCGCTGAAAGGTGGACCAATTGGCGTCGGCAACGATCGGCGTCGGAGGAAGAGTGGTCGTCGGCGTTGGTGTCGGCGTAGGAGTGGGGGTGGGTGTGGGCGTCGGCGTGGGGGTAGGTGTCGGGGCGGGGGTAGGTGCCGGCGTCGTGCCCCCCGCGCCGCCGCCGGTTGATCCTCCGCCACCGCCGCATGCGCTGAGCAACAATAGTAAAGCAAGTGTCGATAGCGCTGATTGTTTCATATGCCCCCCAAGAATACGAAAAAATTCGAATTCTTGAAATTACTAGTATCCGTAGGATCATGTCGCAAGCGCCTCGACAATATTGTCGACTTTTACATCCGCTTAGACTTCGATCAGCCGATCTGGCGTTGGGCGCGCGGCTCAGGCGCCTCTGTGCGCAAGTTGGTCCATCGTCTCGGACGACTCGCGGATCCGTCGCGCGCGTTCCGCCGGCAGCCATTGCTCGATCCCCGCTTCGAGCGCCGCCGCCGCGTCGCCCAGGTCGGCCTGGCCGAACATGCCCGCAGTGCCGGCCAGATTGTGCGCCAAGGCGGCCACGTCGCTCACTTCCCCGTCGGTAAAACGCCCGGCGCGGATCATCGCCTCGAGCGCTGTAAGCATCGCCGTCCGCCTGATGGTGTAGCGCTCGCGCAGCGATGGCGCGGCCGGCGGCGCCATCGCGGGTTCGGGCGGGGGTTCGTCCTTGGCCCGATCGCCGAGATAGCGCCGCAGCACGTCCTCCAAAGCGTGCGGGTTAAGCGGCTTGGTCAGGTGTTCGTTCATGCCGGCCGCGTGGCAGCGAGCCAAATGCTCGGGTTGCGCACTCGCCGTCAGTGCGACGATCGGCATCGTCGCCGCCGGCCCGGTTTGTTGGCGAATGGCCTGCGTGGCGACAAAACCGTCCATCACCGGCATCTGGCAGTCCATCAGCACGAGGTCGAAGCTTTGCTGATCGATTGCCTTGAGCGCTTCCACGCCGTCTTCCGCCACGGCGACCTCGCAGCCATATTTGGACAGTACGGCGAGCATCAATTCCCGGTTGAGATCGACGTCATCGACGATCAGGATGCGCTTGCCCGTCAGAGACAAGGCGCGCGGGGCGGTCGCGTCGGATTCACTGGGATCGAGTGCATCGGCGATGGGGAGCGTGAGTTCGAACCAGAAGGTCGATCCGGTGCCGAGTTCGCTGGTGACGCCAATCTCGCCGCCCATCAGCGACACGAGCTGCCGCGATATGGCCAGGCCGAGCCCGGTCCCGCCATAATAGCGCGACACCGAAGCGCTGGCCTGGACGAAGCGATTGAAGAGCATCGGCAGCTTGTCTTCGGCGATCCCGCTACCGGTATCGATGACTTCGACGCGCAGGCGCGCCGCGCATTCCTGACGCTCGACCAGCATGATCTTGGTGGTGACCGAGCCGTTCTCGGTGAACTTCACCGCGTTCGACAGCAGGTTGAGCATGACCTGGCGCAGCCGCCCCGAATCCGCGCAGAGCCTGGCGGGCAGGTGCGGATCGACATCGAGCTGCAGGCGAACATCGCGTGTCGCCGCCTGCGGCTCCAGCAACGATACGGTGTTGGTAAAAAATGCCTCGACGTTGAACGCGCTACAATCGAGCACGAGCTTGTCCGCCTCGAGCTTGGAGAAATCGAGCACATTGTCGATCACCGCGTGCAGCGCCAGTCCGGCGCTGTGCACCAGCCCGACCCGACGCCGGACTTCGGGAGCGAGACCGCCGCTATCGTTGAGCAGGCGGGAAAAGCCGATGATGCTGTTGAGCGGGGTGCGCAGCTCGTGGCTCATATTGGCCAGGAAATGCTCCTTGGAGTGCATCGCCTCTTCGGCCGCGAGCTTGGCTGCGGCCAGCGCATCCTCCTGCTCCTTCTGCGCGGTGACATCCCGAACCACGTCGAGATATCCGGTAACCGCCTGGGTCACAGGGTCGCGCAGCAGCGCCGGACTCGATTCCGCCCAGATCCAGCGCTCCTGGGTCTTGTGGCGCATGCGCCAACGGACCCGTTCCCCGGTCGCGCCGTCCTTCAGCCTGTTAAAGGTCGCCAGCAACGCCGCGATATCGTCGGGGTGGGCAATGTTGACCGGCCGATGGCCAAGTCGATCCTCGCTGGTATAGCCGGTGACCGCGACAGACGAGGGCGAAACGAACGTCGCGCGGCCTCCAAGATCGCTGGTGACGATGAGATCGCTCGAATTCTCCGCCATCAGACGGTAGCGCAGGTCGCTCTCGCGCGCGTTTTCCTCGGCGCGCCTGAGCTCCGATACGTCGAGCAGCACGCCGAACACGCTGACCGCGACGCCGCCTTCGCGGCGGATCGTGCCCCGCGCGAGAATGTGGCGGATCGTGCCGCTGGGCAACAGCAGACGATAGCTGCTCTCATAATCATGCGCGCCACTGGCCACCGCCTCCGCCATGACCTGCGCTGCCTGGACGCTGTCGTCGGGGTGGCGACGGCCGGTGAGTTGGTCGACGCTGGGGACGTCGTGGTGCGGATCGAGCTCGAGGATGTTCCACAGCTCGTTCGACCAGGTCATCTCCTGCGTGATCAGGTCGAGCGTGCAATAGCCCATATGCGCAATCTTCTCGGCGGTGTGCATCAGCACGTTGGCCTGCAGCGCGGCCACTTCCGCCCGCTTCAACTCGCTAACGTCGCGCTTGCCGACAAACACGCGGCAGGTATTGCCGGCTTCGTTCTGCAGCGGCACCACCCTGACATCGTAGGTGACGTCGTCCCCCGACGGGGTGCGCTCTTCGGCCGTGTGCCGCCCCTCGCCCAGCGCGATCGCCTCTTGCATATTCTGCTGCGCGCGCTGGGCCCGTGGGGTTGGGAACAAGTCCCGCAGCGCCTTGCCGCGCGCCTCGGCGACCGTGATCCCCAGCGATCGTTCCGCCGCCTCGTTCATCGTGTTGAGGAGAAACGTGTTGCCGGCCAGATCGTAAACGATGTTCACATCGGGCGAACTCTCGAAGATGCCCTTGAACAGCGCCTCGGCTTCGCCGACCAACGCCGCCGAGCGGTCGGCCGCCGCCGCCGCACGGATCAGTTCCTCGGACCGTAGCGAGACCTCCTTATGCAGTTCGTTGGAGCGTCGCGCGAACAGGACAAGGAACGACGCGCCCGCGAACAGCAGGACGATGACTGCCTCGTCGATCTGCCATGCCTCGTGCCGGACGGCGAATGCGGTGAAGTGCTCGAACGCGTTAACCGCGACACAGAAAATGCTCAGGGCCGCCGCGCACAGCATCGCCAGAATCAGGTCCCGCTGTTTTCTTTGCAGTCGGGGAGTTGACCGATGGTCCAGGGTCCATCTCCTTTGCGCCCGCTATGCTGCCAATCCAATAACAGGTGGTGAAGATGGCGGCAGCGTGCACCGACGCTTGCCGGAACGGCCGCTAACGAGCGCGTTTTACGCGAATCCTGTTCGTCAGCTGCCGGGCAAGCACCGCTATTGCCCTCTCACCCGTTCTTCCCATCCCCGAGCCGCCACCCCCCAAACAACGCCCTGCCCGCATCATGCGCGGCGCGCCCGCTCGCCTTGCTCCACCCGGTCACCTGGTCCAGCACCGGGAGCACCGGCGCAGGCGGTTCGTGCGGCGAGCGTGCCGTTTCCGCGCGCGCCGCTTCCGCTACCAGGAATGCCTGGCGGTCCTGCTCCTGCCTGGCACGGCACATCGTGGCCAGGCGATAGGCATAGACCTCGCTGGATTCGCCGCGGCGGCGCTTGAAATGCGGCGGCTCGGCCAGGAGCCGGGCTTCCTTCTGGTGGAGGTACAGCAATTGCAGCTGCTGGCTGGGCGTCATTTGGGGCATGTCGGGCGGATCGTTGTGGCGCCAGGCGTCGTCGACATAAGCGTGCGGAGTGAGACTGGCGAGCAACGCCTCCTCGACACGGCCATAGCCTTGTTCGAGCGCCAAATGCCATTCGCGGGCAAAAGCGGGGCTATGCTTGCGGCGCTGATAGAAGGCGCTGTGAGTGAAGCCCGCTGCGGCGGCGGACAGGCGGATGTTGGCGGTGGCGGCGAGCGCGAAGAGGAAGGCCTGTTCGGCGGCGCGAGTGAGGCGGCGGGGCTGCGCGCGACGGAGCTGGAGCCGGCCGGATCTGGTGCGGGTGGGGCGGGGTTCGTTGGCTGTTGCGGGGGCGCCATTTGATGACAGGCCCTCCCCTAACCCAGCGTCGGATGACCGATGCCCCGCATCGTTCAGGTCATGCCGGGAGCATGACCGACCCGACGTTCGCACGCGGGAGGGGGATTTCAGGATGGCACTGGCGATGACCAGAGCAGCGTCCCAGTCGGCGGCGAAAGGGGGATGTTTGGCGCGGCGTTTGGTGAAGGTGGCGCGGTGGACGCCCAAAGTGCGGGCGGCGTCGCGCACGTTGCCGGTGCGGCGCAGCTCGGCCAGGAAGGCGGCGTTCTGCAACGCCTGGGCGCGGTTGAAGGGGCGCGGCATGACGGCCCGGAGCGGAGCAAATGAAATCCAACATTGCAAGCCTGCCAAGGCGCGCGCCCGCGGCCCCCGGCCAAGCGCTCAATAACTCAGCCGGACGCCGATCGAGAAGGTGCGATCGGTGGCGACGATATCGCGCGGATACAGTTCGGGATGATCGTTGCCGGGGCCGCCGAAATAGTTCTGCAGTTTGGTCTTGAGCAGATTGGTAGCGTCGAACGAGAGCAGGAAGTTTTCGTTGACGCGGTAGCTTGCCGAATAATCGAGATAGCCGACCTTGGCCTGGATCACCGAAGGCAGATTGTTGCTGGCGACATTCTGAAATTCGCTGAACGAGGCAAAATATTTGTCGCGCCAGTTGTACGCGAGGCGCGAGGAAAAGCCGCCTTTTTCATAGATCAGGATAGCGTTGTAGGCATATTTCGAGACGAGCGGGAACGGCGTGGTGCGCTCGATCAGGCCGTTGAGCTTGCCGTCGATATAGGTGCCGTTGAGCTGCACGCCGAAGCCGGACAGCGCGCCGGGCAGATAATCGAAGAAGTGGGTCAGCCCAAGCTCGACGCCTTGCAGCCGCCCGCTGCCCGAGCTGAACGGCCGGTTGACGGAGAAACGCTGCGGGTCGCCCGCTGCGTTGGGATAGAATTCGTCGACGCTCTGGCGCACGACATAGCCCTGGATATCGTGCCGGAACACCGCCGCCGAGAGCAGCGAACTGCGATGGAAATACCATTCGAGCGAGGCATCATAGGCGTCCGCCTTGATGTTATCGAGGAACGGATTGCCGCCGGTGCCGGCGCCGGGCAGCGTCGGCCCGGGCGCGGTGAGCGTCAGGCCGGGGACGAGATCGGCGAAATTGGGCCGGGTCACCGTGCGCGCCGCGGCGAAGCGCAGGTATACGTCCGACGCGAGCTTGAAGCGGATATTGGCGCTGGGCAGATATTCCGTGTCAGTCTTGTCGATCGCGATCGGCGTGGTGGTGACGGTGGTGCCGTTCGACGTGGTGGTGAAGCCATTGAGCGAGGATGTGGTGCGCTCGACGCGGAGGCCGACCAGGCCATCGATCCCGATGCCCCCGGCATCGAGCTTGAAGCCGGCCTGAGCGAAGCCGGCGAGCGACTTTTCCTCGTCCGAGAAATTGTTGGTCACGGCATCGGGCGGGGCCCCCGCCGGCAGGCCGAACAGACCGCGGATGATGTCGGTCTGGCCGAGCAGATATTCGCGATTGGCGACGAAGAAGCGTGTCGTGTCGACGGTGGCGATGCCGTCGAGCAGATTGTCCGGCGAGACATCGACGATACCGGCCAGACGCGGATCATTCAGGAACACGGCCGCGCCACTGAACCCGACGCCGCCGCCGTTGGCAGCCTGGTTATAGGCGTCGCGCTTGGCGTAACGCAGTCCTGCCTTGAGCGACGATAGGAAGCTACCCTCGGGCCGATATTCAATATCGGCCATGCCGGCATATTCCTCGCCCTGCTGCTCGTTACGCTGGTCGAAAAATTGATTGAGGCGGAAATTGGCGGGATTGGTCACGTCGAAGGGCGTGCCATCGGCGTTCGTGACGATCGCGCTGGACGCGCCGTTGCGATCGAGATCGATGCTGATAAACGGCGCGTCGAACGCGGTATCGAGGATGGCGCCCCGATTGGCCGCGGTGCTGCGGGTATAGGCGAAATCGCCGCGGACGGTGACCTGCTCAGTCGGTTGCCATGTGCTGCCGCCGGCGATCTGATAGGTCTTGGACCGGTTGGCAAAGGCCTGGTTGCTGGTCAGCGTGAACACGCGGTCGCCGGTGACCACGCCGTCCGCGATGCGCTGGCCGCCACTGATCGTCTGCAGCACGTTGCTGCCGGGCTTGATCGTGGTGGAGACGTTGGTGCCGACCAGCCCGGGCAAGGGAATCCAGAAGTTGAGCTGATTGTCGTTCTTGAAGTTGATCAGGAAGGCATCGACGTGGAAGCTCAACCGGTCCGACGGCGCCCATTGCAGCGAGCCGTTATAGGAATCGCGCTGGCGATAGCCGACATTGTAGATCCCGCCGATGACGAACGGCCGCAACACGTTCGTGCCCGAGCCGCCGGGATCGGCGACCAGATCATAGGTGCCGTTGAAGGTGTTGTTTTCCTGATAATGGCGCGCCTGGCGCGACGCTGCGAGCATGATGCCGATCTCGCCATCGCCGAGCTTCCAGCGGTTGCTGATCACCGCGCTGAGGATCGGATCGGCGCGGCCCGCTTCGTCGCTATAAACCATGCGGCCGCTGGCCGAGACGATCAGGCCGGGCTTGAAATCGAGCGGGCGGCGCAATTCGACGTTGATCCCGCCGGCAATGCCGCCGCTGATATTTTCCGGCAGCGGCGTCTTGTAGACATCGACGCGCTTGAGCAGATCGGCGGGAATATCCTGCAGCGCGATGCCGCGCCCGGTGGTGGTGAACACGTTGCGGCCGTTCAAGGTGGTGACGATGTTGGGCAGGCCGCGGATCAGCGTGGTATTGCCTTCGCCGGCGGCGCGGGAGATTTGCACGCCGGTGACGCGCTGGAGCGCTTCGGTCACGGTATTGTCGGGCAACTTGCCGATATCCTCGGCGATGATCGAGTCGGAAATCTGTGACGACTCGCGCTTGACCTCGAGCGCACTCTCGACGCTGCGGCGAATGCCCGTGACGACGATTTCGATCTCGCTATCCGCCTGATCCTGCGGGTCGTCGGCAGCGGCCGTCTGCGCAGCGGCCGGCATCGCCAACAAGCCCATCGCGATTATGGAAGTCGAGCACAGGTTCGCAAACGTCGCAGTCATTTCATCCCCCCTATCTCAAGCATTGCCCCCGCCCCAGCGTCGGACATGCTCTTATTTACTCCTACAATATCATCGCGATCAGGCCGCAACGCAAGCGTTCATTGCAGCCGCGTATCGGTTTTTTAGCAGGTGGTTGAGAGTCCACGATTATATTACTTGCGCTCTACTTCGGGAATGCTTGGCCGCGGAGCTACTTGCGCCACCGCGGGCGGGGTACTTTACTTGTCGATCGGGCGGTTTATCCTGGCGCTCGCGGACTCGAACGCATGCTCTGGCAGCACGGAGACGGCGCTTATGACACGGATTGCCCAGCCCGTTGGCCCCGGCCAGCCCAATGTCGCCGCCGACGTGTTGCTCGTGCAACAAGCGCTTGCCCGCCATCGGCGCTGGATCGGCGGGCAGCAGGCGCCGGCACCGAGCGGGACGTTCGACCCCGCCACCGCCACGGCGATCGTGGCGTTCCAGCGCGAGGGGGCGGCGCTGAAGACGCCGGACGGGATCGTCTCGCCGCGCGGCTATACGATGACCGCGCTTGAGCGCGACGCGATACCGCCGCTGCAGCACCGCATCTTCGTGCCGATGTGCTGGGCGCATCCCAACGATGCGCTGACCGAAGCCGATTTCGAGACCGCCGCGCGCGACCTGAACTGCGAGGTTGCCGCGATCCGCGCGGTCGCCGATACCGAGGCGAAAGATTCCCCGTGGGACTTTGAGGGCCGGCCCGTGATCCTGTTCGAACGGCACAAGTTCGCCACGCATACCGGCGGCCGGTTCAGCGGCACGCATCCCGATCTGTCGCACCCGCGCTATGGCGGCTACGGCGCGTCGCGGCAGCAACATGAGCGGCTGCGCCGCGCGGCGATGCTCGACGAAACCGCGGCGTTGAAGTCGGCCTCCTGGGGGCTGTTCCAGATCCTCGGCGAGAACCATGTTGATGCCGGCTATGCGACGGTCGCGGCGTTCGTCACCGGTATGATGCAGTCGCGCGCCAACCATTTGCGCGCCTTCGTCGCGTTCGTCGGGGCAAATGCGGGGATGAAGCGGGCGATCCAGCAGAAGGACTGGGCCGAGTTCGCGCGCCGCTATAATGGCCCGCGCTATGCCGAGAACGATTATGACGGCAAGATGCGCCGCGCCTATGAGCGGCTGGCGCCGCCGCCGCGCGTGCCGCTGCCCCGCCCACGCCCGGCGACGGCGCGATGAGCCGGGCGTTGCTGTGCCGTAGCATGGTGGCGCTGACGCTGACGCTGGGCGCGTGCGATGCGCCAGCCAGCGTGCCAACGGCGGCGCGCGAGCCGGCCGCGACGCCTGCGGGGGTCGCGCCAACAGCGACGCCGGCGATTGTCCCTGCCCCGGCCCCGGCCCCGGCCGGTAGCGTCGATGGCGCGGTGCGGACGGTGCGGCTGAGCGACGGCACCAGCGTCGCGCTGACGCCGTGGAAGCTCGACGCCAAGAGCGGGCTCAGCGATGCGTCGTGCGGGGTGACGATCGGCGGGCAGCGCATCGCGACGATCGGCAGCGGTGACAGCGACACCTATACCTGCGGCGCGCTGATCGATGCAGGCGCATTACCGCCGGCCGGCGCGACGCCGCGGATCGGATTGATCTACCGCGTCTCCTCGCCCAATGCGGCGTTCAGCACCGCGATCGTGCTGCTCGGCGGTGCCGGGGGCTGGCAGGTCGATCCCGACAGTATCGGCACGTATGACGACAGCCCGGCCGCCAAATCGATCGCTGCGTTGGCGACGGCGCTACGCTGATCGCGCGCGCGGCTAGGCGCCGCGCAGGCGGTTCCGGAACAGGGTTTTGACCAGCCGGACTTCGAGCAGGCGGCCGACGACGTAGAGCGTGGCGAAGATCGCGGCGAAGACATAGGCCGGCGTGGGCGAACGCTTCTTGTCGTCCTTGTCTTTATCCTTGTCTTTGTCCTTGCCCTTCTTCTTGGGCGGATCGGGCGCGGGCGCGCCGAGGAATTTGTCGATCGGGTTCAGCGTGACGACCTTGTCCTTCTTCTCAGGCTTTTTGGGCGCGGCGTCGCTCGAGGCCTTTTCGAGGTTGCCGACGAACACGGTCAGTTGCGCCACGGCCAGGAACAGGAACGGCGCGATGAAGCAGAACAGCATGATCCGGCTGGTCATGTCGTAGCGCAGCACGGGGCCGGCGGCGCGCGGCTCGACCTGCAGCACGCCGGCGTCGAAGATCGACATCTTGTCCTGCGCGGCTTGATCCTTCTTGGTGAAGACCAACGTGCCATCGGTGCGGTCGTGGCTGGTGCCGGGCTGGCGGAACAAGGGGTCGAGCCGGTCGAACGCCTCGTCGCTCGATTGCGCGGGCGCCAGCGCAACGCTGCCCCGCACGTGCCAGATCCAATCGATGAAACGCAGGTTCACATGACCTCCTTGGGTGAGAAAACCTCTCCCTGCCGGGTGGCGGCAGGCTCAGGCCGGGCCGCTCTTGGGTGGCGGCGCCTGGCATGACGAACGGGGAGATCAGATGGCCGGCATGGCCAACCTTATTCGGCCGGCAGGGCGATCGGCTGGTCGTTGTGCTTGGCGAAGCGCGCAGTGAATGATTTCCACCCCTCGGTGAAGGGATAGACCATCGTCTCGCGGATCGACATGCGGCGGCCGCCTTCCATACCGAGCAGTTCCGCCTCGCCATCGACAGCGGTGCCGAACATCCGATCGATGATGATCCAGGTGCCGGAATAATTGCTGCGGCTGGCCTCGTAATCCTGCGCATGGTGCACGCTGTGATGTTCGGTGGTGTTGAACAGGAAGCGCCACCAGCGCGGCGAATTGAAGCGCACATTGATGTGCTGATAGGTGCCCACCGCCAGGCCGAGCGTGCCGGCCAGCAAGGCCGCGCGGGGCATGAAATCGAAGAAGCCGCCGATGCCGAGCCCGATCAGGAACAGCTCGACCGGATTGCCCACCGCGCCCTTATTGATGTTGAGCTGGGTGATGTAGTGATGCGGCGCGTGAGTCAGCCACAAAGGATGCCAATTGTGCATGCCGCGATGCATCCAATATTGCCCGAAATCGAACACGAACGAGATCAGGAATGCCTGCAGGAGCAAGGGCAGACCGGTGAACCAGGCGAACTTGTCCCAATTGAACGAGTGCTGGATCGCCTCGATCATCGCGCCGTCGCCAATATAGCTGTCGACCATGCGCAACACGGTATAGCCGAGCCCGACATAGAACAGATCGGTGGTCAGTTCCTTCCACGTCAGGCGCCAGCTCTCGTACCGCGGGGTCAACCATTCGAGCCCCAGCATCAGCACCTTGAAGCCTATGCCGATGCCGATCGCGGTCGATGCCTTGGCGATCGAATTGGGTGCGTAATACCAAAAGGCCAGCAGCGCGAAGAGCACCGTAGGCTGGAACCAGGTGAAGATGAATTGCTTGAGCGGGCCGCCTTCGACCTTGGGGATATTCTCCCAGCCGACGATTACCGGCGCCTGCGCGCCGATCACCCTGTTACCTACCCGAGTCCCATTCATATCGCTCATCCCCGCTATGCTTGGTCACCGATTCCAGTAGTACTAATTGCGATGATCGTAATATCATGCGGCCGCCAGTGTCTATATGTATAATGCCAATCGCGCGGTGTTTTTTGTAACAATGTGGCGGCAAAGCATCGTCGGCCGGCCTGCACCTAGCCTCAGGCTCGATTATGGCGGCAATATTTGCGCCGGCGGCAGCTTTGCGCTATGCGCGCCCCCTTCCAGAGAGACATCGATGGAATCGTTGCGGGAGGCGCCTCTGCGGGGGCGTCGCTTGAACCGCTAAACTTGAACCGGGCGATGCGCTTCGCGCTCCCGCCCTCTAGAGAGTGAGACAGCCACATGGCTAAAAAGATTACCGGCTATATCAAGCTGCAGGTGCCTGCAGGCAAGGCCAACCCCTCCCCGCCGATCGGCCCCGCTTTGGGCCAGCGCGGCGTGAACATCATGGAATTCTGCAAGGCGTTCAACGCCTCGACCGGCGACCAGGAAGTCGGCACGCCGCTGCCGACCGTGATCACCGTGTATGCCGACCGTTCGTTCTCGTTCGAAACCAAGACGCCGCCGGCATCGTACCTGATCAAGAAGGCTGCCGGCATCAAGTCGGGCTCGAAGGAGCCGGGCAAAGTTTCGGGCGGCAAGATCACGCGCACGCAGCTGGGCGAGATTGCGACGGCAAAGATGAAGGATCTCAACGCCAACGATCTGGTCGCTGCGACCAAGATCATCGAAGGCAGCGCGCGGGCCATGGGCCTCGACGTGGTGGAGGGCTAAGCACATGGCATTCAAGAGCAAGAAGCAGAAGGCAATCACGATCGATCGTGAGAAGCTGCACGGCATCGACGAAGCGATCGCCCTGGCCAAGTCGGGCGCGACCAGCAAGTTCGACGAGACGATCGAAGTCGCGCTGAACCTGGGCGTCGATCCGCGTCACGCCGACCAGATGGTCCGCGGCGTGGTGACGCTGCCCAAGGGCACCGGCAAGACGGTGCGCGTCGGCGTGTTCGCCAAGGGCGCCAAGGCTGACGAAGCCCGCGCCGCTGGTGCTGACGTGGTCGGTGCGGAAGACCTGATGGAGCTCGTCCAGGGTGGCACGATCGATTTCGATCGCTGCATCGCGACCCCGGACATGATGGGCATCGTCGGTCGCCTGGGCAAGATCCTGGGGCCGAAGGGCATGATGCCGAACCCCAAGCTCGGCACCGTGACGATGAACGTCGGCGCTGCGGTCGAAGCGGCCAAGGGCGGCCAGATCGAATATCGCGTCGAGAAGGCCGGTATCATCCATTCGGGCATCGGCAAGGCCAGCTTCCCGGCGGAAGACCTGCGTGCCAACTTCGATGCGTTGGTCGATGCGATCGTCAAGGCCAAGCCATCGGGCGCCAAGGGCAAGTACGTCCAGAAGGTCGCCGTCAGCTCGACGATGGGCGCTGGCATCAAGGTCGATACGGCGCAGGTCGTCGCGGCGTAAGATCTGCCGATACTGACTATCCGAAAGGGGGCCGCGAGCATGCTCGCGGCCCCCTTTTTCGTGTGTCGTCGCTTCGCCGGCGCGGGACGCGCATCACCTAACCACCCCGGCGAACGCCGGGGCCTAAGTGCGGAACGATCGTGGCCGAGGACTGCGCTTGGCTACATCGGCCATCGCGACTGGGCCCCGGCGTTCGCCGGGGTGGTGCTGGCGTCAGCGGGATACGGGTGGGACACGTCTGGCTCGACGAATCCCAAACGACCCGTAACGTCTCAGCCCGCTTTGGCGTCGATGTCGTGCAGCGCCTGGGTGGCGGCGCCGAGCACGGCGGCGCGTGCGCGTAAGCTGGCGTCGAGGAACGGCGTGTTGAGGCTGAGGAAGCGCCGCGGCGTCATGCCGAGGAAGGTGTTGGCGTCGCGCAGGAAATGCGGCACGTCGAAATAGCTCTGGTCGAGCTTGCCGTAATCGATCGTGCGATCGGGCCGGGAGATGCGCAGGAACGAGCGCAGGAAGCGCGCCCGGCGCAGCAGCAGCTTGGGCGGAAAACCGAAATGGCGGATCGACAGGCGGCGCAGCGCATGCGGCTCGATGCCGAGCTGCTCGGCGGCGAGCACGATCTCGGTCGAGCCGTCCTGCGCGATCATCGCCATCAGCTGGCGGATCAACGCGGCGTCGCGGTGCACCGGGCCAAGCTGAGCGCGCAGCAGCTCATCGAGCACCAGGGCGACCTGACCTTGGCGGTCGCTGGCATAGAGCGCGGCGTGCAGCCGCGTGGCGAAATCGCCCGGCAGCGCCGAGGCCAGCGGCACGACGCGATCGCGGAACGCCGCCGCCTGCAGCCCGAACAGCCGACCCCACCCCAGCGCGCTGACGCCGAAGCCGATCAGGATGCCGCTATTGGTGGTGGCCTTCAGCGCATGGGAGGTTGGCCCGAACAGACTGACCTCGGGCACCGGACTGAAAGTTCGCCGGCCGATCGTGACCGAGATCGGGCCGGCGTCGATGGCGATGCGGATATTGGCGGTGCCGGGCAGGAACCAATCGACCTGCCCGACATGGCGCTCGTCGGCGCTGTAGACGTGATAGCCGGTGATGTAATCGGCGAGATCGGCGGCGGGCTGATCGTAGCGAATCGCCATGCCCGGCGGCATGGCGAAAGTGTCCGCGGCAATGCCGGGGCGATTCGTGCCGCCGACGATCCAGCTGTCGCCAATGATCGCTCCATCGCTGTCAGGGGCCGCCTGATCATATGCACGCGGATTTAAAACTCTAGACGCCACGACACCCCTTAACCCGCCCATCGCTTTGTCGCGTCGGCGCGTAATCCTGTCTCAAATCCGGTCGAATTGTAACGAACGGCGCAATATTGCTGGCCCTCTGCGATCGAATTGTCACGATAAAACTGATATGGGTTCTTTCGTCGATCCTGAAGAGATATCGGCCGGAGACCAACGATGCACTCACTAGCTTTTGTCGCCCTGGTGGTTTGGGGCGTCCCGATCGCCAGCCTCTTCGTGGCCGGCGCTGCCGCCTGGGTATCGCCGAGCGCGCGCGATTTCCTGCGCCGGAATTTGATCGCCGAATAAGCTTCGGGTCGCCACTGGCGATCGCGGCCTATCGCCGCCGTGGAGACGGCTCTCCGCCGATACCGGGACGGATCGAGCATTTGCTCCCGCAGCACATAGCGTCATCCTGAACGCGATTCAGCATCCAGTGCGCAGCTACCATCCATTTAGATAAACGCAGCGGTCAGCCCGCTGGCGCGATCGATGCTGCGTTGCGTCCAGATGACGGTAAACCGTGCTCGGCGCACCTGGGCAAAAAAGGGGGGCGGGATTGCGCCCGCCCCCCTTTCCTGATCGACCGCTTATAGGCCGACGACGCCGCCATCGTCCTTGGTGATCACCACCGTAGCCGAACGCGGGCGCGACGGC
Source organism: Parasphingomonas puruogangriensis (assembly GCF_036663635.1). Taxonomy (NCBI): domain Bacteria; kingdom Pseudomonadati; phylum Pseudomonadota; class Alphaproteobacteria; order Sphingomonadales; family Sphingomonadaceae; genus Parasphingomonas; species Parasphingomonas puruogangriensis. The sequence continues at coordinate 292,440 of NZ_JAXOJI010000004.1, read as the reverse complement.
GTGGCGGGTGTGCCAGCCTGGCTGGCCGGCCAGCTGCTGCTGATCGCCGCGCCGTTGCCGCCTTCGCCGGGATGCTGGATGTTGACGAACACCGACTTGCCATCCGGGGTCGAGAAGATGCCGGTGATCTCGCATTCCTTCGGCCCAACGAGGAAGCGGCGCAGCGCCGTGCCGGGGGCCTTGCCGATGCGCGTCGCCTGCGTCGCGCTGGCGCCGGCGACGGTGTTGGTGATCGTCTTGACCGTGCCGTCATTGACCACGCCGGGGATTGCGGCGAGCATCATGCAGTTGGTGACGTCGGTATAGGCGCCGTCATCGGTTTGGATCCACATCATCGGCGCGGCCTGGCCGGTGATGTTGCTCGACAGGCCGAACCACAGGCCATCGGGCGAGGAGAAGTCGTTGGTCGCATCGAGGCCCGACAGGTTGATGTTGGCGGCATCGAGATCGCTGCCCGCGCCGAAGGCGTAGATATCCCATTTGAAGCTGAGTGCTTCGGACGTGTCACCGGTCTCGCGCAGGCGGATGACATGACCATTGGCATTGCCGTTGGTGGCGCCGCCGGTGGTCTTGGGATCGGTGTAGGCGCGCGGGTTGGCCGCATCGGTATTGGCGACGGTGCGCGAGCTGTTGTTGGTCAGCGTGAGGTACATCTCGCCAGTGGCCGGATTGACCGCGGTCCATTCCGGACGGTCCATCTTGGTCGCGCCGAGCACGTCGGCCGCAAGCCGCGTGTTGATCAACACATCAGCCTGGTCCGCGAAGGGATAGACCGCGCTGGCGGCGGTGAGACCGCCCTGGCCGAACACCAACGGCATCCAGGTGCCGCTGCCATCGGCGTTGAGCTTGGCAACGTACAGGATGCCGGCATCGAGATATTTGTCGCCCATCGCCAGGCGATCGGCGTTGGTGGCGTCCGCTGCGGCCCATTTGGCGGTCGAGACGAACTTATAGAGATATTCGTTCTGCGCATCGTCGCCCATGTAGAAAGCGGGCGAAACGCCAGCGACGGTGCGGCCGATGACGCAGCCTTCGTGGTTCATGCGGCCGAGCGCGGTGCGCTTGCGCGGCGTGGACGTGGCGTTGAACGGATCGATCTCGACCACCCAGCCATATTGGAACGCTTCGTGGCGGAAATCGGCGGTGCCGTCCGCTGCCGTGCCGGCCTGGGCGGTGATGTTCCAGCGCGTGAACACCGTGCTGCTGGCATCGGCGGCGACCACCGTGGCCCAGTTATTGTTGCCAGCGCGACCCTCGGGGATACCGTACCGTGCGAGCGAGGTGTTTTCCTTGCTGGCACCGGCGGCGATACGCACCGCGGCGTCGCCAGCAGTGCGGCGGAAATAGCCGGCCCAATTCTCTTCGTTGGTCAGGTACGTGTTCCACGGCATCGTGCCATTGGCGCAATTGTTGATCGTGCCGCGGCCGGTGAGCCCGTCCTTGGCATAAACCGTCTTGAGCTGCGCATTGCCCTTGGCCGGGCCGCTGAACGCCATCGGCGTCATCGGCGTGATGCGGCGGTTGAGCGCGCCGGTCTGCAGATAGCTCCAGGTGCCGCCGGTACGGTTGACTTCCACAACGGACACGCCGTGGCATTCGATTTCCTTGAGCGCTTCGGCTTCCGGACGGGCGCCGCCGACGGTGGTCTGGCCGGCGGTGTGGAGATAGGCCGAGGTGATGTTCTCATGGTTCATCACCAACACGCCGCGGCTGTTGTTGGTCGGATCAGGCGCGGTGCCGGTGGCGGCGAGACCAAAATAGGTCATGCCATCATGATGATCGCCGGCGCGCTTGGAGAATTCGGTATCGCTACCGTCATTCTTGTACGCCGCGACCCCGGCGGCAATCGGATCGCCCAGGCGGTACAGCACGGTGGCGGTGTAGCCGGCCGGTACGGTGACGATATCGTCCTTGTTCTTGGCCACTGCGGTGAAGCCGAGCACTGCCGGGCTGACCGTCACGGTGGTGTCAGCAGTCGTCGCGGCGCCGCTGACGCTGGTGCCGGTGAAGCGGAAGACGAGCGGCGTCGCCGTGGTGACGGCGGGGGCGATAAAGGTCGAGACGGTCGGGCTGACCGTGGTCAGCGTGACGGTCGGGCCGCTGACTTGCGTCCAGCTCGAACCAGCCGATTGGCCGGTGACCGAGCCGGTCAGCGTGACCAGCTTGCCGGAGGTGGTGGTGGCGTTGCTGCCGGCGGTGACGGTGACGTTGGGGGCTTCACCGGCGTCGCTGTCGCCGCACGCGGAGAGCACCGCGCTGCCGAACACGGCAGTGGCCATGGCGGAGACGCCGCCGAACAACGTCTGACGGCGCGAATAGCGCGCGGCGATCAGATCGTTGAGATGCGGATTGGCGGAACGATTGGTGTCGATATCGCCATCGTCATATGCGGTAATGGCACTGAAGTGCTGCGTCATGGTGGAACCCCCGATAAGATGGCCTGAGCGGCCGTCGGAGGCGTAGTGCGGGTGGAAACTGACATGCGCGCGTCGCGTCCGCGTCAGTTGTGCGACAATGGCGCGACAAATCCATGACTTGGCGCGGCTGCAATTGCGACTTACTCGCAGATACGAGGTCAGGGCGACCAACGCAAGTGCAAAAGCGTGCTCGGATGCGGGCCCACCGACCCGCCCCCCACGCGCTTCCCCGGCGAAAGCCGGGACCCAGTCGCGGAACAGAAATTGGCAGGTGCTACGTGACGTTAGGTCCGACATCGCGACTGGGCCCCGGCCTCCGCCGGGGAAGCGTTAGGGTTCAAAGGCACGCTTGCGCTTCATATCGCTGCACCAACCGCACCTGGAATTTGACTTTGCCCCACATTGCGCTAACAGGCGCGCTCTCTTGCCCACGGATTCGTTCGTGAGCGAGAACCGTCCGAGACAGCAGGTGATGGGGATTTGCCCCATCTTAATGTCCTGCCTAGACGGGGAATGGATTTCCGCTCGGCGTGCCACGGCACGTTGACGGTCTGCTTGCTGCGCTAGCGCGGCCGAGTATCCCATGCCCCTATCGACGGACACCCGGATGCGCGGGATGTTCCCATGCGTCCGGTATTAACCGGCCCGTTGGTTTGCGCCACCGGGCTAGACACGTGGAGAATGGCATGGATCGCGCTCAAAAGACCGAGCTCGTTGCCGAGCTGAACCGCAGCTTTGCTGAAGTCGGCGTGGTCGTCGTGACCCGCAACCTCGGCATGACCGTTTCGCAGTCGACCAAACTGCGCAACGCTATGCGTGATGCCGGCGCGACCTACAAGGTCTCGAAGAACAAGCTTGCCAAGATCGCACTCGATGGCACGGATTACGGTTCGCTGAGCGACATGCTCACCGGCCCCGTAGGCCTGGCCAGCTCGATCGATCCCGTCGCGGCCGCCAAGGTGGTGGTCGAATTCGCGAAGACGAACGACAAGTTCGAAATCGTCGGCGGGGCGATGGGTGCGACTGCCCTCGACGTAGAAGGCGTGAAGGCGCTCGCAACGCTGCCGTCGCTGGATGAACTGCGTGCCAAGATCGTCGGCCTCATCGTGGCTCCTGCCACGAAGATCGCTACGATCACGCAGGCTCCGGCAGCGCAGCTCGCGCGCGTGCTTTCCGCTTATGCGGAGAAGGAAGCAGCCTGAGCTTTCGAGCTCAGGGCTTACTCGAGACTATCAAGTTGAACTGAACCGATGGGGCACCCGATCTAGGGCCATCCCCGATACTGGAGACTACACATGGCAGACCTGAACGCGCTGGTTGACAGCCTGAGCGAACTGACCGTCCTCGAAGCCGCTGAGCTGTCGAAGATGCTCGAAGAGAAGTGGGGCGTTTCGGCCGCAGCAGCGGTTGCAGCACCGGCAGCAGGCGGCGGCGCTGCCGCTCCGGCCGCAGAAGAGAAGACCGAATTCGACGTCATCCTGACGGGCGACGGTGGCAAGAAGATCAACGTCATCAAGGAAGTCCGTGCGATCACCGCGCTCGGCCTGACCGAAGCCAAGACGCTGGTCGAGTCCGCTCCGAAGGCCATCAAGGAAGGCATTTCGAAGGACGAAGCCGAGAAGATCAAGACCCAGCTGGAAGCAGCCGGCGCCACGGTCGAAATCAAGTAAGCCGCAGCGGGAGAGACGGGCCATACTGGCCCGCACTCTCGCAAGGCCGGCCGGCGCGGCTAAGCCGCGACCGACGAGCATGGGCTTGGCCCATGCTGGCCTGCAGCTAAAGAAAAGGGCGGCCCCAGCGATGGGGTCGCCCTTTTCCGTTACGCCCCGCCCACCGCGTGATCGTCCAGCAACGCCACCCTCCGGCGCTCGGCGATAAATCGCGCGATCCGCACCTGCACCGCCGGCAGCACCAGCGCTAGCAGGCCGACCACCAGCGCATCCAGGCTCAACAGCGCCCATTGCACCGCAGGCGCCTGCCCGGCCGGCCAGCGATTGAGCATCTGGTGCAGCCCGCCGACCGGCACGCGCGTGAGGAACATCAGCAGCAGGGCCCAGAAATACAGCCAGCGTGTCGTCTTGGCCGAGACGATCGGGCCGTAACTGTCCGTGCCCATTGCCGCGTTGACGAACCACAGGAACAGCAGCGGCTCGAGCACTTGCTGGCCGATGCCCATCACCGCGCGCAGCGCCATCATGTCTTGCGGACGGCCCAATGCGGTGACGATCGGCTCGGCATAGATGGTCAGCGCCGCCGGAATCAGCTGAAACAGCACGACCCACAGATAGCGGCGCAGCGCCTGACGTGACGGGCGTAGCGCGGCGCGCGCAGCGCGCGTAACGAAGTAGCGCAACGCGACGAAGCCGACCGCATAGAGGATCAGCATCTTGGGCCAGCCGAACAGCATGCGCACCGGTTGCAGCGAGGCTGCCTTGCGCACCGCGGCATCGGCGGAGAAGAAGCCGAGGTGCAGCTCGACGAGATGCTGCGAAAACTCGATCCCGATCATCAGCGCGACAAGCCAGGGCAGCGCCAGCACCGCCCCCCAGCTATCACGGAAAGCGCCCGCCCAATTGACGAAGAATGCCTTGATCATCTGTCTTCCCCCTCGATCCGCAAAATATCCCCCGGCTGGCATTCCAGCACGGCGCAGATCGCTTCCAGTGTCGAAAAGCGGATCGCCTTGGCCTTGCCGGTCTTGAGGATCGACAGGTTGGCGAGCGTGATATCGACTGCCGCTGACAGCTCGGTCAGCGTCATGCCGCGCGCGGCGAGCAGATCGTCGAGCTTGATCGTGACGGGCATCAGACGGTTATCTCGAGTTCGTCGCGCATGCGCGTCCCCGCCGCGAACACGCGGGCGAGGATGAACAGGAGGAGCACGGAGAACCAGCCGCCGAACGAGGGCGACCAGCCGGCGGTATCGATGTGGCGCCCGGCGAGCGCCCAGGTGAGCGCGCCGATGACGAGGTCAAGCAGTTGGATCACGAGCAATGCCCAAGCGGCAGCTTGCAGTCGGCGGGCATTGGGGGCGACGAAGGGATCGCCGGCCTCGGCCGTGGCGACGATCGCTCTCAATCTTGTGAAGATGATATGGAGCGGCGGTCCGACCGCGAGGCCAAGCACGAGCATGACGCGCAGTGCTTGCAGGACAGGCTCTGCCGGCTGCATGGCATATTTTGCGGCGAGCCTTGCGAGGATGGCGGGCGCGAACGGGAAGGACAACAGCAGCGCCGCGACGAACCCGGCCACGCACACCCAGTTGAGGATGTTGGCGACGGTCAGCACGGCACCGCCGATCCGCAATAGACGATCATTCATGCCCGACTCCTTATCGATAATCGATAATATCGATTATCGATAAGGTCAAGCGCGGGTGCTAGGTGTCGAACATGCCAAGCCAGTCGCGTGAGCCCTGGATGATGCGCAGCACTTCAATGTGAGATGGCGCCAGCACGTAGAAAATCAAATAGCTGCGTGGCTCAGCTTGTGTACCGGCCTGCCGCCAAACCGGCCAACAATCGGAAAGCGCTGCGGGTGAGGGTCAAGCGTTGCGCATCGCGCTTCGAGTTCGTCGATGAACGTGAACGCACGCATCGGATTGCCCAATGCGATATGATCACCAATCTCGGTAAGGTCGGCACGCGCCCGAAACCGATGATCACCGTCATGCCGCGGAACGCTGCTCCGCTGCCATGGCGAGATATTTCGCCTTGAGCTCGGCGAACACCTCTTCCGCGGGATAGACCCGGCCGGCGTCGACATCGTCGAGGCCCTTCTGGATTTCCGCTTCGAAGCGGGCCCAGCGCGCCGCATCGATGGCGACACGGCGGATGCCTTCGCGCAGCACGTCCTCACGCGAGCCGTACCGCTCGGTGGCCACCAGTCGGGCGAGCGTGGCTTCCGATTCTTCGCCGAGATCGATGCCGTCCGTCATCGCGCACTTCCGGTCCGGAGGATATAGCCGGCACACGCCGCGATCAAGACCATCATCCTGAACCGAATTCAGGATGACGGCCTTGACGGGCGATCGGCCCGCTATTTCACCATGGCCGCCGACTGGTCGACCGCCACCACCGGCAGCCACACCGCGCTGGCCTGCGCACCGCCGCGTTCGATCGTTACCGTGGCCTTCTGGTAATCGCTCTTCTTGGCCAGGAAGATATTCGGCACAAACTTTTGCGGGTTGCGGTCATAGAGCGGGAATTGCGAGGACTGGATCTGGACCATGATGCGGTGGCCGGGCTGGAACACGTGGTTCACCGTCGGCAGGCGGAATTTGTAGCGCTGGACCTTCCCCGCCGGGATCGCAGTGGGGTTGGCGAAACTGTCGCGGTAGCGGCCGCGGAAGATGTCCATGCTGATGGGCAATTGGTAGCCGCCCATCTTGGCGTCGCTGGCCACTTCATCCGGATAGACGTCGATCACCTTCACCACGAAATCGCCGTCGGTGCCCGTCGTCTTGGCGAAGATATCGGCGATCGGGGCGCCGGAGACGCGGACGGCGTCGCTCAGCACCGGCGTTTCATAGGTCATCACGTCGGGACGGCCATCGACGCCGCGCTGGTCGCTGACCAGCCAGTCACCCCAGCGGCCGTCGCCGAAATTGACCGGACGGGGCAGATGCGGGACGGGTTTGGCCGGATCGGAGACGTAGCTGTCGCCCCCTGCCCCGGCCTTGTCGAAGCCGAGCCCGCCGCTAGCCTGCAGGTAGATCGGCTTGAGCGGCGATGGGCAACCCTGCTCGCAGGCCAGCGGCCACTGCGCGAACTTATCCCAATGGTTCTCGCCGGTATTGTAGATCGTCGCGGCGGGCAGCGTGACGGCCGGGCCGTCCTTCAGATACTGGTTGAACAAGGGCAGCACCATCTGTTCGCGGAACTGCAGCGCGGTATCGCCGTCCCACTGGAACGGGCCGAGGCTGCGGCCGTCGCGATTGATCTGGCTGTGCCGCCACGGGCCCATGACGAGGAAATTGTTACCGGTCTTGCCTTTTGCCTTGAGCGCCTCCCAGGCAGTGATCGCGCCGTACATGTCCTCCTGGTCCCACAGGCCCTGTTCCCAGATCGTCGGCACGTTGGAGGGATTGGCGGCGAGCAATTTATCGAGCGCCTGGCCCTGCCAGAAAGCGTCGTAGGACGGGTGTGCGACCATGCGCTGCCAATAGGGCAATTGCGCATAGCCCGATTTCTCCGCCCAAGCGCCGGCCGAGCCGACGTCGCGGAAATTGTCGTAATCGTCATAGCCGCCGGTCGGCGGCACGGTGCCCTTGGCCTTGTAGCCGGTCTGCCCGCCGAGCCAGGCGATATTGGCCAGGCGGAAGGCGCCGTAATGGAACCAGTCGTCGCCCATCCAGCCGTCGATCATCGGGCTTTCCGGCGCCGCGACCTTCAGCGCGGGGTGCGGGTTGAGCAGCGCCATAGCCACCGTAAAGCCCTCATAAGACGAACCGATCATGCCGACGCGGCCGTTGCTTTCGGGCAAATTGGCCTTGTTCACCAGCCAGTCGATCGTGTCATAGGCGTCGGTGACGTGATCGACCTTGGTCGGGTTTAGCGGACCGATCACCGGGCGGGTGACGACGTAATCGCCCTCCGAGCCGTATTTGCCGCGAATGTCCTGATAGACGCGGATATAGCCGCCCTTCACGAACATCTCGTCGGCCAGCGGCAGCGTGGACAGCATGCTGGAGCTGGCCTGCCGGTTGGCGCGGCTGCCGGCGTCATAGGGGGTGCGGGTGAGCACGATCGGCGCGTTCTTGGCGCCCTTGGCGACGACGATGACGGTGAAGAGCTTGGTGCCGTCGCGCATCGGGATCATCACTTCGCGACGTTCGTAATCGTTGGCGGCGGTCGGCGGGGTGAATTTGGCGGGAATGTCGCTGGCGGGCGCGGGCGAAACCGGTTGCTGCTGCGCGGTCGCCACGGTGGTGAGCGCGGCGCCGGCGAGCAGGGCACCGAACGTCATGGACTTGATCTTCACGGGCGACTCCTTGGTGATTGTCGCCCGTCTTGCCCGCGCCCTGCAGTGAGATCAATCGCGGTGGATCAGCGCGCCACGATCAGCGTATGCACGCGCTCGCCGACCGTGTCGTACATGCGTGGGCCGGTATCGAGGCGGAACGGCGCCATCTTGGCCTCCCCGTTACGTTCGATGCCGATGACATGTGCGCTGGCCGCCTGCCCCTCGCCGTCACTCCAGCGATAGAGCAGGTTGATCGACAAGATGGGGACAAAGAAGGCGCGGCCCTGCACGGTCATGACGCTGAGCGCCTCATGCGGCAGCATCGCCATGCCGCCGAGCGACACTTGCTGGCCGACGGCAAGATCGAACGGCGCAACCGACGGCTGGTCGATCGGCGCGGCGTAGAGCGCGGTGAGGATCGCATCCTGATCGGCGCTGGCGCTGAGCAGCCGCAAATCGAGCCGGATGCCGCTGGCGTCGGCATCGCCGGTGTTGCGGATGTCGATTTCATAATCGACCGCGGCGCTGGTTAGATTGGTGCCCGCGCGGATCGGGCGCACGACGCAGTCGAGCCGCGCGCGCGGCGCAGCGCGGGGCGGCACGCGCAGGAAGGAGGGCGCCGGGGCGGCCGGGATGACGGGCGCGTCCGGCGCGGGCGTTGGCGCGCTGGCGACGGGGGCGACGGGGGCCGGAATTGCTTGATCCGGCGTCTCGGCGATCGGCGCGATGGGTGAAGCTGCGATTGGTTCGGCGGGGAACGTCTCGATTTCGATAATGGCCGACTGATCGGTCCGGCGACGGCGGCGGGTCGCGGCGAAACCGGCCAATGCGAGCAAGACGGCGAGGCCGAGCGCCGGCCATAGCATCCACAGCTGCAGTACCGATGGCGCGCTGTCGCTCACCGGCGGGGCGACCGGCGCGGCGCTGCTCCGTGCCGGCGCTGGTGCGAGAAGGTCGCCTGGGGCGGGCGCGAGACCGTCGGGCTCAGCGGTAGGGACGGCAAATGGGGCCGGCTGGGGCGTCGGGTCGGCAATTGGATCGGGCAGCGGCGTGGCGCGGGCAGCCGGCGCGGCAGCGGCGGGCGTGGCGCGCGGTGTTGGCGTGGCCCTGGGCGTGGGGGTCGCCCTGGGCGTGGGGGTGGCGCGCGGCGTCGGTGTGGCGCGGGGGGTGGGCAATGGCTGGGCGAGGACCGGCGTGGGTGTCGGGGTCGGTGGCGCGAGATCGAACCGCTCAAGCCCGGGGACCAGCGGCGCCTGCTCGCTCTGCGCCATGGCCGGCGTGGCGAGGGCCAGTGGCGCGACCGCCAGCAAGATCGTGTATCGTGACGTCACGCAAAGTTCCCGAAACTGTTACGACGCGTGCCATAGGACCGCGAGCCGGGGTGCCGCAAGCCGAACGGTACGCTGGCTTTCCCTGTCCCGCGCGCATGCCACTCGATAGGACGCGTTCGTACCACGGCCCATCCCTGCGCGTTCCCCGGCGAAGGCCGGGGCCCAGTGGCGGAACAGTCCTTCTCGGACGGTGCGCAGGTTACAGCCGCCTCCCGACTATGCCCCGGCCTTCGCCGGGGAACGCGCCTGGGAACGCGCTTGAGATGTCGCTCGCTGGTCACGATTTGGTTCCCGCTGCATTTGACTAAATCCAACACCGCCCCTATATCCGCTGCTCACCACAATCTTCGGGAAATGATGTGCCGTCGCGCAGTGCATCGATCGTATTGGAAATCGTGGTTTTATAGACGCCGGCAAGCTGCTGTTATCCGAGGAGGATGACACGCGGCTTTTTGGCGTCTCTTGCGTGCCCGCCCGGGCGATCCGGGCACCTAATTCGGCCTTTCACAGGCCAAGACCGAGGGCGAAAAACCACATGGCATCCAGGGCATATGACGGCGGCACGCTGAAGCGTCGCATCCGCAAGGTATTCGGCAACATCCACGAAGTCGTGCAGATGCCGAACCTGATCGAGGTTCAGCGCGAATCGTACGAGCAGTTCCTGCGCTCCGATCCCGCGACCGGCTATGTCTCGGGCCTCGAGAAGACGCTGCGCTCGGTCTTCCCGATCCGCGATTTCGCCGGCACCGCCGAGCTCGACTTCGTCAATTACGAGCTCGAGCCGCCGAAGTTCGACACCGACGAATGCCGCCAGCGCGGCATCACTTACGCCGCGCCGATGCGCGTTACGCTGCGCCTGATCGTGTTCGAGGTGGATGCCGATACCGATGCCCGCTCGGTGCTCGATATCAAGGAGCAGGACGTTTACATGGGCGACATGCCCCTGATGACGGGCAACGGCACTTTCATCATCAACGGCACGGAACGCGTGATCGTCAGCCAGATGCACCGGTCGCCGGGCGTCCTGTTCGATCATGACCGCGGCAAGACGCATGCTTCGGGCAAGTATCTGTTCGCGGCGCGCGTCATTCCGTATCGCGGTTCGTGGCTCGATTTCGAGTTCGACGCCAAGGACATCGTCAACGTCCGTATCGATCGCAAGCGCAAGCTGCCGGTCACCGCCCTCCTGTACGCGCTCGGCATGACCTCCGAGGAAATCCTCAACCACTTCTACAACCGCGTGACCTTCGTCCGCGGCCAGGGTGGCTGGATCATCCCGTTCCAGGCCGAAAATTGGCGCGGCCAGAAGCCGATGTTCGACATCATCGATGCGAAGACCGGCGAAGTCGTGTTCCCGTCGGGCCAGAAGATCTCGCCGCGCGCGGCGAACAAGTCGGCCAAGGACGGCCTCACCGACCTGCTCATCCCGACCGAGGAAATCTTCGGCCGCTACAGCGCCTATGACCTGATCAACGAAGCCACCGGCCAGATCTACATCGAAGCCGGCGACGAAGTCAGCGCCGAGAACCTCGAACTGCTCGATTCCGCCGGGATCGATCGCATCGAATTGCTCGATATCGATCACATCGCCACCGGCCCGTGGATCCGCAACACGCTCAAGGTCGACAAGGCCGAAGAGCGCGAGCAGGCTTTGTCCGACATCTACCGCGTCATGCGCCCGGGCGAGCCGCCCACGCTGGAGACGGCAGAGTCGCTGTTCAGCGGCCTGTTCTTCGATCCCGACCGCTACGACCTGTCGGCCGTCGGTCGCGTCAAGCTCAACATGCGTCTCGACCTCGATGCCGAGGATACCGTGACCACGCTGCGCAGCGAGGATATCCTCGCGGTGATCAAGACGCTTGTCGATCTGAAGGACGGCAAGGGCGATATCGACGATATCGACAACCTCGGTAACCGTCGCGTCCGTTCGGTCGGCGAATTGCTCGAGAACCAGTACCGTGTCGGCCTGCTCCGCATGGAGCGCGCCGTGAAGGAGCGCATGTCGTCGGTCGACGTGTCGACGGTCATGCCGAACGACCTGATCAACGCCAAGCCGGCGGTGGCCGCGGTGCGCGAATTCTTCGGCTCGTCGCAGCTGTCGCAGTTCATGGATCAGACCAACCCGCTGTCCGAAGTCACCCACAAACGCCGCGTGTCGGCGCTTGGACCAGGTGGTCTGACTCGCGAGCGCGCAGGCTTCGAAGTCCGCGACGTTCACCCGACGCATTATGGCCGCATCTGCCCGATCGAGACGCCGGAAGGCCCGAACATCGGCCTGATCAACTCGCTCGCCAGCTTCAGCCGCGTGAACAAGTATGGCTTCATCGAGACGCCGTACCGCAAGGTCGTCGATCACAAGGTAACGGACGACGTCGTCTATCTGTCGGCAATGGAAGAGGCCAAGCACACGATCGCGCAGGCCAATGCCGAGCTCGACGCGGATAACGGCTTCACCGAGGAACTGGTCTCGTCGCGTCAGGCAGGCGAATTCCTAATGGCGATCCCGACCAACATCACGTTGATGGACGTCAGCCCCAAGCAGCTCGTCTCGGTCGCCGCATCGCTCATTCCGTTCCTGGAAAACGATGACGCCAACCGCGCGCTGATGGGCTCGAACATGCAGCGTCAGGCCGTGCCATTGGTGCAGGCCGAGGCGCCGTTCGTCGGCACCGGCATGGAAGAGACCGTCGCACGCGATTCCGGCGCAGCGATCTCGGCCAAGCGCGCCGGCATCGTTGATCAGGTGGACGCAGCACGTATCGTTATCCGGGCAACCGGCGACGTGGAAGCGGGCCGCTCGGGCGTCGACATCTACACGCTGATGAAGTTCCAGCGCTCCAACCAGAACACCTGCATCAACCAGCGTCCGCTGGTGAAGGTGGGCGACGTGATCAACGCCGGCGACGTGCTCGCCGACGGTCCGTCGACCGAGTTTGGCGAGCTCGCATTGGGCCGCAACAGCCTCGTCGCGTTCATGCCGTGGAACGGGTATAACTACGAGGATTCGATCCTCATCTCCGAGCGCATCGTGAAGGACGACGTGTTCACGTCGATCCACATCGAAGAGTTCGAAGTGATGGCGCGCGACACCAAGCTTGGGCCAGAGGACATCACGCGCGATATCCCGAACGTCGGCGAGGAAGCGCTCCGCAACCTCGACGAAGCGGGCATCGTGTATATCGGTGCCGAGGTCGAGCCGGGCGATATTCTCGCCGGCAAGATCACGCCCAAGGGTGAATCGCCGATGACGCCGGAGGAGAAACTGCTCCGCGCGATCTTCGGTGAGAAGGCCTCGGACGTGCGCGATACGTCGCTGCGTCTGCCGCCGGGCGTTGCCGGTACGGTCGTCGAAGTGCGCGTGTTCAATCGCCACGGTATCGACAAGGACGAGCGCGCGATGGCGATCGAGCGCGAGGAAATCGAGCGGCTGAAGAAGGATTCGGACGACGAGCGTTCGATCCTCAACCGTGCGACCTGGAGCCGGCTGCGCGAGATGCTGATCGGCCAGACCTCGACCTCGGTGCCCAAGGGCCTGAAGAAGGGCGCGGTGATCGATCAGGATCTGCTCGATTCCGTCGATCGTCACGAATGGTGGAAATTCTCGGTTGCCGACGACAAGGCGCAGAGCGATCTCGAAGCGGTCAAGGTGCAGTATGATGATGCCGTGAAGGTGATCGTCGACAAGTTCCAGGATCGCCGCGACAAGCTCGAGCGTGGCGACGAACTGCCGCCAGGCGTGCTCAAGATGGTCAAGGTGTTCGTGGCGGTGAAGCGCAAGCTGCAGCCGGGCGACAAGATGGCCGGCCGTCACGGCAACAAGGGCGTGATCTCGCGCATCCTGCCGGCGGAGGACATGCCGTTCCTCGCCGATGGGACGCCGGTGGATATCGTGCTCAACCCGCTGGGTGTGCCATCGCGCATGAACGTCGGGCAGATCTTCGAGACGCATCTCGGCTGGGCGGCGCGCAACCTGGGTCAGCAGATCCACACCGCGCTGGAAGATTGGCGCGAAGCCAATCCCAACCCCGAAACCGGCGCGATGCCGGAAGCGGTCAAGGCGCGTCTGCTCGAAGTTTACGGCGATCACTATGCGGCGGAAATCGAGGCACGTAGCCCCGAGCAGATCATCGAGCTGGCAAGCAACCTGAAGACCGGTGTGCCGATGGGCACCCCCGTGTTCGATGGCGCGCGCGAGGCCGATGTGTCCGACATGCTCAGCCTTGCCGGGCTGCACACGTCGGGTCAGTCGGAGCTGTTCGACGGGCGCACGGGCGACATGTTCGATCGCAAGGTGACCGTGGGCATCATCTACATGCTCAAGCTCCACCATCTGGTCGACGACAAGATCCACGCACGGTCGATCGGGCCGTACTCGCTGGTCACGCAGCAGCCGCTGGGTGGTAAGGCGCAGTTCGGCGGGCAGCGCTTCGGCGAGATGGAGGTCTGGGCACTCCAGGCCTATGGCGCGGCCTATACCTTGCAGGAAATGCTCACGGTGAAGTCGGACGACGTGGTCGGCCGCACCAAGGTCTATGAGGCGATCGTCAAGGGTGACGACACGTTCGAGGCGGGCATTCCGGAGAGCTTCAACGTGCTCGTCAAGGAAATGCGCTCGCTGGGCCTGAACATCGAGCTGACCAGCGTCGAGCAGTTCGACACCGACGGCGTCGCCATCGCGGCGGAGTAAGCCACTCTCTAGCCCTCTCCCGCTTTCGCGGGAGAGGGTTGGGTGAGGGTCTTCTTCTTCCTTCTTCTCTCGACAGTAGAAGCAAGAAGAAGACCCTCACCTCCCATCGCGGAAGAGCGATGGGCCCCTCCTCTCCCGCACGCGGGAGAGGGCAAAGATTTCGAGGAAGGGTCCCCTACCCATGAACGAACTGACCAACTTCGCCAATCCGGTCGTCAAGCCGGAGACTTTCGACCAGATCCAGATCGGTATCGCCTCCCCGGACAAGATCCGTTCGTGGTCGTTCGGCGAGATCAAGAAGCCGGAAACCATCAACTATCGCACGTTCAAGCCCGAGCGTGACGGCCTGTTCTGCGCGCGCATCTTCGGTCCGATCAAGGATTACGAGTGCCTGTGCGGCAAGTACAAGCGCATGAAGTATAAGGGCATCGTCTGCGAGAAGTGCGGCGTCGAGGTCACCGTTTCGAAGGTCCGCCGCGAGCGCATGGGCCATATCGAGCTGGCTGCCCCTGTCGCGCACATCTGGTTCCTCAAATCGCTGCCCTCGCGCATCGGCCTGCTGCTCGACATGCAGCTCAAGCAGCTCGAACGCGTGCTGTATTTCGAGGCGTATATCGTGATCGAGCCGGGCATCACCCCGCTCGAAAAGTACCAGCTGATGACCGAGGACGAGCTCCTCGACGCGCAGGACGAATATGGTGAGGACGCCTTCACCGCCGGGATCGGCGCGGAAGCCGTGCGCATCATGCTGCAGGACCTCGATCTCGAGGGCGAGCGCAAGGAGCTGCTGGAAGAACTGGCAGTCACCAAGTCCGAGCTGAAGCCCAAGAAGATCATCAAGCGGCTGAAGGTCGTCGAATCGTTCATCGATTCGGGCAACAAGCCGGAATGGATGATCCTCGAAGTCGTGCCGGTCATCCCGCCAGAGCTGCGCCCGCTGGTGCCGCTGGATGGTGGCCGTTTCGCGACCTCGGATCTGAACGATCTGTATCGCCGCGTGATCAACCGCAACAACCGCCTCAAGCGTTTGATGGAGCTCCGCGCGCCGGACATCATCGTCCGCAACGAGAAGCGCATGCTGCAGGAAGCCGTCGACGCGCTGTTCGATAACGGCCGTCGCGGTCGCACGATCACGGGCGCCAACAAGCGTCCGCTCAAGTCGCTGTCCGACATGCTCAAGGGCAAGCAGGGCCGCTTCCGCCAGAATCTGCTCGGCAAGCGCGTCGACTATTCGGGTCGTTCGGTCATCGTGACCGGGCCTGAGTTGAAGCTGCACCAGTGCGGCCTGCCGAAGAAGATGGCGCTCGAGCTGTTCAAGCCGTTCATCTATGCGCGCCTCGACGCCAAGGGCCTCAGCATGACGCTGAAGCAGGCGAAGAAGTGGGTCGAGAAGGAGCGTAAGGAAGTCTGGGACATCCTCGACGAAGTCATTCGCGAGCACCCGGTCATGCTGAACCGCGCGCCGACGCTTCACCGTCTGGGCATCCAGGCGTTCGAGCCGGTGCTGATCGAGGGCAAGGCAATCCAGCTTCACCCATTGGTCTGCTCCGCGTTCAACGCCGATTTCGACGGCGATCAGATGGCCGTGCACGTTCCGCTGAGCCTCGAGGCACAGCTCGAAGCGCGCGTCCTGATGATGTCGACCAACAACATCCTGTCGCCCGCCAACGGCAAGCCGATCATCGTGCCGTCGCAGGACATGGTGCTGGGCCTGTATTATCTGTCGATGCTCAAAGAAAACGAGCCGGGCGAAGGCATGATGATTTCGGACATGTCCGAAGTGCATCAGGCGCTGGAAGCCGGTGCGGTGACCTTGCACACCAAGATCATCAGCCGCGTTCCGCAGGTCGATGCCGACGGCAAGAGCATCATGAAGCGCTACGAGACGACGCCGGGCCGCATGCTGCTCGGTGAAACGCTGCCCCAGGCACACAAGGTGCCGTTCGACACCGTCAATCGCCTGCTGACCAAGAAGGACGTCGGCGACGTGATCGACGAGGTCTATCGTCACACCGGCCAGAAGGAGACCGTGCTGTTCGCCGATGCGATCATGGCACTCGGCTTCAAGCATGCGTTCAAGGCGGGTATCTCGTTCGGCAAGGACGACATGATCATTCCGGACGCCAAGATCGGCCTGGTCGACGAGACCAAGGCGCTCGTGAAGGACTTCGAGCAGCAGTATCAAGACGGTCTGATCACGCAGCAGGAGAAGTACAACAAGGTGATCGACGCCTGGAGCCGTTGCGGCGACCAGGTGGCCAACGCCATGATGGACGAGATCAAGTCGGTGAAGAAGCTCGAGAATGGCCGGGAAGCCCCGATCAACTCGATCTACATGATGGCACACTCCGGTGCCCGTGGTTCGCAGGCGCAGATCAAGCAGCTGGCCGGCATGCGCGGCCTGATGGCCAAGCCATCGGGCGAGATCATCGAAACGCCGATCATCTCGAACTTCAAGGAAGGCCTGACCGTCCTTGAATACTTCAACTCCACCCACGGCGCCCGTAAGGGTCTCGCGGATACGGCGTTGAAGACGGCAAACTCAGGTTACCTGACCCGTCGTCTGGTCGATGTGTCGCAGGATTGCGTGATCATCGAGCTGGATTGCGGCACGACCCGCGCGCTGGAAATGCGCGCGATCGTCCAGGGCGGTTCGACCATTGCTTCGCTCGGTGAGCGCATCCTCGGTCGTACGACCGCGGAGGACATCATCGATCCGAAGACCAACAAGGTCGTCATCCCCTCGGGCACGTTGCTCGACGAGCCGATGATCACCACGATCGAGGCGTTGGGCACCCAGTCGTGCAAGATCCGCTCGCCGCTGGTCTGCGAGACCAAGATCGGCGTGTGCGGCAAGTGCTACGGGCGCGATCTCGCCCGCGGTACGCCGGTGAACATCGGTGAAGCTGTCGGCGTCATCGCCGCGCAGTCGATCGGTGAGCCGGGCACGCAGTTGACCATGCGTACGTTCCACATCGGTGGTGCGGCGCAGCTCAACGAAACGTCCAACCTGGAGGCAGTGGCCGACGGCACGATGGAATATCGTGACCTGCGCGTCATCGTCGATCAGCGCGGCCGTCGCGTCGTGCTGAGCCGTTCGGGCGAAGTGGCGATCGTCGATATGGATGGCCGCGAGCGTGCGGTGCATCGCATCCCGTACGGTGCGTACGTGCTGTTCGACGATGGCCATATCGTCGAAAAGGGCGACCGGATGGCCGAATGGGATCCTTTCACCATGCCGGTGATCACGGAAAACCCGGGCGTGGTGAAATATGTCGATCTGATCGAGGGCAAGACGCTCACCGAGCAGGCCGACGAAGCGACCGGCATTTCGCAGCGTGTCGTGACCGAAAACCGCGGCATCGCCTCCAAGAAGGAGGATCTTCGTCCTCGCCTGACGCTGACCGGCGACAGCGCGGAAGAAGCCGGCCGTTACATGCTGGTCGCGGGCGCCACGCTCTCGGTCGAGGATGGGGCGACGGTCCAGGGCGGCGACGTTCTGGCTCGTGTCAGCCGCGAGAGCGCCAAGACGCGCGACATTACCGGCGGTCTGCCGCGTGTTGCCGAGCTGTTCGAAGCGCGCAAGCCGAAGGAAAATGCCATCATCGCGAAGGTCTCGGGCCGTGTCGTGTTCGGCAAGGACTATAAGGCCAAGCGCAAGATCGGCATTCAGCCGGAGGATGGCAGCGAGGTCGTCGAGTATCTGGTGCCGAAGTCGAAGGTCATCGACGTGCAGGAAGGCGATTACGTCAAGCGCGGCGATAACCTGATCGGCGGCAGCCCCGATCCGCATGATATTCTCGAAGTGCTCGGCATCGAGCCCTTGGCCGAATATCTCGTGTCGGAAATCCAGGAAGTGTATCGTCTGCAGGGCGTGAAGATCAACGACAAGCACATCGAGACGATCGTTCGTCAGATGCTGCAGAAGGTTGAGATCACCGATGGCGGCGACACCACGTTGCTGGCGGGCGAGCAGGTCGATCGCGACGAGATGGACGAGTTCAACTCGAAGCTCGA
The DNA here is from genome assembly GCF_036663635.1 of Parasphingomonas puruogangriensis. Lineage (NCBI taxonomy): Bacteria > Pseudomonadati > Pseudomonadota > Alphaproteobacteria > Sphingomonadales > Sphingomonadaceae > Parasphingomonas > Parasphingomonas puruogangriensis. Next base: position 274,025 of record NZ_JAXOJI010000004.1, on the reverse strand, counting down.
CAAGAAGCAGGTCAAGGCACAGGGCAAGCCGATCCTGCTCGGCATCACCAAGGCGTCGCTGCAGACCCGCAGCTTCATCTCGGCAGCGTCGTTCCAGGAAACCACCCGCGTGCTCACCGAGGCTTCGGTGCAGGGCAAGAAGGACACGCTGACCGGCCTCAAGGAGAACGTGATCGTGGGCCGTCTCATCCCCGCCGGTACCGGCGCGGGCATGAACCGGATGCGCATCGCCGCCTCCAGCCGTGACGCGGTGCTGCGCGTGTCGCAGCGCAAGATGGCCGAAGTGTCGATCGCCATGGCCAATTCGGCCGCCGAAGAACGTGCGGCTGAAAAGCTGCGCAACGTGGCGGACGATACGGGTGATGACGCGCTCGGCGCGGTCGTGACCAGCGGCACGGGCACGGACGCGGATGCGGGCGATTACCTGATCAAGGAGTGATCGGGGCTCCCCCTACCGGGTTGATCTGAAAGAACCGCCGTCCGGGATGTCCCGGGCGGCGGTTTTTTGTTGAGCGTAATGGTCGTGATCGCCGGCGGCGCTGTGATACGCCGCCAATATCGGGTCCCTGCTCCTTGTCGGAAAACGAGGCTGTCGCAGCACGCCACCCAACAGCCCCGTCCGTCCTTCAGGGAATAGACGAGAAGCCGCCATCGACGTGGAGATTGACGCCGGTGATATATCCAGCGAGCGGGCTTGCAAGGAAGGCGACCGTATCGGCAAGCTCGCTCAGTTCTCCAACGCGGCCAAGCGGGACGGCGGCGAACAGGGGCAGCACGCCACGCTGAATGTCCTCCCACGGTGCATCCTCCGCCGCGATCCCGCGCGCCGCTGCTACTGATCGGAATCCGCCCTCCAGTTTGTCACTCTTGATCGTCCCGGGCGAGATCGCGTTGACCGTGACTCCATCTACAGCCACCGCTTTTGCCATCGAAGCGGTCAAGGCGTTTATCGCAGCCTTCGCGGCGGAATAATCCGGTCCCGTCGCCGAGGGCATCGTTGCCGCACCGCTGGATATGTTGATTACGCGGCCCCAACGGGCCTGCCGCATGCCGGGCAGAAGCCGTGTGCCGACGCGCACCGCAGCAAGGACGTTGCGGTCATAGGTGGACGCCCATCCGGCAGACGTGGTCGACCCCCAATCGTTTTTCGGCCCGGAACCACCGGCATTGTTGACCAGAATATCGATCGCGCCGACCGCCTCCTGCGCCTCTGCCACCAGTCGCTCCACGGCGTCGTCCTGCGTCAAATCGCCGAGCACCGCATGGGCGCGGCCGCCGCTTGCGACGATGGCGTTCACGACACGTCGGGCCTGCTCCTGATCGCGCCCATGGACCACGACCGCAGCCCCTTCGCGCGCCAGGGCCATGGCGATCGCTTCGCCGATCCCCTTGCTGCTTCCCGTTACCAGTGCCGTCTTGTGGTTGAGTTGCAGGTCCATCGTTCAAAGCCCATCTTACGTCACGGATGAGGAGCTAGGTCGATCGTGACGCCGGATGAGGCAAGTACGCACTTAAAGGTGCCTGTTACCCCTGAGCACCGGGCTGCCTGTCTCGGCCCGGACGGTGCCGCGGCGCACGTGATCCGCGTCATCCGCCTGATTCAAGGTCGCTGGAAGCTCCCGATCCTGTTTCGCCTCTTTGCTGACCCGAGCATCCGGTCTTCGCAGTTGATGCGCGACATGCCCGATATTTCCCGCAAAATGCTCACGCAGCATTTGCGGGAGCTGGAGAAGGACCGTCTCATCGAGCGGATCGACTTCGATGAAAAGCCGCTTCGCGTCGAATACCGGCTGTCGGAGGAGGGGCGAAAACTGATGCCGCTCCTCTTCGAGGCTCGACGCTTTTCCGCGAGCCATCCCGAATAACCGTCCCGAGAAGGTGCTTTCTTAGTTCCCGTGGCTTCGCGCAGAACAAAGCAACGTCGGATGATCGCGCCTAGACGTCTAAACTGGATTAGCGCTTGCTCGGCGGAGCGGCGCCTTCGATCATATACCAGGGGGTCGGCGCGCTTTTATAGGGGGGCGCCGGATACAGCCAGCGCAGCGCCTCCTCCGCCGCCCGGTGGTAGACCGTGCTGTGTGTGGCCGTGCTGCTGTAATCGACATATTTCACTGTAATGCGACCGGCCGGCAGCTGGCCTAGCGACCGGCGCAGGCGATCGACCCCATCCTGCATCGTGCCCCCCTCATCGGCGATGGCGAGGAACAGCCTCGTCTGCGCCAGGCCCGTGGGGGCCGGTCGGCGCAGCGGCCGGCGATCGTCCCACCAGAGGCTCGGGCTTATGGCGATGTAATCGTCGAACAGCTTTGGCTCTTCCAGCAGCGTATCGACGACGAACAGTCCGGCCAGCGACTCCCCCATAAGGGCCCGCTTGCTGCTCGTGCGGTAGCGAGCCTCGACGAACGGGATGACCTCCTGGTGCAGGAACCGCCTGAAGCGATCCGCCCCGCCGCTGTTGGGAAAGGCCGCACGATACCGCGGGTCGGTGGGCCGTGGGGTCAGCTCCGCGGCACGGTCGCGCGTCTGCACGCCGACGACGATGAACGGCCCATAGGTCCAGCTCAACGAGGCGAGGCTGCCCAGTCCCGCAATATGGTGGAAGTCCTGATCCAACGCGCCATCGAGGAGGTACAGGACGGGATAGGTATCGGTCGAACGGTCATAGCCGTTCGGCAGCCAGATGTTCACTTCCCGCGTGTCGCCCAAAGTCGGCGATGACATGGTGTAGCTCGTGCCGATCTGGATCGGACGGGTCGACGGCTGAGCGGTCGGCGCCGATTGCGCGCCTGCGGCCGTCGGCAGCGCGAAAAGCAATGCTATGATCGGAAAGGCGGTTCTCATGCCCAGCGCTAGCGCGACCGCCGCTTGGTCGGTCGTGCCGCGTTGGCGCTGTCCTCGGCGGCGATCTTGCGCCAGCGATCGAAGCGGTCCGGCGTCAGTGTGCCTGCGGCGATGCCAGCCTGGACGGCGCAGCCGGGCTCCACGCCGTGCGAGCAATCCGAGAAGCGGCAGTCCTGCGCCGCCAAAACGAAATCGTCAAACACCTCGGCGATGCCCGCGGCGGCCTCGGACAATTGCAGTTCACGCATGCCGGGCAGATCGAGCAGCCAGCCGCCGTGCGCGAGCCGGTGCATCTCGCGCACCGTGGTGGTGTGGCGGCCCGTGCCGTCATTGGCGCGGATCGCCTGGGTGAGGATGCTGTCCGAGCCACGCAGCGTATTGACCAAGGTCGATTTGCCCACGCCCGAGGAACCCAGAAACGCGACCGTCCGGCCCGGGCCGCACCACGATGCGAGCCGGGCAACATCGCCGGGATCTCGGCCGTTGACCGTTTCGACCCGCAGCCCGGGGGCGATCGCGCGGGCCGCCGCCGTAAACGCCGCCGGGGTATCTGTCAGATCGGCCTTGGTCAGCACCACGATCGGTTGCACCGCCACGTCGCGCGCCATGACCAAGTAGCGCTCAAGCCGGGCAACGCTGAAATCCTGGTTGCACGAAGCGACGATGAACACGGTATCGACATTGGCGGCGATCATCTGATCCTTGCGCGGATCGCCCGGCGCGCGCCGCTTGAACAGGTTCATCCGGGCGAGCACGCGGATCGCCTGCTCGGTCGCGCCGTCGATCAGCACCCAATCGCCGACCGTGGGATGATCGTCCGATGGCTGCGCGCCCGGGATATGCGGCGGGATGAAGGAGCGCGCCCCCGCGCCCGCGACGGCGAGCTTGCCGCGATGCACCGCCATGACCCGGACGGGATGGCCCCGAAGGGCTTCCTCGGGCGACACTTGATCGCTGAAATGGGCGGTCCAGCCCAGCTCTTCCAAGGTCTCGTCGGTCAATGTCATAGGCAGCGGCAATATCCCGTGTCGGCGTCATGCCGGTCGCGCCGATATGGCGTGTCTTGCCGGCAAAAGCACGACCCTCGCTGCGCTTTTGACGCCGGCCGGCCGGGCGGCATGGACAAGCCGCGCGACCGCGGGCACTTTCGTGGCAACGGGATCAGGGGAATCGATCATGCGTATGACGTTTGCCGCCGGCGCTGCTTTGCTGTGCATGGCCTCTGTAGCTTATGCCGAAGTGCCGACGCCGCCGCGTCCGGCCAGCGATCCCAAGGCGATCGTGTCGACAGCCAATCCGATGGCCAAGCCCGTGCCGCTCGACGATCTCGGCTATTCGCGCGGCCTTCTCTCCTCGGCCTGGAGCGCCGACGGCAGGCAATTGTTCCTGTCGACCAACCTGACCGGGCGCTACAATATCTGGCGCACCGACGCCGCCGGCAGCTGGCCGGTGCAGCTGACCCAGGCCGAGGATCGCCAGTCGGGCCTGGCCGTCGCGCCCGATGGCAAGACGGTGTATTTCCTGCAGGATAAGGGCGGCGACGAGCAATACGATATCTATGCGGTGCCCGCCGCGGGCGGCGCGGTGGTCAATCTGACCAACACGCCGGACGTGCGGGAATCGGGCCTGTTGGTGTCGCCGGACGGCGCGCGCATCGCGCTGTCGATCAAGGCCAAAACGCAGGGCCAGACCGATATCGCCGTGCTCGAACTGCGCACCGGCAAGGTGACGCTACTGACCGCGGAGACCGATGCGCAGTGGAATTGGAGCGCGGTGGCGTGGATCGACGGCGGGCGGGCGCTGATCGCCAATCGTGACTTTACCGATCAGACCGCCGGCGAAGTATGGCGGATCGATGTCGCCAGCGGCACGGCCAAGCGGCTGCTGGGCAAGGCCAAGACGATCTATAGCGCGGGCGATGCGACGCACGATGGCGCGACGCTGGCGGTGACCACCAACGCGGGCACCGGACAGTCGCATGCCGGGGTCTATACGGTGAGCAATGGCACATGGCGCTGGCTGAAACCCACGCCGTGGGAGCAATATGCCAATGTGATCGCCCCGGACGGTCGCTCGATGGTCACCGAGACCGGGATCGACGGGCGCACGACGCTGTCGATCGTCGATCTGGCGACGATGGGCGAGCGCGCGCTGCCGCTGCCGCCGGGCGTCAACACCGTGGCGAACGCCAAGCCGTTCACGCCCGATTCCGCGCGGCTGCTGGTCACTCAGTCGGGCGCCACCTCGCCGGGCATGCCGGTGATCCTCGATCTGGCCAGCGGGCGGGTCAGCGCGCCGTTCCAGCTGGCCATGGCGAGCCTCGACCCCAGAACGCTGCCGACCTCCAGCATCGTCACCTATCGCAGCTTCGATGGCACATTGGTCAGCGCGATCCTGACCATCCCGTTCAACCTGAAGCGCGACGGATCGAACCCGGCGATCGTGATGCCGCATGGCGGCCCGACCGGGCAGAGCCTGGACGGGTTCAACAAGAGCGCGACGGCGCTGGCCAGCCGCGGCTATCTGGTGATCCAGCCCAACCCGCGCGGCTCGACCGGCTATGGCCAGGCGTTCCAAACCGCCAATTTCCAGGATCTGGGCGGCGGCGATCTGAAGGACGAGCTGGCGGCGAAGGATTTCCTGGTCGCGACCGGCTATGTCGATGCCAAACGCGTCGGGATTACCGGCGGATCATATGGCGGGTTCATGACGCTGATGGCGATCGGCCGCGCCCCCGACGCGTTCGCCGCGGCGGTCCAGCAATTCGGCATCATCGATTGGCGGACGATGTGGGAGCATGAGGATGCCGGGCTGCAGGCGTATCAGAAGTCGCTGCTCGGCGAGCCCGACAAATTCCCCAAAGTCTATGACGCGTCGTCGCCGCTGACCTATATCAAGGCGGCCAAGGCACCGCTGCTGTCGCTGCAGGGCGAGAATGACATTCGCGTGCCGCGCGGCCAGGCGCAGCAGGTCACCGACACGCTGAAGGCGCAGGGCAAGATCGCCGACGTGGTGTTCTATCCCGCCGAAGGCCATGGCTTCGCCAAGCGCGAGAACCAGGTCGATGCGCTCAAACGCACGATCGCCTGGTTCGATACCTATCTGAAGCCGAAGCAACCGTAACACCCGGGCGGCGTTTGGTGAGCTCCGGGCGTGGGCCGGGCGTCGGGAACAGCCGATGCGCGATCCCTGCTGCTGTCGCAATTCTAAGGTAACCTAATGACGAAAATAGCGTTTCTCGGGCTGGGTATCATGGGCGGCGGGATGGCCGGTCAATTGCTCGATCATGGTTTCGACGTGGCGGTGTGGAACCGCAGCCCGGCCAAGGCGGCGGCATTCGGCGCGCGCGGTGCGCGGGTCGCATCGACGCCGGCGGACGCGGCGGCCGGCGCCGACATCGTGGTGGCGATGGTTGCCGACGACGATGCCTCGCGCGCCTGCTGGCTCGGGCCCGACGGGGCACTCGGCGCGCTGGCCGCGGGGGCGCTGGCGATCGAGTCCAGCACGGTGACGCCGGACTGGATCAAGGAACTGGGCACCGCGGCCGCAGCGCAGGGCGTCGACCTGCTCGACGCGCCGGTATCGGGCAGCAAGGCGCAGGCCGAAGCGGGCGAGTTGCGCTTCCTGATCGGCGGCGAGATCGCGACGATCGAGCGCGCGCGACCGGCGTTCGAGGCGATGGGCAACCTGATCGTGCCGATGGGGCCGATGGGCAGCGGTGCATTGATCAAATTGCTCAACAACTTCCTGTGCGGCGTGCAAGTGGCGAGCCTGGCCGAGGCGCTGGCGCTGGCCGAGCGCGGCGGGCTTGACCTGGCGGCGACCGCCTCCGTGCTGACCGAGGGCGCGCCCGGCAGCCCGATCGTCAAGCTGCTCAGCAAGCGCATGATCGAGCATGATTACGCGCCCAATTTCCTGCCCGAACTGATGGCCAAGGACCTGCGCTATGCCGGCGCCGCGCTGGCCGCGAGGGGCATCGAGTCCCGGCTCGCACAGGCGGCGCAGGATCGCTTCCTTGCCGCGGTCGCGATGAACGATGGCGATTCCGACATGGCGTCGGTGGTGGAGCCGATCCGGGCCTTGGCGGATGAACCGGCGCACTGATCCGTTCTCGATACCCAACCGTTTCCCCGTGAAAACGGGGGCCCGGGGTGGCGCACGATAGCGCTTGTGGCCCTGGGCTCCTGCTTTTGCAGGAGATCGGACTGGCGGATACGCTTCCTACTCTTTTTACGAAGGTCCTTTCATGCTGCGTCCTCTGACCGGTCTCGCCCTGCTCTCGCTGCTCGCCGGATGCGACGCGCCGACCAACATGACCGCGCCCGACGCGGCGGCGACGGCCGCACCGGTCAATTATGGCGCAGCACAACCAACCGCGAGCAAGCCGTTCAAGGTCATGCCGGTGGCGACGTTCGACAACCCCTGGGCGCTCGCCTTCCTGCCTGACCGGACGATGCTGGTGACCGAGAAGACCGGTCATCTCCAACTGGTCACGCCGGCCGGCGCGAAGAGCGAGGTCCGCGGCGTGCCGGCAGTGCATTTCGAGGGCCAGGGCGGGTTGCTGTTCGTCGCCGCCGCGCCGACCTTTGCGCAGGATCGGCAAATCTATCTGACCTATGCCGAGCCGGGCGAGGGCGGCGACGGCCTCGCTTTGGCCAAGGCGACGCTCGGCACCGTCGCAGGCAAGCCGATGCTGCAAGGCTTGCAAGTGATCTGGCGTCAGCTGCCGCGCGGCGCGGGCGGGCAGTTCGGCGGCTATATCGCCTTCTCGCCCGACGGCCAGTATCTGTTCCTGACGTCCGGCGAGCGCCAGCGCTTCACCCCGGCGCAGGATCCCGATCAGGCGCTGGGCAAGATCCTGCGCCTGACGCTCGACGGCAAACCCGCCCCCGGCAATCCCAGTGCGGGCAAGACCGGTGCCACCACGCTCGGCGTGATCGATCCACCCGACAATAGCGGTGCCGCCGCCACCGCGACGGTGCGCACGGTCGCGCTGCCGGGCCCCAATCTCACCCCGTCCGAAACCTGGTCGACCGGGCACCGCAATCCCTATGGCCTGGCGTTCGACGCGCAGGGCCGCTTGTGGGAAACCGAGATGGGGCCGCAGGGCGGCGACGAGCTCAATTTGATCGAGCCGGGCAAGAATTACGGCTGGCCGATCGTCTCCTACGGCAAGAATTACGATGACACGCCGATCGCCAAACCCCCTACCCGGCCCGAATTCCACGAACCGGCTTTGTATTGGGATCCGATCATCGCACCGGCCGGCTTGACCTTCTACCAGGGCAATATGTTCCCGCAGTGGCGCGGATCGGCCTTCATTGGCGGGCTTGCCTCGACCGCGCTGATTCGCATCGCGTTCGACGGCGCGACGCCGCGCGAGGCCGAACGCTGGGACATGGGCGCCCGCATCCGCGCCGTGATGCCGGGCCCCGATGGCGCCTTGTGGTTGCTGGAAGATGGCGCCGGCGGCCGATTGGTACGCCTGACGACGACACGCGGCGGGTAATAATGCTGGCGAGTATCGCCAGATAACCACAGGATCGTGCGGCGAGCCGACAAGAGCGTGATGATCCCGCTGCTGGATGCAACGGCGATGGGCCGGCGTGTTCGCCCGAAACGGGTGCTTATAGCGGCGGCGACTTACGCTGCCGCGCCGCAGACCCACGAGTTTCATGAATCATTAAACAATGGTGGCACCATATCGGCTGGTTTCGCACCCAGATTGCTTGGTACCGAGCGGTAAGTTCGAGATATGTACAGGGCGTATTACTTCGCAGACGTCCAGAAAATCCCACACCGATAACTTAAGACTAAGTTAACTCGTTACATCTTATGGCAATTTTTAGTCGAATGGACAATTTGACCTTTACACTAGATCAATATCCTGAGATAATGATCTACAATAATATTGGACAATGCCAAGCGCGCCTTCCGGCAAGCTGAAGCCTGCAACGATCCAAATACGGACACGATCGATCATTCAGAAATTGGTGAGCTCATCCGCGCGTCTCGGCGGTTTGGGTACTGCGTCTGTGCGAGCATATTAGGGTATATTCTATGAAGGTTGGTTTGTTCACCGTCGCGCTGCTGGCCAGCGGACAGACGGCGTTTGCGCAACAAGTCCCCTCCGCCGGAAGCCAGCTACAACAAATTCCGCCCATGCCGGTGACGCCCAAGAAAGAGCCGGAACTGGTAATCGAAACGCCGCCGGCGCCAGCCGCGGCCGATCCCGCCAGCGCCAGAATCACTGTCGCAGCACTGCGCGTCTCCGGTCAGACGCTGTTCGACGAAGCGACGTTGATCGCGGCAAGCGGGTTCGCGCCTGGCCAGGAAATGAGCCTGGTCGATCTGCGCGCCGCTGCGGCCCGGATTGCCGGTTATTACAAGGCGCGCGGCTATTTCCTCGCCCAGGCCTATCTGCCGTCGCAGGATGTGAAGAGCGGATCGGTGACCATCGCCGTGATCGAAGGCCGCTATGGCGCGGTCGCGGTCACCAACCACAGCCGCCTGCACCCCGGCATCGCCGAAGGCGTGCTGCGCGGGTTGGATAGCGGCGACGTGGTCGCCAATGCCCCGCTCGAGCGCCGCCTGTTACTGTTGTCCGACATTCCCGGCGTGGTCGCACGCGGCACGCTGGCCCCGGGCTCACAGGTCGGCACCTCCGACCTGACGGTCGATCTGACGCCGGGCCGTAGCATCGACGGCAGCATCGAGGCCGACAATGCCGGCAATCGCTATACCGGCACGTATCGCGGCGGCGGGACGATCAATCTCAACAATGCCGCCGGGATCGGCGACATGCTCAGCCTGCGGGTGCTCGCTTCGACCAGCGGCCTGGCATACGGCCGCGTCAGTTACCAGGCACCGGTCGGCAACCTCACCTTGGGCGCCGCCTTCGCCTATTTCCGCTATGATCTGGGCCGCGAATTCAAGCAGCTCGACGCCAGCGGCGATGCCCAGATCGCCAGTGTCTATGCCAGCTATCCGCTGATCCGCTCGCGCCGCGCCAATCTGTACGCGACCGGCACGGTCGATGCGAAATGGTTCGACGATCGCTACGATCTGGTTGGGACGCGTTCGCGCAAGGCAAGCCAGGTCGGCACGATCGGGCTCAACGGCAATAGCCGCGATCATCTTGGTGGCGGCGGTCTCAATATCTTCTCGATCGGCGCCTCGCTCGGCAATCTGACGTTGCGCAGTCCGCTCGATCGCGCGGTCGACGCGCTCACCGCGCGTAGCGACGGCCGGTTCGCCCGGGCGCAGGGCGCTTTCGCCCGGATCCAATCGGTGGCCGGGCCACTGTCACTATACGGCGCCGTGCGCGGGCAGGTCGCGTTCGACAATCTCGATACGTCCGAGAAGATGGAATTGGGCGGCGCGTACGGCGTGCGTGCCTATCCCGAGGGCGAGGCTTACGGCGACACCGGCTATATCGCCACCGGCGAGGTCCGGCTGATGGTCACCGATTGGGCGCGGACCTTCCCCGGCCAAGTGCAACTGTTCGGCTTCGTCGATGCCGGCCAGGTCGATTACGCGCATCGCCCGTGGTTCGACGGCGCCAACACGGCCACCCGCAGCGGCTTCGGCGGCGGCGTGGCGTGGATGACGCCCGGCAATTTCACGCTGAAGGGCAGCTACGCGCGCAAGATCGGCGACACCGCGGCGACCTCCGCACCGGACCGTGACGGCCGCTTCTGGTTCCAGGTCTCCAAGCTTTTCTGATCGCCGTCCGCGCCTCCGTTTTTCCAAAGGACTTCAGCATGAACGTTCACAGCACCGACAGTTTGTCCGCCCCCGCCCCCCGCCGCCACTTGCTGGCCACGACCGGTCTGTCCGGGCTGGTGCGCCTTGCCGCCGCCGGGCTGGCTGGCTCGTTGTTCCTCGCCGCCTCGGCGCAGGCGCAATCGCTGCCGACCAACGGCACGGTCGTGCAGGGCGCAGCAACGATGACCGGCAGCACGACTGGCCTGACGATCAACCAGTCGAGCCAGGCCGCGGTGATCAATTGGGACAGTTTCAACATCGCGCAGGGCAACAGCGTGACGTTCGTTCAGCCGAACAGCAATTCGGTCGCGCTCAACCGCGTGACCGGGCCTGATGCCTCGCAGATCTTCGGCAATCTCAACGCCAACGGCCAGGTGTTCCTGGTCAACCCCAATGGCGTGCTGTTCGGCGCCGGATCGCAGGTCAATGTCGGCGGGTTGGTCGCCTCGACGCGCGACATTGCCGATGCGGATTTCATGGCCGGCCAATATCGCTTCGCCGGCAGCGGTACGGGTACGGTGCTCAACCAGGGCACGATCACCGCGGCGGATGGCGGCTATGTCGCCTTGCTCGGCGCCAATGTCGCCAATGACGGCACAATCCAGGCGCGCTTCGGCACCGTGGCGATGGCGGCGGGCAATGCCATGACCATGGATGTCGCCGGCGACGGGCTGCTCAACCTGGTGGTCGATACCGGCGCGGTCGGCGCGGCCGTGCGCAATGGCGGGCTGATCCGCGCCGATGGCGGCCATGTGCTGCTGACGACGCAGGCCGCGGGCCAATTGCTCGCCACTGTGGTCAATAATACAGGCGTGATCGAAGCACGCACGATCGACACGCGCGGCGGCGACATCCGCCTGCTCGGCGACATGCAGAGCGGCACGCTGAACCTTAGCGGGACGCTCGACGCCAGCGCGCCCAATGGCGGCAGCGGCGGGTTCATCGAAACCTCCGCCGCGCACGTCAACATCGCCGACACCGCCCATGTCTCGACGCTGGCCCCCGCCGGGCTGACCGGCACGTGGCTGATCGATCCGCAGGACTTCATCATCGGCGCCGGCGGCAACATCTCGGGCGCGACATTGTCTGCACTGCTGGTCACCAACAGCGTGACGATCAGCACCTTGCCGACCGGCGACGTGACCACGCCGGGTACGCCACCGACCACCGAATTGGGCACCACCATACCGGGCAATGGCGACATCATCGTCAACGACGCGATCGCCTGGACGGCGAGCCCGAGCACGACGACGCTGCGGCTCAACGCGGTGCGCGACGTGTTGATCAACGCCTCGATCACCGCGACCAACGGCAACATCATCGCCTGTTGCGGCCGCGACGTGACCGTCAATGCCGCGCTGACCACCACCAATGGCAGCATCCTGCTCAACGCCGGGCGCAACGTGAACGTGTTCCACGCTATGACCACGACCGATGGCAACATCGCCTTGTGCGCCGGGCATGACGTGAACATCGCCGCGGCAGTCACGCTGACCCGCGGCAGCACGATCCCGTCGCAAAGCCTGGGCCTGCAGCCGGGGCTGCTGATCATCGCCGGGGCCGACGGTACCGGGCCGGGCGTCGACGCGGGCACCTTGGTGTTCGCGCCACTCACGCCGCCGGTGACGGTGACCGGGCCGAACGCGGCCGTGGTGATCAACTACAACCCCATCTCCTATGCCGCGCCGACCGACTTTTCCGGCTTCTTCACGCTGAGCCTCGGGGCGTCCGTGGTGCAGCGCATGCTGGTCTTCCCGGGCGGCACGAAGACCGCGGACGGCTCGACGGCAGTGACGCTAAACGGGTTCAACACTACGGCTACGTCCGGCCTGCCGGTCGGCGTGACGTTAGTCGCCGGGGCAAATGCCAGCGCGACCTTCGACAATGCTGATGCCGGCACCAATGTCGGGATTACCTATACCGGGTATAGCCTGGCCGGCGCCAATGCCGGGCAATATGCCCTGGCCGGATCGTGCTGCGTGTCGACCTTCCGCACCACCGGGTCGATCATCGCCGCCGTCGTCGTACCGCCCGTGGTCACGCCACCGGTGGTGACCCCGCCGGTCGTGACACCGCCCGTGGTAACCCCGCCGGTCGTGGTAACGCCGCCGGTCGTGGTGACCCCACCCGTCGTCGTGACCCCACCGGTCGTGGTGACTCCGCCGGTCGAAACGCCGGGCGGCGAGACGCCGACCAGCCCGGGCGATACGCCCGTGGCCACGCCGATCATCGTTCCGCCCGGCACCACGCCCGGCAGCCCGCAGGGCGTGCCGTTGCTCGGCCGCCCGACCCGGCCGGTCCAGTCGTTCCAGCCGGGCAGCCCGGGTGTCGAAGTGGTCGAGGAAGGCGTGTTGGTCCCAACCGACCAGCTCGAGACGCTGACGCCGGAAAGGCCGGCAGCGCCGCGCCAGTTCGCCCCGCGCGGCGAAACGGTCCAGCCGTACGCGCCGGCGCCAGCCCGCCCGGCCAAGCAGGATCGCAACTAAGATGCGCCGAGCGTGGCTCCTGCTCGGCGGCACGCTCGGCCTCCTCGCCACCGGTCCGGCGCTCGCCAAGCCGGTGGCGGCCGACTTCGGCCGCGCCGCCCCGTCGGGTGACGCACGGCGCCTGGCCGATTGGGTGGTGCGATCGGACGACGCGCATGGCCGCCCGTTCATCATCGTCGACAAAACCGGGGCGCGTGTCTTCGCCTTCGCGACCGACGGCACGTTGCGCGGCGACACGCCGGCCTTGCTCGGCCTGGCCCGCGGCGACGTATCCCCGCCCGGTATCGGCGACCGCAAGCTGGCCGATATCGGCCCGGCCGATCGCATCACGCCGGCCGGACGGTTCGACGCGGTGATGGGCCGCAACTTCGAGCACGACATCCTGTGGGTGGATTACGATGCGGCAATCTCGCTGCACCGCGTGGCCACCGGCAATGCGGCGGAACATCGCCTGGCCCGGCTCGCCACCGCATCGACCGGCGACAATCGCGTTTCCTACGGCTGCATCAACGTGCCGACGCTGTTCTACGAGACGATCGTCGCGCCTTTGTTCAAACCGGGCAATGGCGTGGTCTATGTGTTGCCGGAAAGCCGGCCCTTCGCCGAGCTGTTTGCGGCGGCTGTCCAACCGGCACCCTGACGGCGGGCAGCGGGCGCGATTGTGAGCGGTTGCGCGGACGGCAATGGCGGCTACAGTTTGGCGAACGGTTCCGGAGACTCCCATGCGCCATTTGCTCGCCGCCACTGCCCTGATCACGCTCGCCCCAGCGCTTGCCGCCGCACAGGAAGCGTCCAAAGTCGAGGTGCGCACCGTCGGCGCGGCGACGCTGGAAAATGTGCCGCCGATCGCGCCCGAATTGGCGACGGCGGTCGCGCGCTACCAACAGAGCCGCTCGGCCAGCGTGGCGGACTGGTTACCCGATGGCAGCCTGCTGATCGCCACACGGTTCGGCACGACGGTGCAGCTCCACCGCGTGAAGGCGCCGGGCATGGCGCGCACCCAGGTCACCTTTGCGGCGGAGCCCATCGCTGGCGGGCGGGCCATCCCGCAGTCCGATCGCATCGTGTTCAGCCGCGATACCGGCGGGGACGAATGGTTCCAGATCTACACGATGGGGCCGGACGGCAATTCCGTGCAACTCACCGAAGCGGGCACACGCAACGATGGCGTGACGCTGGCGCGGGACGGCAGCCGGGTGTTCTGGTCGCAGGCCATCAAGGGATCGGGCGACCGCAACATTCTCTCCGCCACGCCGACCGATCCGGCGAGCCGCAAACTGGTCTACAAGGCGACCGGCGCAATGACGCCGAGCGACGTTTCCGAAGACGGCAAGACGGTGCTCATGACGCTCGGCGTGTCGAACCGCGAGGACCGGCTGTTCACGCTCGACCTGGCCAGCGGCGTCGCGACCGAGATCGTCAAGGGCGCGCCGGCCAATCTGTCGGGCGCGAAGTTCATCCGCGGCGGGCGGGCGCTGATCGCGGTCAGCAATCGCGGCAGCGACGTACAGCGCCTGGTGGTGATCGATATCGCGACGGGCAAGATGACGCCGGTCGCGCCCGGGCTCAGCTGGGACGTGGAGGATTTCGAGCTTAGCGATGACGGCCGCGTGCTGGCCTATGTCGTCAACGAGGACGGCTATTCGAAGGTCGTGGTGCAGGATTTCGTCACGCGCCGCGCGCTGCCGCAACCGGACTTCATCAAGGGCGTGGTCAGCGGGCTGAAACTGTCGCCCGATGGCGCCAAGCTGGCGGTGAGCATCGCCTCCGCGGCGGGGCCGGGCGACGTCTATGGCTGGGACGTGGCGGGCGGCACGCTGTCGCGCTGGACCGAATCCGAGATCGGGCCGATCGATCGCGCGGCGCTGCCCGAGCCCCAATTGGTGCGCTTCGCCAGCTTCGACAAACTCTCCGTGCCGGCATTCGTCTATCGTCCGAGGAACGCCGCGCCGGGGGCGAAGACGCCGGTGCTGATCTCGATCCATGGCGGGCCCGAGGGCCAGGCGCGGCCGGGCTGGTCGCCGACCATCGCCAGCTTCGTCGACACGCTGGAGGCCACGGTGATCGTGCCCAACGTACGCGGCTCGGATGGTTACGGCACCAAATATCTCAACCTGGACAATGCCGAGAAACGCGAGGATTCGGTCAAGGACATCGGCGCGTTGATCGAGTGGATCGCGACGCAACCCGATCTCGACGCCAGCCGCATCGCGGTGATCGGCGGCTCCTATGGCGGCTATATGTCGCTCGCGGCGATGACCAAATATAGCGACAAATTGGCCGGCGGGGTCGATCTGTTCGGAATCGGCGACTGGGTAACGTTCCTCGAAAACACCGAGGCCTATCGGCGCGACAATCGCCGCGCCGAATATGGCGACGAGCGCACGCCGAAAATGAAGGCGGTGTTCGCCAAGATCAGCCCCCGCGCCAATGTCGCCGGGATCACCAAGCCGATGCTGATCGAACAGGGCGTCAACGATCCGCGCGTGCCGATGCGCGAGAGCAAGCAGATGGTGGATGCACTGCGCGCGCGCGGCGTGCCGGTATCGTATCTATTGTTCGCCGACGAAGGCCATGGCTGGCGCAAGAAACCCAACCAGGATCTCAGCCTGCAGGTCGAGATGGCGTTCCTGCGCGGCGTGCTGGGGACGCCCGCAAATAGCCCTAATCCCCCATACTGATGATACGCGTGCCGAGCCGTTCCGCCTCGGCCGCGTCGTGCGTGACCATCAGGATCGGCAGTTTGACGGTGTCGCGGAGATGCTCGATCGCGCGGGTGATTTCCTCACGCCGGGCAGCGTCGAGCGAAGCAAGCGGCTCATCGAGCAGCAGGAAGGCGGGGTCGCTGAGCACGGCACGGCCGATGGCGACGCGGCGCGCCTCGCCGCCGGAGAGCGAGCGCGGCCAGCGATCCAGGAGATGGCCGATGCCGAGAAAGGCGATGGCGTCGAGGTCGAGCGGATGCGTCGGGCGGGCATAACGCAGATTGTCGCGGACGCGGAGGTGCGGAAACAGACGTGCGTCCTGAAAGACATAGCCGGCGCGACGGCGCTCTGGCGGCAGGTCGATCGCGGCGGCGCTGTCATACAGTGTGTCGCCGGCGACGCGGACCGTGCCGCGGTCGGGGCGAAGCAATCCGGCGACCATGTTGAGCACGCTCGTCTTGCCCGCACCGGACGGGCCGAACAGGATCGTCGCCCCCTCCCCCGCCGCCAGCGACAGCGCGATGTCGCGGTCGCCGAGCCGTTTGCGCAGGTCGAGTTCAAAGGACATGGATGCCCCGGCCGCTGCGGCGGGCGAGCAGTTCGGACGCAACCAGGGCGCCAAGCGACAGCGCGACGGAGATCGCCGACAGGCGCAACACCATGGCGTCGCCGCCGGGCTGCTGGAGCGCGCTGTAGATCGCCAGCGGCAGCGTCTGCGTTTGCCCGGGGACATTGGACACGAAGGTGATCGTCGCGCCGAATTCGCCGAGCGCGCGGGCGAAGCCGAGCATCGTGCCGGCCAGCACGCCGGGCATGGCGAGCGGCAGCGTGATCGTGCGGAACACGCGCGGCGGGCTCGCGCCGAGGCTGCGGGCGGCGCCTTCCAAGCGGCGGTCGACTGCTTCGAGCGACAGGCGGATGGCGCGAACCATCAGCGGCAACGCCATGATGCCGGCGGCGATCGCCGCACCGGTCCAGCGGAACAGCACGGTGATGCCAAAGACCTGCTCGAGCAACTGGCCGAGCGGACCGGCCGGCGCAAAGGCCAGCAGCAGCAGCCAGCCGGTGACCACCGGCGGGACGACCAGCGGCAGGTGGATCGCGGCGTCGAGCAGGATCTTGCCGGGAAAGGTCGCGCGGGCGAGCAGCCAGGCGAGCGCAAAGGCGATCGGCAGCGTGACGAGCAGCGCCGCGCCGCCGACCTGCAGCGACAGCGCGACGATGCCCCATTCCTCGGGCGTGAGCATCAGCGCGCGCTGAACCCGTAGCGGACGAAGATCGCCTTGCCCTGGCGCGACAGCAGGAAGCGGCGGAACGCCTCGGCTTCGGGGTTGTGCGACCTGGCTAGGCGGGCGAGCGGGTAGACGATCGGCGGGTGGCTGGCGGCGGGGAAAATGCCGGCGATGCGCACCGCGCGCGCGGCCTGCGCGTCGGTGGCGTAGACGATGCCGAGCGGCGCGGCGCCACGCTCGACCAGCGCGAGTGCGGCGCGGACGTTTTCCGCTGCTACGACGCGCGGTGCGATCGCCGACCATGCGCCGAGCCGCTGCAGCGCAAGCTTGCCATATTTCCCGGCCGGCACGCTGGCGGGATCGGCCATGGCCAGCGGGCCGGCGCCGAGCGTTCGGGCGAGCGCGGCGGCGGGACGCAACGGGATGCGCGTCTTACTGCCGGCAGCGGCAATGACGACCAGGCGGTTGCCGAGGAAATTGGCGCGTGTGCCCGGCGCGAGCAGCTTCTGCGCCGCCACGGCATCCATCCACGTCTCGTCGGCGGAGGCGAACAGGTCGGCCGGCGCCCCGGCGAGCAATTGCCGGGCCAGCGCGGAGGACGCGGCGAAGGAGATGATCGGCTTGGGGTGGCCCTGCTTGGCCCAGGCCGCAGCGGCAGCGGTCATCGCTTCCTGCAGGCTGGCGGCGGCGAGCACGAGCGGCGCGCGGGATTGTGCCGCGCCGGGGGCGAGCGGCAAAAGCATCGCGGCGGCAAAAGCGACGAGTTTGGCGCGCAGGGTCAGGCGGGGAAGCTCCATATTCCAGCGGGTATAGCGGGGGGTTGGCGGGGCGGCCATCCTTGCCGCGCGTCGCCTTTTCCACGGTGGGGCGGGCAACCCGAAAGCCCCACGGCGTCTGCAATCTGTTGCATGTATCAGGCATGAAATGTCCAGACATTTGCCAGACATGCCGATCCCCCACGGGCCCCTCCCGAGCGGCGTGCGGGACGCCGTGTTGTTTCGGGGTTTTTCCTACATGCGTAGTACATCGTTCAAGCGGGGGTTGCTCGGCTGCACCCTGTGCATCGTCGCGACACCAGCCTTCGCACAATCCACCAGCACGCAGGATTTCGACGAGATCGTCGTCACCGCCAAAAAGGGCGATGCCGATGTCGGCGGCGTCGTCTTGCCGGCCACCTCCAAAGCCAAGGTCGGGCTCGATGCCACGTTCATCCAGCACGAGACGCCGGGCCAGACGATCAACGACACGATCAACATGCTGCCGGGCGTCAGCTTCCAGAACAACGATCCGTACGGCTCGACCGGCGGCACGCTGAGCATCCGCGGCTTCGATGCCAGCCGCGTGTCGGAAATGTGGGACGGCTTCCCGCTCAACGATACCGGCAACTATGCCATCTATTCCAACCAGCAGCTCGACCCCGAGCTGATCGGGCAGGTCACCGTCAGCCTGGGTTCGACCGACGTCGACAGCCCCAGCGCCTCCGCCACCGGTTCGACCATCAACTATACCACGCGCAACCCGAGCGAGGATTTCCACATCAACGTCGCTGGATCGGCCGGTGACTATGATTTCATGCGCGTGTTCGGCGTGGTCGACACCGGCGTGTTCACCAAATTCGGCACGCGCGCCTTCATCTCGGCGAGCAAATCGACCAACGATGTGGTGTTCACCGATGCCGGCAAGGTCGACAAGACGCAGATCAACGCCAAAATCTATCAGCCGATCGGCAACAATGGCGACTTCATCTCGATCGCCGGCCATTATAACCGCAACATCAACAACTTCTTCGGTTCGGTACCGCTGAGCAACAGCGGCGCCAGCGTCGGCACCGGCTCGGGCAACCGCTTCCCGCAGACCAAGGACGAGCGCTTCTACGAGGTCGGCAATTGCGTCAGCAGCGCCGGCGTGGCGTGCGGCCTGAGCGCCTATGACTATCGCTACAACCCGTCCAAGACGGCGAACCTGCGGCTCAATTCGCGCTTCACGCTCAGCGACAAGCTGACCCTCACGGTCGATGCGGCCTATGCCTATACGCTGGCCAATGGCGGCGGCACGGCCACCGCGCAGGAAGGCTCGGCGACGATCGGCGGCCAGTCGGTCGCGGGTTATGTCGGCAGCACGCCCTATTTCGGCGGCGTCGATCTCAATGGCGACGGCGATACCAATGATGCCGTGCTGGTCAGCGCGCCGAGCACGACGCAGACCAACCGCTACCTGCTCAATCTCGGGCTGCGCTACGACTTTAACGACAGCCAGACCGTCCGCGTCGGCTACAGCCTCGATTATGGCCGGCATCGCCAGACCGGCGAGCTGACCACGATCAACGGCTATGGCCTGGCGACGACGCCGTTCCCAAGCGCCGACCCGCTGGTCGACGCCACCGGCACCGCGCTGCAGAAGCGCGATCGCTTCTCCAAGGCGTTGCTCAACCAAGGCTTCGGCGAATATCGCGGCCGCTTCCTCGACAGCAAGCTGACCGTCACCGCCGGGGTGCGCGTGCCGTTCTTCAAGCGCGACCTGACCAATTACTGCTTCACCACCAGCGCCACCGGCGCGGTCGTCTGCTCGGGCCAGAATGCCGCGACCGATGCGATCATCGCCGCCGCCTATCCCAATTATCAGGCGCCGCAGAACCGCACCTTCAACTATAGCCGCGTCCTGCCCAGCGCCGGTCTGCTCTATCAGCTCGCCGCGCCGCTGTCGGTGTTCGCGAACTATTCGAAGGGCATGCAGGTGCCCGGCACCGACAATCTCTACAACAGCTTCTATTACGCCGCGGGCACGACCGGCGCCGAAGCGGCCAAGCCGGAGACGACCGACAATTTCGATCTTGGGCTGCGCTTCGGCCAGGGCCGGCTGCAGGCCCAGGTGTCGGGCTGGTACACCGTGTTCCACGATCGTCTGGCCTCGTCCTACGATCTCGACACCAACACGACGATCTATCGCAACCTCGGCACGGTGCATAAATATGGCGTGGACGGCAGCATCAGCTACCGCCCGGTCGATCAGCTCACGCTCTATGCGTTCGGCTCGTACCTGAAGTCGAAGATCCTCGACGACGTCCAGGCGACGGCGACGACCACCTACCTGACCGCCGGCAAGCGCGAAGCCGGCGCGCCGACCTACACGTTCGGCGGTCGCGCCGAAGCCAATGCCGGTCCGGTGCGGATCGGCATCGAGGCCAAGCGGACCGGCGAACGCTACGTCAACGATCAGAACCTGCCGGTCGTGATCAGCGGCGTCCAGGTCTATGGTGCCAAGGCCCCGGCCTATACGCTGGTCAACCTGGATGCGCGCGTGTCGCTCAAGCCGCTCGGCCTGAACGACCAGACGTTCCTGCAGCTCAACGTCACCAACCTGTTCGACAAGCTCTATGTCGGCGGTTTCAGCGGCACCAGCGCGACCAACTCGCTGACCTATGCCCAGATCGGCGCACCGCGCGCCGTATCGGCAACGGTAAGCATGGGCTTCTGATCGCCGCTAGGGGTTTGGGGGGTGAGCGCTCCCCAAACCCCTAATCTTCGAAGCAAATTTAGCGCTGTCCTACAACGAACCATATGGGTTATTCATGCGAATCATGAAGAACCTAACGCCAGTGCCGCGCGACCAGCGCCCGCCGCTGCCCGACTTCAAGCCGGTGCCCCGCAAATACCGCTATGACGGCTGGACCGCCGAGCGACAGCGCGCCTTTGTCGAAGCGCTCGCCGATACCGGCTCGGTCAAGGCCGCCGCGCACCGCATCAACATGAGCTATGAGGGCGCCTATCATCTCCGCCGCCAGCCTGGCGCCGAGGGTTTCCGCGCCGCCTGGGAAGCTGCGCTCGATTACGGTATCCAGTGCCTCGCCGACATCGCGATCGAGCGCGCGGTGGAGGGCGTCGCGGTGCCGGTCTTCTACAAGGGCGAACAGTGCGGCGAGAAGCGCTGGTACAATGATCGCCTGTTGATGTTCATCCTGCGGCATCACCTGCCCCAGCTCTACGGCAACAATCCCCTGCCCCGCGGCACGCGCCACCCCGACACGATCGCACGCGAGGCGGCGGAGAACTGCCCGATATGCCGCGAACGCGCCGAGCAGGAAGCGGCGGCCGCGATCGGGCCGGACGAAGCGGCGCGCAAAGCGCACGAGGCGCGGGTCGAGGCGCTGCTCGAGCGCTACGTGCTCAAGGTGCGGTCGGAACGACAATATCGCCTGGCCGGCCACATCGTCGCCGCCGATTACACCTTGCGCCAGCTCACCCATATCGAGCTCATGCTGGATATCGGCGGCGCGCCGATCCGCGAATTGATCAACGCCATGACCGAGGAGCTGCCTGGCAAGGCCGGGAACCGGACCCTGATCGTCAGCCCGATGAGCGCGCTGCTCGACCAGCTGCGCCGCTACGCCTGGGCCGAGGCCGGCGAACCCGACCGCCCGTCGATCGACCTGTCCAAGACCGAGGCGGAAGCGGGGATGCGCGGCGGCCCGACAATCCTCAAGCGCATGCAGGCGCAACGCGACGCCGAAGAGATCATGGCCCGCGGCCAACGCATGTGGGAGGCCGCCGCGACGGAGGACCGCTGGGCGGCGTGGCTGGCGGAGGGTGGGGAGTAGGGCAGAGGGAATATGTTGGGGAGACCGGTCGCGCTTTATCGCGACACACCATTTAGCCCGAGGGACGCTGTGAAACTTATATTTCGGCCATCGTGGCTAAAAATGCTAGACGTATTGAGGCAAAATTTCATCGATAATCATTGCTATAGATCGCTTAAGGTTAGACATGAGCGAGCCAATATTGTTCCCTCCAAGAGCGGTGTCGCCAACGCAAAGCGAAATATGAGCGCGATCTATGTCCGGCTGAGCACCACCTACGTGTAAGTGAGGGCCCCGCTTGTAGCTATAAGATTTGTCCGATTTGCTGAGCGAAGGATCACAATGAAGGCTCAAGGCTTGAACTTCACGCATATCTATCGACCACTTCAGATATAGGTGGAGATATGCACGGTTCAGCTCATATGAGTCGGGATTACCACGAATTGGAACCCAAGTTTCGTGATAATTAAAGAATACCCCTTTTCTCATAGTAGGTATCCGGGGCGAGCTGGGATCCAAAATGCTGTCGGCCGATTGGCCGTAAGCTACAACACCGACAGTATAATCATTTATCCCGGTAAATCTCCTCACCTGGATACGCTTGCCATCAGAGACCAACGGCAACACCAAAGCCGATATGTGCCTCGGTCGGCCCACCAAATCATTTGTGGTATGCCGAATGGCCATTAAAGGGATCGGCCAAGCGCCCGCCGTTCACTCGGCCCCAAACCGTAAAACTCTATCACCAGTTCGTCTATCTCATCCTCAACAGACAGA
Source organism: Parasphingomonas puruogangriensis (assembly GCF_036663635.1). Taxonomy (NCBI): domain Bacteria; kingdom Pseudomonadati; phylum Pseudomonadota; class Alphaproteobacteria; order Sphingomonadales; family Sphingomonadaceae; genus Parasphingomonas; species Parasphingomonas puruogangriensis. The sequence goes on along the minus strand of NZ_JAXOJI010000004.1, from coordinate 251,644 downwards.
TCTTTATTCGACTGTTTGACCAGCTGCAAGAACCTCTCAAGCTTCACCGGATCGATCAACCGAAAATCCGGGACGGGCAGGTTTTTCAGCGTTGCAGGCTCGAGCCGGCTATAGCCCTTAGAATAGGTAGGCACATAGGTTCTCAGATACCAGCTTGAGACAATCGAATTTAGTATGCCACAGAAGAAATACAGCAGAGTCTGACCTTCTCCCGAGTCCTTAGCTATCATCACAGGTCCGTGGCTAGTCGCAAAACGACCTCTGGCATCGACCGCGAAGCGAGGAGTAAGCATGAGATGCGGGCAGATGATCTTTGGGCTACGCATCCGCGTAGGCTCCCTAGGTCGTTCCGGTTTCCACCAGGGTGTACCGGGAGATCTTTTACGCTTTTCTAGCTTAGGCCTATTGGCCACAAGATATTGCCACGTCTTTGGAAACTTGCGCTGCAATTCATCTTCGGTAATAGGGCGCAGCCCCAAATACGGATAAAACACGACTTCCACCGAGCGCGCCGGAAGCGAAAATCTGCCGATCTGCCTATCCGGCATGTAATCTAAAAAGATCTCGATCTCACCGTCAGCAACGTCCATTTTTGGAATAATAAAAACATCATCTGCGCCCGTTACGAATCCTTGAAATATATCAAGATATTCACCTAACTTTGGCAGTACATTCAGTTTTTGATCAAGCACCATTGCATCAGGGCCAATGATAACCCATGTTTTGCCTGCAAAAAAAGCCTGACTGACTTCAAAGACTTTATAGTACGGATCATTAACCAGCTGACCGTCCAACACCGCCTGAAGTGCTGCACCGACAAAGTCACTAGCCTGCGCGATTATCGCGGAGCCGGCAGGCCCCTCGCCGGCAAGTCGACGCTGAATTACGAGCAGTATGCTATAAGCTCCGACGCCGTCGAAAACATTAATTGCTGATAGATCGATGAGACATTTAACATCGAACTTTTTCGAGATCTCCCTTCGAAATAGCTCAGAGTTACGAGCGGTGAGGAATGTTTGAGGAAGGACAAAGCACGCAAGGCCGCCCGGCTCTGTCACTTCTAAACACAGTTTAACAAAGCTGATATAGGTGTCGAGACGCCCTTTAAACTGATCTCCCAGATAATCACTGTGGATGCTTCGGTCAGCAGCTGAGAGATGATCCAACTTAATATACGGTGGGTTGGTCATTACCGCACCGAATTGATTGGCCACCAGACCCCCCGCCTGCGCGGTAGCAATTACATCCTCAGCATATATCGCGAGATTTGTGGGCAGACGATCTGTTGCCACAAGATGCAGCAACGCAAGAGAAAGCCTCGTAGCTTCACTAGCGTTTGCATCCCTGTCATAACCTACAGAACGGCCAAATAGGTCGCTTATGGTAGCCTTAGTCAGGTTGGGATCAAGCGGGCTGCATTGCAATTCTAAAAGATTCCGAAGAAATATTCCAGAACCACAAGCAGGATCAAAGCTAGTTAACGACCTAAACCGTCTCGGAGTAGTATTTTCGCGGATATAGCGGGCAAAAAAGCTTGCAACGAACTGCGGTGTGTAAACGGCGCCCGTTCGGATAGGTGTACGCTCACTTGGCACACCAGCGATAAATGATAATTGCGCGCTGTCTACATCGTCAGGAACGAGGAGTGAAACAAAGCGCTCATATATTCTGCTCAGTGCATGCTTTGACATCAATGCGAAATTGAGATCGTAGGGAGCTTCCTTAGGCGAATAAAAATCTCTAATGAGATTATACGCCGTTACCTTATCCATCCTCGATAAGCTGCCGAGCTTCTTGAGCGATATATAGGCAGCCAGGTCTCCAGCAACTTTGGTATTAACAAAGCCCTCATTGAGTAACACACCGATATCGACGTGATCTTCTGAAATCAGTGATAGCAACCTCATTAACGGTCGCCCTCCGCTCGATCCAACATCGAGCCGCCGGTCCTCACACCCCCTTACGAATATAATGGCATTAAATAGCGTAGACAAAATTTCATTATTTACATCAGGATAGTCCGCCTTCAGGAGACGCTTCCATCTACTAATTACCGAGATGAGGGCATCATCGCAGGCGCGAAGATTTCTTCTTTTCGCATCAAAACCACTAACGCTTGACAAATTCTCGTATGACAAATGTTCAGAGAAAGTGCTCGGGGATAAAGCAAACCATGTGTCGGCGGAAGGATTAGAACCCGGATCAATTAGGTTGTTTACTCTTCGCACGTCTCCTTGAGACACAAATAAGTGCCACTCAACGAGATTATTATACGATATGGATAGCTACGCACGCATTTGGGCGGCATCCAGCTCGCTGGCACGATGCGGACCACGTAGGAAAGTTATAACGGCGGAATTTGATAAGCCGTGTTCGACAACCACGTGGTCCGCAACTATATCAAGTCCTAAGGATGCTTAGAGCTCATAACTTGGAGTCCACCGAAGCAGCTCGGCAAAATCGCGCATCGCAAGTTTGCGGATATCTGGGGTCGTTTCCGGTTCGGTGATTTTGATCAGGTCATCGAAAAGCGATGCCACTATTCTTCCCCCATCCTCAACGCCGCAATGAACGCCTCCTGCGGGATGCTCACGCTGCCATATTCGCGCATCTTCAGCTTGCCCTTCTTCTGCTTCTCGAGCAGCTTCTTCTTGCGCGTCGCGTCGCCGCCATAGCATTTCGCGGTCACGTCCTTGCGCATCGCGCTGATCGTCTCGCGCGCGATCACCTTGCCGCCGATCGCCGCCTGGATCGGTATCTTGAACAGGTGGCGCGGGATCAGGTCCTTCAAGCGCTCGACCATGCCGCGGCCGCGGACTTCGGCGGTGCCGCGGTGGACGATCATCGACAGCGCATCGACCGGCTCCTCGTTGACCAGGATGCTCATCTTGACGAGGTCGCCCTCGCGGTAACCGATCTGGGTATAATCGAAGCTGGCATAGCCCTTCGACATGGATTTCAGCCGATCGTAGAAATCGAACACCACTTCGTTGAGCGGCAACTCGTACGTCGCCTGCGCGCGGCCGCCGACATACGTCAGGTTCTTCTGAATGCCGCGACGATCCTGGCAGAGCTTGAGGATCGAGCCGAGATATTCGTCGGGCACGTAGATCACCGCGTTGATCCACGGCTCGCTGATGATCGCGATCTTGTTGGGATCGGGCATGTCGGCGGGGTTGTGCAGCTCGAAATGAGTCGTGCCGGCGGGATCGGGATGGGTCAGCTCGATCTCATAGACCACCGACGGCGCGGTGGTGATCAGATCGAGATCATATTCGCGGGTGAGGCGCTCCTGGATGATCTCCAGGTGCAGCAGGCCTAGGAAACCGCAGCGGAAGCCGAAGCCCAGGGCCGCGCTGGTTTCCATCTCGAAGCTGAAGCTGGCATCGTTGAGCCGCAGCTTGCTGATGCTTTCGCGCAGTTTCTCGAAATCGTTGGCGTCGACCGGGAACAGGCCGCAGAACACCACCGGCTGGACTTCCTTGAAGCCGGGCAGCGGCTCGAGCGCGGGGCGTTTGACGTCGGTGATGGTGTCGCCGACGCGGGTCTGCGCCACTTCCTTGATCTGTGCGGTGATGAAGCCGATCTCGCCGACGCTCAGGTCGGTCAATTGCTCGATGCGCGGGCGGAAGCAGCCGACGCGGTCGATCAGATGCTGCGTGCCGGTGGCCATGAACTTGATCAGCTGGCCCTTCTTGAGCGTGCCGGCGACGACGCGGACCAAGATGACGACGCCGAGATAGGGATCGTACCAGCTGTCGACCAACATCGCCTTGAGCGGCGCGTCAGCGTCGCCCTTGGGCGGCGGGATGCGGGTGACGACGGCTTCCAGCACTTCGCGGATGCCGATGCCGGCCTTGGCGCTGGTCAGCACGGCCTGGCTCGCGTCGAGCCCGATCACTTCCTCGATCTCGGCCTTGACCTTGTCGGGATCGGCGGCGGGGAGATCGATCTTGTTGATCACGGGCACGATCTCGTGATCATGCTCGATCGACTGATAGACATTGGCCAGCGTCTGCGCCTCGACGCCCTGCGCGGCATCCACTACGAGCAGCGCGCCTTCGCAGGCGGCCAGCGAGCGGCTGACTTCATAGGCGAAGTCGACGTGACCCGGCGTGTCCATCAGGTTCAGCGTGTAGGTCTCGCCGTCATCGGCCTTATAGGCCAGGCGCACGGTCTGCGCCTTGATGGTGATCCCGCGCTCCTTCTCGATCTCCATGTTATCAAGGACTTGCTCGGACATTTCGCGCGCGGTGAGCCCGCCCGTCTCCTGGATCAGGCGATCGGCAAGCGTCGACTTGCCGTGATCGATATGCGCGATGATGCTGAAATTGCGGATCTTATCGAGGGGAGTGGCCACGTGTTTCTGTCGATCTGTGAGAGGTATCGTGGGCCGATAGCAGGGACGCGCGCCAAAGCCAAAGACAGGACGACATTTGCCGCTTACGGTGGCGGAGTCTTAGCCGGAGTTGTCCCATGAAGCGTATCCTGTTCGCCCTTGCCGCCACCGCCTTCGCCCTACCCGCGCAGGCCGCACTGCCGGTGGGCGCGCGCGTGCCGAACATCGTCACCAAGGCGGCGAAAGGCGGCAAGCAGTTCGATTTCGCGCTGAAGGCGGCACTCAGGAAGGGGCCGGTGGTGGTGTATTTCTTCCCCGCGGCGTTTACCGGCGGCTGCACGATCGAGGCGCATGCCTTTGCCGAGGCGGCGGACGATTTCTCCGCCAATGGCGCGACCTTGATCGGGCTGAGCGCCGACCCGATCGATAAGCTCGCCAAATTCTCGGTCGAGGCATGTCGCGACAAATTCCCCGTCGGCACGGCAAGCGCGGGCGTGATCAAGGGCTATGACGTGCATATGGCACCGGGCGCCAAGATGACCAATCGCACAAGCTATGTGATCGCGCCGAGCGGCAAGGTGATCTTCGCGCTGACGCAAGGCAATCCGGTGGGCCATGTCGAAGGGACGCTGGCGGCGGTGAAGGCGTATCGGGCGGGGAAGCGATAGCGGTATCCGCCGCTCCCACCACGAACGTCACCCCAGCGAACGCTGGGGTCTCGTGGGGCTTACGTCGTTCCCTTGCCGCATGAGATCCCAGCTTTCGCTGGGATGACGGCTGCGGTTCTGGTGCGCATCCCAAGCGGCTGCGGTGCGTTGAACGGCCATGACCAGTATCGACACCCTCCGCCAGCAAATGGAAGCCGCCGCCGAGCGCCAGGATTTCGCGCTTGCCGCGACGCTGCGCGACCAGATCAGCATCCTGCGCGGGCAAAGCGACGCCGGCGATGCGGCGGCGGTCGACCCCGTCGGCCTCACGCGGCAACAGCCGGGCAAGATGGGGCTCGGCACCAGCCAGCAACGCTATACCCCACCGCCGGGCTGGACGCCGCCGGTGAAGCCCGATCCGATGACGCGCGGACGCGGGCGGAAGAAGGCGGGGGATTGAGTGTAGATCGCGAAAAATCACGTGTACTCCCGCGTACGCGGGAGCCCAGGGTTACCGACGCCAGCGCTCGGGACCCTAGGCTCCTGCTTTCGCAGGAGCACAGATGGTTGGCACAGCGTTTTATACTCTCCCGCTTCCGCGCCTCCGGGTCGCCCGCTACAGCGGCGGCATGACCAAGCCCCACCACAGTGCGATCGTGACCGGAGCCCGGGGCAAGCTGGGCAGTGCGTTCGCCTCGCGGCTGCTGCGCGACGGCTTCGAGGTCGAGGCGGTGGATGTCGGAGACACGCGAAAGGCGCATGCGCCGGGCTATACGCCGTATCTGTTCGATTGCGCCTATCATCACGACGAGCCGGACCAGCATGTCGCCCGCGTCACCGCCCATCTCAAGGACTGGCAGCGCTATGCGGCGATCTTCGTGCCCTCGTCGATGTGGATCGACCATGACCATGCCTATGGCCGCGCCAAACGCCAGGTAGAGCAACTGGCCGCGCAATACGCCCTGCAAGGTGCACGCGTGATCACCGATCGGATCGGCTATTTCCCCGGCGACGGGGTCGAGCCCGACCCCAACGAGCCGATGTACGCACACCGCGTGACCGGCGACGCGCTGTATGCCCGGGTGATGCAGCGGATGCGCGCCGCCACCTGAGCTTGCTTGCCAGCACCGCGGTTTTCGCCTATAGGCGCGCGCTTCGCGTCAGGGTCATCCCTGGAGGCTTGGCGCGAGATTTGAACCTGCATTTCGGAGCATTAAGATGAGCGAACAATTGACGCTCGCAGCCGAGACGCGCGAACTGGTTGGCAAGGGAGCCTCCCGTTTGTTGCGCCGCGAAGGCCGCGTACCCGCCGTGATCTACGGCAACAAGCAAGAACCCGTTTCGATCCACCTCGAGGAAAAGGCGCTGATGCGCGCTTTGATGACCGGGCATTTCATGAATTCCACCGTTTCGGTCGAGCTGGCCGGTGGCGCAACGCTGACCCTGCCCAAGGACGTCGCGTTCCACCCGGTTACCGATCGGCCGATGCATGTCGATTTCCTGCGCATCGGCGAGCACACCATGGTGCACGTCTCGGTGCCCGTCGTGTTCACCGACGAGGAAGAGTCGAATGGCCTGACCAAGGGCAATGGCGTGCTCAACATCGTGCAGCACGAGATCGAACTGGTCTGCGACGCCTCGGCAATCCCGGGCGAGATCAGCATCTCGCTGGCCGGCCGTGAGATCGGCGATTCGATCCACATCAGCAACATCACGCTGCCCAAGGGCGTGACCCCGGCGATCACGGACCGCGACTTCACCATCGCGACGATCGTGCCGCCGACCGTGCCGACCGTCGAAGACGAAGAGCTGGATGCGGCGGTTGCCGAGGCGAATGCCGACGCCGCTGCCGAGGCCGAAGCTGAAGCCGAGGGCGATGCCGCCGAGGGCGACGCTGCCGAAGGCGACGACAAGGGCGAATAAGCTCTGGTCTTCTTCAACGCGATTTGGGGCAGCGGCGACGGACAACCCGTTTCCGCTGCCCTTTTTCATTCGGACGGGCGATAACACGACATGCAGCTTTGGGTCGGTCTCGGAAATCCCGGCGCGGGCTATGCCCTCAACCGGCACAATGTCGGCTTCATGGTCGCCGATACGATCGCCGACATGTATGGCTTTTCACCGATCAAGAAGCAGTTCCTGGGCTGGACGCAGGAAGGCCGCGTCGGCACGCAAAAGATATTGTTGCTCAAGCCGGCCACGTTCATGAACGAGAGCGGCCGCAGCGTCGGCGAGGCGCTGCGCTTCTACAAACTCGATATCGACGCGCTGACCGTGTTTCACGACGAGCTCGATCTGGCGCCGTTCAAGGTCAAGGTGAAGACCGGCGGCGGCACCGCGGGGCATAACGGGCTGCGCTCGATCGACCAGCATCTGGGGCCTGATTTCCGCCGCGTGCGGCTGGGCATCGGGCATCCCGGGCATAAGGACCGCGTACACGGTTATGTGCTGGGCAATTACGCCAAGGCGGAGATGGACGGGCTGGCAGGGTTGCTGGGCGCGGTGGCCGCCGAGGCGCCGTGGCTGGCCGCGGGAGACGACGGACGGTTCATGAGCGATGTGGCGGTACGGCTGGCGGCGTAGAGCCGCCGCTGCCCCCGGCCTCTCCCGCTTGCGGGAGAGGAGCGAGACTTGGTTCGCGCACTTCTGCGCGGACCTAGTCGCAGCGGTGAGGGTCTTCTGTTCGACGCGCGGGAAGCAGAAGTAGAAGTAGAAGCCCCTCACCCAACCCTCTCCCGCAGGCGGGACAGGGCTTTAAGAAGGCAGAAAGATCTATGACCAGCCGTTCGCTTTTCGCCACCCGCCTCTACGAAGGCCAGCTCGCCGACGACGCTTTGCTCGCCGAGCTCGACCGCTCGTGCCGCTCGCTCAGCGAGGACGATCATGCCGGGCGGAACTGGTCCAAGCAGCATGGCTATCGCGGCTATACCTCCTACGCCTCGCTCGACGATCTGCCGTACCGCGATCCGGCCTTCGGCGATCTGGTGCGCGTGCTGAACAAACATGTCGCGGCGTTTGCCAAGGAATGTTCGTTCGATCTCGGCGGGCGCAAGCTCAAGCTCGACAGTTTGTGGGTCAACGTCCTGAAACCCAAGGGCACGCACAGCGGCCATCTCCATCCGCATTCGGTCGTCTCCGGCACGATCTACGTCAAGGTGCCCGAGGGCGCGGGCGGGCTGAAGCTGGAGGATCCGCGACTGCCGCTGATGATGGCAGCGCCGACGCCGCTCGCCGATGCGCCCGAAGCCGCGCAGCGCTTCGTCTATGTCACGCCCACAGAAGGCACGATCCTGTTGTGGGAAAGCTGGCTGCGCCACGAAGTGCCCGCCGGGGCGGCGCGCGACGACCGGATCAGCATCAGCTTCAACTATCGTTAAAACCTACCGCGCGCGGCTAATCGAGTTTATGGCCGCGCCGGACAGATTGATCCTATAGTCCGCTACCAACGATACCGGAGCGGATGCCATGCCCTTGTTCCATTTCAATCTCGCGGACCATGTCCGCGATCCGGACCTTGAGGGCACCGATCTGATCGATGCGGAAGAGGCGCGCGTCCAGGCGATCGTTTTCGCCGGTGAATATCTGCGCGATAACCCCGGCCTGCTCGCCGATGGCGAAGTGTTCCGCGTAGAAGTGACGGATGACCACGCAAATGCCCTGTTTGCTGTGCAGATCGAACTGATCGAACAACGGGCAGGTGGTCAGTAATAATACAGTATCGCGGCTTTTACAGGAACTTTGATCGACCATCGAGGTTTCTCCAGCATCGCTGCTCTTCAACTTGGCCCGAGCGACTGAGAGCCGTCGCGCTCCCGCCGCGTGGGAGCTTTTATGCAGAAATTCCATCTTTGCCTGTGCGAGCGCGATGTCGTCATCGATGATCCGGAAGGCCATCTTTTCCCCGATCTGGACGCGGCCGTAACCGACGCGATCCGCCAGATCAGAGGCATGGTCTCGATCGAAATTGCCGAAAAGGGCGAAACAGACTTGGCTCGCTCGATCGAGATTGTCGGTCAAAACGGCACTGCCCGCCGCATCGCTTTTTCCGACGCGGTATCGTTCAGCGCCTGATCTTAAGCTCCCGACATTAACATATGTTATTATACTAATGGTTGGTTCAGATCAACGACCGTGCGAGCGCTATGAATTAGGCCGTAACGCTCACGGAACAGTCCGGCCCCGCTAAGGAGCCCGCCGCCTCTTCCGCTCCGCGAGAGGGAAGATTGTGGTCGACATCGACATGAATTGGGTGGGCGGGCGCTTGGGCGTCCGCAGCGGGCTTGGGGCAACCGAACTCGACGCGTTGCAGCGTTTGCCGGTGATTATGCGCGAATTTGATCCGGGGCAGTATCTGCTGCGCGAAGGCGACCGGCCTAAACATTGTTCGTGCTTGAAAAGCGGCTTTGTCTATCGGCACAAGATCGTCGGCGATGGCGGGCGGCAGATCGTTTCGGTGCATGTGCCCGGCGACTTCGTCGATGCGCAGAACATCATGCTGGCCCAGTCCGATCACAATATCCAGGCGCTGACCGATGCCGTGATGTATCTGATCCCGATCGACGAATTGATCGCGGTGGCGATGGCCCATCCGGCCATCATCAAGGCATTGTGGCGCGAAACTCTGATCGAAGCAGCGATCATGCGTGAATGGGTCGCCAATGTCGGCCGGCGCGATGCCCGCGCGCGCACCGCCCATATGCTATGCGAAATGGCGGTACGGCGCGAAACGGCCGGCCTGGGGCCGCGCGAAACGTTCGACTTGCCGATGACGCAGGAGCAGTTGGGCGATGCGCTCGGGCTGACCGCGGTGCACGTCAACCGCACGCTGAAGACGTTGGAGACCGACGGACTGATCACGCGCAACAAGCGTTCGGTGACGGTGGCCAACTGGCGCGAACTGCGCAGCGTGGGCGACTTTACGACCAATTACTTGCATTTGCCGGGCGCCCCCGGTTTGCCCACGACCTAGGATTGAGCGAGATCATACGTGAGGGACAGGCGCGGTGATACACCGGCCTGGGGACGCATGGGGCATCCGATCAGGGAAATGACGATGTCGGAGGACGACAAGGCCTATCACGCGCGTCGCGCCGCGACGCAGCGCCGGCTTGCCGAACGCTGCACCGATCCGGCCAGCGTCAAGGCGCATCTCGAACTGGCGGCGCTGCACGAGGCGCGCGCGGCCGGCGGCAAGATCGCCCGGCCGATGCTGCGCATGGTGCTGTCGCACTGAGCCTGCACGGACGGCTGGCAATACGCCGCTGAACCTTCTATCTCGCGCGCCATGTCGCCGGCGCCGCCGGCCTCCCTTTAGATTGCAAGGCGTGTGAGATGGGTTTCCGTTGTGGTATCGTGGGACTGCCGAATGTCGGCAAGTCGACCCTGTTCAATGCGCTGACCGAGACCGCCGCGGCGCAGGCGGCGAATTATCCCTTCTGCACGATCGAGCCGAATGTCGGCAACGTCGCAGTGCCCGATCCACGCTTGCAGCAATTGGCGACCATCGCCGGTTCGCAGAAGATCATCGAGACGCAGCTTGGTTTCGTCGACATTGCCGGGCTGGTGCGCGGCGCCTCCAAGGGCGAAGGCCTCGGCAACCAATTCCTCGGCAATATCCGCGAAGTCGATGCCATCGTGCACGTGCTGCGTTGCTTCACCGAGACCGACGTGACGCATGTCGAGGGCAAGGTCGATCCGATCGCCGATGCCGAGACGGTCGAGACCGAATTGATGCTGTCGGATCTGGAATCGCTCGAGAAGCGCGTGCCGGCCGCCGCCAAGAAGGCCACGCAGGGCGACAAGGAAGCCAAGATCGCCGCCTCCGTGCTGGGCCAGGCGCTGGAGCTGTTGCGCGACGGCAAGCCGGCGCGGCTGACCGTGCCCAAGGACGAGGACGAAGCGCGCGTGTTCGCGCAGGCGCAGCTCTTGACCGCCAAGCCGGTGCTGTACGTGTGCAACGTCGACGAGGGCGATGCGGCCCACGGCAATGCGCTGTCGGCCAAAGTGTTCGACAAGGCCAAGAGCGAGGGCGCGCAAGCCGTGGTCGTCTCGGCAGCGATCGAGGCCGAAATCGCCACGATGGCGCCCGACGAGCGCGGCGAGTTCCTCGGCGAGCTCGGGCTGGAAGAAACCGGCCTCGCGCGGGTGATCACCGCAGGCTATTCGCTGCTGCAGTTGCTCACCTTCTTTACCGTCGGCCCGAAAGAAACGCGCGCCTGGACGACACATGTCGGCGCCACCGCGCCGATGGCGGCGGGCGAGATCCATAGCGATTTCGAAAAGGGCTTCATCCGCGCCGAGACGATCGCGTTCGACGATTTCATTACGCTCGGCGGTGAATCCAAGGCGCGCGACGCGGGCAAATTGCGCGCCGAGGGCAAGACCTATGTCGTGCAGGACGGCGACGTCATGCACTTCCTGCACAGCTGAGGTGACGCGGCCGATCGAAAAGATCCTGCTCGGCGCGATCGGGCTGGGCTTCGCGATCGGCTGCATCACGCATGCGCTGGATTTCTGGTGGTTCGGCTGGGCGCCCTATGCATTCGGGCCGCCGGCGCTCAACCTGTTTTGGAATTCGCTCGTCCTGCTCGACGGGGCAGTGATTGTGCTGCTGGTGATCGGGCGCAGACGCTGGGCGCTCGGGCTCGCGCTGGCGATCATGCTCGGTGACGTGGCGGCCAATTCCTATGCCTGGGCCGCGCTCGGGCTGATCGAGTTCCAGCCGGCGCTGGTCGCCCAAAGCGGGTTCCTCGGGCTGTTGCTGGGATCGGTGGGGTTCCTGTGGCCGCGACCAGCGGCTAAGGCGAGGCGATGATCGCGCGCCTGATCCTGGTTCTGTTGCTTGCCTGCCTGGCGCTGCCCGCCATGGCGGCGGCGCCGTGCCATGACGGATCGGGCGAGATGGCCGGGATGGCCATGCCGCATGCCCGCCCCGCGCCGAGCGACGAACCCGAGCACAAGGCGGTGGCGGTGCATGCCTGCATGGGCTGCATCCCGCCGGCGACGTTGCTGCGCGCGGCGCTCGCCGCGCGACTGCCGCTGGCGACGCTACCGCCGGCGCGCGCGCTGGTGCGCTTCGATCGCGGGCGGATGACGCCACCCGCCACCCCGCCACCGCGCGCCGGAGCATGATCGACCGGAGGTAACTCCGCCTGTTCATGTGTTCGACGAAAGATGTGATGATGAAACGATATCTGCTCGCGGCTGGCGCCGTGGCGGTCTGCCCTGCGCCGGCGATGGCGCAGGCGATGGACCATATGCATATGCCTGATTCCCCTGCAGCCGCTTCCCCGGCAAAGGCCGGGGCCCAGTCGCGAGACGATGGTGACCATGCGCAGCACCACCCAACTACCACCTTACCGACTGGGCCCCGGCCTGCGCCGGGGAAGCGCGTAGAAGGGGAAGGGGAAGCAGTGGATCACGCCGCGATGGGCCATGACATGGCCGCCATGCCCGGGATGGGCATGACGATGGGCCCCACCACCTACGCCGCCGGCTCCGGCACCGCACGGCTGCCCGCCAATGAAGGCATGATGCGCGGCGTGATGCTGCATCCCGGCGAGTGGATGCTGATGCTGCACGGCTATGCCTGGGGCGCCTATACCGATCAGGGCGGGCCCCGCGGCGACAACATGGCGTTCGTCCAGTCGATGGGCATGATCACGGCGCAACGCCCGCTCGGCGACGGCGCACGGCTGCAGTTGCAGACCATGCTCAGCCTCGAGCCCCTGATGGGCGCGCGCGGCTATCCCAACCTGTTCGCCACCGGCGAGGCCGCCAATGGCCGGCCGCTGATCGATCGACAGCATCCGCACGATCTGTTCATGGAACTCTCCGGGCGGATCGACGTGGATGTCGCGCCCGATACCAGCCTGTTCCTCTATGGCGGCCCGGTCGGCGAGCCGGCATTGGGGCCATCGGCGTTCATGCACCGCAAGTCGGCACAATATCAGCCGCTGTCGCCGATCACGCACCATTGGTTCGACAGCACGCACATCACCTATGGCGTGGTCACGGCGGGTATTTCGGCGCCGACCTTCCAGCTCGAAGCCTCCGCCTTTCGCGGGCGCGAGCCGGACGAGCATCGCTGGGGGATCGAGACGCCAAAGCTCGATTCGTGGAGCGTGCGGGGCACCTGGACGCCCTCCCCCGCCTGGGCCGTGCAGGCGAGCTATGGCTGGCTCAAGTCGCCCGAGGAGTTGGAGCCGGAGGGCAATGAGCGGCGCACCACGGCCAGCATCAATTATGCGACCGGGCCGCTGACCACGACCTTCGCCTTCTCCAACAAGGACAAGGGACCCGGGCGCACGCTGACCGCATGGCTGGGCGAGGCCAATTACGATCTGAGCGCGCGGCATAGCGTGTTCGGGCGGGTGGAGAATGTCGCCAATGACGAACTGTTCCCCAACGAGGACGATCCCCTGCATCACCAGCGCTTCCGCGTGACCAAGCTGGAAGGAGGCTATGCCTATCGCATGCCGATCGCCGGGCCGGTCGGGCTGGCGGTTGGCGGCGCTGTCGGTACCTATCTGCTGCCCAATGCCTTGGATGCGGCGTACGGCAAGATGCCGGTGAGTTTCACGCTGTTCGCGAAGCTCGCGCTGGGGCAATAGCGCCGCTCACCCCCGTCATCCCGGACTCGGTCCGGGATCCAACTCTATCCTTGGTGGAAGCTCAGCCTCATGTTCGCAAACGTTCGCGCCAAGGGGATCGTTGGATCCCGGACCAGGTCCGGGATGACAATGTGGCTCGCTACCCTCGCCCTCTCCGCCTGCGCCACCACGCCGCCCCCGCCCCCCGCGGTGGCGCAGGGTGCGCAGGAGACGCGCGCGCCGGTCACCATCCTCGTCTCGATCGACGGCTTCCGCCCCGATTATCTCGACCGCGGCGCGACGCCCAATCTGTCGCGACTGGCGGCCGAAGGCGTCACCGGGCCGATGCACCCCAGCTTCCCGTCCAAGACCTTCCCCAACCACTATACGTTGGTCACCGGCCTGCGCCCCGATCGCAACGGCATCGTGGCCAATAGTATGGAGGATGCGCGCCGCCCGGGTGAAAAGTTCACCATGGCCAGCGACGATCCGTTCTGGTGGAACGAGGCCGAGCCGATCTGGGTCACCGCGCACAAAGCGGGCATCCGCACAGCGACGATGTTCTGGCCGGGCGCCAATGTCGCGATCGGCGGCACGCGGGCGGAGAAATGGCCCAACGACCTGACCGGCGGCGTGCGGCCGGACGATTGGCAGCAGTTCAACCAGGCGGTCAGCGGCACCCAGCGGGTGAATGCCGTGCTCGATTGGCTGCGGCGCCCGGCGGCGATCCGACCGGCCTTTGTCACGGTCTATTTCGACACCGTCGACACTGCCGGGCATCGCTACGGACCGGGCGATGTGCGCACCACGCAGGCGGTGGCCGAGGTCGATGCACGGATCGGCGAGCTGGTGGCCGGGCTCGCGACACTGGGCCAGCCGGCCAATCTGGTCATCGTCGCCGATCACGGCATGGCCGAGACGAGCAGCGCGCGGACCATCGCGCTGGATAAGATCGCCGATCCCGCCGATTATCGCATTCTCGAGAACGGCCCCTATGCCGCGCTGGCCGCAGTGCCAGGGCATGAGCAAGCACTGGAAGCGAAACTGCTGCGCAAGGCCGAACACATGACATGCTGGCGTAAGGCGGAGATCCCACCGCGGTTCGCGTACGGCAAGAACCCGCGTGTGCCGCCCTATCTGTGCCTGGCGGACGATGGCTGGACGATCGCTCCGACCGCGCCGGAAGCGACCAGCGGCGGCAGTCACGGCTATGACAATATGGCGGCCGACATGACTGCCTTGTTCATCGCGCAGGGGCCGGCCTTTGCCGTGGGGCGGACGATCCCGGCGTTCGACAACGTCGACGTACAACCGATGTTGGCGGCCTTGCTTGGCATCGCGCCGGGTGCGACGGATGGCAGCCTCAAGACCTGGCAAGCGGTCAAGAAATAGGGAGAGGCACGTGCAATATTTCGAGGATATCGAGGTCGGCTCGACGCAACGCTTCGGCAGCTATCAGGTCACCCGCGAGGAAGTGATCGCCTATGCCGAGAAATTCGATCCCCAGCCGTTCCACCTGTCCGACGAGGCCGCTGCCAAGACGCATTTCGGGCGCCTGTCGGCGAGCGGCTGGCATACGTGCGGGATGGTCATGTCGATGGTCGTGGCCAATCTCAAGGCCAATGAGCAGGCCGGACTGGGATCGCCTGGGATCGATGAGTTGCGCTGGCTGAAGCCGGTGTTTCCCGGCGACACGCTCCGTTGCGAAACCGAAGTGGTGGACAAGCGCGCATCCCAAAGCCGGCCGGAAATGGGTAGTTACCGATCCAAGATGACCGTCCTGAACCAGCATGATGTGGCAGTGCTGACGTTCACGTCGATCGGGCTGATCGCAACGCGACCAGTCGCATAAGATCCTCAGCGCTCCCTAGCCGAAGCTAGGGAGCGCCAAGACTGGCTTAGTCCGGCCGACTACCGCGCCGATCGCCACCGCGCACACCAGCGCGGTTCGGGCCCTGCGGACGCGCTACCTGCCGGTTGCCGCGATCGGGGCGGGCCTGCGCGCCGCTGGGACGGCCGGGATTGGCGGCGCCGGGCTGGAACGCCGGACGGCCGCCCTGCACTGCCTGATTGCCTTGCCGCGGGTCGCGGTTGAAGCCTTGCCAATTGCCGCGATTGGGGCCGCGGCCAGCCTGTCCGCCCCGATCTGGCCGACCCTGGCCATAGCCTTGCTGACCATTGCGCCCGGGTCCGCCCTGCCAATTGCCGTTGGGGCGGCCATTGCCGCGGCGGCCTTGCCAATAGCGGCGCTGATTGTCGTTCCAGCGATGTGGACGGCGATAGCGATCATAGACGTAATAGCCGGTGCCGGGATAATAATAGTCGCCGAACCAGCCGTAATAGCTGTTGCCGAAGCCACCATAGCCGCCGTCGTAATAGCCGTTGCCATAACCGCCATAACCGCCGCCATATCCATCATAGCCATAGCCATCATAGCCATAACCGCCGCCGCCATAGCCGACCGACACGCCGCTATAACCATAGCCGTCGGTACAGCCGCCCAGGCCGATGGCCGCCACCAGGCCGAGCGCGGCCAGCTTCATTTTTGAAAACACCATTTTCCCTCTCCCAACACGGAGAGCGGCTCGCCCGAGCCGCTATGCAAACAAAACGGGGGGCGGAACATATTCGTTCCGCCCCCCGACCGTCTGGCAATTGCGCCGTGACGAAGCCGCTGCCCCGCCTCGGTCCGATACGGGCTAGTGCTTCAGATTACGCCACACGTTCTGATAGGCGCCATATGCCAGGAAGCTGAAGATCAGCAGGAACAGCACCACGGCGACCCCCGTGCCGTGCCGAGACTGCAGCTTGGGCTCGGCGGTCCACACGAGAAACGCGGAAACGTCCTTGGCCATCTGATCGACCGTGGGCTTGGTGCCGTCGAGATAGGTCACCTGCCCCTCGGTGGTCAGCGGCGGCGGCATGGCGATGTTGAGGTTGGCGAAATATGGGTTGTAGTGCAGCCCCTCGGGCGTCTTGGCGTCCGGGAAATGCTTGAGCAACGCCGCCGGCTGGTTCTGATAGCCGGTGAGCAGCGAATACAGATAGGCCGGGCCGTCGTGACGCGCCTTGGTCATCAGCGACAGGTCTGGCGGCAGCGCATTGTTGTTGGCGGCGCGCGCGGCGACATCGTTGGCGAACGGCGACGGGAAACGATCCGACGCCACGCCCTTGCGCGTGGCGGGCTCGCCAGTGTCCGGGTTGATCGACGGGATGGTGTCGTAGCTGCCGGCGAAGGCCTTTACCTGCGCGTCGCTATAGCCGATTTCCTTGAGGTCGCGGAACGACACCAGGCGCAGCGAATGGCAGGCAGCGCAGACTTCCTTATAGACCTGCAGCCCGCGCTGGACCTGGCGATTGTCGAACTTCCCGAACGGCCCGTCGCTCGCCAACGCGAGCTCCTTGGGATGTTTGTGGAATTCGTGCTCGGCCGTGGCGGCGGGCGGATCGGTGACCAGGCCGGAGACGGTGCCGAACAGAGCGAGCGCCAGCACGCCGGCAAAGGCGAGCCCGACGATCAGTGCGATGAAGCGAACCATGCGTGTATTCCCTCTTGTTCGCTTACGACGCAGCCGGCGTCAGCGCGGTGTGCGCCGGGCTGGTGCCGCCATGCTTCGCCAACACCGCTTCGGTGATCGAGTTGGGCAAAGGCGTCGGCCGTTCGGAGCGCGAGATCATCGGCAGGATGATCAGGAAGTGCGCGAAATAATAGGCGGCGCAGATCTGGCTGAGGATGACGTATACCGGATCGGCCGGCGAACCGCCGCAATAGCCGAGGATCAGCACGTCGAGCACCAGGATCCAGAAGGCGATCCGCGCCTTGGGGCGATAATTGTTCGACCGTACCGGCGAGCTATCCAGCCAAGGCAGGAAGAACAGCAGCAGGATCGAGCCGAACATGGCGAGCACGCCCCACAGCTTGGCGGGCAGGATGAAATCGACCGTGAAGGCGCGCAGGATCGCGTAGAACGGCCAGAAATACCATTCCGGCACGATGTGCGCGGGCGTCGAGAGCGGGTTGGCCGGGATATAGTTATCCGGATGGCCGAGATAGTTCGGGTAGAAGAACAGCAATACCGCGAACACGATCAGGAAGATGCCGAGCCCGAAGCCGTCCTTGGCGGTGTAGTACGGATGGAACGGCACGGTATCCTGCTCGCCCTTCACTTCCACGCCGGTCGGGTTGTTCGATCCCGGAATGTGCAGCGCCCAGATGTGAAGGATGATCACGCCGGCGATGACGAACGGCAGCAGATAATGCAGCGAGAAGAAGCGGTTGAGCGCGGCATCGTCCGGCGCATAGCCGCCCAGCAGCCACACGCGGATTGTCTCGCCCACGCCGGGTATGGCGGAAAAGAAGCCGGTGATGACCTGCGCACCCCAGAAGCTCATCTGCCCCCAGGGGAGCACATAGCCCATGAACGCCGTCGCCATCATCAGTAGGAAGATGGTCACGCCGAGCAGCCACACCATCTCGCGCGGCGCCTTGTACGAGCCGTAATAGAGACCGCGGAAGATGTGCAGATAGACGACGATGAAGAACATCGAGGCGCCGTTGGCGTGCGCATAACGCAGCAGCCAGCCGGCATTGACGTCGCGCATGATGTGCTCGACCGAGTCGAACGCGATCGCGCCGTTGGCGGCATAATGCATCGCCAGCACGATGCCGGTGATGATCTGGATGCCGAGCGCTGCGCCCGCGAGCACGCCGAAGTTCCAGAAATAATTGAGGTTGCGTGGCACCGGGTAACCGGCGCCAACCGCGTTATAGACGAGACGCGGAACGGGCAGACGCTCGTCCACCCATTTCATCAGCGAATTTTGCGGCTGATACTGCTTGGCCCAGGGAAAGCTCATATCTGGATCCTCAACCGACGGTCACGGTCGTGTCTGACGAGAAGGCATAGTCCGGCACCACCAGATTGGTGGGCGCGGGGCCTTTGCGGATGCGTGCTGCGGTGTCGTAGGCCGAACCATGGCACGGGCAGAAATAGCCGCCATACGGGCCCTTGTTCTCGCCCTCGCCGGCGCCGAGCGGCACGCAGCCCAGATGGGTGCACACGCCCATCGTGATCAGCCAGTTCTTCTTGCCCTTGGTACGCTGCTCCAGCGTCTGCGGATCGCGCAACTCGCTCATCGGCACCTTGTCCGCGGCGGCGATTTCCTGCGGCGTCAGATTGCGCACGAACAGCGGCTGCTTGCGGAAACTGGTCTTGATCGCCTGGCCGGGCGCGATTTTGGCCAGATCGATCTCGGTCGTCGCCTGCGCCAGCACGTCGGCGCTGGGGTTCATCTGGTTGATCAGCGGCAGCAGCACCACGCCCGCGCCGACACCGGCAAACGAGACGGCGGCGATGTTGATGAAGTCGCGACGACGGGGGTCGGCGAGTTCCTCATGGTATGGAGCCGGGTCCTCACCGGGTGGGACAGCGGTATCGATACTTGCCATTCACTTGCCCTTGCAACTTAGCCGGCGGATCTCGGGGCTACGCCGCAAACAAGTACGCGTCCCCTTGTCCCCCGTTTCCCGCGGAGGTTCGGGCGACTGATAGACGGGGGAACACGGCTTTGCCAACAGCATTTTCGGGCGGTTGCGTGGAGCCGCCGCTACATGCGAAGGGCTCGCACATGCGCATCGCTCTTTACCAGCCCGATATCGCCGGCAATGTCGGCGCCATCCTGCGCACCGCCGCCTGTCTCGGGATCGGCGTCGATCTCATCGAACCGATGGGATTTACCTGGAGCGACAAGGCACTGGCGCGCTCGGGCATGGATTATGTCGGCCAGGTCGATGTCGTGCGCCATATGGATTGGAATGCGTTCCGGGGCCAGGTGACGGGGCGGATCGTGCTGCTGACGACCAAGGGCGCCGTACGGCTCGATGCTGCCGAATTTGCCGCGGACGACATATTGCTGATGGGCAGCGAAGGAGCCGGGGTGCCGGAGGCAGTGCATGCACGTGCGGATGTGCGGGTGCTGATCCCGATGCGGGCCGGCATGCGCTCTATGAATATCTCCGTGGCGACGGGCATCGTGGCGGCGGAAGCGCTCAGGCAGACCGGCGGCTGGCCCGCTTGATTCCTCCCCGAGCTTTGCTCGGGGAGGGGGACCGCCCGGCGCAGCCGGGGGGGTGGAGGGGTACGCCACGAACGCTACGCTTGCGGCAAGAACCCCTCCACCATTCGCTTAAGAAGCGAATGGTCCCCCTCCCCCAGCCAGCTGGGGGAGGAATTTGAGGTTCATTCCTCAAGCCAAACCGATAAGAAGCCCCATGATCCTCGACCCCGAACAGACCATCGCCCGCACCTGGTTCGAATCCCTGCGCGACCAGATCTGCGCCGAATTCACCGCCATCGAACGCGAGGCCGGCTCCGACGCCGACTTTGCCTACACCCCGTGGGACCGCATCGACCCGACCGGCGCCCCCGGCGGCGGCGGTGTCCGCGGCGTTATGAAGGGCCGGGTGTTCGAGAAGGTCGGCGTCAACGTCTCCACCGTCGGCGGCACGCTGGAGGGCGAGTTCGCCAAGACCATCAACGGCGCCGGCGACGATCCGGCGTTCTTCGCCACCGGCATCAGTCTGGTCGCGCATATGGCCAATCCGCACGTCCCCGCCGTGCATATGAACTGCCGCTTCCTTGCCACCACCAAGCGCTGGTTCGGCGGCGGCGCCGATCTCAATCCGCCAGTGCCGGTGGCGGCGGATACCGAGGATTTCCACGCCACGCTGAAGGCGGCATGCGATGTCCACCCAGCCGGCGATTATGCGCATTTCAGCAAATGGGCCGAGGATTATTTCTATATCCCGCACCGCCAGGTGCACCGCGGCGTGGGCGGGATCTTCTTCGATCACCTGGAAAACGATTTCGCCACCGATTTCGCCTTCGTGCAGGATGTCGGTCGCGCCTTCCTCGATGCCTATCCGCGGATCGTCCGGCGACGCATGAACGATCCGTTCGACACAGCCGATATCGCCCAGATGCACGCGTGGCGCGGGCGTTATGCCGAATTCAATCTGGTCTATGATCGCGGCACGTTGTTCGGGCTCAAGACCGGCGGCAATATCGATGCGATCCTGATGAGCCTGCCGCCGGTGGCGACATGGGAGTGATCGGGTGGCGCTGATTCCGGTCGCCGATGCCGAACTGGCGACGATCGTCACCACGCTGGAAATGACCAAGCGTCCCCCGGCCCGGCCGATGCCGGATTCGGCGCTCAGGTTGGTGCGCTGGGACGCCCCCGCGCCCGACAAATATCGCGCGCTGTTCCGCCGCGTCGGCGCGCCCTGGTTGTGGTTTTCACGGCTGGTGATGGACGACGCGCGGCTGACCGATATCATCCACGATCCCGGCATCACCATCCACGCGGCGCTGGACCGCCAGGGCATCGAAGTGGGCATGCTCGAGCTCGACCATCGCACCGCCGGCGCGTGCGAGCTTTCCTATGTCGGCTTGGTCCCGGAACTGGCCGGGCACGGCCATGGTCGCTGGCTGATGGCCAATGCGCTGGCGCTGGCCTGGCGCAAGGAGGTCGCGCGCGTTTGGGTGCATACCTGCACGCTCGATCATCCGCGCGCGCTGGGCTTCTACCGGGCCTCGGGCTTCACCGCGATCTCGCGCACGATCGAGACGTTCGCCGATCCGCGGCTGACCGGCGCATTACCGGCCGATAGCGCGCCTCAGATCCCCTTGCTCGCGGCCAGCCGGCGATAAGCGGCGATCTGGATCAGGATGGTGGCGAGCAGCGCCGCCGCGGTCGCCGCCGCCGCGCCGGCATCGACCATGGCGATCGCGACGGCATTGGGCGCGGCATCGCGTAGCGACTTGTCGATCAGGGTGAACGGCGCGGCAAGCAATGCGCCGCCAATGATCGTCAACGAGACCAATCCGGCGAGCACCAGTCCGTGTCCGCGGGTCAGCGTCCAACTGCGACCCAGGCTCTGGACGATGCTCAGCGGCTGCTCCGCAGCGAGCGCCGGGCCGACCGCGATCAAGCGCCCGAGCAGATAGAAACCGGGCAGCAGCAGCACCAGGGTCAGCACGCCGAGGCCAAGCGGCAGGCCGACCAGGATCATCGCCAGCAGGTAGCGCGGGAAGAGCCGCGCGCCATGCGCCAGCGCCTGGCGCAGATCGGGCCGGTCGCGGCGCAGGTACAGCACCAGCACGACCAGCGACCCAGCCTGGACCAACAGCGCGCCGAGCACGTACCAGCCGCCATAAGCCGAAACCCATTCGACGATCTTGTGCGCCAAGGCGCGTTGGTCCGCTTCGCTCATCTCCGCGGTTACCGCGAACGGGGGCATGGCGGGCAACAGCAGCAACATGGCGAATTGCGGCAGGAAAAAAAACAGGCCGAGGATGCGGAACAGCAGATCGCGATCTGCGCGCCACATCGCCCAGGCGTCGGTCAGCACGCCCTTTACATCAAATGTCATATCGAATTGACGATCGCCTCGCGTGCATCGCGCACGGCCAGATATAGTTTCGCGACGAATGCCGCGGCCAACGCGACGAAGCCGGTTTCGACCGCGCTGACCATCACCGAGGTCAGCACGGAAGCGAGCGAAATATCCCCCTCCCCGCCGGCGACCAGCTCGAGGATCGATCCGAACACGAAGCGCGCGGCGAGCAACGAGACGCCGAGCACGATGAGATACAGGATGACCACGCCGATCACTTTCCAGGTGATCCCGCGGGTCAGCACGAACGAGCGGCGAAACGCGCCGATCCGGCGCCGTTCGAGCACCACCACGGGGGTGAGCAGAACCAGTCGGGCCAGCAGGAACAGCAGCAACGGCACCAGCACCAACGTGTACAGCGCGACGAAGCCGCCGGCCCCGTCGGGCACCGGCACCTGCTCGCCGTTCATCGCCGCGTTCAGATCATAACCGGCAAAGCCGAGCACGATCGGGAAGGGCATAATCAGCAGCAGGAAGCCGATCAGCGCGAGCAATGTCAGCCCGATCATCGGCAGGAAGCGCGCATTGGCCCTCGCCATCGCGGCGGATCGCCCGGCCAGCGGCTCGATCGCCAGCGCAATCAACGCCAATTGCCCCCACAAGGTCACCAACGTAAGCGCGAACTGCACCGTCTGGATCACCAGATTGGCAGTAAACGATTGTTTGGCGATCGGCGCGATGCTGGCCGACAGCGAATTGGGCAGGAAGATCGCCAGCAGCGCAATGGGCACGACGACCGGCAGGTTGTCGCTGAGGAAGTCGGTCGCCCGATCCCAAACGTTACCCATGTTGACGATCATCGATCCGGTGCTCCCCCGCGCCTATCCGCGCCCGGCCGCCTCGTTAGCGCAAGCGCGCCACGCTTGCCAATGCTTGCGCGATCCGCAGCGGTGGCGCAATTGCGCAGACGTGACCGAAATGTTCGACGATGTGGAATGGCGCGTGGCCCCGGCGCCGGTGGACTATGCCGTTGCGCTGGCCGAGATGGAAGCGCGCGCCGCCGCCGTCGCTGCCGGCGACGCGCAAGAACTGCTGTGGCTGCTCGAACATCCGCCGGTCTATACCGCGGGCACCTCGGCCGATGTCGCCGAACTGATCGATCCGCGCTTTCAGGTGGTCGATGCCGGGCGCGGTGGCCGCTACACCTATCATGGCCCCGGGCAGCGTATCGGTTATGTCGTGCTCGATCTGACCAAGCGCGGGCGCGACGTGCGCCGTTTCGTCCATGCGCTGGAAGGCTGGGTGATCGCGGCGTTGGGCGAGCTCGATATCGACGCGTTCCGTGCGCCCGGACGGATCGGGATCTGGACGCTTGATCAAGGGCAGGAGGCCAAGATCGGGGCCATCGGCGTGCGCGTGAAACGCTGGATCACGCTGCACGGTTTCTCGGTCAACCTGTCGCCCGACCTCTCGCACTTTGCCGGCATTGTGCCATGCGGGATCGCCGAATTTGGTGTGACCAGCGCGGCGGCGCTTGGAAAAACGGCGAGTCTTGCAACTTTTGACGCCGCTCTTGCGTTGCACCGCAATGCGTTTCTCGAAAGCCTTTCTTGTGGCGCAGAAAACTGTGCTTGAGGCGTTTCGGTAATCAGACTAACGTCCACGTCGGTTTGGGTATTAGGCCAACAGGCGTTACCAATCCAATATCTAGGGAGCTTTCCAAATGCGTGCACTCATCTCCAAGGTCCTCACCGGTTCGATGATCGCCGGCGCGGCACTGATGGTTTCGGCCTGCGGCCCGAAGACCGAAACGACGACCGAAAACACCATGGTCACCGATCTGAACGCCACCGAAGGCATGGACACGATGTCCGACAACATGACCTCGGTCGATGGCGCGATGGGCAACGACATGATGGGCAATGGCGGCATGATGGCGAACGACACGATGATGTCGAACGACACCATGATGACCAACACCACCACCACCAACGCGATGTAATCCAGCCTCACGGCTTGGTTTATCGATGGGCCGTCCGGGAAACCGGGCGGCCCTTTCGATTCCGGGGCGGAAAAGGGTTGGGCAGCGGCCCAAAAGGCCCTAGTCTGGGGCCAATGAATTAGGTGAGGTTTCGATGACTGTGTTGCGTACCCTTCTCGCCGCGACGATTGCGGCATCGGCGCTCGCGCCGCTGCCGGCAGCGGCGCAATTCTACATGAAATCCTATGATTTCCGGGGCACGACCGTGCGCGGTGACGAAAACGGCTTGGGCGTCGACCTGCCCGGCGCGACCGAGGCGGAGCTCACTGCAGGGCTGGTCTGGAGCCTGCGTGCCGCACTCAACATCGCCGCGCTGCAATGCCAGTTCGAACCGACACTGCTGACCGTGCCGCAGTACAACATGGTGATGCGCGATCATGCTGGCGAGTTGAAGACGAGCTATGACACGCTGACCAAATATTTTGCGCGCCTGAACAAGGCGCCGCGCGCCGCGCAGACCGCGCTCGATCAGTTCGGCACGCGCGTCTATGGCAGCTTCTCCACCGCCGGTGCGCAATATGGCTTCTGCCAGACGGCATCCAATGTCGGCCGCGCGGCGATCTTCGCCAAGCGCGGCGCGCTCCACTTCATCGCCAAGGATCGCCTGCGCGAGATGCGCAATTCGCTCGTGCCGTATGGCGAGCAGCGCTTCGCCCGCGGCATCGGCTTCGACGACCGCCGCGTGCTGCTGCCGCGCTTCGACAAGATCTGCTGGAAGAAGAGCGAGTGGAATCCGAGCAAGTGCGGCACCAACGTGCAGTGGGTGATGCAGTAAGGTAGGTAGCTCCTCCCCGGCACGGGGAGGTGGCAGCCTGAAAGGCTGACGGAGGGGGTGGGCCGGCAACGCAACCGTAGCGTTGCTGGCCCGCCCCTCCACCATTCGCGTGAAGAACGCGAACGGTCCCCCTCCCCGTCCCGGGGAGGAAGTGAGCTACCTCAACCCCAACAACTTGTGCGTCTGGATCGTCAAGCGCCACTTCGGGCGCGCCATCACCGTGTCGATCGCGGCGGCATGATTGGCCGCGGCCGCCGCATCGTCCATCGGCTGGAGCAGGAAATGGGCGAAGTCCCAGGTTTCCAGCGCGGCGATGTCGGTGCCCGCCTGCGGCCAGACCAGCTTCAGTTCGTCACCCGATCGCTGCACCACCGTGCTGCCGGCCTTGGGGCTGATACACACCCAGTCGATCCCGGGATGCGCGGCAATCGTGCCGTTGCTTTCGATGGCGATCTCGAACCCATGGGCGTGCAGCGCCGCGACGATCGCATCGTCGACCTGCAGCATCGGCTCGCCGCCGGTCAGCACGACGAAGCGACCTTCGGTCCCACTGCCCCAAAAACCCGCCGCGGCATCCGCCAGCGCCGTCGCATCGGCGAACTTGCCGCCACCCAAGCCATCGGTGCCGACGAAATCGGTGTCGCAGAACTGGCAGATCGAAACCGCGCGATCCTGCTCGCGCCCGCTCCACAGATTGCAGCCGGCAAAGCGCACGAACACCGCACGGCGCCCGGCATTGACCCCCTCGCCTTGCAGCGTGAGGAACATTTCCTTGACCGCGTAGCTCATCGGCTAGACCGCGTAGATCGTCGGATCGGGCAGGCCGGCGTCCTCGAAACCCTTGCTGCGCAACCGGCAACTGTCGCACTGCCCGCAATGCACGCTGCCCGGCGCGGGATCGTAGCACGACCAGCTTAGCCCGGCGTCGAGCCCGAGCCGCGCCGCTTCGCGCACGATATCGGCCTTGGTCATATGCTGCAGCGGCGCCTGGATGCGGAACGGTGCACCCTCTACGCCTGCCTTGGTGGCAAGCTCGGCGAGATTTTCGAACGCCGCGATGAATTCCGGCCGGCAATCGGGATAGCCGGAATAATCCAGCGCATTGACGCCGATATACAGGTCGCGCGCGCCCATCGCCTCGGCCCAGCCCAAGGCCAGGCTAAGGAAGATGGTGTTGCGGGCGGGCACGTAGGTGATCGGAATGCCTGGCTGCACGCCATCCTTGGGCACGTCGATATCGGCCGTCAGGGCCGAACCGCCAAAGGCGGATAGATCGAGCGGCAGCACGATATGGCGTTCGGCGCCAAGCAACGTGGCGATGCGCCGCGCCGCGGCGAGCTCGACCTGGTGGCGCTGATTATAGTCGATCGACAGCGCGAGGATGCGGTGTCCGTCCTCGCGTGCGCGCGCGGCGGAAACCATCGAGTCCAGCCCGCCCGAGATGAGGACGACCGCGTAGGTGGTGGCAGATGTCATGATGTCGCCCCCGCTATGCCCATGACCGGGCCAGCGCAACGAAAAACGGGCCGCCCGTAAGCGGCCCAGGGGTGGCTGAGGACAGCCCGTCTAGGGAGAATGTGGCCGAAAGAATGAGGTCACCTGCTCCACCTAGCGCGATCCGGTAAAGCTCCGCTTAACGCGCGCTGCTCGCAGCGCCGCATTGGCCGACGCGGTGACCTTCATATTCGGTGTCGAACGGCGCGCCGTCGAGGATACCCTGCGTCTCCAGCCGGAATTGCTCCTTGCCTTCCACGCTGATCGTGCTGCGGCCATGCCCCGCGCCTGGACAGGTATAATGGACCGTCGCCGAGCGCGGCGTATCGGCGACGATGAAACGTGTGCATTGCGCCGGCCCATGCTCGATCTGCATCAGCGCGCGTGGATCGGCCACGCACAGCGAGCGCGACTCCCCGCCCTTCTCCTTGAGCAGCCACTGGCCCGGTGCGACCGCGCGCAATGCGGCCAGCCGCGGGGCCTGCGCCGCGCTCGCTCCACCGCCCGCCGCAGCCAGGAACAACAGCCCCATCAACGCTCGTCGACCAACCATCTTGCCCGTCCCCTGGCCCTCGCCCCGATGCGACAGCCACTATCTCGCGAGGGTATTTGGGGATGCCCGGCGGTCGAGACAATGACGCTTACGAAACGATTGCGCTTACGGGCACGGGAAATTTGGTCGAGCAGAACTGGCAATCGACATGGATCAGGCCATTGTCGTCGGCCATGTCGGCCTGCTCCTCGGGCGGGAACTGGCCGAGGACGCCGGCAATATAATCGGGCGAGCAGCGGCAGCCCCGCGCCAACGGCACGTCCGACAGCAGCCGCACCTCCTCTTCCTCGTTGAACAGCCGCCACACCAAGGTCTCGAGCGGCAGCGCTGGATCGGCCAGTTCGTCCGCGCCCATCGTGCCGCCAAGGATCGCGACATGCTCCCATTCGGGATGATCGAGCCGCACGTGCAGCCGTTCGCGGCCATCCTCCCCTTCGGGCAAATGCTGCAGGAACAGTCCGCCGGCGACATGGCGGCCATCCGGCTGGCGCTTGATGCCGAGCCGCACCAGGCTGGGAACCTGCTCCGATTGGATGAAGTAGCTCTCCGCCGCATCGGCCAGCGTCGCGCCGTCCAACGGCACGATGCCCTGATAGCGTTCCTTGGTCGCCGCTTGATCGAAGGTGATGGCGAGGTAGCCAGTCCCGAACAAAGCAAACAGGCTCGGCTCCTCGGGGCCGGCGGCGAGCCGCTCAGCATCGTATTGCACATAGCCGCGCAGCTCGCCGGCCTTGTAGTCGCACACCAGCAATTTGACGACGCCGCTCTCGGTCTGCGCCTGCAGGGTCAGCTGCCCGCCGACATCCTTAAGCGTCGAGCCAAGCAGGGCGGCAAGCGTCAACGCTTCCGCCAGCAACGCCTCGATCGGCGGCGGATAGGCGTGGGCGGCAAGGATCGTGTCGAGCGCCGCACCGAGCCGCACGACGCGGCCGCGCGCGTGCCGCGCAGGGATCGTGAAGCCGAGCGCACGGTCGGTGTCGTTGATTGTTACGTCTTCCATCGTCATCCCCGCAAAAGCGGGGATCCCGCTTCTTCTTTTCCACGCTCCAAAGAAAGAAGCGGGATCCCCGCTTTCGCGGGGATGACGGGAGATAGTACTTAACGCGCCCGGATCAACCGATCTGCCCGAAGCACCAGCGTAGGATCGACTTCTGCGCGTGCAGCCGGTTGATCGCCTCGGGCCAGATCAGCGACTGCGGGCCGTCGATCACGCCATCGGTCACTTCCTCGCCGCGATGCGCCGGCAGGCAGTGCAGGAACACGGCGTCCGGCTTGGCCTCGGCCATCAGCGCCTCGCTGACCTGATACGGCGCGAGCGCGGCGAGCTTGGTCTCGGCATGCTCCTGGCCCATCGAGATCCAGCTGTCGGTGACAACGACATCGGCGCCGGCCACCGCTTCCGACGCCTGCGCGACGACGCGGGCGCGGCCCTGCCCGCGGGCGAGATCGATCTCGGTCGGCATGAAGCCCTGGGGGCAAGCGGCGACCACGTCGAACTGCATCAGCGCCGCCGCCTCCATGATCGAGGCGAGCACGTTGTTGCCGTCGCCGACCCAGGCAACCTTCAAGCCCGGCAGCGGCTTGCCGCTTTCGATGATGGTCAGCAGATCGGCCATGATCTGGCTGGGATGCGAGGCATCGGTCAGCCCGTTGATCACCGGCACGCTGGCATATTCGGCCATCTGCTCGAGCTTCAAGTGATCGTCGGTGCGGATCATGATCGCATCGCAATAGCCCGACAGCACACGCGCCGTATCGGCGATCGATTCACCGCGACCGAGCTGCGTCGTGCCGGCATCGAGCACGATCGACGATCCGCCCAATTGCCGCATCGCCATATCGTACGACACGCGCGTGCGTGTTGAATTCTTTTCGAACACCATGCCGAGCACATGGCCGGCAAGCGGCGCGTCGGCATCGGCGCGACCCTTGGGCCATCCGGTGCGCGCCGCCTTGCGATCGAGCGCATCGGCGAGCATCGCAGCGACGCCGTCCGGCCCGGCGTCGGAGAGATCGAGGAAGTGGCGGTAGGTCATACTAATTCCTCCCCTGTTG
This sequence comes from Parasphingomonas puruogangriensis, assembly GCF_036663635.1. Lineage (NCBI taxonomy): Bacteria > Pseudomonadati > Pseudomonadota > Alphaproteobacteria > Sphingomonadales > Sphingomonadaceae > Parasphingomonas > Parasphingomonas puruogangriensis. The sequence continues at coordinate 222,751 of NZ_JAXOJI010000004.1, read as the reverse complement.
GGGGAGGAATTTAAGGGCCTCAATCATCGCTCGTGCCCGCAAACGACCGCGCCCCAGCGCTCAATCGCTCGATGCAATCGGCGATATGGCTCTCGTCAATCACCAGCGGCGGCAGCACGCGGAACACGTTCTCGCCCGCCGCGACCGTGAGCAGCCCGTGATTGTCGCGCAGATGCGCCACGAAGTCGCGGCTAACCGCCGGCTCCTTCATCTTGATGCCGAGCATCAGACCCTTGCCGCGGATCTCCTCGAACAGATGATCGTGATTGGGGATCATCTGCTCGAAGCTCGCCCGCAGCCGCTCGCCCATCTGCTCGACATGCGGCAGAAAATCGGGTTCGAGCATCACGTCGAGCACCGCCTGCCCCGCCGCCATGGCCAGCGGGTTGCCGCCATAGGTCGAGCCATGCGTGCCGAAAACCATGCCCTTGGCTGCTTCCTCGGTCGCCAGGCATGCGCCGAGCGGGAAGCCGGCGCCGATGCCCTTGGCCACGGTCATGATGTCGGGCTCGATGCCGTAATGCTCGTACGCCCACATCTTGCCGGTGCGGCCATAGCCGCACTGGATCTCGTCGAGGATCAGCAGCAGGCCATGCTCGTCGCACGCCTTGCGCAGGCCCTGGATGAACTCGGGCGTGCCCGCGGTCATCCCGCCTTCGCCCTGGATCGTCTCGACCAGGAAGCCAGCGGTCTCGTCATCGATCGCGGCCAGCGCGCCGTCGAGATCGTTGAACTTCACATAGTCGAAGCCCGGCAGCAAAGGCTCGAAGCCGTCGCGCATCTTGGGCTGGTCGGTGGCGGAAATCGCGCCGATCGAGCGGCCGTGGAACGCGTTCTTGAACGTGATCAATTTGTGCCGCTGCGGGTTGCCATTGACGTAATGATAGCGCCGCGCGGTCTTGATCGCGCATTCGATCGCCTCGACGCCCGAATTGGTGAAGAACACCGTGTCGGCAAACGAGACATCGACGATGCGCTGCGCCAGCGCCTCGCCCTGCGGGCTGCCATACAGGTTCGACACGTGCATCAGCGTCGCAGCCTGCTCGGCGATCGCCTTGACCAGATGCGGATGGCCATGGCCGAGCGCATTGACCGCGATGCCGGCGGCGAAATCGAGATATTGTTCGCCCTGTTCGCCATACAGATACACGCCCTCGCCGCGCACCGGCCGCACGCCGCAACGCGGGTACACAGGCATCAGGGGGGTGATCGGCACAGCAAGTCTCCCGAAAAGAGAAGGGCGGCCAATGCGGCCGCCCGAGCGGGTTTTTAGGCAGGTTGCCCTCAGAGCGCAACACCGCCCGCGCGCAGCGCAACAACCTTCTTCTCCGCGTCCTCTGCGCCTCGGCGCGAACCAATCTTCCTTTTTCGCGCAGAGGCGCAGAGGACGCGGAGAAGAGGGAGTTTAGGCTGCCGCCGGCTGCGCTGCCAACCTTCTTGCCTCATCGCCACGCACCGCCAGCAGATACATCACCGGCGTCACGATCCGGCTCAGCACCGTCGAGCTCACCAGCCCGCCGATGATCACCCAGGCCAGCGGCGAATAGAGCGCCGAGCCGCCCAGCGCCAAGGGCAGCAGCCCGCCGATCGCGGTCACCGAGGTCAGCAACACCGGCAGAAAGCGGATCTCGCCGGCATGTTCGATCGCCTCGCGCAGGCCCATGCCGCGCGCCCGCAACTGCGAGGTGAAATCGACCAAAAGGATCGAATTCTTGATCTCGATCCCGATCAACGCGACAAAGCCGATGATCGCCAGGAACGACAAAGAATTGCCCGTCAGCAACAGCGCCACCAGCCCGCCGACCGTGCCCAGCGGGATCACGCCCGCCACCACGATCGTCTCGCGGAAGCGGCCGAACTCCACCACCAGCACGCCAAACACACCGAAACAGGCAAGCAGGATGATCGGCCCCAGCCCGGCGAAATTGCGCGCCGCCGCCTCCGCCTCGCCGCCGATGCTGAAATTATAGCCTTCGGGCAGCGTGACGCTCTTGAGGCGTTGCTCGACCTGCCGGTTGAGGTTGGAGGTGAGCATGCCGGGCTGATTATAGGCGACGATCGTGACGGTACGCTGCAATTTGTAGCGCGTGATCAGCGGCACCACGCTTTTCAGCCGCGGCTGCGCGATCTCCAGCAGCGGCACGCTGCCGCCGGCCAGCGTCGGCACGTAGATCTTGCCCAGCGCGGAGACCGGCTGGTCGCCCGTCATCGGCAACCGCACCGTCACCGGCCAGGTATCGCCTTCATTGTCGCGCAACCGGCTGACCTGTTCGCCGCTGATCGCGAGGCGCACCGCGCGGCGCGCCTCGCCTGGCGCCACCCCGAGCAACCCGGCCTTGGCCTCGTCCAGCCCGAGATCGAGGTCGATCCGATCATAGGCGATCGGGCTGTCGATATCGCGCAGGCCAGGCACCTGCTGCATCACTGTCACGACCTTGTCGGACAGCGTCTTGAGCACCGCAATGTCGGGCCCGCGCACGCGGATCGCGATCGGCGCTTCGACCGGTGGACCATTCTCGAAATTGACCACCGTCACGCGCGCATCGGGAAAGTCGGCCAGGCTCTTGCGCAACCGCGCCAGCATCTTGGGGCTATCATGCACGTCCCACGTCGCCATCGTCGCGAAGATATCGCCGTAACGGGCACGTTCGTCGCGCGGCATGATGTTGTAGAAGATCTGTGGATTACCGCGTCCGGCATTCTGCATCAGGTTCACCACCGCGCCTTCGCGCCGCAGGATCGCCGCCACGTCGCGCACCGCCTTCTCCGTCACCGGGATGGTGCTACCCTCCGGCGTCTCGACCCGGACCAGAAAATAGGGCGTCTCGGCGGCTGGGAACAGGCTGAACCCGAGCACCGGCACCAATGCGAACGCGCCGACGCACAACGCCATCGCCGCCCAGAACCAGGTGCGCGGGCGGTTCAGTGCGGCATGCAGCAGCGGCGCGTAGAAACGCTGGATCCCCCCCATCAGCCAGCGCAGCAGCGCATTGCCCTCCGCGCCATGCGGCTTGAGCAGCCGGCTGGCGACGAACGGGATGATGGTCAGCGACACGAACAGCGAGCTCGCCACCGTCACCATCACCGCCAAGGGCAGCCCGCGCACGAAATCGCCCGCCCCCTCGGGCAGGAAGACGAGCGGCAGGAAGGCGAAGATCAGCACCCCCGTCGCGCCCAGCACCGCCGCGCCGATCTCGCGCGTGCCATTGATCGCGGCTTCTGTCGGCGTGTCGCCGCCGCGGATATGGCGCTCGATATTCTCCGTCACGACGATCGAATCGTCGACCAGCAGTCCGAGCGAAATGATGAAGCCGGAAATGCTGATCTGGTTGAGCGAAAAGCCGAACAAGGCGAGCAGGAAGACGCCCATCGCCAGACTGAGCGGGATAGAGATCGCGACGATGATCGCCGGGCGGAAGCCGAGCGGCAGGATCGTCACCAGCACCAGCGCCAGCGCGATGACGAAATCGCGCGTCAGTTGCGCCAGTTTCTGCTGGATGTCGCGGCTCTGGTCGAACGCCGTCTCGAGCCGCATGTCGGGCGGCAGATCGGCCTTGAACGCCGTGACCGCCTCCACCAGCGCATCGCGCAACGTGCCGGCATCGACCTCGTCCTTCTGGCGGATCGTCACCCACAAGGCGCGATGCCCGTTGAAGCGCGCGATATGCGTCCGCCCCGCTTCGGCCCAGCCGACCTCAGCGATATCGCCGACGCGCACCAGCCGACCGTCGCTGCTGCGCACGGCCACGTCCTTCACCGCGTCGACCGTGCGATATGCCCCGCCGGCGTCGATATTGTAGCGCCGCCCCGCGGCATTGAGCGACCCCGCCGGCAGATCGACCCCGCCCTGCGCGATGGCATTGGCGACGGTCGCCGCCGGCAGTCGCGCTTCGGCCAGCCGCCCGGCATCGATCGCCACCCGCACCTCGGGCGCCGCCGCACCGTCGATCGCGGTCTGGCGCACGCCCGGCACGACGTTCAGCTGATCGCGCAGGTCCTGGGCATATTTGCTCATCCTGAGCCAACTCGCCGTATCGCTGACCAGCGCCAGTTGCAGCACGCCCGCCTCGGTCGTGCGCGGGCGGCGGAAGGCGATCCGCTGGATGCCCTGCGGCAGGCGGTCGCGCACCGATTGAACCTCCCGCACGACGCGATCGAGCGACTGCTCGGCATCGGTGCCATGCTCGAAATTGACCACCACCACCGCCGCGCCATCGACGCTCTGCGAATTGATGTCGCGAACGTGATCGAGCCCCTGCAGCACGTCCTCCAGCGGCTTGGCGACGGTCTCCTCCATGTCGCCCGCATCCGCCCCGGGCAGGATCACCGTGGTGACGACGGTTGGGATGGGGAAATGCGGGTCGACCGAGCGCGGGATCGACAGGAAGGCGGATATGCCGAGCATCGCGATCAGCAGGAACGCCACCAACGTCACCTGCCAGCGGCGAACGGCGAAAGCGGTGATGTTCACCGCGCGCTACGCAATGGCGCGATCCTGAGCCCCGCCTTGAGACGATCGACGCGCGACGTCGCCACCCATTCACCCCGCGAGAGCCCGCCAGTCACTTGGATGCCCTCGTCACCCGCCTCCGCGATCGTCACCTTGCGCAGCGCGATCAACCGCGTCGCGGGATCGACGACATAGACGAACGCCTCGCCCGCGCGCGCCGCGAAGATCGCCGCAGCAGGCACGCGAATGGCGTTGCTCGCCGCCCCTCGCGCGGTGATCGATGCGCTGCCGATCTGGCCGGAGCGCAGCCGCGCGTCCGCTGGCAGCCCAATTTCGATCGTGAACGTCCCCGTCATGCGATCGGCACGGCCGGCGATCTGCGCCACCTGACCGGTGATCGCCCCATCGTCGAGCGCCGCCAGCGTGACGCGCGCCGGCGCGCCGAGCGTCAACCGCGCGGCATCGCGATCCGACAGCGGCACGCGCAGGATATAGCCGCTCGATCGGTCGCCGACGATCAACGCCGGCGTGCCCGCCGCGATCACCTGCCCCGGCTCGACCAGCCGCGCCAGCACCGTGCCTGGCCCGGGCGCGACGATCCGCGCAGCAGAGGCTTGGAAGCGCGCGGCGCTGAGCTGCGCGTTGGCGGCGCCGAGCGCCGCCCGCGCGCTTTCGACGCGCGGCTGCGTCACCCAGCCCTTGGCCAGCAGCCCGGCGCTGCGCTCATATTCCGCTGCCGCGCGCGCGCGCTCGGCCGCGATCCGCGCGACATCGGCGGCGACGGCCGTGGTATCCAGCGCGGCAAGCAATTGGCCGCGGCGCACGGCATCGCCCTCGCGGACGGAAATGCTGGCGATCCGACCCGGGCTGGTGAAGCCGAGTTGGGCCTCGCGGCGCAGCGCGACGGTGCCGACACCGGTGACGCTGGCGGCGCGCTGGTCGACGCCGACCTGCGCGACGCGGACCTGCGGCAAGGCGTTGGGCGCATCGTCCTTCGGCTTGCCCGCGCCACACGCGGCCAGCATCAGCAGCATACCGATCGCCATGAGTCGCATCGCTCACCCTCCCCGAGCGGAGGCTAGCGAGTAGAGTATCGTTTCGAAACTGGTTTTTACTCCTCCCCCGGCACGGGGAGGGGGACCGCTCGGCTACTTCAGCCGAGTGGTGGAGGAGGCCCTCCGCGAACGCAACGGTCGCGCTGCCGGTCCGCCCCCTCCGTCAGCCTTCGGCTGCCACCTCCCCGTTCCGGGGAGGAATAAACTCAGTTCTTCAGCCGCCAGCCGCCCTTGAGCAACGCATAGCACAGCACGCCGAGCACCACGTCGATCGCCAGGATCACCAGGCTCCCCACCCATACCGGCGAATCGGCCACCCCCAGGAACCCGTAACGGAAGCCCGAGATGATATAGAAAAACGGATTGGCATGGCTGATCGCCTGGAACGTCGGCGACAGGCGATCGACCGAATAGAAGGTTCCCGACAACAGGGTCAGCGGCCCGACGACGAAATTGCTCACCGCGGCGGCGTGATCGAATTTCTCCGCCCAGATCGAGGTCAGCACGCCGAGCAAGGCCAGGAACACCGAACCGAGCAGTCCGAACCACAGGATCGCCAGCGGATTATGCGGCAATACGTGCACCCCCGGCCATACCAGCATCGCCAGCCACACGGCAAAGCCGACACAGAAAGCGCGGGTCACCGCACCACCCACCAACGCCGTCAGCAATTCCGCGGTGGACAAAGGCGGCATCAGATAATCGACGATCGTGCCCTGGATCTTGCCCACCAACAGCGAGAAGCTCGCATTGGCGAACGCGTTGGTCAGCATGCCCATGACGATCAGCCCGGGGGCAAGGAAATCGGCGAACGCCACGGTCTCGCCGCCGACATGCACCGCGCTGCGGCCGCCCATCGCCACGGTGAACACGATCAGATACAGCAAGGTCTGGATCGCGGGGGCCCAGATGGTTTGCAGCTGCACCTTGAAGAACCGGCGCACCTCCTTGATATAGAGGGTGCGAAGACCGCCCCAATTGACGTTCCGGATGACTGGGACGCCGGGGGCGTTCATTACCGACGACTGGGCGCCGGTAGGATTTGGGCCGATAGGGGGCTGGCTGCTCATGGCACTCGCGCTAAAGCGTGGGGCCGCCGCCTGCAACCCGGCAGTAGAGATAGGATACGGAATGAGCTGGACCGACGAGCGGATCGATACGCTGCGCAAGATGTGGGAAGGCGGCAGCACCGCCAGCCAGATCGCCGAAGAATTGACCGGCGTCAGCCGCAATGCGGTGATCGGCAAGGCGCATCGCCTGGGGCTGCAGTCGCGCCCCTCGCCGGTGAAACCGAACGATCCGGTCGCAGCCAAGCCCGCCGCCGTGGCAACGGAAGCAGTTGCTGCCGCTGAGCCGGTCGAGCCCAAGGCCCCGCCCGCGCCCAAGCCGGTCGTCGCTGCGCCGCCGATCCCCAAGCCGGCCGACCAGGTCGCCGCGCCGACCCCCGCGCCCGTCGCGGATATGGACGACGAAGACGAGGACGAGGAAAACGAGATCGACACGCCGGTCGTCGCCGCCCCGGCCGCGCCGCCTGCCCCGATCATGCGCTCGGTCGGTCCTGGCGGCTTCCTGCGGCAGGCCCCGGGCGAGCAGCAGGCCCCGATCACCCCGGCGCCGCCGCGTCGTCTGGTGCCGGCCAAGCCCTCGCCCGAGATGGCCGACAAGACCAGCCTGCTCGATCTCAGCGACAAGGTCTGCAAATGGCCGCTCGGCCATCCCGGCGAGCCGGACTTCCATTTCTGTGGCGACAAGGTGAATCCGGGCTTCCCGTATTGCGTCGCGCATTGCGGCCATGCCTATCAGGCGCAGCTCCCACGCCGCGACCGCCGCCCGCCCCCGCCGCTGCCCTTCGGTGGCGCCCGCGCGCGCTAAGCACCCGTCATCCCCGCGAAAGCGGGGATCCCGCTGCCTAGCCCCGCACCTGGTAGAAGGAGCGGGATCCTCGCCTTCGCGAGGATGACGGTGAGGTAGGATGCGCCACCGCCTACTGCCGGACGGCAGACAATAAAAACCCCGCTGCAGCCTAAGGGCCGCAGCGGGGTTTATTTTGCATGGCAACGTGGGTCGTCCGGGATGACTAGATTGCTGTCCGAGTCATATATCCCTGGGGCCGCGCCGGCCGGGCTGCAATTCCGGCAGAAGATGCCCCGAACCGCGAACGGTGCGGGGCGCCTTGCCTAACTCTTAGAAGCGGAACGCCGCGACGGCGCGGACGCTGTGCGACTTCAGACGGTCGTCGCTGCGCTGGAAATCCGTGCCCGAGGCATTGCCCTGGATGAACGGATTGGCTGCTGGCGTCGTTGCGCTGCTGCCGGCGCGGACGGTGTAATCGTCGTCCTTCAGCGTCTTATACTGATATTCCAGACCGACCGAGAAGTTCTGGCCGACCTTCTGCTCGACGCCACCGCCGACGACATAGCCCCAGGCATCGCTCTTGCCCGAATCGCTGAACGCGTTGGCCGTGTTGCTCGTCTCGAAGCTGTGATCGACCTTGGCATAGGCAACGCCGCCGGTGCCGTAGAACAGCGTCTTGTTGGCCGCGAAGCCAAGACGCAGACGGGCGCTGGCGTCGTAATCGACTTCGCGCGTCATCGTGTAATAGGCCGGCGTGGTGCTGAACGCGGTCACGCTGTCACGGATCTCGCTCTTGCCGAATTCGCCGACCGCGCCGAACACGATCGCGCCGAACTGCTTGTCGAAGCCGATACGGGCGGCATAGCCGGTGCCGTCCTTATTGTCGCGGCAGCCGTTCGAGGCGTTCACGCCATTGGCCTGGCCGCGGCAGAAGCCGGGCTGGAACGCATTGGTGTTGCCATTGGCCTGCGGCGTCGTGAGCGTCACCGTGTCGCCGAACGTGCCGTCGAGGTTACGATCGAACTGGATCGTGTCGTTGCCGCCCTTGGGCTGGAAATCATAGCCGAGCGAACCGCCGACATAAAAGCCGTCGAACGGCGCGGCTTCGGTCTGCGCCGAAGCGGGAGTCGCCATCGCCAAGGCAGCAGCGCCGCCGGCAAGAACGAGGAAAAACTGGTTACGCATAATCACTCCTAGGTGGGGTATTCCCGCCGCAGGAACGTGCGCCCAACCGGAATGGGTACATTGCTGGAATATTACTTAGATCAGTGTTGCAATGCAGCAACAGCACGCCCCGCTTGCCCGGCGACCGCGCACAGCTATAACGACGCATGGCCGAAGACCTGTTTGCTTCCAAGAATGCTCCCACGTCCGATTACGATGCATCCTCGATCGAAGTGCTGGAAGGGCTGGAGCCCGTCCGGCGCCGCCCCGGCATGTATATCGGCGGCACCGACGAGCGCGCGCTGCATCATCTGGCCGCCGAAGTGCTGGACAATGCCATGGATGAAGCGGTCGCCGGCCATGCCAACCGGATCGAGATCACGCTGGAGCCAGGCAATCGCCTGACCGTGGTCGATAACGGTCGCGGCATCCCGGTCGACCCGCATCCCAAGTTCCCCGACAAATCGGCGCTGGAGGTGATCCTCTCCACGCTCCATTCCGGCGGCAAGTTCGACGGCAAGGCCTATGCCACCTCCGGCGGTCTGCACGGCGTCGGCGTGTCGGTGGTCAATGCGCTGTCGTCCGACACCACGATCGAAGTCGCGCGCAACAAGACCGTGTATCGGCAGCGTTTTTCGCGCGGGGTGACGCTAGGGCCGCTGGAAGCATTGGGCCCGACGCCCAACCGCCGCGGTACGTCGGTCAGCTTCGTGCCCGACGAGCAGATTTTCGGGCCGGTGCTCAGTTTCAAACCGGCGCGACTGTACAAGCTGGCGCGCTCCAAGGCCTATCTGTTCGCCGGCGTCGAGATCCGCTGGAAATGCAGCCCCGAGTTGATCAGCGACGATACGCCGGCCGAGGCGATGTTCCAGTTCCCCGGCGGGCTGGCCGATCATCTGCGCGAACAGATTGCCGGTCGCGAATGCGCCACGGCCGATTTCTTCGCCGGCAGCCAGGATTTCCCCGGCCAGAATCAGGGCCGCGCCGAATGGGCAGTGGCCTGGCCGCTATGGAGCGACGGCAGCTATTCCTGGTATTGCAACACGATCCCGACCCCCGATGGCGGCACGCACGAGGCCGGCCTGCGCGCGGCGCTGGTCCGCGGCCTGCGCGGATTCGGCGATCTCGTCGGCAACAAGAAAGCCAAGGATATCACCGCGGACGACGTGATGGTCGGCAGCGAATTGATGCTCAGCGTGTTCATCCGCGAACCGCAATTTCAGAGCCAGACCAAGGATCGCCTGACCAGCCCGGAAGCGGCGGCAATGGTCGAGAAGGCCATGCGCGATCATTTCGATCACTGGCTCAGCCATAATATGGAGCGCGGCAAGGCGCTGCTCAATTACACGCTCGAGCGGCTCGACGAACGCTTGCGCCGCAAGGCTGAGCGCGAGGTCAAGCGCAAGACGGCGACGTCAGCGCGCAAATTGCGCCTGCCGGGGAAGCTCACCGATTGCTCGTCGGACGATCCCAAGGGCACCGAGATCTTCATCGTCGAAGGCGATAGCGCCGGCGGCTCGGCCAAGCAGGCGCGCGAGCGCAAGACCCAGGCAATCCTGCCCATTCGCGGCAAGATCTTGAACGTCGCAAGCGCGACCTTGCAGAAGATCGCCGCCAATTCAGAAATCGCCGATCTGATCCAGGCGCTCGGCTGCGGCACGCGCAAGGACTGTATCCCGGATAATCTGCGCTACGAACGCATCGTCATCATGACCGACGCCGATGTCGACGGCGCGCATATCGCCACGCTGCTGATGACCTTCTTCTTCCAGGAAATGCCCGAGCTGGTGCGCCGCGGGCATCTGTATCTCGCGCAGCCGCCACTTTATCGCCTGACCGCGGGCACCAAGAGCCTGTACGCGATGGACGATGCCGATCGCGCGAAGATCGAAAACGGCGTGTTCAAAGGCAAGAAAGTCGATGTCGCCCGCTTCAAGGGTCTCGGCGAGATGAACCCGATGCAGCTGCGCGAAACGACGATGGATCCCAAGACGCGCTCGATGCTGCGCATCACGCTACCGCAGGAATATGAGGAGCGCGCCGGCGTGAAGGATCTGGTCGATCGCCTGATGGGCAACAATCCGGCGCACCGTTTCGCCTTCATCCAGGAGAATGCGGCCAGGTTCGACGAAGAAGCCATCGACGCTTAGCTTGGCTCCTCCCCGACACGGGGAGGGGGACCGTTCGCGTTCTTCACGCAAATGGTGGAGGCGGCTCTCGCCACACGCAACAGTGGCGCTGCCGGCCCACCCCCTCCGTCAGCCTTCGGGCTGCCACCTCCCCGTACCGGGGAGGATAAGTGTTGTCCGCCCCTCGCGGGTGCCATATCGTCCCGCCAATCTCGGGGGAGAAACGCTATGCGTCACGTTATCGCCAGCCTGACTGCATTGCTGCTCGCTGCGCCCGCCGCCGCGCAGACGACGCCGCCCCCTCCGCTGATCAAAGCCGCCCCCGAACTCGAACGCCGCATCGCCGAGATCGTCCCGATCCTTAACGGCGGCGGCGATTATGCCGCAACCTTCGCGCCAGCTTTCATCGCTGCCGTCCCCAAACCGGCGTTCGACGGCATTTCGCGGCAGCTCGGCGCGACCGCCGGCAAGGCGCTGCGCGTGGAGGAGGTGAAGCCTGTCACACCTCATGCCGCCAACATCGTTATCGTCTTCGAACGCGGCCGCGCGACGGCAGCGATCTCGGTCGAAGCGACCGGCGCACAGCAAGTGAATGGCCTGCGCATCACCGGCATGGCGGGCAACGAGACATCGCTCTCCGCCGTCGATGCCGAACTTGCCAAGCTGCCGGGCAAGACCGGCTTCGTGCTCGCCAAGCTCGGCACCGGCGCGCCCGAACTGCTCACCGCGCGCGGCGCCGACACGCCGTTCGCGATCGGATCGGAATTCAAGCTCGTCATCCTCGCCGAACTGGTGCGCGGCATCGCGGCGGGCGAGCGGACCTGGGACGACACGGTCACGCTGGACGGCGGCCCGCTGCCCGGCGGCAGCTACACGCAGAGCCCCGCCGGCACCAAGGTGACGCTGTACGATCTCGCCGAGAAGATGATCTCGATCAGCGACAATAGCGCGACCGACATCATGCTGAATACGTTGGGCCGCGACAAGGTCGAAGCGATGCTCCCCGTGATCGGCGTGGCCAACCCCAAAGGCATGCGCCCGTTCCTCGCCACGCTGGAGGCGTTCAAGCTCAAGAGCAACCCGCTCGGCGCACGCTGGGCAAGCGCGGACGAAACGGCGCGCCGCGCGCTACTGAGCGGCGAGGTAGCGGCCATGCCGATCACCGCGATCGACAATCGCCTGTTCGCTAAGGGCAAGCCGCTGCAGATCGATCAGATCGAATGGTTCGCCACCCCCGCCGACATGATCCGCGTGATGGATTGGTTGCGCCGCCACAGCGAAACCGGCTCCGCGGCGCGCGCGCGCGCTATCCTGGCGAAGAATAGCGGTATCGGCTCGGCGGCGGCGGGCAAATGGCAGTATCTTGGTTTCAAGGGCGGCTCCGAACCCGGCGTGATCGCGATGACCTTCCTGCTGCAGGGCAAGGACAGTGCGTGGTACGCTCTCTCCGCCAGCTGGAACGACACCGCCGCCGCAGTGGACGACGCCCGCTTCGCCGGCCTAATGACCAGCGCGGTCGAGCTTGCGGCGGGCGGCTGAGCAAGACCACCTCAAAGACCGACGCTTCCCCGGCGAAGGCCGGGGCCCAGTCACGCAACAATAGTTTCGCGCGTTGCGTCCAGTTACATCGGCCATTGCGACTGGGCCCCGGCCTCCGCCGGGGAAGCGCAATCGGGGTGGCTGCGCTAGCCCCCCTTCATGCGCCGTGCATGGTAGATCGTGCGCATTGCCATCGCCGCCAGCATGTTGAGCACGCCCAGCGCCAGCGCGGCCATCGGCACCAACGTCGGCAGCTCCGGCAGCCACAACCGCCGCGCCACCGCCAGCAGCACCCCCACCAACAGGAACGCCACGCCGGTCAGCCGCAGCGGCCGCGCGATGGCGCGCAGTTCGCGGCTATAGGCGGCGCGCTGCACGGGGTCGGTGAGGTCGGGCGGAGTCATCGGTTGATCCAGTCGTCGGCGAGCAGGCCCCAGATATAGGAATCGCGCACGCCGATATGCGTCTCCCACTCGCCGCGCAGCCGCCCCTCGCGCACGAAACCGAGGCTTTCGAGCAAGCGGTTGGAGCCTATATTGTCCGGGTCGGTATCGGCGAACACGCGGCGCTGCCCTTCCTCGCGCAGCAACAGGTTGAGCAACCGCGTCACCGCCTCCCGCGCATACCCCTGCCCCCAGGCCGAGCGCACCAGCATATAGCCGATCTCGCTCACCCCGGGCCGCCTGGCGCCGGCCCATAGGGTGCCGATCGCGCGGTCATTCCCGCGTAGCGTGATTGCCCAGCCGCGCGCGCCGGTTTGATCGGGCCGTTGTGCCATATAGGCATGCGTTTCGGCGACATTGGCATGTGGCCCGCTCGACCACCAACGCATCAACTCGACGTCGCGATACGCTTCGTGCAACGCCTCGGCATCCTCGATCCGCTGCGGCCGCAGGTGCAATCGCGCACTCTCGAACGTGTCGCTCACGACGTCGCCAATACCTCGACCAGCGCCTTGACCTTCTTCTGGCGCCATTGCGGCAGTGGTGCGACCAGCCAATAGCCCTTGGCCGATGGCTGCGCGTCGCCAACCTTGACCACGCGGCCCGCTGCCAAATCCTGCGCAGCGAGCAGTTCCGGCACGGTCGCGCGGCCCAGTCCCTCCGCGGCGGCATCGAGCGCGAGCCCGGCATCGCCGACGCGGACCAGCGAGACGGTGTCGTCGTTGAGGCAGCCGGGCCAAGAAATGCGCGTATCGACGCCGCCACCGGGGCGCTCGACCGTCACCAGCCCTTCGGATTCGAGCGCCTCGCCCTCGTTCGCGCCGGGCCCATCGCCCCAGCGGATCGCGAGATCGAGATTGGCCTCGGTGAAATCGATGTCTTCGTCGGCAGAGACGAGCGCGAACCGAAGCTCGCCATCGGCGCGCGCGATCTCGGCGAGGCGCGGCATCAGCCATTTCTCCGTGAAATCGCGCGGCGCGGCGATGGTCAGCGATTTGCTCGTCTGCCCCGCCTGCATCGCGCGCACCGCTTCCTCGAATTCGAGGAAGCCCTGGCGTAGCGGGCCGAGCCCGGCGGCGCCTTCGGGGGTCAGTTCGAGCCCCTTGGTGGTACGGCGGAACAGCACGACGCCAAGCGTATCCTCCAGCGCGCGGATCTGCTGCCCAACCGCGGCGGGAGTGACGGCGAGTTCATCGGCGGCGCGGGTGAAGGACAAATGCCGCGCGGCGGCGTCGAGCACGCGCAGGCCGTTGAGCGGAAGATGCGTACGCTTCACGCCCCTACCGCCGGCGCCAACAACGCGAAGCGCGGAATCGCCACGTCGAAGCCCACGCCGTCCTCGTCGATCATATGGTAGCTGCCCTGCATCTGCCCGGTCGGCGTGGCCAGTGGACAGCCCGAGACATAGTCGAAGCTCGCGCCCGGCGCGATCATCGGCTGTTCGCCGACCACGCCCTCGCCCTCGACCGAATGGCGCGCGCCGCGCCCGTCGGTGATCACCCAATGCCGCGTGAGTAGCTGGACCGCTTGCGGGCCCGTATTCTCCAGCCGCACGTGATAGGACCAGAACCAGCGGCCACGCTGCGGCTCGGATTGTTCGGGCAAGTAGCTGACCGACACGCGCACGACGATCCCCCGCGTCTCGGCGACATTGGGGAACAGGGCTTTCACAGGCCGTTCTCAACTAAAGACGCTTCCCCGGCGAAGGCCGGGGCCCAGTCGCGGAACAGAGATTGGCAAATGCTGCGCTCCGTTACATCGACCGTCGCGACTGGGCCCCGGCCTACGCCGGGGAAGCGGTAGAAGGGGGGAGCGTACGAAAGGCTCACAACCCCACCGCCGTCAGCGCCTGATCAAGATCGGCGATCACATCCTGCGGATCCTCCAGCCCGACGTTGAGGCGCAGCAGGTTCTCGGTCACGCCCATCTCGATGCGCTTGTCCTCCGCCACGCCGTAATGTGTGGTCGACGCCGGATGCGTCATCAGCGAGCGCGAATCACCGATATTGTTCGAGATATCGACCAGTTCGAGCGCATCAAGCAGGCCATGTGCCTGCGGGCGCCCGCCCGCGACCTCGAACGCGAAGATCGGCCCGCACGCATCCATCTGGCTCATCGCCAGATTGTGCTGCGGGTGGCTCGGCAGCCCCGGATGCAGGATCCGCGGCACGCGCTGTTCCAGGAACGCGCCGACCTTAAGGCTGTTCTCGCTCTGGCGGTGGATGCGCAGATCGAGCGTCTCCAGCCCCTTGAGCACCACCCAGGCATTGAACGCGCTGAGCGTCGGCCCGGTGTTGCGCGTAAACGGCAGCAGCACATCGTTGATAAAGGCGCTGGTGCCGCACACCGCGCCGGCCAGCACGCGGCCCTGCCCGTCCATCATCTTCGTCGCGCTATAGGCGGTAACGTCGGCACCGAAGTCCATCGGGCGCTGCAGCGCCGAGGTGGCGAAGGCATTGTCGACCACGCTGGTGATGCCGTGCCGCTTGGCGATGTCACACACCGCCTTCAGATCGACTACATCCATGGTCGGGTTGGCCGGCGTCTCGAAAAAGAACACCTTCGTATTCGGGCGCACCGCATCCTCGAACGCCTGCGGGTCGCGCGCATCGACGATCGTCGTCTCGATGCCGAATTTGGGCAGCAACGTATCGGTCAGCCAGCGGCACGATCCGAACGCCGCGCGCCCGCCGACCAGATGATCGCCCTGCTGCAATTGGCACAGCAACACCGCGGTCATCGCCGCCATGCCGGTAGCCATCGTGCGACAGGCCTCGGCCCCTTCCATCAGCGCGATACGGTCTTCGAGCATCTGCACGGTCGGATTCTGCAGCCGGGAATAGGTCATGCCCTCCTGCTCGCCGGCGAAGCGTGCGGCGGCATCGGCCGCGCAATCATAGCTATAGCCCGAGGTCAGGAACAACGCTTCGGAGGTTTCGCCAAACTCGCTGCGCGCGGTGCCGCCGCGCACGGCCTGCGTGGCGGGGCGCCACTGGCGGGTGATATCGCGATTTTGTCCGGTGCGGCGTTTCATGGGCCCGCTTTGCCGGGCGGGGTCGGTGCGCGTCAATGCTTATGCGTACCCGTTCTCCTGCGAACGCAGGAGCCCAGGGTTCGAAACGCTGACGCTTGTGGCTCTGGGCTCCTGCTTTCGCAGGAGAACGGGTGACGACAGAGGTCGCTACCGGTAAGCCAATGCCTCATGTCCAGCGCCGCCCAGCCCCGCCCGATCCTGCCCGCCACATTGATTGGCGCCGCCGCGCAATTCCTGTTCACGCTCAACATCGCTCGGCCGAGCGTGCTGGTGTTCGACGAGACGCATTACATCCCCGCGGCGCGCACCTTGCTGGCGTTGAGCGGCCCGGCCAATATCGAGCATCCCTTGCTCGGCAAGAGCCTGATCGCCACGGGAATCGCGCTGTTCGGCGATAACCAGCTGGGCTGGCGCGTGCCCTCGGCAATCGCCGCGACCGCGGTGGTGATGGGGGTGTTCTGGATCCTGTGGACGCTGTTCCGCAACACGCGCACCGCAGTGTTCGGGGCCTTGTTCACGATCCTCAACTTCACCGTGTTCATTCAGGCGCGGATCGGCATGCTCGACGGTTTCATGGCCGCCTTTCTGGTGCTGGCGATGCTCGCCTTGCTGCGTTCGGCCTACGCCCCGCCGGGCCGGGTATGGCGGCGCTGGATCCTGGGCAGCGTGTTGCTCGGCCTGGCGGTCGGCGTGAAATGGACCGCGGCCCCCTATGTCGCCTGGGTCGCGCTGGGTTTCCTGGCGATCCGCTGGCGCGATGGCGGACGCGCCAAGCATTGGCCCGACATGGCGACGCTGCCCGCGCTGGCGACGCTCGGCGCGGTCAGCGTCACGACCTACTTCCTGACCTTTGCCCCGGCCTTCTTCTACGGCTTCCAGCCAATGACGCTGGCCGAACTGATCCCGTTCCAGAAGATCATGTACCTGCAACAGACGCAGGTGCTGCCGCCGCACCCCTACCAATCGAGCTGGTGGAGCTGGCCGCTGATGGTCCGCCCGATCTGGTATCTCTACGAACGCGCCGATGGGGCACAGCGCGGCATCCTGCTGCTCGGCAACCCGGCGATCCTGTGGGGCGGGCTGCTCGCCGTCGCATGGTGCGTATGGGCGGGCGTAAAACAACGGGCGGGGCAGCTGCTCGGCATTGCCGGATTATGGGCGGCCTCGCTGCTGATCTGGGCGGTCATCCCCAAATCGCTCGGCTTCTTCTATTATTATTACCCCTCGACGATCTGGCTGAGCCTCGCGCTCGCCGCCGCGGTGCATCACCTGCGCACGCGGCATCGCCATTGGGACGAAGCCTATCTGGCCGTGGTGGCGCTGTTGTTCGTGTATTTCTACCCGATCATCTCCGCCGCGGCGCTGCCGGGGCCGGCGGCCTTCCGCCACTGGATCTGGTTTCCCACCTGGCCTTGATCTTCGCTAGAGGGCCTTTTCGAGAGATAAGGCAAAGCATTTGTTAACCAGTAAGCGTCCTTAAGGTTCAGGCCAGCAATTGGGCTGAATACGGAGTGACGAATGAAGATCATTGGCCTCAGCGCCGCAGTTGCGATCGCCGCAATTTCTACCCCCGCACTAGCTCAGGAGACCGGTCCGTCTTTCAACGGTCCGCGCATCGAAGCACGCGTGGGCTGGGACAGCCCTGACCTTCGCGTTACCTTGTCCGATGGGACTGACAGCATCAGCCGCAGCGCGAGCAAGAGCGGCGTGACCTATGGTGGTGAGATCGGCTATGATTATAGCCCGGACAACAAATTCGTCATCGGCGGCTATGTCGGGTTGGAAGAGTCGACGACCAAATCGTGCAGTGAGCTATATGGCGAAGATCGCGCCTGCCTGAAAGCGGGGCGCAATATCACAGCTGGCGCACGCGTTGGGGCGGTCGTGCAGGATTCGTTCTTGCTCTATGGCAAGGGCGGCTATTCGAACGGGCGCACGTCCGTGACCTATCGTGACTACGAGCTGATCTTGGCCGACGTAGACGAAGGCAAAAACTTCGATGGCTTTCACCTTGGCGCTGGCGTCGAGGGTGATCTGGCCGGTGGCATCTACGGGCGCCTGGAATATGTTTACAGCAGCTATGGCAAGACGTCGGTCGCTGCCGACGATTTCTCGGCGAGCTTGAAACCAACGCGTCACCAGATCGTGTACGGCATGGGTATTCGCTTCTAATCAACGCGGCCGTCGGTTCACCGGAGGACTATCCGGTGGGCCGGCGGCCGATTGACCAAGTCTGCCGTTATACCCACATCGCTGTGGGCGGGTGTTTGCCCCGGCGTATCAATACCGCCCCCACACGAAGCGCGACGACACCGCGTAATTCCACACCGCGCCGACCGCCACCCCGATCATCGCCGACACCGCCCATTCGTGGCGCTGCACATCGTGGAGGAATTCCGCCACGCCGACATTGGCGATCGCGCCGACCGAGCAGACCGCGCAGAACGACACCCAGCCGCCCACCAGACCGCGCGCGCCCTTGAGACGCAATTCGCGGTAGGTCAGCGCGTTGTTGAGGAAGAAGTTGACCGTCATGGCGACCCCGGTCGCAACGATCACGCCAAGCCGAAAGCTGGTGCCGAGCCCGAGGAACAGCGCGCTCAACACCGCCATGTGGACGCCCAATCCAAGCAACCCGATCGCCGAAAACATCGCGAAACGCACCGGCACGACATGGCCGAACATGCGGTCGTACAGCGCGATGAGAAATTCCATCGCAACGACATGGTCGAGCTTGCTCTCGCCCTCGGTGCGGATGCGGAACGTATAGGGGAATTCGCGGAAGTTGAGCGGCCGTTTGCTGGTCGTCATGATGTCGAGCAGGATCTTGAAACCGATCGCAGACATGTCGTGCGTAAGATCGCGAACGATCGCGCTGCGGATCATGAAGAAGCCGCTCATCGGATCCTTCAGCTCGGCCTTCAATACGCCGCGCGCCAGCTTGGTGGCGAAGGCGGATTTGGCGACCCGGTCGCTGTCCCATTCCCCGGTTCCGCCGCCGGGCACGAAGCGCGAGCCGATCGCCAGATCGAGTGTCTCGTCCGCCTGCAGCGCATCGAGCATCGCCGGCAGGATCGTCTCGTCATGCTGCAGGTCACCGTCGATTACCGCGACGACGGGTGCGGCGCTGGCGCACATGCCCTCGACACAGGCCGAGGACAGGCCGCGCCGGCCAATGCGCTGGATCACCCGCACGCGCGAATCGCGCCGCCCGATGGCACGGGCGACGTCGGCCGTGCCGTCGGGGCTGTCATCGTCGACGAAGATCGCTTCCCACCGCCGCCCGGCTAGCGCCGCATCCAACTTGGCGACGAGGGTGGGCACATTGGCGGATTCGTTGAACGTCGGGATGATGACCGCAAGTTCGAGCAAGTCGTTCACAGCTGCGCGAGCACCGCATCGCCCATTGCGACGGTCGATAGGGTGCCGCCCAGATCCGGCGTGCGCGCGCCGCCGGCAAGTGCGCGGCCGACCGCTTGCTCGATCCGGTCCGCCGGCTCGGCCAAGCCAAGCGAATGGCGCAGCATCATCGCCGCCGACAGGATCGTGGCGCACGGATTGGCCTTGCCCTGCCCGGCGATATCGGGCGCGCTGCCATGGATCGGCTCGTACAGCCCCTTGCCGGCGCTATCCAGCGAAGCGGAGGGCAACATGCCGATCGATCCCGCGCACATGCTCGCCTGATCGGACAGGATGTCGCCGAACAAATTGCCGGTGACGATCACGTCGAACTGCCCGGGGTTGCGCACCAACTGCATCGCGCAGTTATCGACATACATGTGGGTCAGCGCAACCTGCGGGTACTCAGCCGAAAGCTCGATCACCACGTCGCGCCACAGCTGCGACGTCTCCAGCACATTGGCCTTGTCGACCGAGCACAATTTGCCGCCGCGCTTGGCCGCGGTCTGGAAGCCGACATGCGCGATCCGCGTCACCTCCGCCTCGTCATAGCTCATGACGTCATAGCCTTCGCGCAGTCCGGCAGCAGTGGTGCGCATACCCTTCTCGCCGAAATAGACGTCGCCGTTTAGCTCGCGCACGATCACCATGTCGATCGCCGCGGCAACTTCGGGGCGCAGCGCGGAGGCGTCTTCCAGGCCGGGGAACAGCTTGGCCGGGCGCAGATTGGCGAACAGGGCGAGTTCCTTGCGCAGGCCCAGGATGGCCTGTTCCGGGCGGAGCGACCGTTCGAGCGTGTCGCAGGCGGGATCGCCGACCGCGCCGAACAGGATCGCATCCGCGCGCTTGGCCAGGTCGAGCGTTTCGGGCGGCAGCGGGTGGCCCGTGGCGTGATAGGCCGCACCGCCGACCAATGCCTCTTCGAACGTCAGGTCGAGCGCCAGCGCGTCGAGCACGCGGCGGGCTTCGGCGGTGACTTCGGGGCCGATGCCATCTCCGGCGAGGATTGCGATCAGCGGCATGAGGATTTCCCGGAAAGAAGTGGTGGCGGAGCCTTTGCCGCCCCGCTTGCCCTCACGCAACCGCCCTTTTGAGCCGCTCGACCAGCCGCGCCCGGGCGGCGAGCGTATCGTGACGTCGATCGGTGAGGATATCCGCCTCCAGCGCCACGCCGGTCACTTTTAGCGCGGCAAGGATATCCACCCACCCCGCCTCGCCCCCGGTGCGCAGGATATCGGGCAGATCGTCGCTCTCCAGCCCATAGCCCAATTCAGCCAGCAGCAGCAGTTCGAACCGTGCCAGCGCCACCGCCCAGCCGCGCGCCGCCGGTGCCGCCTCGATCGCGCCGATCACGCCGGTCAGCGCGCCATGCACGCGGGGGTAAGGCTGCGCCTCGGGCAAGGCGGTGGCGGTGAGCGCGGTGACCCATTCGAGCGCGGCAGCCGGCAGCGGCTCGGCATAGAGCGGCGCGCGGCTGTGGATCAGCTCCAGCGTCAGCCCGGCCAGCTGGTCATCAGTGCGCGCGCGCCACTCGCCCAGCACGAGATTGGCCGGCTGCAGGATCGGCCGAATGCGCCGCGACCGCCCGCCTCGGACATAGCCTGCCTGCAGGCCGTGCTCGGCGGTCAGCGCGCGTACGATGCTCCCGTGCTCGCCATGCTGGCGAACGGCGAGGATCAAGGCTTCGGCGCGCAGGTGCATGGACGCCTCTTACACCTCTCCCTTTGGGAGAGGGAGGGGCCCGTGCCGAGGGCGTGGGAGGGTGAGGGCGATTGACGGATCGAGGGCGCGTCACCCTCACCCTTCCGTCGCTTCGCTCCTCCCTCCCTCTCCCGAAGGGAGAGGGAATTTAGGCCCGCCGCACCTTCTTCGCCCAATCCCGCAAGCCAAACCGCTCCACGCCACGCTTGCCCAACGCAATGGTCCGATCGAACCCGCCCAGCGCCAGCAGCGCCAGTCGGTTGGCAATGCTCGCCCGCAGCAACAAGACATCGACGCAGGCCGCCCCGCCGGTCGAGAATTGCCGTTTGTGCTGCCCCTCCCCCTCGGTAAAATCGAACCGCAGCAGCCCGGGCTCGGCATAGAGGTCGCGCAGCGCCTCCATCTGCAGCACGCTACCGGGCGACAATTCGTCGAACGCCGGATTATGGCCGAGATATTCGTAAACCACGGTACCCGCGTGGATTGGGCAATACAGATAGGCCGCGGGCGCGCCCGCTATGTACAGCAGCCAGCCACGCGCCGCATCCGCCGCGGCCAGCGCCCCCATCTGGCGCAGGAAATCGGCATCGTCGGGCAGCCCTGCGTCGAGCAATTTCTCCTGATAGGTCAGCACCGAAATGTGCCGCGCGATCGCGTGGAACGCGGTCATCTCGTCCGGCGTGCGAAAGCGCCGCACATCGAGCGTGCCGCCCGACGCTGCGGCCAGCTTCTTGGCCTTGCGCTTCAGCGACGATCGCGTGTTGGACGACATCGTCGCAAGATAGGCGTCATACCCGATCGTCAGATCGGCATAATAACGCGTGTAGCGCTGCCGCACGAAGGCGATCATTCCCGCCTGGGCGATCGACGACGCCTGCGCCTCCGGTAACGACGTGATCGCATAGCCATGCGCCGCCGGCTCCAGCGGCGGCAGCACGGGCAGGCGCCCGTCGATCACGTCGGCAAGATCCAGCGGCACGCGCACCAATCGCCGCGGGATCGAGGCCAGGGTGCGCGCGCCGATCCGGAAACTCAGCGGCAATGGCACGGCGGTCATGCCGCGCGCTCCTCCACCAGGTTCGACCAGGCCTGTTCGACATAGCGCCAGCCGGTGCGCAGCGTGTTCGGCGCAAGCGGCGCATCGTGCTGGCCCAAGGCCAGATCGGCCTGCGCGAATGGCACCGTCGGCAGCGTATCGCGGCGCGCCGCGAGCATCGTGCAGAGCGCCTCGAAACGCCGCACATGCACATTGTTGCGCCGCGTCCCCGCCCGGTTGGCGAGCTCGAAACTGTGGCTGACGATCGTCACTGCGGCGTGATGGTTGGCCGCCGCATGATCGAGCGCCGCCGCCATCTCGCCGCCCGAGAGGGCGCAAATCTGAAAATTGCGCGATCGCCCAGGTCGATCGTGAATCAACGTTACGGGCACTTCGATCACACCCTGATGGCGGATCGGCGCGATCTGCGTGATCGGCAGGTCGATCGCGCTCGGCCAGGGATGTTCGGCGCCGTTATGGCTGCTGTCATAGGTGAAGCCGAGCGTCGCCAGCGCCCGCAATGTGGCGTCGTTGGCGCCATAGCTGCCGGCGCGGAACGCCAGCGGCATCGGCGCGCCGGCCGCGACAAGCAGATCGCGCGCCTGGGCGATCAGCTCGCGCTGCTCATCCTCGTTATAGTCGATCAGCTCGTATTTGCCGTGCGCCGCGCCGCCATCGCCCGCCACCGCGCCGACCCAATTGGGATGGACGTGCAATTGCACCTCCTGCCCCGCCGCGAGGATCGCCCCGACCAGCCGCTGCATCGGTTCGATCCCGAACAGCAAGGCAGGCAGCGGATCGACAAAGAAACAGGCCTTCAGCCGATGCTTGGCGAGGGTGGCAAGCTGATAGGCGATGCCCACCCCGGCCGGCTCGATCGAGCGCGCGAACAGCGCGTCGACATCCAGCCGCGCCATATGATGCCGCCAGCCCAGCTCGGTATCGACGGTGAGGAATACGGGAGCCATGGCCGTTGGGATAGCATGGTGAGGTGAACAATTCGGCAATAACGATGCGGTCGTTACGGCACGATGCCCCAGCGTGCATATTCCTGGTCGATCGCCGGCATGATAAGACGGGCCGCCGCTAAGTCTGCATCGCCGGCCGCGTTGTCTCCCTTGCGTCGGCGGATCACCCCTCGCAGGTACAGGCTGCCTTCCTGATTAGGGCTGAGATTCAGCGCCGCCTCAACATCGGTCAGTGCGTCGTCGATCCGCCCCAAACGGAAATAGACCAGTGCGCGGCTGTCAAACGCGCCAGCCGGGCTCTCGCCCAACTCGATGGAGCGTGTGCAATCCTTAAGCGCGGTATCCAGCGCAAGCTTGTTGATCGCCTTGCTCCAGCAGCGCGCGTTAAGCAGCATCGGATTGGACGGTTTCTGCTTCACTGCCAAGTCGATTGCGGCCACGGCCTCGGCGCCGCGGCCGGCATAGGACAACACTTGCCCCTTCGATTCGAGATAGCTTGCCATATCCTGCCCGCCGGCGGCGATGCGTTCGTCAAGCAGCGCCAGCGCCTCGACGGTCTTGCCCGCGCGCACGCGTGCATCAGCAAGCCGTCGTACCGTCTCGAGAGCACCGGAATCCAGCCCGAATGCAGTTTCCGCATCGACCAGCGCCTTCTGATAGTCGCCAATCGCATCGTAGAGCCGGGAACGCTTGAGGTAATGATCCAATTGCGGCTCGATCGCGATTGCGCGATCCAGATCGGCAATCGCACCACGCTGATCATACGTTCCGGCGCGAAATGCGGCGCGGTTCTGATAGCCCAGCATCTCCTTGGGTTCGCTGGCGATTGCTTTAGCGTACGCTGCCTCGACGACCTGCAACCGGCCCGCGCGACGCGATGCCTGCACGACCTGCCAGCGCGGCGGATAGTTTTCCGGCGCCATCACCCGAACCAACCTTGTCTTAGCCAGAGCCAACCGGGCGCGCGTTGAGCCAATCTCACCGGGGGCGATCTCAGTGCCCATTGCGTCGCCGCGCTCAACCAGCCGGACCACGCCATCCGTCAGCGTTGCCGTCCGCTGCAACCTCGCGCCGGCCACTATTTCGGAGAGTCTAGTATCTCCATCCAACGTAAAACCGGTCGTTTCCATGGGCAGTCTGAGCGTTGTTGAAAATTCAATACTGCCGCCGCCACGGGTCGCCACGGGAATGTCATGCCAGGCCGGCCGGGTGCGATCAGGACTGAATTCCAGACTGGATACAATGTGATCGAGCATGCGGCTATTTCGCTGCTCTGCAAAGCTCCAGCCGCCCATCATAATGCCCGACGCGGTGATAACGGCGGTGCCCGCCTTAGCGTCTTGCGTGATGGTCTCATCAATGGGCTGCGCCTCGCTGCCAATCATCGACTGAACCATGCCTGACAGCATCTCGCCGCGCTCCTTGGCCGGCAGTTGCCCAGCGGCGGTGGCCAATTGCGTCGCCATCGGCCCGCGCACGGTCAGCACCGCGCGATATGGCGCGGGAATGCCCAGCCCGGCACGCTGATCGATGTCGAGAGCGACCGCCATATCGACGCGGCCCGCGGGCTTGCGCGGCACCGCCATCAGCGCGGCCCCGGTATCCCGCAACGGCAAGACCCATAGAAACGGTGGCGCGTCGTCCAGATCGGCGAGCCGCGCACCCTGCGCAGTACCGTCCAGCCATAGCGACCGGTCGTCGATCGTCGCGCGCACCAGTACGTGATCAAACGCCGCGGGCATCGGCAGGCGCTTCGGCAGCAAATCGCCCAATTCAGTGTGTGCGGTCACCGCCTCGGCCTTGATGCCCAGATCGTGGAGCAATGCCAGCAGCAGCAATGTCTTGGCCTTGCAGTCGCCGTAGCGCAGGTTCCATGTCTGCGCCGGCGCTTGCGGGGTGTAATTACCGCCGTTCATACCCTGGAATAGGTAGCGCACCTCGCCCTGCACCAATTGCAGCGCCGCGGCGGCGCGTGCGCGCGGATCAGCGCTCGCTTTGGCGATACGCCCGACTTCCGCAGCGAGCGGACTGCCGGGCGCGATCGTCCCGTCGGTGCGATAGAGTGGCGCCATGACTTTGGACACCGCCGGCCAGTCGGCAAAGCTGCCGGCATCGAGCAGCGAGAGACCCCGCACCCGCAACGGGGCGTCTGCGGGCAGGTCGGCCGGCTTGGCAAGCGGCAGCGGCAGCTCGATCTCGCGATAGCCGCCAACGTCCTTCGCCGTCGCTTCTACGCCCGGAAGATAGGTGCGATACATGATCGGCGTCGCCGACTTCCACAATAGCCGCGCGCGGCCGAAACCGATGCGCGCCGGCGCGGCCGGTAGCGGCACGAGCGTCTGAACCCCGCCCTGCAACGCCGGATCTGTCGTCGTAACTGAATAGGTGATGCGCAGCACATCACCGATGCGCAGGCCTTCCGCCGCCAGCGTCGCGGTGAGCACGCCATTCATTTCTAGCATCTCGAGCTGCGATTCGCGGCGCAGCACGGTGAAGCGAGTGGGGTTGTTGAGCAGGTCGATTTCGTCCGCGTCACGCTGGATCACCGCGCGGTGAATCGTGAGATCACCCTCCTCCGGTTGCCATTGCAATTGCACCGTGCCCGCACCGCTCAGCACATCGGCCGAGGCGATGCGCGTCGCCGTGTCCATATAGGCCCAGAGCTGGCCGTCCTGCAGCCGCTGTTGCTGATCGAAGATCAACGCGATCGGCGCGTCCTCGCCGTCCTTCGGCTTGGCGATCGGCGGCGCCGGCTTCACCCAGGCCGGGACGGGCGCATAAAGCGGCTTGTCGCCGGCATGCGCGGCGCTGCCGACCACCACGAGCGTGGTGAAGAAAATAGCCCGAAACATGCACTTACCCCCGTAAATAGGAGGTCAGTCTAGCGCGGGGCCGGTGGGTAGCAACCGCAATCGTCCGCCAGAGCCCCGTCATCCTGAACACGCTTCAGGATCCATCGTGCCTCACGTCCGATCGCCACCGCGGCGCGATGGATCCTGACTTCCGTCAGGATGGCGAAATTGGGGCAAGCCTCACCGCCCGTGATAGAAATCATACACTTGCTGCGCCACCGCGGCCGACACGCCGGGGGCCTGCTGCAGGTCCGCCAGGCTGGCATTGCGCACCGCGCGCCCGGTGCCGAAATGCATCAGCAGCGCCTTTTTCCGCGCCGGCCCGATGCCCGGCACTTCATCCAGCGGGCTCGCCCCGATCGCCTTCGAACGCTTGTCGCGATGCGCCCCGATCACGAACCGATGCACCTCGTCCCGCAAGCGCTGCAGATAGAACAAAACCGGCGCATTCACCGGCAACTGGAACTCGCGCCCGTCGAGCATGTGGAACACCTCGCGCCCATCGCGGCCGTGCATCGGCCCCTTGGCGATGCCGACCAGGCACACATCCTCGATGCCCATTTCCTCGAGCACGGCCTTGCACGCGTTCAATTGCCCGCGCCCGCCATCGATCAGCACCAGATCCGGCCAGTCGCCGGCATCGCGATCGGGATCCTCGGCCTGCGCGCGCGCGAACCGCCGCTGGAAGACTTCGCGCATCATGCCGAAATCGTCGTTGGTCTGCGCTTCCTTGATGTTGAACTTGCGATACTGGCCCTTGCGGAACCCCTCCGACCCGGCGACGACCATCGCGCCGACTGCCGCGCTGCCCTGGATATGGCTGTTGTCATACACCTCGATCCGATCGGGCGGTTCGGCCAGATCGAACAGATCGGCCACTTCGCGCAGCAATTTCGCCTGCGTCGTGCTTTCCGCCAGTCGCCGCTCCAGCGCTTCGACCGCGTTGCGCTGCGCCTGTTCCATCAGCCGCTTGCGCGTCCCCCGCTGCGGTACCGACAGCCCGACCTTGTAGCCGACCGCCCCGCCCAGGGCCTCGCCGAGCAACTCCGCCTCGGGCAGGTCGCGATCGACGAAGATCGCCTTGGGCGGCGGCACTTCCTCGTAGAATTGCATCAGGAAACTGGTCAGCACTTCCTCCTCGCCGACCTCGTTGGTGTGTTGCGGGAAGAAGCTGCGATGGCCCCAATTCTGCCCGCCGCGGATGAAGAAGGCCTGGATGCCCATCACGCCGTTGCTGCAGGCGAGCGCAAAGATGTCGGCATCGCCGACGCCCTCGGCATTGATCGCTTGGCTACCCTGGATGAAGGTCAGAGCGCGCAGCCGATCGCGCAGGATCGCGGCAAGCTCGAAATCCATGTTGGCGGCGGCCGCCTCCATCTGCCCGCCGAGCTTGGCCTGCACCTGGGTCGATTTGCCGCCTAGGAACGCCTTGGCGTCGTTGTTCAGTTCGGCATAATCGTCCTTGGAGATGCGGCCGACGCACGGCGCCGAGCAGCGCTTGATCTGGTACAGCAGGCATGGCCGATCGCGTGTCTTGAAGAAGCCGTCGGTGCAGCTGCGCAACAGGAACAGTTTCTGCAGCGCGTTGAGCGTGTTGTTGACCGATCCGGCGCTGGCGAACGGGCCGTAATAATCGCCCTTCGCGCGCCGAGCGCCGCGATGCTTCTGGATGCGCGGGAAATCGTGATCGCTGCGCAGCAGGATGAACGGGAAGCTCTTATCGTCGCGCAGCAGCACGTTATACGGCGGGCGGTAGCGCTTGATCAGCTGCGCCTCGAGCAGCAGCGCCTCGGCCTCGTTATTGGTCGTGACGATGGTCATGCTGCGGGTCTGCGCGATCATCCGCTGCAGCCGCTTGGACAGACGATCGACCTGCGTATAATTGGTCACGCGGTTTTTCAACGCGCGCGCCTTGCCGACATACAGCACGTCGCCGCGGGCATCCTGCATGCGGTACACGCCGGGCCGCGTCGGCAGCGTGGCCAGCACGTTGCGGATCGCCGCGACGCCGGCATCCAGATCGGGCGCATCGCTGCCGCGGACAGCGAAGGTGGATTTCTCTTCGTTGAAACGGTCGGGGGCATTGGGCGAGGACATGCGGGGGATTTAGGGACTCAGCGACCGACAAACCAGCCGTTGCGTGCCCTGCCTCCGTTTACGTAATCCCCCCCGTTCTCCCGCGAAAGCGGGAGCCCAGGGTTCCAAGCGCCGTCGCCTGTGGCTCTGGCCCCCCGCTTTCGCGGGGGAACGGTGAGTAAGGTTACTTGATCGCCGCCAGGTCCGCGGCGGTCTTGGCCAGCATGTCGGCGGTGATCGCGCCGCCAGCCATCGGGGCAACCTGGTTGAGCGACATCGTCTTGACCTGCTCGAACATGGCATGTGTCGAGACGCCCGGCATGTCCTTGTCCAGCACCGCCTTGGCGGCAGGATCGGCAACGATGGTTTCGAGCGGGGTATCGAGCGAGAACTTTGCGGCCGGCGCGGCGGGCGCGGTCGGGACCGGGGCTGGCGTTGCGGTCTGCGCCGAAGCGATGGCGGGCAGCAGCAGAGCGGCAGCGAGAACGACGAATTTCATGGGGCAGGCTCTCCAAATCGGTGGCGCGAGTCGCCAACGAAAGAGCCTTAGCGCGATTTCATTTCAATTCGAAATGCGCTGGATCAAGCGGTTCGCGCAAAGGAAGCGCTCACTGCTACGCTGTACGACCCCGGCGAACGCCGGGGCCCAGTCGGGAAGGTTGGAGTAAACCGGGCGCAACGCGCGACACCCGAGGTCTCGCCACTGGACCCTGGCGTCCGCCGGGGTGGTACTTCACGAAATACCAGCGCGGGTCCTAGTTCAGCCGCCCCAACCCGGCGATCGTGCGATCGACGATCGGCTTGTCCGCCGCCGCATCATGGCGTTCGGCGATGATCGACGCCGCCGCGCGCGCCGCTGCCTCGGCCGCATGCGCGCGAACCTCGGCGATGGCGAGACGTTCCGCCGCGCCGATCTTGTCCTCGGCCATCTTGCTGCGCCGCGCGACCAGTTCCGCGGCATGTGCCTCGGCTTCACTGATCAACGTCGCCGCTTCCGCTTCGGCATGCGCGACGATCGCCGCGGCATCGCCAGCGCTGGCTGCATCGCGCGCCTTGGCCGCAGCGAGCAACGCCTCGGCCTCGGCACGCAGCGCTGCCGCTTCGTCCAGATCGTGCCGGATCGTGGCAATCTTGGCATCCAGCATCCGCCCGATCAGCGCCGGGACTTTCTGCCACAGCATGATCAGTATGACGACGAGCATCGACAGCGCGACGAAGCCCGGCGCCGAAATGCCGAACGCGGTCGGCATATGGTGCAGTTCGGCCACGCCGGTTTCCGCGACCGCTTCCACTGCGTGTCCCTCAGCCATGCGCGCGTTCCGCCCTTACTTTCTGCTCGATCGTCGCCCGATCCACCGCCACGCCCGATAGCTTGGCGACAATATCCTGCGCCGCATCGACCGTTGCGGTTTCGATCTCCGCCGCGGCCGCAACCTTGGCGTTATCGATCCGTGCCGTCGCCGCGGCGATCCGGTCATGCGCTTGCGCATCACCGATCTTCAGCGTCGCCTCGGTCGTGGCCAACGCCCGTTCCTTGGCCGCACCGACCGTTTTCAACGATTGCGCACGGGCCGTCTCGAGCCCGCTCTGGTAAGCGGTCTCCAGCCCGTGTGCGGTATCGTTGGCGGTTTGCGCCGCAAGCAGGTCGCCCGAGACGCGAGCGGCACGATCTTCGATCGTGCGCTCGATCTTAGGCACCATCGCCTTCCCGATCCCGAAATAGATCAGCGCGAACACGATCGCGAGCCAGAACAGCTGCGATGCGTAAATCTCACCGATCTGGGAAATCTGTGGCATGGCGATACTTCCTTCGGTGTCGCTGGTCTTAGCGAACGACGAAGAGGATGAGGATCGCGACGACGAACGCGATCAGGCCAAGCAGCTCGGCACCGGCGAAGCCGATGAACAGGCGGCCCTGCTGGCCGTCAGCAGCGCTCGGGTTGCGCAGCGCGCCTTCGAGATACTTTGCGAACACGTTGCCCACGCCGAGCGACGCGATGCCGCAACCGATCGCTGCCAGGCCGGCACCGAGATACATTGCACCAAGATCAGTCATGTCAAAACTCCTACGGAAATCAGATGGGTAATTAGAAACGTATCGAACCGGGCGACTAGTGTAGGTGCACCGCGTCGTGAAGGTACAGCGACGTGAGCAGCGCGAACACATAGGCCTGGATCGCGCAGACCAGCAGCTCGAGCGCGCTGACCCCGACGATCATCACGAAGCTCAGGATCGAGACCATCCAGCCGAGCGGACCGCCGCTGGAGAAGCCCTGCACCACGAAGCTGCCGAACACTTCGAGCAGGATATGGCCCGCGGTCATCGCCACGAACAGTCGCAGCGCGAGGCTGAACGGACGGACCATGAACGACAGGAGCTCGACCGGCGGGATCAGCCACAACAGCCACCACGGCGTGCCGTGCGGCACGAACAGGCTGAAGAATTTCAGCCCGTGCTTGGCGAAACCGACGATCAGCACGATGGCGAACGACAAGAACGCCAGCACTGCGGTAACGGTGATATGGCTGGTCACTGCGAAGGTGTGGAAACCGGGCAGGATCGCCAGCGGCATCACGCCGATCAGGTTGGCAAACAGGATGAAGAAGAACAGTGAGAAGATATACGGCGCGAACTTCTTGCCGCCGGCGCCGATATTCACATTGACCATGTTGTCGATGAAGCTGACCGCGCCTTCGGCCATGACCTGCCAGCGGCCCGGGATCAGCTCGCGCTTCATGCCACCGACCATGAACACGGCGAGCAGCACGAACACCACGACCATGAACAAGGCCGAATTCGTGAAGGATACGTCATAGCCGAACAATTCCATGTGGCGGCCCAGCACGGGCTCCACCAGGAACTGTTCCATCGGATCGATTTTGCCGGCGCTCACTCTGCGCGCTCCTTCGAAATCTTCATGATGTTCACGAACGCGCCGATGATGGCGAGCGTGAGGACGATCAGCAGGCCCCAGGGCGACGTATCGAACCAATGGTCGATCGCCCAGCCGATGATGCCGCCGCCGAGCAACCCGCCGAGCAGCAGCGAGAGCACGCGGCCGCCCTGCGAATAGCCCTTGCCGGCCTGCTTGGCCTCGCCGCCACGCGCCTGTTCCCCGTCGCGCGCTTTCGCGATGCGGCTGGTCAGATCGTCGGTATGGCGATTGTCGGACAAGTGCGAATAGGACCTAATAAGAAAACGCCGCCACACCATGGGTGCAGCGACGAGGGATGTGGGAGCGACGCCCCCGTTGCGCGGCCCGTTTAGGAAAGGGGTTGCGGCAAGTCAACTCTAGTGACCCGCCCCCGCGCCCACCTCCCAGCGTCATCCCGGACTTGGTCCGGGATCCAGGGTGCCGCAGGCGCAGCGCTTGAGCTTCCGGCCCATTCCCCAGCCGCCCGTTGGATCCCGGACCAAGTCCGGGATGACGAATGGCGCGCGAATCACCTCAAATGCAGGCGTCGCTCCGCGTTGGTGGTGCCGAGGTGCGCGTCGCCCACGCCCCGCTCGGCAGGCGATACTTTTCGCCTGGCACGGTCTGCGCGATCAGATTGCAGCCGAACGTCACTGCCTGGTCGTTGATCGTCACGCCGGCGGCGGCCGCCTTCGCGGCATAGGTCGCCTTGCGCTGGATGTTGATCTTGTCGACGATGGCCTGGATCGCCGGGCCGCCGCTGACCACGCCAAGATAGCCGTTGGGCTGCTCGCCGACCTGCCCGGCCGCGCGCGCCGCGGCATAGGCCGGATCGCGCTGCGCCACTGCGGCGGTGGACATCACAGCCAGCGCCAGCGCGCCGGCCATCCAAAATCTGCCCTGCTTGGTCATCAGAAAATCCCCGGATTCGCTTTGATGGTCGATTTCGCCTCACCATCGAGACGATATACGACTTCCTGCTTCACGTTGATATTGAGATTGATCTCGATCGGCTTGTCCGGCGCGCTGACATTAACGCATCCCGTATTCGCTCCGATCGCGGTCGCTCCCAGCGCTAACGCGAGGCTTCGTCTCCACATCACTGGCGTTGTCATGGCACGGTCTCGCTTTCTTGAGGC
The DNA here is from genome assembly GCF_036663635.1 of Parasphingomonas puruogangriensis. NCBI lineage: Bacteria > Pseudomonadati > Pseudomonadota > Alphaproteobacteria > Sphingomonadales > Sphingomonadaceae > Parasphingomonas > Parasphingomonas puruogangriensis. The sequence continues at coordinate 190,997 of NZ_JAXOJI010000004.1, read as the reverse complement.
TGAACGGGTTTGGCGGGCGGTTTCGCCTGGCGATCGCGCTCTTCGATCAGCGCGGGCAGATTGCGTTCGACCAGCCGGCTGGGATCGTAGAACGATCGCGCCGAATCGAACAGGCCGCGGAACGGGGCCTTGATGCGGACATTGAACACCAAGGGCAGCCGCTGCAGCCGATCGAACAAGAAGTTGCGTTTGGTCCCTTCGCCCTGGCTGACCCCGGCAAAGCGCACCTCGGTGACCATCTCGCCCGAGAGCGGCCCGTTCATCACCAGATCGAGGCTGCGATAGCGCAGGGATTTGAGCGCCTGGAAGGCGTAATTACCCCAAAAGCCGAGATTCTCCTTCGAGACCTCGCCGAGATAGGCGATCGTCCCGCCACCCGGACGCACCGTCAGCCGCCCGTTATCGACCCGCCCGCCGGTGGCATCGAAGATCATCGGCAATTGTCCGTCAAACACGCCGGTGGCGTTGAGATTGCCGAATTCGAATTGCGAGAGCAATTTCGCCGCTTCCATGCCGGTCACGGTCAGCGTCATGCGCCGTTCCTGCGCGGCGGAAAAATCAAGCAAGGTCGGCTCCAGCACCAGCGATCCGCCAGCGAACGGCCAGCGCCCCTCCTCCACCCGCACCCGTGCCTCGGGCAAGGTCTGGTAGCGGATCACGCCGTCGGTCACGACGATGCCGGTGTTGATATTCTTGATCGTCGCGATCTGGCCAGGCGCGCTCTGCAACGCGAGCAGATCGGTGAAGCGGATTTCGGTTGCGATGCCCGATACCGGCCCGAGCGCCGCGGCGAGATCCATATTGCCGGTGCGGAACAGGCCGTCGCTGGTCACGGCTTGCGGGGTCCAGCGGATATGTCCCTCGCCAGCCACCGTGCCGACGACATTGGCGATCACGCCGACGGTCAGCCGGGTGAGATCGTCGGGCTGCAATCCCTTGTCGGCAAAGGTCAAGCCAGGAACGGTCAGATCGGCCGTGCCGCTGCCTTTCGAGAGATCGTGGACCATATCGACATTGGCGACCGTCGCGGTCTTGCCTGGGGTCAGCAGCTTGCCCTGCGCGGTGATCCGCCCGTTCGCGAGTCTGAGTGTCACGCCCTCGGCCGGCAGCGCGTTGAAGCGGGGTTCCGCTGCGGCGTCGCTGACCGTCATGGCGCCGTCCGCCTCAAGCACGCCGCCCTTGAAGCCCCAGGTGCCCGCCGCCGCCGACAGGATCAGCGGGACATTGCCGATCTGCCCGCCGCCACCGGCAAAGCTGCCGGCCATCGTGCCGCCACCCATCTTGCCGTCGAGCGCGCCAAAATCGAGCCGCGTCACACGTTCGGGCGAGCCCAGCCGCACCGCCACGCCGGTTAGCCCAAAGCCCATATCCGACAACCGCACCTGCGCGCCGCTGGCCGCCAGCGTCAGCGGCGAACTGCCCAACGCCCCCGCGAGCCGCGGCGCGGCGATCGTCGCCCCGCCGCTCAGCCGCGATCCATCGATGCTGACCAGCGCGCCGCTGATCGGGCATAAGCGCAGGCTGGCCGGCCGCAACACCAGCCCGGACACCGCCAGCCGTTGGAAAGCCAGCGCAGTACAATCGGGATTGATCGCCACGCGCCCACGCCCGTTCCAGATCCCGTCGAGCGGCACGTCCAGCCCATCCACGCGCCCGTCACCGAGCGGCCCCGACAAGGTGACACGGGTGGCAAAGCGGCTATTGCCGCCCGGCGTCGCGCTGAAGCGCAGCGGCGTGAAGGCCAGGCTCGCGCCGCCCGCCGCATAAGGTTGCAGCAGCCGCGCCACGCCGGTGACCGGCGTACCGGGTGCCGCCTGCGCCAGCGTCACCTGCGCCGCCGGAAATCCGCCGCCGCGCATCGAAAGCGCGCCCGCCAGTTGCAGCGCGCCGCTCCGCAGATCGTAACGCACATCGCCGTTGGTCAGCGCCGCCTCCAGCCCCGACGCCGACTGAAGTCGCACCGCACGGATCCGTACCGGCCCATCGCTGCTCGCCGAAAACTGCGCTGAACCATCAAGTGACCGCCCCGCCGCCAGGCCGGCCTGCGCCACTGCCGCCATGAGTGGCCCAAGCGGGGTCCCCGCCCCGCCTGCACCGAGCCGCGCGAGCGCCGCCAGCCGCTGCGGCGACAGCGCCACCCCGGTCCAGTCGAGCGCCCCGTTGTCCAGCGCCAACCGCGTGCCGACAACAAAGTCGCCGGCAAGGCCCAGTCGCCGACCCGACGCTTCGGCGCTGACGAAGCGGCCGCTATCGAGTTTCACGCTGCCCTTAGTCGCCGCTGCCGTGCCAGTGAACGACACTTGCCCCGCGACCGAATCGGTTCGCGCCAAGGGATGCCACACCGCCTGCGTGGCGAAGCGCGCCGCGCCGGTCCAGCGATCGAGCCCTGCGCCCAGCGCGAGGTCGAGATCCGCCGCAACGCCGGCCACGCTTGTGGTGCCGCAGTTCATCAAGGCCGCGCGCGCCGGGCCCTTGAACGACGGCGCCGCCTTGGCCACGCCGATCTTCATCGCCATGCCGACGCCCCGCGCCACGCAGCCACCGATCGTCAGGCGATCCGACACCGCCGCCAACGTCCCGGCAAATCCATCATCGAGCTTGCCCCGCCCGCTGAGCTTGAGCCCCACCAGCCCCTGCGGCGTCTCCAGCCGCATCCGCGCATCACTCACATCGATGTTCAGCGCCGGCAGCGCAAATGGCTTGCCGCTCGACGCGGGCATCAATTTGTCGAGCGCGCCGAGCGACAATGTCCCGTCTACCAGCCGCCCACGCACCCGCACCGCGCCGGCGCGCACCCGATCCACGCTCGCGCCGGAAAAGCCGATATCGGTAGAAAGCTCGATCCAGTCCGCCACCAGATCGGGCCGCGCGGGATCGCCGATCACCACGTTGGTCAGCCGCTGCCGCCCGAAGCCGAGATCGGCAATATCATAGGTCGCGGGCACGCCCTTGCCGGCGAGATAGCGGTTCACATAACCGGCGGCGATCGGCTTGCGCTGCGTCCACAGCACGATCAGCAGGGCAAGCAGCAGCAGCGCGACGACGCCGATGATGCGCGCGCCGCGCCCTAGCTGCGGGATCCGGCGGCGGCGCGGGCGTGCTTCAAGCTCGTCGTCCGCCGTCACGCCGTCACATACTCCCTCGGGCCAGCCGCCCGGCCGCCAGCATAGGGGCCACGCCGCGTCATGCAATTGCACGAACGCGGCGGCTTGCTAATCTGCTGCACGATGAGCGACCTCGAGCCCGACTCAACCGGCCACCGCGCCCGCCTGCGCCAGCGCTTGGTCGATGGCGGCGGCGAGGCGTTGCTCGATCACGAACTGATCGAATATCTGCTCGCGCTGGCCATTCCGCGCCGCGACACCAAGCCGCTGGCCAAGGCCCTGCTCAAGGAATTCGGCGGCATTGGCGGGCTGCTCACTGCCGAGCCCGAGGCGCTCGCGCGCGTTGCCGGCATGGGCGAAACCTCGGTTGCGGCGTTGAAGATCGCCCACGCCGCCGCGATCCGTCTGGTCAAGGCCGAGGTAGCCGACCGGCCGATCCTGGCCAATTGGCAGGCCCTGCTCGATTATCTCCGCGCCGATATGGCGCATGACGGGATCGAGCGCTTCCGCGTGCTGCATCTCAACACCAAGAACATGCTGATCCGCGACGAGGTGATGAGCAAGGGCTCGATCGACCAGGCGGCCGTCTATATCCGCGAGGTCATTCGCCGCGCGATCGAGATCGGCTCGGCCGCGGTAATCCTGGTGCATAACCACCCCAGCGGCGATCCCGCCCCCAGCCGCGCCGATATCGACATCACCCGCAGCATCGCCGAGGCCGGCAAGCGGCTGAACATCGCGGTGCACGATCACATCATCATCGGCAGCAGCGGGCATGCGAGCTTGAGGGCGTTGGGACTGATTTAAGGAGGCGCCCCTCTTCATCTTTACTACCCCGGCGAACGCCGGGGCCCAGTTGAGGAACAGCCGGGAACGGGCGTTCCGCGCGTTACCTAACCTTCGCGACTGGGCCCCGGCTGTTCGCCGGGTGGTGGCTATGCTTGGAAGCAAAAAAGCCGCCGCACCCACGGGTGCGCCGGCCAGTTCAGGGGATTTCACTCAAGTCGCGCGATTACCCGGCCTGCGCCAGGAACCCGGTCAGCTCGGCTTTCGACACCGCCTTGTTCTTGTCCTTGTCGGCATTCGCAAAGGCCTGGCCGATCCACGTCTTGGTCGCCGCGCTTTCGGCCTTGGTGGTGGGATCGCTCGCCGTCTTCAGCGCGACCATCCAGGCACCGAATTCGGCTGCGCTCAGCTTGCCGTTGCTGTCTTTGTCATAGGTGCCGAACTCGGTGTTGACCACCGCGGCGACCTGCTCTTCCTTGGTCGCCGGGGCGGCCGCCGTGGCGGTTTCGACCGGCGATTGCGCCGCGCTCGCAGGATCGGCGATCGGCGCCGTCTGCGGCTGGCTGGCCGGCACGGCAGTAGTCGCCATCGACGGCTGCGCAGCCGGGTCGGTCGGTGCCGGTTGCGCGCCAGATACCGGGGCCTGCGCAGCTGGCGCCGTCTGGGTCTGCGCCAGTACCGGGGCCGAAATCATCATGGCGCCGGCAAGAAGAAGATATTTGGTCATGTTCTCTCTCCGTATAGCAACTATATCGGAGCTTCGGAGATGCTGTCGGCATCCGCCAGTCAAGCTCCCGCAATAAACCGTTACGGTGGCGATTGGTTCATGAGCGTGGCATTTGGCGGCTCGGCTCGTCCCTGCTAACCCCCGCCCCATCCCGACTCCGACAGTCCCGCGCGACGAACCGCGCCAAGCTACGAAGGCACGCCCCATGGTCCCCCGTTATTCCCGACCCGACATGACCGCGATCTGGACGCCGGAAAACCGCTTCCGCATCTGGTTCGAGATCGAAGCACACGCGACGGACGCGCTCGCCGAACTGGGCGTCGTGCCCAAGGAAGCCGCCGCGGCCTTGTGGGCATGGTGGAACACCAACCCCACGATCGACGTGGCCGCGATCGACGCGATCGAAGCGGTGACCAAGCATGACGTGATCGCCTTCCTCACCTGGGTGGCCGACAATGTCGGTGATCAGGCGCGCTTCATGCACCAGGGCATGACCAGCTCGGACGTGCTCGACACCGCGCTCGCCGTGCAACTGGCCCAGGCCAGCGACCTGCTCATCGCCGATATCGACGCGCTGCTAGTGGTGCTCGAACGCCGCGCCCGCGAACACAAGATGACGCCGACGATCGGCCGCAGCCACGGCATCCATGCCGAGCCGGTCACTTTTGGCCTCAAGATGGCCCAAGCCCATGCCGAATTCGCCCGCAACCGCGCCCGCCTCGTCGCGGCACGCGCGGATGTCGCGACCTGCGCGATCTCCGGCGCGGTCGGCACCTTCGCCAATATCGATCCGGTGGTCGAAGCGCATGTCGCGGAGAAACTGGGTCTCAGCATCGAGCCGGTCTCGACCCAGGTGATCCCGCGCGATCGCCATGCCATGTTCTTCGCCACGCTCGGCGTAATCGCCAGTTCCATCGAGCGCCTGGCCACCGAAGTGCGCCATCTGCAGCGCACCGAAGTGCTCGAAGCCGAGGAATATTTCTCGCCCGGCCAGAAGGGCTCCAGTGCCATGCCGCACAAGCGCAATCCGGTGCTGACCGAAAACCTCACCGGCCTCGCCCGCATGGTGCGCGGCTATGTCACGCCGGCGCTGGAAAATGTCGCTCTGTGGCATGAGCGGGATATCTCGCACTCCTCGGTCGAGCGCTATATCGGCCCCGACGCCACGATCACGCTCGATTTCGCGCTGCAGCGCCTCACCGGCGTGATGGACAAGCTGGTCGTCTATCCGGCGCGGATGGAGAAGAACCTCAACAAGATGGGCGGGCTGGTCCATTCGCAGCGCGTGCTGCTCGCGCTGACCCAGGCGGGCGTCAGCCGCGAGGATTCGTATCGCCTAGTCCAGCGCAACGCCATGCAGGTGTGGGAAAGCGATGGCGAACTTTCGCTGCTCGAACTGCTCAAGGCCGATCCGGAAGTCACCGCCGCGCTGTCGCCGGAGGAGATCGAATCGAAGTTCGATCTCGGCTATCACCTCAAGCACGTCGACACGATCTTCGCGCGGGTGTTTGGGAGCTAAAACAATCCTCCCCGGCACGGGGAGGTGGCAGCCGAAGGCTGACGGAGGGGGTGAGCCGGCAACGCAACGGCCGCGTTGCCGGCCCGCCCCCTCCACCGTTCGCGTGAAGAACGCGAACGGTCTCCCTCCCCGTTCCGGGGAGGATACGATTGCAGAATCTGCACACGCGATGACTTGTTACAAAATTGCGACAAGACGCAACAATCTATAAATAGGTCCGTGCCGGCATTTTCCGGCACGGAGACCTCACCATGCGTAAGTTTGAAGTCGTGGTCAGCGCCATGCTGGCCGTCGCGACGCAAGCGCTGGTGGTCGGGGCGATTTTCGCCGCCTGATCCATCGGCCAAGCCCGCCCCCTGCGATGGGGGCGGACAAGGCCGCGGATCACGAGATTTTAGATATCAAAAAAGCACCTTCCCCGGCGAAGGCCGGGGCCCAGTCGGGAAGGCTGAGGTAACCGAGCGCGGCGCCCGTTACCTTCTACGCCACGACTGGGCCCCGGCCTCCGCCGGGGTGGCGGCTCGGATGGGATAAGCCCAGCGCCCTCACCCCAGCGCGCTCTTCACCTTCTTGAAAAAGCCGGTCGTCTGCGGGTTGCACTCGCCATTTTCGGTCGCGCGGAACTGTTCAAGCAATTCCTTCTGCTTGGCGTTGAGCTTGGTCGGCGTCTCCACCTCGATCCGCACCACCAGATCGCCCCGCCCGCGCCCCTGCAGCACCGGCATGCCGGCACCGCGCTGGCGCAGCTCACGGCCGCTTTGCGTGCCGGCCGGAATCTTGATCGTGTGGAGTTCGCCGTCCGCACCGGGAATGCTGATCTCGCCGCCGAGCGACGCGGTAGTGAAGCTGATCGGCGCCCGCGCATACAACGTGGTGCCCTCGCGCTCGAAGATCGCGTGGCGCTGAACGTGCAGGAAAATGTACAGATCCCCCGGTGGTGCGCCCCGTGCGCCCGCCTCGCCTTCGCCGGTCAGGCGCACGCGCGTGCCCTCGTCGACGCCGGGCGGAATGTTGACGGTCAGCGTCTTGGTCTTTTCGGTGCGGCCCTCGCCATGGCAGGTGCGGCACGGATCGGCGATCACCTGGCCCTGGCCGTGGCAGGTCGGGCAGGTGCGCTCGACCACGAAGAAGCCCTGCTGCGCACGGACCTTGCCATGCCCGGCGCAGGTCGCGCAGGATTTGACGCTGGTGCCCGGTGTCGCGCCGCTGCCGTCGCACGTGTCGCACACTGCCGACACGTCGACCGTCACTTCGGTCGATTTCCCGCGAAACGCATCTTCCAGCGTGATTTCCATGTCGTAGCGCAGATCCGCGCCACGCCGGGGACCGCGCTGGGCGCCGCGCTGCCCGCCCATGAATTCGCCGAAGATGTTTTCGAAGATGTCGCTGAAGCCGCCGAAATCCTGCGCGCCGCCGCCCCCGCCACCGCCGCCATTGCGGAACGCCTCATGGCCGAACCGGTCATAGGCTGCGCGCTTCTGCGGGTCCTTCAGGCAGTCATAGGCTTCGCTGACCGCCTTGAACTTGGCTTCGCTATCCTTGCAGCCAGCATTCTTGTCGGGATGGAATTTCATCGCGAGCTTGCGATACGACGATTTGATCGTCGCATCGTCGGCGGTCCGCTCGACTTCGAGCAGTTCGTAAAAATCGACTTCGGTGGTCATTCTTGGCCCCCGCATCCAAAATCGTCACCCCAGCGAAAGCTGGGGTCTCGTGCGGCAAGGGCGCTCCCTTGCCGCTTGAGATGCCAGCTTTCGCTGGCATGACGAAAATGGTGCACTGTTTTACGCTTTGTTGCTGTCGTCGACTTCCGAGAATTCGGCGTCGACCACGTCTTCCTTCGGCGCTTCGGCGTCGTCGGCCGCAGGAGACGCCTGCTCCTGCGCCTGCTTCTCGTAGATCGCCTGGCCAAGCTTCATCGCCACCTGGCCCAAAGCCTCCGACTTGGTCTTCATGTCCTCGGGGTCGCCACCCTCGACCGCAGTCTTGGTCTCGGCGATCGCCGTCTCGATCTCGCCCTTCAGCGATGCATCGACCTTGTCGCCATGCTCGGCGAGCTGACGCTCGGTCGAGTGGATCAGGCTCTCGGCATTGTTCTTGGCTTCGGCTGCGGCACGACGCTTCTTGTCGTCCTCGGCGAACTGCTCGGCGTCGCGGACCATCTGGTCGATGTCCTTGTCGCTCAGGCCACCCGAAGCCTGGATGCGGATCTGCTGCTCCTTGCCAGTGCCCTTGTCCTTGGCCGACACGTTGACCAAGCCGTTGGCGTCGATGTCGAACGTGACCTCGATCTGCGGCACGCCGCGCGGCGCCGGCGGAATGCCGACCAGGTCGAACTGGCCGAGCATCTTATTGTCGGCGGCCATTTCGCGCTCGCCCTGGAACACGCGGATCGTCACCGCGCCCTGATTGTCGTCGGCGGTCGAATAGGTCTGGCTCTTCTTGGTCGGGATGGTCGTGTTGCGATCGATCATGCGTGTGAACACGCCACCCAGCGTCTCGATGCCGAGCGACAGCGGAGTCACGTCGAGCAGCAGCACGTCCTTGACGTCGCCCTGCAGCACGCCGGCCTGGATCGCCGCACCCATGGCCACGACCTCATCCGGGTTGACGCCCGAATGCGGCTCCTTGCCGAAGAAGTCCTTCACCACCTGGCGCACCTTGGGCATGCGGGTCATGCCGCCGACGAGCACGACTTCGTCGATCGCCGTGGCGCTCAGGCCCGCATCCTTGATCGCCTTGCGGCACGGCTCGAGCGTGCGCTGGATCAGGTCCTCGACCAGCCGCTCCAGATCGGCGCGGGTGATCGTCTTGACGAGATGCTTCGGCCCGTTCTGGTCGGCGGTGATGAACGGCAGGTTCACTTCCGTCGTCGCGGCCGAGCTGAGCTCGATCTTGGCCTTCTCGGCGCCTTCCTTGAGGCGCTGCAGGGCGAGCTTGTCCTTGGTCAGGTCGATGCCTTCGGCCTTCTTGAAGTCGTCGGCCAGGAAACGCAGGATCTTGTCGTCGAAATCCTCGCCGCCCAGGAACGTATCGCCGTTGGTCGCCTTCACTTCGAACACGCCGTCACCGATCTCGAGGATCGAGATGTCGAACGTACCGCCACCCAGATCGTACACCGCGATGGTCTTGTTGGTGTCCTTGTCGAGGCCGTACGCCAGCGCCGCCGCGGTCGGCTCGTTGATGATGCGCAGCACTTCGAGGCCGGCGATCTGGCCGGCATCCTTCGTCGCCTGGCGCTGTGCATCGTTGAAATAGGCGGGCACGGTGATCACGGCCTGCGTGACAGTCTCGCCGAGATAGGCCTCGGCGGTTTCCTTCATCTTCTGCAGCGTGAACGCGCTGATCTGCGACGGCGAATAATCCTTGCCGCCGGCTTCGACCCACGCATCGCCATTCTGGCCCTTGACGATCTTGTAGGGCACCAGCTCGGTGTCCTTCTTGGTCACGGGATCGTCGAAGCGGCGGCCGATCAGGCGCTTCACCGCGAAGATGGTGTTTTCCGGATTGGTCACCGCCTGGCGCTTGGCCGGCTGGCCGACCAGCCGCTCGCCATCCTTGGCGAAGGCGACGATCGACGGCGTGGTGCGCGCGCCTTCCACATTCTCGATTACCTTGGGCTTGCCGCCCTCCATCACCGAAACGCAGGAATTGGTCGTGCCGAGATCGATACCGATTACTTTAGCCATGGTCCTGGTAGGTCCCCGTGTTTGATAAAAATGCCTTGAGGCCGCGGAACCAATTTTCATTGGCGCAACGGCACGTCACTGAAGGCGATATAGGGGGGCTTTCGCTTGCCGCAAGATTTGCCCGTGCCTAGAGTCGCTTGATCCATCCCGAAGCGGGAGAATCCCACCTTGCGTCTTGCATTGTCCGTTCTTGTCCCCACGCTGCTGCCCATGGCGATGCTGGCCGCCTGCAGCCCGCCACCGCAGCTCGATGCGGATCACGGTTACGTCCGGCTGGCGGCAGTGAAGGGCAATCCGGCGGCGGCCTATTTCACGCTGCATGGCGGCCAGGCGGATGCGACGCTGATCAGCGTCGGCAGCACCGTCGCGATCCGTGCCGAGATGCACGAAACGATGAAATCGGGGTCGATGGCCAGCATGAAGCCGCTCGCCCAGGTCGCCGTGCCCGCCGCCGCGACGGTCGAATTCGCCCCGGGCGGCCGCCACGTCATGCTGTTCGACATGAACCCCGGCATCAAGCGCGGCGCGCTCGTGCCGTTGGTGTTCCAGTTCAGCAACGGCGTCCGTTTCGAACGCAAGGCCATCGCCATCGCCGCCGGCGATCCCCCGCCGGAAGAGTGAAGGGCCTTTCGCTTTTTAAGCCCTCTCCCATTCTCTATGGGAGAGGGTTGGGTGAGGGTCTTCTTCTGCTTCTTCTCCTCCCGATCAGAAAAAGAAGAAGACCCTCACCCAACCCTCTCCCGCGAAAAGCGGGAGAGGGCTAACACGACCCAATGACCAACCGCCCGCTAACCCCCGCCGAAACCACCCTCGCGCGCTCGGTCTTCGGCAGCGCGATCGATTACGCCCCGGTGCGCATTGTGCACAAGAAATGGGCCTTCTTCCAACCCCGCGACACCGTCATGGCCCCGCGCGGCAACATCCATTACCACCCGCACGGCACGCTTTACCGTGATGATTTCGCCGCCGCGTCGCTCGGCGACCAGGGCCTGTTCATCCACGAAATGACCCATGTCTGGCAGCACCAGCGCGGCATCGTCCTGCCGCTCAAGCGCCACCCCTTCTGCCGCTACGATTACGCCATCCGCCCCGGCCTGCCGCTCAACCGCTACGGCATCGAGCAGCAGGCCGAGATCGTCCGCCACACCTTCCTGCTACGCTGCGGTTGCCCGGTCAGCGGCGCGCCACCGCTGGCGCGTTACGAGACGATCCTGCCGTTCGGCACCGGCGGCGCCTAGAGCGCCGCCAGATCGATCTCGGCAAAGCGATCGACCACTGCCTCGGCGGCCGGCATGGGATATTTGAGCCCCGTCGCGCAGTTGAACAGCACGCTGCTCTCCTCTTCGTCGATCCACCCCAGCCGCAGCGCTTCGCGATACGCCGCCAGCGTAGCGCCGCCCTCCGGGCACAGCAGCAGCCCGTCCTGCTTCGCCGCGTCGTCCACCGCCTTGAGGATCGCCGGATCGCCCACCGCCATCGCCTTGCCGCCGCTTTCGCGCACGGCGCGCAAAATCAGGAAATCGCCCACCGCCTTGGGCACGCGGATCCCCGCCGCGACGGTCGCCGCATCCTCCCAGCGCTCGGCATGTTCCAGTCCCGCCTCGAACGCCCGCACGATCGGCGCGCAGCCGCTTGCCTGCACCGCAAACATCCGCGGCCGCTCCGGCCCGATCCAGCCGAGCTGCTCGAGCTCGTCAAACGCCTTCCACATCCCGATCAGGCCGGTGCCGCCGCCGGTCGGGTAGAAGATATTCTTCGGTAACAACCACTTGAACTGAGCGGCCAGCTCCAGCCCCATGGTCTTCTTGCCCTCGATCCGATACGGCTCCTTGAGCGTCGAAAAGTCGAACCACAGCCCCTGTGCGGCACCTTTGGCAACAATCGCCCCGCAATCGTCGATCAACCCGTTGACGCGGTACACCCGCCCGCCCTGCAGCGCGATCTCGCGCACGTTGATCTCGGGCGTATCGTCCGGGCAGAACACGATCGTCTCGATCCCGCAGCGCGTGGCATAAGCGGCCAGCGCCGCGCCGGCATTGCCGTTGGTCGGCATGGCGATCTTGCGCACCCCCAGCGCCTTGGCCATCGCCACCGCCATCACCAGCCCGCGCGCCTTAAAGCTCCCGGTCGGCAACCGCCCCTCGTCCTTGACCAGCACGTTCGGCCCGCCCGACTTGGTCAGCGGAAGGAGCGGCGTCTCGATCTCGCCCAGGCTGACGATATCGGCCGTCCGCCGCACCGGCAGCAATTCGCGCCAGCGCCACAGATCGGTTTCGCGCGCCTCTAGCATCGCCTTGGGCAGGAACGCCTTGATCGCCGCCAGATCATAGCGGACAAGCAACGGCCGCCCGGCGCGCGACAGGCCGTGCAGCTCATCGGCCTCATAACGCTCGCCGGTCAGCGAACATTCGAGATGCGTGACGAAGCTCGGGCGATCGACCGTGATGTTGGCGTTCATTCGTTCTCCGTCACCCCGGACTAGTTCCGGGGTCCACAGCGCCGCGACACAACGGCTAAATGTCTTGCGGCCCGGTGGATGCCGGAACAAGCCCGGCATGACAGCGAAGCATTATCCGGCAGCCTTCGCCACGCCCACCAGCGCCGGGCGCAGCAGCCGGTCCTTGATCATATACCCCGCCTGCATTTCCTGGACGACCGTGCCGGGCTTTTCATCGCTGGGCAGTTCGAACATCGCCTGGTGGCGGTTGGGGTCGAGCGTTTCGCCCATCACCGTCATCTTGGTGATGCCGTGGCGCTGGAACACCGATTCGAGCTCGCGCCCGGTCGCTTCCAGCCCGGCCACCAGTCCCTTCATCTTTTCACCGGCGCGCAGGTCGGCCGGAATGGCTTCCAGCCCCCGCGCGAGATTGTCTGCGACCGATAGCAGGTCGCGGGCAAAGGCAGTCGCCGCATAGGAGCGCGCATCCGCCGCTTCTTTTTCGGCGCGGCGGCGCACATTCTGTTGCTCGGCATGCGCATACAGCAAGGCTGATTTGGCTTCGGCGAGCTGTGTCTCGAGTTCGCCGACCCGGTCATGCTCGGCCAGTTCGGGCGCTGCTTCGGCGGTTTCTTCGCGCAGGTCGAAAGCGTCGGTCTTAGCGGTATCTTGCTCGGTCATGTCGGTCCTGAAATCCCAATTTGGTCAGCCGCGGCCCATCAATCTGGCGAGCGTCGCAGCGGTGAAATCCACCATGGGCACGACGCGCGCATAGTTCAACCGCGTCGGCCCGATCACCCCGACCACGCCGACCACGCGACCGTCCAATCCGCGGAACGGTTTGGCGATCACCGACGAGCCCGACAGCGAGAATAATTTGTTCTCGGCGCCAATGAAGATGCGCGTCGCATCGCCCGCGCTGGCGCTATCGAGCAACCCGGCAATTTCCTGCTTGCCTTCGAGATCGTCGAGCAGATCGGTGATCCGTTCGAGCTGCGCTGCATCCGCCGCATCGATCAGCCGCCCCTGCCCGCGCACGATCAGCACCGGGCGGCGATCACCATCCTCGCTCCACACCGCCAGCCCGCGCTCGATCAGGTCGCGCGCCGCGCCGTCGAGCAACGCGCGCTCCTCGCCGATCTCGCGCTCGATCTTTGCGCGTGCCTCGCCCAGCGTCAGGCCAGAGAGCATCGCGGTCATATAATTGCCCGCCTGCACCAGCGCCGACAGATCCACCCCGCCCGGCAGATCGATCACGCGGTTCTCCACCGCGCCTTCTTCGCTGACCAATACGGCGAGCGCCTTGTCCTGCGACAGCGGCACGAAGCTCATCTGCCGCAGCACCAATTCGCGCTTCGGCACCATCACCAGCCCGGCACAGGCCGACAGTCCGGACAGCGCAGCGGTGGTCGCAGCGAGCGCCGCCTCGACTGGCCCCGGCTGCGACACGCGCGATTCGATCGCCGATCGCTCCTCCGCGCTCGGCTCCAGCGCCTGCATCATCCCGTCGACGAACAACCGCAGCCCGGATTCGGTCGGCAACCGCCCCGCGCTGGTATGCGGCGAGGCGATCAGCCCCAGCTCCTCCAGGTCCTGCATCACGTTGCGGATCGACGCGGGCGACAAATTGAGTCCAGATCTGAGCGCGATCGTCCGCGATCCCGTCGCCGCCCCGGTATCGAGATAGCTCTCCACCACCACGCGAAAAACATCGCGCGCGCGGTCGTTGAGGTCGCTGATCGGGGGAGCCATCATATGGGACATATGGGGGGTTTTGCAGGACGGCTCAACGGCCTCGGCAGTTTGCATGGTAAACCGCCCTTACCACCAACCACCGTCACCCCGGACTTGGTCCGGGGTCCACCAAATGGCAAACCCGGTCATCGCTGATCCAGTGAGCGATCGCGGCACGGTGGACCCCGGAACAAGTCCGGGGTGCCGGAAAATGGGCGGGCGATCCCACGAGGTAATCCGCACTGGCAATGTTGGATTTCCTTTGAAACAATCCCAGTCGATCTTTCTCAGCGTCGGGCACCGAATCTCGCGGGCGGCAGCACGTAATCGCCCACGGTGCCGGACAGCACCGCAAACCCACGTCGTTGGCCTAACGTTAGCTTAACCTTTCGATTCCAGCGGCAGCGTTTTGCCCTAACTTTAGCCTAACTTTCCGATCGCACCCCGCCAGGGGTGACACGCCCTCCCTCGCTGGCTACGGCTCGCGCCACACATTCCCAGGAGACTTCCCATGCGCCCATCCGGCCGCACCCCCGATCAGATGCGCGTCATCACGATCGAACCGCGCTTCACCAAACATGCCGAGGGCTCCGTGCTGATCGGCTTCGGTGACACCAAGGTGCTGGTCACCGCCTCGGTCGAGGAAAAGGTCCCGCCGTTCATGCGCGGCCGCGGCGAAGGCTGGGTGACGGCGGAATACGGCATGCTGCCGCGCGCGACCAACACGCGCAACAATCGCGAAGCCGCCAAGGGCAAGCAATCCGGCCGCACGCAGGAAATTCAGCGCCTGATCGGCCGCAGCCTCCGCGCCGTCACCGATATGAAGCTGCTCGGCGAGCGCCAGATCGTGCTCGATTGCGACGTGATCCAGGCCGATGGCGGCACGCGCACCGCGTCGATTTCGGGCGCCTGGGTAGCGCTGCGCCTCGCCATTGACGGGCTGCTGGAAAGCGGCAAGCTTACCGCCGATCCGCTGACGCAGAAGGTCGCGGCGATCTCGTGCGGGATCTATCAGGGCACGCCGGTGCTAGACCTCGATTATGACGAGGACTCGAACGCCGACGCCGACGCAAACTTCGTGCTGCTCGAAAACGGCAACATCGCCGAGGCGCAGGCCACCGCCGAAGGCGCGACTTACGACGAGGAAGCTTTGCTACGTCTCCTGCGTTTGGCCCGTATCGGCTGCGCAGATATCTTCGCGGCGCAAGCAAAGGCAGTGGCAAAATGAGTGGTGAAGGTGACCAGCCTCAGGCGATCCGCAAGCTGAAGCCCGGCCCGCTGGTCATCGCCAGCCACAATGAGGGCAAGGTGCGTGAAATCCGCGCCTTGCTCGGCCAATACGGGATCGAGCCGGTATCCGCTGCCGAACTCGATCTGCCCGAGCCGGAAGAAACCGGCACCACCTTCGTCGCCAATGCCGAACTGAAGGCGCTGCAGGCTGCCGACCTTTCCGGCTTGCCGGCCCTGGCTGATGACAGCGGCCTGTGCGTCGATGCGCTGAACGGTGATCCCGGTATCTTCTCGGCGCGCTGGGGCGGGCCGTCGAAGAACTTCGTGCTGGCGATGGAATCGGTCGAATCGAACCTTGCCGAACAGGGCCCGGATGCCAGCCGTGCCGCGCACTTCGTCTGCGCGCTCGCGCTGGCCTGGCCCGACGGCCATGTCGAATGGTTCGAAGGCCGGGTCGATGGCACGCTGGTCTGGCCGCCGCGCGGCGATAACGGCTTTGGCTATGACGCGATGTTCGTCCGCGATGGCGATACCCAGACGTTCGGGGAGATCGATCCGGACCTGAAGCACAGCATCAGCCACCGCGCCGATGCGTTCCGGCAATTGGTCGCGGCGGTTCTCTAGCTACAACGCGCCCGCCAGCGCGAGCACCACCCCGATTCCGACCAGCAGCAAGCCGACCGCTTCGCTCGCGCGCATGCGCTCGCCGAGATAGAAATGGCCGAACGCCATGGTGAAGGCGATCTCGACCTGCCCGACGATGCGCACCAACGCCACCGGCGCCGAGGCAAAGGCGGTGAACCAGCATGCGGAGCCGAGCGAGGACATCAGCCCGACCTGCCCCGCCACGCGCCAATTGGCGAACACCAACGGCACCTGCTCGCGCTCGCGCCACCACACATAGCCGCCTTGCAGCAACGTCTGCAGCGCTACCACTGCGGCCAGCGTCAGCAGCCCGGCGCGGACATGATCGTCGCCGGTGCCAAGTTCCATCGTCGCCCGGCGCACCCCAATCGTGGTGAGCGAGAAAAAGAAGCCCGACGCGACACCGTAGATCGCCGCCTTCTGCCCGAGCGAGCGCAGCAGCTCGATCGGCCCCATGCGCTTGCCGCCGGTCGACAGGATCATCACGCCGACCACGCCGCTGGCGATGCCCAGCCAGACGAGCGGCGCGAGACGATCGCCGAGCAGCAGCACCGAGAGCAGGGCGCTCTGCATCGCCTCCGTTTTGGAATAGGCCGTGCCGACGACGAAATTGCGCTCCTCGAACGCCATCAGCAGGAGGTTCGTGGCAATGATCTGTGCCAGCCCGCCGGCGGCGGCGAACAGGAAGAACCACAGGTTGAGGTGCGGCAAGGCCGCGGGCGCAATCAAGAACTGGTAGCCGCCGGCCAGCGCCAGCGCGATCGGCAGGCCGTACAGATAGCGTACCAGCCCCGCGGCATTGACCGACAGCGCCTTGCCCACGCGCCGCTGCACCGCCGTGCGCCACGCCTGCAGCGCGCCAGCGAACAGCGTCGCGGGGAGCCAGATCGGGAGAGTGATCACACTTGTTCGAGCAACCGCTCCCGCGCAATCCGCTCCTTCCACACCAACGGCGCGAGTTGGTGCACGTTCGCCCCCGTGGCGTCCACCGCCACCGTCACCGGGAAATCCTGCACCTCGAACTCATAGATCGCTTCCATCCCGAGATCGGCAAAGCCGACCACCTTGGAGCCCTTGATCGCCCGCGCCACCAGATACGCCGCGCCGCCCACCGCCATCAGATAGGCGCTCTTGCCCTCGGCGATGGCCTTGGTCGCATCCGCCCCGCGCTCGGCCTTGCCGACCATCGCCAGCAATCCCTGGTCGAGCATCATCCGCGTGAACTTGTCCATCCGCGTCGCGGTGGTCGGGCCGGCCGGGCCTACGACTTCTTCGCCGATCGGATCGACCGGCCCGACATAATAGATCACCCGGCCCTTGAATTCGACCGGCAGCGGTTCGCCGGCATCGAGCATGTCCTTGATGCGCTTGTGCGCGGCGTCGCGCCCGGTGAGCATCTTGCCGTTGAGCAGCAGTCGATCGCCCTGCTTCCAGCCCTGCACGTCGGCCGGCGTCAGCGTATCGAGATCGACGCGGATCGCGGCGCTGTCAGGCTGCCAGTCGACCTTGGGCCATGCGTCGAGATCGGGTGTCTCGAGAAACGCCGGGCCCGAGCCGTCGAGCGTGAAATGCGCGTGGCGCGTCGCGGCGCAGTTGGGGATCATCGCCACCGGCTTGCCCGCGGCGTGGCAGGGCGCGTCGAGGATCTTGACGTCGAGGATGGTCGAGAGACCGCCCAGCCCCTGCGCGCCGATGCCGAGCGCGTTGACCTTGTCGAAAATCTCGATCCGCAGCGCCTCGATATCGTTGCGGGGTCCGCGCGCCTTGAGCGGGCCCATGTCGATCGGCTCCATCAGCGCCTGCTTGGCCAGCAGCATGCAATGTTCGGCAGTGCCGCCGATGCCGATCCCGAGCATGCCCGGCGGGCACCAGCCGGCGCCCATTTGCGGCAGCATCTCGAGCACCCAATCGACGATCGAATCGCTCGGGTTCATCATCTTGAACTTCGACTTGTTCTCGGATCCGCCGCCCTTGGCCGCGACATCGACCGAGACGGTATTGCCCGGCACCATCTCGACGTGCAGCACGCACGGCGTATTGTCCTTGGTGTTGCGCCGGGTGAAGGCGGGATCGGCCAGCACCGAGGCGCGCAACTTGTTCTCCGGGTTGAGATAGGCCAGCCGCACACCCTGATCGACGATCTCCTGCAGCGAACGCGTCGTCTCGTCGAAGCGGCACTCCATGCCCCATTTGACGAACACGTTGACGATGCCGGTATCCTGGCAGATCGGGCGATGCCCTTCGGCGCACATGCGGGAGTTGGTCAGGATTTGCGCGATCGCATCCTTCGCCGCGGGGCCCTGCTCGGCCTCATACGCCGCGCCCAGCGCGCGGATATAATCCATCGGATGATAGTAAGAGATGAACTGCAGCGCGTCGGCGACGCTTTCGATCAGATCGGCTTCGCGGATGATGGTGGTCATGGAGGAGCGGTTCTCACGGACTAGGGAATGCGCCTCCCTTAACCGCCTTTTCCTGCTTTCCAAAAGAGCCGGATAAAATTGCGCGTTCACCACGCGATGAAACCATTTTGGCAAGGACTTGACCCTATGCTGCGCGCATGGCCGTCTCCTTCCATCCGTTCCGCGCGGTTACCGCCACAGCAGGCGCGTTTCGCGACGACTTGATCTCCGGCGGCGGCAATCGCGACGGGTGCCAGAACGCGTTACGCCGGCAACTGGCGCAGCTGCGGGCGGGCTGGCCGTTCGCGCTGGTTGCGCTAATCATCGCGCCGGCAATGCTTTGGGCGGCGGCCCTGTCGCAGCAGCGCGCCGATCTGCTAACGGCAATCCAGATTCGTGGCGGCGCGGTGGTCGGCGCCGGCGTGCTCCTGCTATTGCTGCTGGTCCTGCCCGTGGGCCGACGGCTGTCGCCGCACGCGCAGGTTCGCGCTGCCACGCTGAGCGGCGGCTGCATCGCCGCAGCGTTGTTATCGCTGCTCGGAATCAGCGGCCGCCTCGCGCTCGGGCCCAGCCACCTCGCCGGCTTCGTCGCGATGTTCGGCTCGATCATCGTCGTTGCAGCGGTGTTGCATCCGGTGCGCGCGGCGACGATCGGCTTTGCCGGTGCGCTGGTCGCGGGGATCATCGTGGAAAGCGGGCTCGGCCTGGCGGCGGTGATCGCCATGGTCTTCCTGCTGTGCCTGGCGATCGCGTCGTACAGCATGGTGCGGCTCGACCGCGCCGCGATCGACGCGCGCGATGCGACCGACCAGCACGCCCGGCTGACGACACGGCTGGTCGAGGAATATGAGGCAAACACGACCGGCTGGTTCTGGCAGACCGACAGCCACGGCCGCGTCACGTATCTTTCCGCCAAGGTGGCGGACGAACTGGGTAGCGGCGATGCCACCGGCAGCGCACTGACCGCCTTGTTCCGCGTCGATAGTGCAGCGCCCGAAACCGAACGCACGCTCGCCTTCCATCTCTCCGCCCGCACGGCATTTTCCAACTATTCGGTACGCCCGGCGAGCGGCGGCACGCTGGAACGCTGGTGGTCGATCAGCGGCCGCCCGGTCAGCGACGAGCTCGGCCGATTCCAGGGCTTTGTCGGCAGCGGCAGCGATCTCACGGAAAGTCGCCGCGCGGATGCGGAAATCAACCGCCTGGCGCTGTTTGACGGCCTGACAGGGCTGGCCAACCGCCAGCGCATGCGCATGGCGCTCGATCAGACGCTGGCGAGCGGCACGGCACGCACCAGCGCGTTGCTCCTGCTCGATCTCGATCGCTTCAAGGCGGTCAATGATACGCTTGGCCATCAGGTCGGCGACGCGCTGCTCAAGCAGGTCGGCCAACGGCTGACCCGCGCGGTCGGCGAGACCGGGCTGGTCGGGCGGCTGGGCGGCGACGAGTTCCAGATCGTACTGCCGACGGAAGGCAATCGCGAGCGGCTGAGCGAGCTGGCCCGCACGATCATCGCCGCATTGTCGCAGCCCTATTTCATCGACGGGTCCTCGATCACGATCGGTTGCTCGGCGGGCATTGCCATCGCGCCGGACGATGGCCGCGACGCCGAGACGCTGATCCGCAACGCCGATCTCGCACTCTACGCTGCCAAGGCCGACGGGCGCGGCGTGCATCGCTTCTTCCGCGGTGAATTGCTCGCCGGCGCCAAGAGCCGCAAGCAGCTCGAGGACGATCTGCGCACCGCCTTGGTGCAGGATCAGTTCCATGTCGCCTATCAGCCGGTGGTCAGCACCAAGACCGAACGCATCGTCGGCTATGAGGCACTGCTGCGCTGGGACCATCCGACGCGCGGCGCCGTCTCGCCGGCCGATTTCATCCCCGTGGCCGAGGAGTGCGGGCTGATCGAGGCGATCGGCGAATGGGTGCTGCGCACCGCGTGTACCGAGGCGGCGGGCTGGCCCAACGACGTCCGCGTCGCGGTCAACGTCTCGCCGATCCAATTCGCCAATCCCGCCCTGCCCACGGTGGTGACCAGCGCGCTGGCCAAATCCGGCATCCGTCCGGCGCGGCTCGAGCTGGAGATCACCGAAAGCGTGTTCCTGACCGAGGACGCGACATCGGACCACATGTTCAAGATGCTCAAGGGTCTAGGCGTTCGGCTGGCGCTCGACGATTTCGGCACCGGCTATTCCTCGCTGGGCTATCTCAAGAAAGCGCCGTTCGACAAGATCAAGATCGACCAGAGCTTCGTCAAAGGCGCGGCGATTCCGGGCAATCGCAACACCGCGATCATCAAGGCGATCGTCACGCTCGCCGATACGTTGGGCATGGAAACCACCGCCGAGGGGGTCGAGCTGCAGGACGAAATCGCGCTGATCCGCGATCTCGGCTGCAGCCACATCCAGGGCTATGTCTATGGCAAGCCGGCGCGCGCCAGCGAAGTGCTCAAGCAGCTGGCTGCGGCGGACGGCATGGCGACGGCGGGCGGCTACCGCGTCAGCCGCTCGCCGCGCCAGACGATGCTGCGGAGAGCGCGGATCAGCGCCGGCGAGGTGCAGGGCGAGATCCGCATCCGCAACATATCCGCGACCGGCGCGATGATCGACGGGATCGATGTCGACGAGAGCGCGATCGGCCTCGATATCCTGATCGAGCTGATCGAGGACCAGATGTTCCCGGCCAAGCTGCGCTGGGCAGCGGACGGCAAAGCGGGGCTCGAATTCGCCGAGCATTTCAACCTCGAGCGGCTGAACACCGGGACGATGGCGGTGCCGGTACGCCGCTCAGCCTGACCTAGCCCTCCGTTACCGGGAGGGGAGCGACATCAGCCCTTGGGCCGGGGCTTCACGTCGATCGTGCGGATGCGCCATTGCTGTTGTGACTTGGGCCCGCCGACGCCCTCGACGATGCGGTGCAAGGTGACCTTGCCGAGCATATAGACCGGCGTGCCCGTGGTCAGCCGGCCATAGACCTGCACCGGGACAGTGACCCAGCGCTGGCTCATGCCCGCATCGATCGCACCGGGCGCGCCGACATTGGCGTGATATTCGCTGAACTTGGCGAAGCTTGCGGCGAAAGCCTTGGCGCTCATCCCCGAATCCGCGCCATCATGCCCCCAGAGGCGCCAGGCACGGGCGTATTTCTGCTCGCCGAGCAGCGCATAATAGGTCTGCACCACATCCGCCGCGCCTTGCGCACTGTCGGCAGTGAACGGCGCTTCGGAGATTGGCGTGCGATCGTCGGGCAGGCCGCCGGGCGTGCCGGGCGCGGGCGGATCGAGCGGCGCCAGCGTGGCGGCAGGCGACGGGCTCGGCACGGGAGTCGGTCGGGCCAGCAGGGCGGTGCTGGGCGCCGCTGCCGGTGGGGCCGGCGTGGCGGCGGCGTAGGTATCGATGCTGTTTTCGGCGGCCTCGGCGGCGGCATCGATATCGACATTGTTCGCCGGCGGCGTGTCGGCCGGGCCGCAGCCGGCGAGCAACACGGGAAGCACGAGGAACAGACGCATAGGGGCACCTTCGGGACACGGGTCGGAGCCCTTCAACGCGGCCCCGCCCCCGCCCGTTCCGCGATCTAGCGCGGCGGCGCGCTGAAATCGGCGAAGCGTTCGTTGCCGATAAAGCCCAGCCGCGTCACGCCGGCGCCGCGGATCGTGGCCAGCGTCTGCGCGAACCGCTCGTAGCGCGCCTGCGGCTCGGCCTGGATGTGCAACTGCGCATTGTCCTCCTTCAGGAACCGCGCCAGCCGCGCGGGCAGCGCCGCTTGCGCGATCGGCGCGCCATCCCAGACGAGCCCGCCCGCCGCGGTCAGCGCGACGCGGTGGATCGTCGCCGGCGTGCGCTCGGCCGGCCCCTGCGGCAGATCGACGGGGATCTTGTGCGTCATGATCGGGATGGTCAGGATCATCATGACCAGCAGCACGAGCAACACATCGATCAGCGGCGTGATGTTCATTGCCGTGAACAGCGGCTCGTCCTGGGCGGGGCGGTACGAAGTGGAACGGGCAGTCATAACACCTTGTCCCTTCTATCGCAGCGGGGCGCTGCTGACGTGATGTTGTATCATCTATTTCGAGCCGTCAAGCGGCACCGAAAGTAACGAAAGTTACACCACGTCCCGCTCGAAATCCCCCTCGGCCGGGTCGCCCGCGGCGGCGGTGCCGCCGCATTCGGCGCGTTCCGCCTCGAGCCTGTACGCCGCCTCGAACGCCTGATCCTCAAGATCCGCCAGGCTGTCGCGCAGGCGCCGGGCGGGCAATTCGCACGGATCGACGGTCAGCTGCACGCCACTGGGCGGGGCATAGCGCAGCGGATCGCGCGTGCGCAGCAGGAACATGACGAGCCGCTCGTCGTGCCGGATGCGCTCGCCGATCTGCTCGCCGTGATAGAAGATCGGCCAGGACACGCCGTGCAGCGCGCGCGAAAAGGCATTGTCGGCGATGCGGCGCACGGCATAATCG
Organism: Parasphingomonas puruogangriensis; assembly: GCF_036663635.1. Taxonomy (NCBI): domain Bacteria; kingdom Pseudomonadati; phylum Pseudomonadota; class Alphaproteobacteria; order Sphingomonadales; family Sphingomonadaceae; genus Parasphingomonas; species Parasphingomonas puruogangriensis. The sequence continues at coordinate 168,265 of NZ_JAXOJI010000004.1, read as the reverse complement.
AGCGCGTTTTCCCAGGCCGCGCGGAAGCCGGCGGCATGCGGATCGGCGCGCAGCCGATAGGCCGAGACGCGCGCCATGCCGACCGCCTTGCACGCCTCGGCGATGCAGCCGCATTCGGCCAGCGCGGTGATGAACGCCACCTGCTTGTCGGGCGTCCAGCCATCCTCGCGCTGCGCGCGGGGGACGGGGGTGAAATCGGGGAAGAATTCGGGCTCGGGGGCCGCGGCGGGGCGGGATTTGCTGGCCATCGACTCGCTCCTTGAGGGTTGGAGCGGATTTAGATAACCATATCGGTTCGTGTAGGACAGCGGTTTTTGCCAGCGTTGGGCGCGCCGCGCAGCGACGCCCGTCCGATCAGAAGCGGCGCTGCCCGGGATCATAGGGTTCGCACGATCCGGCGAAATTGCTCATCGAGCCGCTGATGCTGATGTCGCCGGTGGCGCGATTGACGTTGATCAGCGGGGCATAGAGGATGCCGAGTTCGACCTTGCCGCGGATCTCGCTCTCGCTGACCTGGAACTTGATGATCGGCGACCAGCTGCGCCCGGGATTGTTGCGCAGCATCTCTGGCGGCAACAGCGCCTCCGCCTTGCCGCCGCGCACGCGCACCTGCACGACGCCGCGGAACGGATCGCGGAACGTGCGGAACTGCGCCGGCGGCTTGGGCTTGCCCGGTTCGGCACGCGCGACATTGGTGGTGTAGCTGACGTCGCCACGACCATGACACATCAGATCGACGGTGAGGTCCTCGCCTTGCACCGGCGCGGCGGCGAGCATGGACGCGATGAACAGCAATGACGGCATGATGATCCCCCCCGGATGATGGCCCTCCCCAGGGCGCGGGGGCTATGTGCCGGGGGTGGGAGGGGGTCGTCAAGGGCGAGCGGTCGGATCTGGGACCCGGTTTTCGGAAGAAGCATATCGCCTCGATGAATCCGGGCGCCCTCGATCGCCATCGGACCGAGCCAAGTAAAGGACCGGCTGACCTTGAGCGACAGTTCCATCGCCAGGACATCGATGTGGCGACGCTAGACAGGACGAGCGCGGTGCGGCGGCCGTTTGTACTGTCGTGGCTCAGGGCCATGGTGCGCTTTTCTTCGTCCGCTGGAGCGCATATATTTACCCTATGACGCCGATCGCCCTTCCCGCCGAGAAGCTTGCCGCAAGAGGGCGGGAGGAGTCCGGTTATGCGGCATGGCAGCGCGCGAAGATCGAGCGCGGATTAGCGCAAAGCCGCGACCGCGCGGCGATGATCCCGGTCGAGCAGGTGTGGCGCGACCTCAAGCTTGAAGGTTAACCTCACGCCGCAGGCGCGGGACGATTTGGTCGCAATCCACGAATGGATCGCGCAGGACAATGAGCGGGCGGCCGAGCGGGTCGTCAGCCGGCTACTCCAGACGGCGATGATGTTCGGGCAGTTTCCGAAGCTGGGTCGGCTCGGCGAGGTTGCAGGTACCCGCGTGTTTGCCGTGGCGGGGCTACCGTATCGAATCATCTTTGCAATTGCGCCGGAGGGGGAAATCGATGTGCTCACCGTGCTGCATACGAGGCGGAACTATCCGCCAGTCTAGCGGGCAACGGTCATCTACTAATTTCTTCGATTATAGGAGGTCTCCTTTGCGCCCCCCCGACCTCCTCTTCAACTCTTCCTCCCTCCCAGCGAGTACATCAAACCAAAGAAGCTGCGTGCGCGTGATCATCTGTTCTAGCTGATCATACGAATACAGCCACATTCCGTCTTCGGCTCTGACCTTAATCGTTCTCTGCTCATCCGCGTTGAACTGGAACACCTCGAGGGTCACTTCGTCGCGATAGTCTGGATTGTTAACTCGCAGCGCGTGATGTTGCAGAGAAAAAATGCATCGACGCGCTTCTCGTGTTAGATTGCGACCCCGCCGCAAATCCAGAAACGGGATAGTGATGCGATCGGGATAAATAAATAGCGCGGGAGACCAGCAAAGCAGCTTTGGACCAACGGAAAACGAAATCGGATACCCATCTAACTCCGTCGCATGAACGTGTTCAAATTCGCAGTAATCATACAACTGCTGAGCAACAGGGATGTTCATCTCCTGCTCTTCGACGGATCGACTGGCCTTTTTTATGTGCTTTTCCACGACAGCCCAAGGGTCGCGAGCGGCACGAAAAACGCCAGGTTGCCGGTTGACGATTCCAACAAACTGCCCTCGGGTCGGGTTATAGTTCGGCCCCTGACCACCACCCTTGACCTGCTTAAGAGCGTGTCGTTGCATGTCATATGGCTGAACGCAAATTCTAGCCAAATCGGTGATAGGTAAGTGGCGTATCTTCACTTGGTTCCTCCACGTGATTAAGTTTATCTGCTGACAGCCAATGATTCCTGTAACGCTCTCGTATTAGTTCATTTGATATTCGCAATCCTAGCATTCGCTCATTCTTCGACCGTGCGTATACGACATCCCAAGCACCATCTTTTGCGTGAGAGAGCTTTACGAGTTGTCCGGGCGTCATATCCCCAAGTGAGTGTACGGTTTTGCGCACTACGCTGACAATTTCTGGGTCCGTAGGGACATCAATCTCGGTAATTTCGCCGGTCCTAATGTCCTTTTTTTGAGCCAATGTGGTTATCGGCTCCGATCCGGAAGATTTAAAAGAAGAATATACTGCGGGATGAACCGGTCCATAAGTCCACGCTTCGAAATATCCACTCACTAAAGCTTTCTTGTTTCGCATAATGTATGCAGCATGCGCAAAGTATAGAAGTTTTTGTAGTTCCAAATTTGACAACGGTCTTCCTGCCGTTTTCAAGATTAGGTTTGCTACCGACCGAGGGTCGGTAGCAGAGCCGTCGTCATCTAACCCTGTCACTCAGCCGCAATCCCCGCCTGCGAGAACATATCCCCGCCGGACACCATCTCCTCATTCGCCGCCGGGCCGGCCTTGGCCTTCTGGCGCTTGTCGAAGCCGTCCCACACTTCGTTCCAATTGCCCCGCGTCGCCCCCTTCGAATATTCGGTCGCGCGCTGTTCGAAGAAGTTGGCATGTTCGATGCCATTGAGCATCGGGGCCAGCCAGGGCAGCGGATGTTCGTCGATCATGTAGATCGGCTTGAGGCCCAATTGGCCCAGCCGCCAATCGGCGATGTAGCGGATGTACTTCTTGATCTCCTTGGGGGTCATGCCGTTGACCGGGCCCATTTCGAACGCGAGATCGATGAAATTGTCCTCCAGATGCACGGTGTGCTGGCACATCTCGCGAATGTCGGACTGGACCGCTTTGGTGAAGCAATTCCGCTCCGCGCAGAAGGCGTGGAACAGCTTGATGATGCCTTCGCAGTGCAATGTCTCGTCGCGGATCGACCAGGTGACGATCTGCCCCATGCCCTTCATCTTGTTGAAGCGCGGGAAGTTCATCAGCATGGCGAAGCTGGCGAACAGCTGCAGCCCCTCGGTGAAGCCGCCGAACATGGCCAGCGTCTTGGCGATATCCTCGTCGCTGTCGACGCCGAAGGTCTGCAGGTAATCGTGCTTGTCCTTCATCTCGCTATATTCGAGGAAGGCGCCATATTCGCTCTCGGGCATGCCGATCGTGTCGAGCAAATGGCTGTAGGCGGCGATATGCACCGTCTCCATGTTGCTGAACGCGGCGAGCATCATCTTGATCTCGGTCGGCTTGAAGATGCGGCCGTATTTCTCGTGATAGCAATCCTGCACCTCGACATCGGCCTGGGTGAAGAAGCGGAAGATCTGCGTGAGCAGATTGCGCTCGTGCTCGGAGAGCTTCTGCGCCCAATCGCGGCAATCCTCGCCCAGGGGCACTTCCTCGGGCATCCAGTGGATCTGCTGCTGACGCTTCCAGAAATCGAACGCCCAGGGATATTCGAACGGCTTGTACTGCTTGCGGGCTTCGGTGAGGGACATGACGCTTAACTCCGGTGAAAACTAGAAAATGAACGCAAGCAGCAGGCAGGCCAGGCCGATCACCGTGAGGATGATGGCCAGCCGGCGTTGTGCCTGCGGGGTGGGATATTTGTCGGTAATGCGGCCGGCGCGTTCGTCGCGCGCGCGCAGTTGTTCGCCAAACACCAGGAGGACGAGCCCCCCGATGAAGGCGACCGCGCCGCCCAGGATCATCATGCCGTACAGGAATGTTACCATGTCGATCGCCTCCCTGGCGTGCTGAACCGGCTCACGACGCAGCACTCCACTGCCACATCGCCGTCGCCGACATGCCGAGCACGATGCCCGCGGCCAGCGCCATGATCCCGACCATGCGGAAGACATAGACCTTGGCCGGGCCGGCAGGCCGCGTCAGCGCGAGCAGCATAAACGCCCCGCCGATGGAAAACACCGTGGCGACGCCATACATGATGAGGATCTGCCAGCTCATGCGACCAACTCGGTCCCTGTGCGTTCAGATGCCGCAACCGTAACGAAGGAGCTACCCACATGGCCGATCTCAGCGCAATCAAAGAGCATATGGAAGTCATCGGCGCGGACGGCGTGCATGTCGGCACCGTCGACCATGTCGAGGGCGACCGCATCAAGCTGACCAAGAAGGATTCGGGCGCGCAGGTCACCGAGGGCACCGGCGCGCATGAAGGGCATCACCATTACATTTCGGGCGGCCTGGTCGCCGAGGTCGAAGGCGACAAGGTGCGGCTGAGCGCCAACGCCGATGTGGCCGTCGGGCTGGAAGAAGAGGCGTAAGCTTTCCCGCGCGACCGACGCACGATGATCAACCCCGGTCCGCACCGCGCGGGCCGGGGTTTTTCGCGCCCGTCGCCCAGAGGTAGCACCCATGGTCATCGATCTGCGCTCGGCGGCTCGGTGCCCAGGCGCCGCACTTCGGTGACCGGGAGACCGGCTTCCGTAGGCACGTAGATCAGCGACGCGCGGCTCGATTCCAAGGCCTGTATCTGCAGATAGCGCAGATACCCTTCTGGGCCACCGAGGCTGCCCTGCAGGATCGCGTTGGACTGCGCAGCACCCTTGGCCCGGATCACTTCAGCCTCGGCGAGCGAGATCGCGCTTTCCTTTTTGGCATGCGCTTCCAAGATCGCGACCTGACGCGAGGATTGCGCCTCGGCCAACGCCGCCTGCCCGGCAAGGCGCTGCGAATAGACGCGATATTGCGGATAGGCGAGCATGATCACCAGCAACAGCAGTGCGCCGCCGACAATGGCAATCAAGGTGCAGCCCGATTTCTGATCCATGCCGCAGTTCCTTTTCAGCGACCTTATCCGGGCGAACGGCCCGTCCGCCGCTCGCCGCCCTCTTCAGGCTACTGACACGCCAGGCATTCATCGTAATCGGTCGTTTCGCCGAGATCGAACTTGGGCGGCTCGATCGTATTGTCGGCTTCCACGCCGCCGGCAAAGCCTGCCCGCTGCACCGATTTCGAGCGCAGATAATATAGCGACTTGATGCCCAATTCCCAGGCGCGGAAGTGCAGCATCAGCAGGTCCCATTTCTCGACATCGGCCGGAATGAACAGGTTGAGCGACTGCGACTGATCGATATAGGGCGTGCGATCCGCGGCGAGCTCGATCAGCCAGCGCTGGTCGATCTCGAAGCTGGTCTTGTAGCAATCCTTTTCCTCCTGACTGAGGAAATCGAGATGCTGGACGCTGCCGCCCTTCTCCAGGATCGTGTTCCACACCGCATCGCTATTCTTCGATTTCTCGTTGAGCAATTTCTCGAGATACGGGTTCTTGATCGAGAACGAGCCGCTCAGCGTCTTGTGCGTGTAGATATTGGCCGGGATTGGCTCGATGCACGCGGATGTGCCGCCGCAGATGATCGAGATCGACGCGGTCGGGGCGATCGCCATCTTGCAGCTGAACCGCTCCATCGCGCCCATGTCGGCCGCATCGGGGCACGGGCCGCGCTCGACCGCAAGCTGCATCGAGGCTTCATCGACCTGCGCCTTGATGTGCTTGAACATGCGCAGGTTCCACGATTTGGCCATCGCGCCTTCGAAAGCGAGCCCGCGCGCCTGCAGGAACGAGTGGAAGCCCATCACGCCAAGGCCGACCGAGCGCTCGCGCGCCGCGCTATACGCCGCGCGCTCCATGCCGGGCTCGGCGCGATCGATATAATCCTGCAGCACGTTGTCGAGGAAACGCATGACGTCCTCGATGAACCCCTTCTGGTCCTTCCACTGGTCCCAGGTTTCGAGGTTGAGCGACGACAGGCAGCACACTGCGGTGCGCTCGTTGCCGAGATGATCCTTGCCGGTGGGCAGCGTGATTTCCGAACACAGGTTCGAGGTCGAGACCTTGAGCCCGAGATCGCGGTGATGCTTGGGCATCGCCTTGTTCACGTGATCGGCGAACACGATGTACGGCTCACCAGTGGCCAGGCGCGTCTCGACCAGTTTCTGGAACAGGCTGCGGGCATCGACGCGGCCGCGCTCGGTCTGGTCCTTGGGGCTGCGCAGCACCCATTCGTCGCCGGCGCGCACCGCCTCCATGAATGCGTCGGTGAGCAACACGCCGTGGTGCAGGTTGAGCGCCTTGCGGTTGAAATCGCCCGAGGCTTTACGGATCTCGAGGAATTCCTCGATCTCGGGATGCGACACATCCAGATACACCGCGGCCGACCCGCGCCGCAGGCTGCCCTGGCTGATCGCCAGCGTCAGCGAATCCATCACGCGGACGAAGGGAATGATCCCGCTGGTCTTGCCGTTGAGGCCGACCGGCTCGCCAATGCCGCGGACATTGCCCCAATAGGTGCCGATGCCGCCGCCGCGCGAGGCGAGCCAGACATTCTCGTTCCAGGTATCGACGATGCCGCCCAAGCTATCCGGCACGGAATTAAGATAGCAGCTGATCGGCAGGCCACGCCCGGTGCCGCCATTGGACAGAACGGGAGTCGCCGGCATGAACCAGAGCTGCGAGATTGCGTCGTACAGGCGCTGCGCGTGCGCGGCGTCATCGGCATAAGCAGACGCCACGCGGACGAACAGATCCTGGTAGCGCTCGCCCGGCAGCAGATAGCGGTCGTTGAGCGTATCCTTGCCGAAATCGGTCAGCAGCGCGTCGCGCGAGTGATCGACCTCGACCGGATAGAGCTGCGCATGCACTTCCTTCGAATCGCCGCGCGCCTCGAGCTTGCGATCGGCATTGCCCTGCACGCCTTGCGTCGCCGTCACGGTGTCCGCTTCCATCGTCTCGGTGGCCATATCTACGCTCACTTCCTGGTCTCTAAAATCCATCGTGCCGTCCTATCGATCACTAGCTCTGCTGACCGAATGTTCCCGGTCCGTTCGAATCGGGGGGCGAACCCCCATGCTATCATTCCCGGCGGCAAGAGGGAGAACAAAATGCGACCTTAGCGCTACCGATTGGCTGCGCTCCGGGCCTGGCCACGATATGGATATCGCGACCTCGTTCTACCAGCTCTTGGGTCCGCCCCCGAACTCAACCCCTACAGATTGTGCCCAATCGCCGCGCCACGCAAGACAGTAAATGACGCTTGAAAGACTCGGTTCGTCGCTATTCCGAGTCGCTTCGCAGCATCGTTCCGGGCGCGATGCGGCGCGACGCGTGGTCAAAGCTGGCGTTGCGCAAACGCAAGCGGAGAAGTGCCGCCATGCAAATAAATTTGGGCCCGAAACGGCCAATCGACCAAAGCGATATTTACGCCCTGCTACCGCTTCACGGCAATGGCGACGGATAGGTTAGATGGCCGCGTCTTCCGACGCCTGCCCTTCGGCCGCGTCCGCCGCGGCGTCGAGCGCCTGGGCCGAGGCGCGCGCCGCGGCTGGCGTCATCGAGGCGGCGAGCCCATCCGCCCCGTCGAGCAAGACCTCGCCAGATTCCGCCGTCGCCTTGAGGGGCGTATCAGATGGTTCGCGCGGCATCGTCGTTCCCAACCTGGCTATAGATCCTCGATCTGGCGGGAAAACGCGCCGCGGGCGGCCGACGTTCCGTGCGCCAGGCAGACGAAGGTGGCGGGAGTATTGCCAGATTGCCGGTGACTGGTATGCCACGGGACGGATGATCACCAAACTGTTCCTGCAAACGCACCGCAAGCCGACCTTGTCCGACGACGAGCGCACTGCGCTGGAAGCCGCGGCGGCCGCCACGATCGATTATGCGGCCAAGCGCATCATCGTGCGCGAACGTGCGCCGCTCAAAAACTGCACGCTGCTGCTCAGCGGGTTCGTCGAGCGCTACAAGGATACGCCGGACGGCCGCCGCCAGATCCTCGCCATCCATGTGCCGGGCGATTTCGTCGACCTACATTCCTATCCGCTGAAATATCTCGAACATTCGGTCGCCGCGCTGACCCCGGTGACGGTCGCCACCTTCCCGCACGAAGCGGTCCGCGCGCTGACCAGCCACTCCGCCACGCTGACCGAATTGCTGTGGCGCTCGACCTTGATCGATGCCGCGATCAATCGCGAATGGATCGTCTCGGTCGGCTCGCGCGGCGCGGCCGTGCGGCTCGCGCATCTGTTTTGCGAAATGTTCGTGCGGCTCGATCGGATCGGCATGACGCGCGGCAACGACTATGATTTCCCGGTCACGCAGATCGATCTGGCCGACGCCTGTGGGCTGACCGCGGTGCACGCCAACCGCATGCTGCGACAGTTGCGCGAGCGCGGGCTGGTCGAGTTCCGTCAGGGGCTGGTGCAGATTCACGACTGGGATCGGCTGCGCGACTATGCCGAGTTCGATCCGGCCTATCTGTATCTGGATTGAGGGGCGGCGCCTGTCCCTAACCTAGGCGGGCCTCCCACCGCGGATGCATCTGTTGGCGATCTGGTAACACCCTGCCCCTAGGCCGCGGCGATGCGGCACGATTATCAATGGCATCAGCGCCTGGCGACCAGGCGGCAACGCCGCCGCACCTGGGGCGTCTCCGGCATAGCGTTATGGTTGCTGGGCGGCGTGTTGGGTGGCGTGGCGCTGGAACGCCTGGCGCCGGATCTCTCGCTATTCGGGGCAGCGGCGGCGCCGACCGTGACAGGGACGCTGTTCGATCTGTGCTTTCGCGGCGGCGGGACGAACTGTGTGGTCGATGGCGACACATTCTGGATGGCGGGCGAAAAGATCCGCATCGCCGATATCGACACGCCCGAAACGCATCCCTCACGCTGCGCGCTGGAGGCGGATCTGGGCGGCCGCGCGACATTGCGCTTGCAGACGCTGCTCAATGCCGGACCAGTGACGTTGGTGACGGCGGGCCGCGACACCGACCGCTATGGCCGCAAGCTGCGTGTGGTGGAGCGTGGCGGCGTGTCGTTAGGGGATAAGTTGGTCGCGGAGGGGCTGGCGCGGCGCTGGACCGGGCGGCGGCAGCCATGGTGCGTGTAGCCACCTGAGCAACGCATCACCCCGGCGAACGCCGGGGCCCAGTAGCGACGGCAGCGGTAGGCGGCGCAGTGCCCGCCATCATGGTTTAGCGACTGGACCCCGGCGTCCTCCGGGGAAGTAATTCGGTTCGACAGCAGCCGCCTTACGGCTTCAACGCCACCTCATCGCCATCGGAAATTTCGTCGTCATCGACATCGTCGTCTTCGAAATCTTCCTGCAGATCGTCCTCGTCGTCGTCATCCTCGTCCGATTCGGACTCGTCGTCTTCCTCGCCGACCTCGTCGCTGATCATCTCCAGATCGTCGTCGTCATCATCGTCGTCGTCGCCGATATCGGGGGCGACGTCGGTGAGGATGGTGCCGTCGGTCGGGCCGTCGCGCGTGACCTCGAGGATCTCGGCGCGCTGGCTCTCGTCATAGCCTTCCTCTTCAAAACCGTCGTCACCCGTGCCTTCGCCGGGAATTTGGTAGCCGCCCATCGTCATGTCGCTTCTCCGGTACCTGCGGGGATGCAGGGCTCTGGAGTCTCGAACAACGTTTGCGGCCGCGGGTTCCGCGACCGGGCGACGAAAACGCGCTCAGGCTGGACGGAACAGCCGGCCACGCTCGACCACGAACACGACCGCCAGCGAGACCAGCCCGGCGACGAAGAAGCCGAGATAGAGCGGGATCGTGGTGCCATTGAACTGCTGACCGATCAGCGCGCCGAGCAATGCGCCGGCGGTCACCGTGGTGAAGCCCTGCACGCTGGAGGCCGTGCCGGCGATATGCCCCATATTGGCCATCGCCATGGCGCTGAAATTGGACGTGGCCAGGCCGAAACAGGCCATCATCAGCGCCTGTAGGATGGCGAAGGTCCATAACGTCTCATGTCCCCCCAGCGTGAGGGCAAGGTGCGCGCCGGCCAGGACGATCAGCCCGATCAGCGCGGAATGCGAGATCAGCCGCGTGCCGAGCTTCATCACGATACGGGCGTTGAGCAGATTGGCGATCGCCATAGCGCCCGCGGTACAGGCGAAGATCGGCACCAGCAGATCCGGGCGTTTGAACACGTCGAAGACGATCTGCTGGATCGAATTGATGAAGCCATACAGCCCGCCCATCAAGGCGGCCGAGGCCAGGGTATAGCCGATCGAATAGCGATCGGTGAGCGTCAGCCGCCAGCCGCCGATCAGCCGGCCGAACGAGAAAGGCTGGCGATCCTCGGCATGTTGCGTTTCGGGCATGCGGATCCAGAACCAGAGCAGGATCGCCGCGCTAACCGCCGCAATGCCCCAAAAGATCATGCGCCAATTGCCGACCAGCAACACCGCCTGGCCGAAGGTCGGCGCGATCACCGGCGCGGCCATGAACACGATGAAGGCCAGGCTCATCACCCGCGCCATGGCCCGGCCGGAATAGCAATCGCGCACCAGCGCGACGGTCACCACGCGCGACGCGGCGATTGCCGTACCGCCAATGAAGCGCGCCACCAACAGCAACACGAAGCTGCTCGAAAAGGCCGCGACGATATTGGCGACGACATACGCGGCAAGCGCGATGCCCAGCACCGGCTTGCGGCCATAGCGATCGGCCAGCGGCCCATGCACCAGCTGCGCGACGCCGAAGCCGATCAGGAAGACGGTGATGATGAATTGCCGCTCGTTCGCCCCAGTCACGCCGAGCGACTCGCCAATCGCCGGCAGCGCCGGGAGCATCGAATCGATGCCCAGCGCGGTCAGCGCCATCAGCCCGGCGATCAACGCGACGAATTCGCGGAAACCCAAGGGCGGGCTGTCGGCCGGGCGGCCCTCGATGGCCGGCGCGTCGGTGGCGGGAGCGGATGCGGTCATGCCCGCGCTATTCGCAGATGCAGCACGATGCGTCACCCCGGAAAGAGCGTGCGCCCACCGGAACGAAAGCGCGTGCCGGCGATTGATTGGGCTTCACTTCAGGAGAAGAACGATGAGCGTTTTCGGCGCAATCAGGGACGCGATTTTCGGCCACAAGGACGAGGCCCCGGCCGCGCCTGCGCCCGCCCCAAAGCCCGCCGCCGCGCCGGCCGCCGCACCGGTCGCCGCCCCGCCGCCGCCGGCCGCCGCGCCCAAGCCGGCCCCAACGCGCGAAGCGATCGAAGCCGTGCTCGAGGATCGCGCCAAGGCCCGCGGCGAGGCGCTCAACACGAAAACGTCGATCGTCGATCTGATGAAGGCGCTCGGCATGGATTCGAGCCTGGACAACCGCAAGAAGCTGGCCACGGAACTGGGTTATACCGGCGATCAGAATGACAGCGCGACGATGAACATCTGGCTGCATGAAAAGACCATGGAACGCCTGCTGCGCTAATCGCTCCGCTGGCGTTGTCCGGACTGCGGCCCGGACGACGCCAGGGTCGTTGGTCGAGCTTGACCAAATCGACCCATCACCTTAGTGTGTTATTAGTGCAAAACACCTAGGAATCTGCCATGTCCGCAAAGGTCATCCTCACCCTTGTCGCCGCCCTCGCGCTCGCCGCATGCGACGATGGCAAGCCGGGCACGAGCGTCTCGATCAACGCCGGCGACGGCAATATGGTCGCTGGCGTCGATGGTAACGGCCAGGTGGCGATCAACCTGCCCGGCGGGTTTGCCGGCAAGATCAAGCTGCCCAAGATGAAGCTCAGCGCCGAGAATTTCGATATGAACGGCGTGCATCTGTTCCCCGGCTCGACGATCAGCGGGCTGAACGTCGATGCCGGCGACAAGGGTGACGGCGCGGTGCGCGTGCAGTTCAGCAGCCCGGCGACGCCGAGCACCGTGCGCGACTGGTTCCTGGACAAGCTTTCCAAACAGGCCGGCTTCACGATCACGGCGAGCGGCAACGATCTGATCGGCACGACCGACGAGAAGCAGCCGTTCCGCCTCGATCTCGCGCCGGACGGCGCCGACAAGTCGAAGGGCACGATCGTCATCGGCTAAGCCTGTTCGCGAGCCGCCGCACGCGATATGCTCGGCGCAATGCTCGCACACGGATATTTGAACATGCTCGATTCCCTCGCCGCCCCAGCCTCTGCCGAGGTCCCCGCGCTATCGCTGAACGACGAGGCCGCCGATCCCGCCGGCTTCGCCGCGGCGCTGGGCGGCTCGTTCGAACGCTTCGGCTTCGCGGTCGTCTCCGATCACGGCATCCCCGACGAGTTGATCGCGCGCGCCTGGGCCGAGACCAAACAGTTGTTCGACCTGCCCGACGACGAGAAGCGTAGCTATTACACGCCGGCGGGCGGCGGGCAGCGCGGCTATACGCCGTTCAAGACCGAAATCGCCAAGGGCGCCAGCGCGGTGGATCTCAAGGAATTCTGGCATGTCGGGCGCGAACTGCCCGCCGGCCACAAGAATGCCGACGTGATGCCGCCCAACATTTGGCCGACGCGTCCGGAGGGCTTCCGCCCCGTATTCGAGGAATTGTTTGCCGCGTTCGATCAGGCCGGGGACCGGCTGCTGTCGGCGATCGCGCGGCATCTCGGGCTCGCGCCCGACTGGTTCGATGCGGCGGTGAAGGACGGCAATTCGATCCTGCGGCTGCTGCATTATCCGCCGATCCCCGCCGATGCCGAAGGCGTGCGCGCCGGGGCGCATGAGGATATCAACCTGATCACCTTGCTGCTCGGCGCCGAAGAGGCCGGGCTCGAACTGCTCGGCAGCGATGGCCAGTGGCTGGCGGTCAAGCCGCCGGCGGGGGCGATGGTGGTCAATGTCGGCGATATGCTGCAGCGGCTGACCAATCATGTCTTGCCCTCGACCACGCACCGCGTGGTCAACCCGCCACCGGAGCGCCGCGGCCATTCGCGCTATTCGATGCCGTTCTTCCTGCATCCCGCACCGGACTTTCTGATCGAGACGCTGCCGCAAACGATTACCGCGGGCAATCCGAACCGATATCCGACGCCGATTACGGCGCATGAGTATCTGCATGAACGGCTCGTCGAGATCGGTCTGGTGAAGAAGTGAGCAATCCTCCCCGGCACGGGGAGGTGGCAGCCGCAGGCTGACGGAGGGGGCGGGCCGGCAACGCACCCGTAGCGTTGCCGGCCCGCCCCCTCCACCAGCTTCGCTGGTCCCCCTCCCCGTGCCGGGGAGGATTTGCGTTGCGCCGGTCCCGCTCTTCCCGCTACCGCCCGCCAAAAGGGGCTGACCAATGACCAAACCACTGCGTATCGCGCTCGCCGGGCTCGGCACCGTCGGCGGTGGCGTCGTGCGCCTGCTCGAGACCAACGGCGCGCTGATCGCGCGACGGGCCGGCCGGCCGATCGAGATCGTCGCCATTTCCGCGCGCGATCGCAGCAAGGATCGCGGCGTCGATCTGTCGCGCTTCGACTGGGTCGACGATACCACGGCGCTTGCCGCGCACCCCGATGCCGATGTGGTGGTCGAACTGGTCGGCGGATCGGATGGCCCTGCCCTCACGCTGGCCCGCGCCACCCTGAAATCCGGCAAGGGCTTCGTCACCGCCAACAAGGCGATGATTGCGCATCACGGGCTGGAACTCGCGCGGGCCGCAGAAAGCGCCGGCGCGGCGCTCAAGTTCGAAGCCGCAGTGGCGGGCGGCATCCCGGTGATCAAGGGCCTGCGCGAAGGCATGGCGGCAAACGAGATCGCGCGGGTCTACGGGATCCTTAACGGCACGTGCAATTTCATCCTGTCCAAGATGGAAGCGGAAGGCCGCGACTTTGCCGACGTGCTGGCCGAGGCGCAGGCTTTGGGCTTTGCCGAAAGCGACCCGACATTCGATATCGACGGCATCGATGCCGCGCACAAATTGGCCATCCTGACCAGCATCGCCTTTGGCACGCAGCCGGCCTTCCCGACCGTCATGGCCAACGGCATCCGCCACGTCATCGCCGCGGACATCGCCGAAGCGGCGGCGCTCGGCTATCGCATCCGCTTGCTCGGCGTGGCCGAGGATGGCCCGCACGGCCTGTTCCAGCGCGTCCATCCGCATCTCGTGCCCGTCAGCCATCCGCTGGCGCATGTCACCGGCGCGACCAATGCGGTGGTGGCGGAGGGGAATTTCGTCGGCCGATTGCTGTTCCAGGGCGCCGGCGCGGGCGACGGGCCGACCGCCAGCGCGGTGGTCGCCGATCTGATCGATATCGCGCGCGGCGAATTCGGCCCGGCCTTCGCCATGCCCGCTGACTCGCTGGCGCAGCATGAGGCCGCCGACACCAGCGAGCGCCGCACGCGCTCCTATGTGCGCTTCATGGTCGAGGACCGGGTCGGCGTGCTGGCCGAGATCGCCGCGGCGATGCGCGATGCCGGCGTGTCGATCGAAAGTCTGATCCAGCGCGGCTCGGGCAGCGAGAATGGCAGCGTGCTGGTGGCCATCGTCACGCACGAAGGGCCGGAGCGCGCCGTGGCGCAGGCGCTGGAGCGGTTGCGCGGGTCACAGAGCCTGGTGGGGCAGCCGATGTGGATGCATATTCTGGGGTAATTGCTCCTCCCCGGCACGGGGAGGGGGACCATTCGCGTTCTTCACGCGAATGGTGAGGGGGTTGGCCGGCAACGCTACGGCTGCGTTGCCGGCCAACCCCCTCCGTCAGGCTTCGCCTGCCACCTCCCCGCACCGGGGAGGATGCGCTTAGCCCCTTACGGCAGCAACCGGCCGGTCGGTTCGTCATCCAGCTTGATCGGCACCCTGCCCGTCTTGTCCGGCTTCTTGGCGAATACCTGTTTGGCAACATCGACGACGCCCATGACGATCGGCATAATCGGCGGGCCGAAGCCGACGGTGCAGCCCTCCATACGCGTCGCGCACGGCGCGCCTTCGGCCGCCAGCGCCCCACGGCCGGTCAGTTCACGATTGGACGGCGTCGGCCCGGCCGGCACGACCTCGTCGGGATAAGGCAATTTTTGCGACGGGAGTGGCTGCGCGCAGACGATGATCTCGTCCGGTTTCTTCTCCCCATCGTAGCGCGAGACGCAACGCTCATTGGCCACGGGTTCGAGGATCGACCAGGATTCCGCCTGGGGTTTGGTCGAAACGATGGTCGCGGCTTGCGCCGCCAGCAGGAGCAGGATCATGGACACGCAGGCTGATCCCCAATCGTGGCGATAATCAGGCGGCGATCCGGGCCACGCCCAGCGCCCGGATATCGATCGCCGGGCAGCGGTCCATCACCACCTGCAGGCCCGCCGCCTCGGCGCGCGCCGCGGCTTCCGCGTTGACCACGCCGAGCTGCATCCACACCGCCTTGGCGCCGATCGCGATGGCCTGATCGACCGCCTCGCCGGCCGCCGCCGAATTGCGAAAGATATCGACGATATCGATGGGGTCGCCGAGCTGCGCGAGCTCGCGGAACACGAACTCGCCATGGACGTGCTCACCGGTGATCTGCGGGTTGACCGGGATGACGCGGTAGCCGTGCTCCTGCAGCGTCTTCATCACACCGTAGGACGGGCGGTCGGGCCGGTCGGACGCACCGACCAAGGCAATGGTCTTGGCGCCTTCGAGCAAAGCCTTGATCTCGGCATCGGTAGTCAGCGGCATCACGGTCCTTCCCAGTCAGGCGGCGGTCATCCACGCATCGACTCGCGCCGCGACTTCCCTGAACGCCCCTGCTTCCGCCGCGTTCCCGGCGTCCGAGGCGGTGCGGATGGCGATATCGAGCGGAATGCGACCAAGGAACGGGATGCCCAGCTCCCCCGCCACAGTCTCCGCCCCGCCCTTGCCGAACGGGTCGGAGATCTCGCCGCAATGCGGGCAGGCGTATCCGGCCATGTTCTCGATCAGGCCGATGATCGGCACGCCCGCCTTCTGGAACAGGTCGATCGCGCGCTTGGCGTCGATCAGCGACAGGTCCTGCGGGGTCGAGACGATCACCGCGCCGGCGGGCTTATGCTTCTGCACCATGGTCAACTGGATATCGCCGGTGCCGGGCGGCATATCGACCACCAGCGTATCGGCAGCGCCCCAATTGGCCACGATCAGCTGGGTCAGCGCGCCCGCCGCCATCGGCCCGCGCCAGGCGATCGCCTGGTCGGCCGGCACCAGCTGCCCCATCGACAGCAGCCCGATGCCGTGCGGCGTCGGCACCGGATCGAGCAATTTATCGGTCGCCTGCGGACGACTGCCGTCAACGCCCATCAATTTAGGCTGTGAGGGGCCGTAAATATCGGCGTCAACCAATCCGACCTTGCGGCCCAGCGCCTGCAGGCCGAGCGCGAGATTGGCCGAGACGGTGGACTTGCCCACCCCGCCCTTGCCGCTGGCCACCGCGATGATCCGCCGCGTCGTGCGCTGCGCGGTCTGCGCGATACGCACCGTGGCGATACCCGGCACGGCGAGCGCCGCGGCGCGCACCGCGGCCTCGAGCGCATCGCCGGCAGTGGCATCCAAGCCGGTCACGTCGAGGATGATGCTGGCCCGACCATCGTCGATGCGGACGGTGGCGCGCTGGCCGGCAAACGGCGCGATCGCCGCATTCACTGTAACATCTTGTGTCATTGTCGCGGAGATAGGCGCGCCGACGCCGCTTGCCACTGTTTTTGTGAACGCATCCTACCTATAAAGATGGAATGACGATCCTCACCGGCTGGCTCCAGCGCTTCAACATCCTCAATGCCGATGCGCCGAAAAGCCCGTGGGGCAATGGCAACAGCAACAATGGCGGTTCCGGCGGCGACGGTCCGCGCAACCCCTGGGCGGTGCCCCCCGGCGCGCCACGCGGCGGCGCCAAGCCGACCGCGCTCGACGAGTTCCTGCGTCGGGCGCGTGGCACTGGCGGCGGCGGCGGCGGCAATAATGGCGGTTTCTCGGGCATGCCGGGCGCGCCCAATGCCCGCTCGCTATGGGCGATCGGCGTCGGGCTGATCCTCGTCGTCTGGATCCTGTTCACCAGCTTTCACCAGATTGGCCCGCAGCAGCGCGGCGTGGTCACCTTGTTCGGCCGCTATTCGGGCACGCTGGAGCCGGGCATCCGCCTGACGCTCCCCGCGCCGTTCGCCGCGGTGACCAAGGTCGACGTGCAGCAGATCAACACCGACGATTTCGCCGGCCAGGGCGGCGGCGGCGAGAATCTGATCCTTACCTCCGACCAGAACATCATCGATCTGGCCTATTCGGTGCGCTGGCAGATCGTCAACGCGCAGGATTATGCCTTCCAGATCGCCAATCCGCGCGAGACGGTGCGCGCCACGGCCGAAAGCGCGATGCGCGCGGCGATCGCCACCACGACGCTGGACGACGCCATCGGATCGGGCCGCGGCGTGGTCGAAACGCGCGTGCAGCAGATGATGCAGGAAGTGCTCGACAGCTATAATGCCGGCGTGCGCATCCAGGGCGTATCGATCAAGCAATCGACCGCGCCGGAGGCGGTGATCGACGATTTCAAGGCGGTCAGCGCAGCGCAGCAGGCGGCCGTCGGCAATATCAATGCCGCGCGCGGTTATGCCGCGCAGACGCTCGCTTACGCACAGGGCGAGGCGACCTCGTTCGACAAGGTCTATGAGCAATATCGCCTGGCGCCGGAAGTGACGCGCCGCCGTATGTATTACGAGACGATGGAAGGCGTGTTGGCCAAGAGCGACAAGACGATCATCGAAGCGCCCGGCGTGGTGCCCTATCTGCCGCTGCCGGGTGGTGCCACGCGCCGCCTGCCCGATGCCGTGCCCGAGGCGACCCCGGCGCCCGCCCGTCAACCTGCCCAAACGGCGGGAGCCGCCCAGTGAACCGATTCTTCCGCAACCCGATCGCCATCGGCATCGTCGCGCTTCTCGTCCTGATCCTGCTCGTCAGCACGGCGAGCATCGTGCCGGAGACCAAGCAGGTGGTGATCCTGCGCCTGGAAAATCCCTATCGCACGGTCAATCGCTGGCAACCAGGCCAGCCGTTCGGCGCGACCGGCGCGGGCATGATCTTCCGTGTGCCGTTCATCGATCGGCTGATCTGGATCGACAAGCGCGTGCTGGATGTCGAGTTGCAGGACACGCAAGTGTTGTCGACCGATCAGCTGCGCCTGTCGGTCGACGCCTTCGCCCGCTTCCGCGTGGTCGATCCGCTCAAGGCCGTCGTCTCGACCGGCAGCGCCAGCGATACCGAACAGCGCGTGATCGCGCAGCTCAGCCCCTTGCTCGGCTCGGCGCTGCGCAACGAGCTTGGCAAGCGGCCGTTCGCCGCCTTGCTCAGCCCCGAGCGTGGCCAGGTAATGGATAATATCCAGGCCGGGCTGCAGCGCCAGGCCAGCCAATATGGCGTGCAGATCGTCGACGTGCGGATCAAGCGCGCCGACTTGCCGAGCGGCAGCCCGCTGGAGAGCGCGTTGCAGCGCATGCGCACGGCGCGCCAGCAGGAATCGGCGACGATCACCGCCCGTGGCCAGCAGCAAGCGCAGATCATTCGCGCCGAAGCCGACGCCAATGCAGCCAAAATCTATGCCGAGGCGTTCAACAAAGATCCGCAATTCTACGATTTCTATCGCGCCATGCAGTCTTATCGCTACACGTTCGGATCGAACAATGACGGCAAGCCGCGCGGCTCGACCTCGCTGGTCCTGTCGCCGAACAACGCCTATCTTCGCGAATTCCAGGGGCGCGATCGCTAGACCGAGCTTTTTCGCAGCCGATACTGTCGGTTCGTTCATATTCAATCGCCGTTCAGCAAGCGACCGTCACAGAAGCGGCATTGCGTTCCGGCCTTCGAGAGGAAGATATCCACGTGCGTTATGCTTACGCTATCACCGGTGCCCTGCTGCTGAGCGGCACCGCCGCCACCATGATCTATCAGCCCCAGGCCAGCGCCCAGACCGCGCAGAACGAGCCCGGCGCGATTCAGGCGTCCGCGCCCAAGGCCGGCGCGCCGATGAGCTTTGCCGACATGGTCGCCAAGCTGCAGCCCGCGGTGGTCAACATCTCGACCAAGCAGACCATCGTCCAGCAGCAGCAGGCCAATCCGTTTGCCGGCACGCCGTTCGGCGACATGTTCGGCGGCGGCCAGGGCAATGGCGCGCCGATCAAGCGCGAGGGCGCGTCGCTCGGTTCGGGCTTCCTGATCTCGCATGACGGCTATGTCGTGACCAACGCGCACGTGATCAGCCCGGGCGCGCGCGGCGCGACGGTCAATTCGATCGCGGTGACGCTGTCGAACAACAAGGAATATGTCGCCAAGGTGATCGGCCAGGATCGCGAATCCGATCTCGCGCTGCTCAAGATCGACGCCACCAACCTGCCCTTCGTGCGCTTCGGCGATTCGGGCGGCGCGCGGGTCGGCGATTGGGTGCTGGCGATCGGCGAGCCGTTCGGCCTGGGCGGCACGGTGACCGCCGGGATCATCTCGGCGATCAACCGCGTCACCGGCCAGGGCGGCGCCTATGACCGCTTCATCCAGACCGACGCCTCGATCAACCAGGGTAACTCGGGCGGCCCGATGTTCGATCTCAGCGGCAATGTGATCGGCGTGAACAGCCAGATCTTCTCGCAGTCGGGCGGCAATATCGGCATCGGTTTCGCCATTCCGGCCGCCACTGCCAAGCCGATCATCGACACGTTCATGAAGGGCGGCACGATCAGCCGCGGCTATCTTGGCGTGACCCTGGGCGGGGCGATCGGCGACGATGCCGCCGCGGCCCTCGGCATTGCCAAGAACCAGGGCGAGCTGATCGCCGGGGTCGAGCCAAGCGGCCCGGCGGCCAAAGCCGGCCTGCGCGCCGGTGACGTGGTGACCAAGGTCAATGGCGTGGCGGTGACGCCTGATTCGACGCTGTCCTATCTCGTCTCCAACGTGAAACCGGGCCAGGCGGCACGGCTCGATGTGCTGCGCGACGGTCGCGCGATGACGCTCAACGCCAGCGTGGTGGCGCGGCCGGCGGCGGAAAAGCTGGCCGCGTTGGTCAATGGCGGCAGCGACGATGGCGGCTTCGGCAAGGATAGCGACGATGACGATGCCGGCGTGGTGACGCCGGCGACGGGCAACGTGCTCGGCCTCACCGTCCAGCCGCTGACGCCGGGCATCGCCCGTGCGGTCGGCGTGGATGCGCAGACGCAGGGCGTGGTCATCGCCGCGGTCGATCCGGGCAGTGATGCCGCGCAGAAGCTGAAGCGCGGCGACGTGGTCAGCGCGGTCAATAGCAGCCCGGTACGCACCCAGGCCGAACTGGTCGCCGCGGTCAACGCCGCGCGCGCCGCGGGCCGCCCGCAAGTGCTGCTGCTGGTGCAGCGCGCCAGCCCGGTAAAGGCGTTCGTGCCGGTTAAGATCAAGCAGTAAGCAATCCTCCCCGGCACGGGGGGTACCACCCGCTTACTTCAAGCGGGTGGTGGAGGGGGTGGGCTGGTAACGCAATGGTTGCGTTGCCGGCCCACCCCCTCCGTCATGCTGCATGCCGCCTCCCCGTTCCGGGGAGGATATACTTCCGCCCGCGCTCGACGCGCGATAGGCTCGCCTGCGACACACAGGAGCGACCATGGCTGACGGCCCCATCTTCATCGGCAACGCCCCCGGCGGCGCCAATCCCCAGAATCTCGAACTCAAGCGCGCCAACCGCCATGGCCTGATCGCCGGCGCCACCGGCACCGGCAAAACCGTGACGCTGCAGGGCATCATCGAGGGCTTTTCGGCGCGCGGCGTGCCGTGCTTCGTCGCCGACGTGAAGGGCGACCTGTCGGGGCTGGCCATGGCCGGATCGCCGCTCAGCAAAAGCCACGCCATCTTCGCCGCGCGTGCGGCGGAAATCGGCGACGCGGACTGGACCTATGCCGACAATCCCGTGCAATTCTGGGATCTGTACGGCGAACAGGGCCATCCGATCCGCACGACCGTGAGCGAGATGGGGCCGCTGCTGCTGGCGCGGCTGCTCGATCTCAACGAGGTGCAGGAAGGCGTGCTCAACATCGCCTTCCATGTCGCGGACAAGGACGGGCTGCTGTTGCTCGATCTCGACGATCTGCAAGCGATGCTGGTCCATTGCGGCGAGCGCGCGGCCGAACTGACGACGACCTACGGCAACGTCTCCAAACCCAGCCTGGGCACGATCCAGCGCGCCTTGCTCCAGCTACGCTCGCAGGGCGCGGATCATTTCTTCGGCGAACCGGCGCTCGATCTCGACGATTTCATCGGCGTCGATGATCAGGGGCGCGGCATTGTCAACATCCTGGCGGCCGACAAATTGATGGCCAGCCCGAAACTCTATTCCACCTTCCTATTGTGGCTGATGAGCGAATTGTTCGAGCATCTCCCCGAGATCGGCGATCCCGACAAGCCGACGCTCTGCTTCTTCTTCGACGAGGCGCATCTGCTGTTCGACGAGGCGCCGGACGCCTTGCTCGACAAGATCGAACAGGTCGTGCGGCTGATCCGCTCGAAGGGCGTGGGCGTCTATTTCATCACGCAGAACCCTATCGATATCCCCGACAAGGTCGCCGGGCAGCTCGGCAACCGCGTGCAGCACGCGCTGCGCGCCTTCACCCCGCGCGACCAGGCCGCAGTGCGCGCCGCCGCGACGACGTTCCGCGCCAATCCCGACGTGGATGTCGAGACGGCGATTACCGAGTTGAAGGTCGGCGAGGCGCTGGTCTCGTTATTGCTGCCGGACGGCTCGCCCTCCCCGGTCGCGCGCACGCTGATCAAGCCGCCGCGCAGCCGCGTCGGCCCGGTCACGCCGGTCGAGCGCGGGGTGCTGATCCAGACCGATCCGATCGGCGACAAATACGATGCGTTGGTCGATCGCGAATCGGCCGAGGAATTGCTCGCCGCCAAGACCAGCGAGGCGAAGGCCGCTGCTGCCGAAGCGCAGGCCCAGACCGAAGCGGACAAGACCGCCGCGCTGCAGGCCAAGGAAGACGTAAAGGCGGCACGCGAGGTGGAACGCCAGCGGCTGGCCGATCAGCGCGAGGCCGATCGCCAGGCGCGGCTCGCGGCGGCGGCGGAAAAAGCGGCTGAGCGCGAAGCGGCGAACTCGCCGTGGAACCGCGCGGTGACCTCGGCGACGCGCAGCGCCTCGTCCGCCGTCGGGCGCAGCGTCGCCAACCAAGTGTCGAAGGCGGTGTTCGGCTCGTCGCGCGGCGCCGGCGCCGGGATCGTCGGCGGGCTGGTGCGCGGCGTGCTCGGCGGGCTGTTTCGGGGGCGGTGAAACAGACTAGCCCCACAAAGCCTATCGTCACCCCTGCGAAGGCAGGGGCCCATCGCTCCCCCCTCATGAACCACCGCCGGTGGAAGCAGTGATAGGCCCCTGCCTTCGCAGGGTGACGAAAGGTGTTGCGAAGCCTGCGCGCTGGCCATGACTTCGGCCGGACCCTTTCCCCCTGCAGCGCATCGGCCTAGTCTGGCGGCAACTCTTTCCCGCAGGACCAACTCATGACCTTCGAAACGCCCACGCAAACCGACTGGAACGCCGTGGGCGAAGCCGAGCTCGCGGACGTCATCACGCTGCGCCGCGCGATCCACGCCGATCCCGAAGTCGGCTTGCACTGCCCGCGTACCGCCGACAAGATCCGCGCTGCGCTCGCCGGCCTGCCGCTGGAGATCCGCGCCAGCACCTCCACCACCGGCCTGATCGCGATCCTGCGCGGCGGGCGCGACAATGGCCGCACGGTGCTGCTGCGTGGCGATCACGATGCGCTGCCGATGCAGGAAGAGACCGGCCTGCCCTTCGCCAGCACGGTGCCCGGCGCGATGCACGCCTGCGGGCATGATTCGCACACCGCGATGCTAGTCGGCGCCGCCCGGGCGCTCAGCGCGCGCCGCGAGGAGCTGCCGGGCACGGTCGTGTTCATGTTCCAGCCCGGCGAAGAAGGCTATCACGGCGCGCGCTATATGATCGCCGATGGGCTGCTCGCCGATCCCGCGCCGGAAGCGGCGTTCGCGCTGCATATCTCGCCCAACATGCCGGCCGGCACGTTCGTCAGCCGCAACGGCCCGCTGCTCGCCTCGACCGATGCGGTCAACATCACCGTGCACGGCCGCGGCGGCCATGCGGCGATGCCGCACGATTGCCTCGATCCGATCCCGGTGGCGTGCGAGATCGTCACCGCGCTCAGCACCTTCATCGCGCGCCAGATCGCGGTGACCGATCCGGCGGTGCTGTCGATCACCAAGATCGATGCCGGCTCGGCCTATAATATCGTGCCCGAATGCGTCGAGATGAAGGGCACGCTGCGCACGCTTTCGAACGCCACGCGCGAGCAGGCGCAGGCCGGGATCGCCCGCGTGGTCGAGCATGTCGCGCTGGCGCATGGCTGCACCGCGGAGTTGCGCATCGACGAAGGCTATCCGGTGACCGAGAACGATCCGCGCGCCGTGGCGATGATCCGCGCCGTCGCCGAGCGGATCGGCGCCTATGAAACGATGCCCGCGCCGATGATGGGCGGGGAAGACTTTTCCTACGTGCTGCGGGAGATACCGGGCGCGATGGCGTTCGTCGGCGTGGCGCCCGAGGGCAGCGACCCGCGCACCAACCCGCCGCTGCACAATACCAAGATGACGATCCGCGAGGATGTCATGGCCAAGGGCGTGGCGATGCATTGCGCGCTCGCCGAGCGGTTCTTGAACCACGGCTTCGATTGATCCCATCCCGTCACCCCAGCGAACGCTGGGGTCTCAAGCGGCTCCTGTCCCAAGCAAGCGCTTGAGATCCCAGCATTCGCTGGGATGACGATATGCGCCGGCCTCCGCCCCAAAAAAACGCTGTCCTACAAGCCCATGACAATGGCAGACTTGACCATCCCGCCTGCTGCCAACAAAACGCTATAACCAAGCCCGTAATTTAATTACCTTCCGCCGCACGAAGATTTCCGGATTACCGTGAAAAGTGTGAAGCGAACCGGAGACCGACCTATGGCCACCGCCCCGACTCGCCCGCTTGCCGAGCTCACGCTGCGCGGCGTCATCCTCGGCGCCCTGATCACGATCTTGTTCACCGCCGCCAACGTCTATCTCGGGCTCAAGATCGGGCTGACCTTCGCCACCTCGATCCCGGCCGCAGTGATCTCGATGGCGATCCTGCGCTTCTTCAAGGGCGCGAATATCCTCGAGAACAATATCGTCCAGACCATCGCCAGCGCCGCGGGCACGCTGGCGGCGATCATCTTCGTGCTGCCGGGGTTGATCCTGGTCGGCTGGTGGCAGGGCTTTCCGTTCTGGACCACGGCCTTCGTCTGCGCGCTTGGCGGCATCCTCGGCGTGATGTTCTCCGTGCCGCTCAGGCGAGCGCTGGTGACCGGATCGGACCTGCCTTATCCCGAAGGCGTGGCGGCGGCGGAAGTGCTGAAGGTCGGCACCCAAGGCGCCGAGGGCGATACCGAGAATGCGCGCGGGCTGCGCGTCATCGTGTTAGGCTCGTTGGCCTCGGCCGGCTTCGCCTTGCTCGCGGCGGCCAAGCTCGTGGCTGCGGAAGCGGCGAAGAATTTCAAGATCGGCGCGAGCGCGAGCGGTGTTTCCGCCAGCTTCTCGATGGCGTTGATCGGCGTCGGACACCTCGTCGGCATCTCGGTCGGCGCGGCCATGTTCGTCGGCATGCTGATCGCCTGGGCCGGGCTGATGCCGTATATGACGGCCGGGCTGCCCGGCGATGTTGATACCATCGTCAGCACGGTATTCCGCAGCGACGTGCGTTTCATCGGCGCGGGCACGATCGGCATTGCCGCCTTGTGGTCGCTGGTGCGCATCCTCGGGCCGATCGTCGGTGGCATCCGCTCCGCCATGGCGGCCTCGCGCGCGCGCGCCGGCGGCTCGGTGCTGGAACTGACCGAGCGCGATCTGCCGATCGGCATCGTCGGCGGCGCCATCCTGCTCACGCTGCCGCCGATCGCCTGGTTGCTCTACAGCTTTTCGGCCGGCGGACCGGTGCACGAATTCCCGTTTGCCGTGATCGGCGGCACCTTGCTGTACGTTCTGGTGATCGGCGTGCTGATCGCCGCCGTGTGCGGCTACATGGCCGGCCTAATCGGGGCATCCAACTCGCCAGTGTCGGGCGTCGGCATTCTCGCCGTGCTGGCGGCCTCGCTGCTGCTGGTCGCGGTGTTCGGCCATAGCGCTGACCCGGCGCGGACCAATGCGCTGATCGCCTATGCGCTGTTCACCACCGCGATCGTGTTCTCGATCGCGACCATTTCCAACGACAATCTGCAGGATCTCAAGACCGGGCAATTGGTCGGCGCGACGCCGTGGAAGCAGCAAGTCGCGTTGATCATCGGGGTGCTGTTCGGATCATTGGTCATCCCGCTGGTGCTCAATCTGCTGAAGGATTCGTTCGGGTTCGTCGGCATGCCCGGCGCCGGGCCGGACGCGTTGTCCGCTCCCCAGGCGGCGTTGATCTCCAGCCTGGCCAAGGGCGTCCTGGGCGGCGATCTCAACTGGAACCTGATCGGCACCGGGGCGCTGATCGGCGCCGTGGTGATCTTTATCGACGAGATGCTCGGCCGCACCGGCAAGCTGCGCCTGCCGCCGCTCGCCGTCGGCATGGGCATCTATCTGCCGATGTCGCTGACCTTGCTGATCCCGATCGGCGCGCTGATCGGCCATTGGTACGAGCGCCGCGCGGCCCGCGCCGCCAACCCCGAATTCGCCCAGCGCATGGGCGTGCTCGCGGCGACCGGGCTGATCGTCGGCGAGAGCCTGTTCGGGGTCGGCTTTGCCGGCGTCATCGCGGCCCGCGGCGGGCGGGTGCCGAGCGGCGTGGGCGAGAGTTTCGCCGGCTGGGCGGAGATTGCCGCGCCGATCGTGTTCGTGGCGTTGATCGTGTGGCTGTATCGGCGCACGACCGCGCTGGCGCGATAACCACCGCCCCTACACCTGTCATCCTGAACTTGTTTCAGGATCCAGGCGCGGGCAGCGGCCATACGGACACCGTCATTGAGGCGGATGACCGCGCATGGATCCTGAAACAAGTTCAGGATGACGGTAGTAAGTCGCGCGTGCCGTAGCGCCGGCTCACATATCCGCGAGCAAAGCCGGGATCGGGATGAAGGCGAACGCCACCGAGCTATCCGCCACGCCGTACGGCACGAACAATGTGTCGCCGTGGCGGATCGCACCGCACGTATAGACCACGTTGGGCACATAGCCCTCGCGGTCCTGGTCTGCCGCTGCCAGGATCGGGTGCACCGTGCGCCCCAGCACCTTCGACGGATCCTCCTTGTCGAGCAGCACCGCGCCGATCGAATATTTGCGCATCGCGCCGACGCCGTGGGTCAGCAGCAGCCAGCCCTCGTCGATCTCGATCGGCGGGCCGCAATTGCCGATCTGCACCAGCTCCCACGGATATTTGGGTTCGAGCAAGCGGGTGCCCTCCTCCCAGTGCGTCAGCGTGTCCGATTGCAGCAGGAACAGATTTTCCCCGTCCTGCCGCCCGATCATCAGATATTTGCCGCCAATTTTCCGCGGAAACAGCGCCATGCCCTTGTTGCGGCTGGCCGGCCCCGACATCGGCACCAGATCGAACGCGCGGAAATCGCGCGTGCGCATCAGTTCGGACTGGATCACCGACCCGTTATAGGCGGTGTAGGTGCCGAGCCATTCGACGCTGCCATCGTCATGCGTAAACTGGACAAGGCGGAGATCCTCGAGCCCCTTGGATTGCGCCGCGGTGATCGGGAAGATCACCGTGCCCGACAGCGTCGAATCGCGGTGGCGATAGACCGTGATCGGTCCCACCGGCAGCTCGGTTTCCTCCGCGCCGACCGCGTCGGTGGCGGTGGCGAAGGGCGGCTCCGGCGCCAGCTTGAGCTGGTTCTGGTCGGTGATGATGCCTTCGCGGAAGGCGACCGAGGAGATATGCCCCTCGCCCACCGAGCGCAACGACATCAGGATACGCAAGCTGCCCTTGGGCATGCCGGATTGATCGAAATGGGGCGTGGCGCTGGGGTTCATCAGTGCGGCCGCGGCATAACTATATTCGTGGCAGAAATAGGCGCCGATCAACTGCCGCTTTTCGTCACCGATCTCGGTGCCGTCGAGGCCCATCATGGCCTCGATCTCGTCATAGCGCGTCATGAACACACGGCGCGTCTGCCAATGGCGCGCCTCGAAATCCTTCAGCACGACCTCCAGCTCGGCGCGCGTCTGCTGCGTATCCATGGCCAGCACTTCGCGCACCAGGCGCTCGGTGCGGCTGCCGCCATTGCCCGACCAGGCGAGATGGAACGGGCGCACCACGACCCGCGATGGATCGGCATGCAGCCGCAATGCGTGATGGAACAGTTCTGTCACCAAATGCCTCGTCGTCGACCCGCACCAAATGCGCGTCGCGAGCGAGGCTACGCGACGGCGCTCGACGGTCCTGCCACTATTTGCGCGCGTTTTGATAGTGCAGAAATCGCGCACGAGGCCAATTGCAGCGCCAGAATCGACTCGGCGCCCTGGTTTCGGTTCAAACCGTTGGGCATCAGCCCGTCGAAACAGCCGCCATCCGCACTAGTCGCCAGCGGCAGATCGAGATCGTTCTGCCCAAGATACCAATGATAGGCGCGCTGCGCCTCTTCCACCCAGCGTTTGTCGCCGGTCGCTTCGAATGCCGTAACACAGGCATCGACAGTGGCCTGCGCCTCCAGCGGTTGCTGGTCGAACGGCAGCGGCTCTTCATACGGACGACCAAAGCTTTCCGTGCCGACGGCACGGAACCGGCCTTCGGGAGAGGTCTGGCGACCGATGATCCAATCGAGCGTATCGATGCCGGACTTCATCAGGTCATCGCGCTTGAGCGCTTGGCCGGCGCGGATCATCGCCTCAGGCAAGCGGGCATTGTCATAGGCCAGCACGATCTCGAACCATTCCCATTCGGGACGGCGTGACACGGCGAGCAAGGCCAGCAATTCGTCCGAGAAGCGGACCAGGATCTGCTTGGCCATGGCATGGCCGGGATGCGCATCGAGCACTGCCGCCGCGCCGAGCATGGCGAAGCCCTGCGCACGTGGCGAGCCGAGCTCGAGCGCCAGCGATGCGGTCATGTCGAACATGGCCATCGCCCAATCGCGATGCTTGGCTTGGTTGGCGTCGCGCGCGGTGACGCCCAAGGCCCACAAGGTGCGGCCGTTGGAATCCTCCGAGCCGAACTCCTCGCACCACGTGCGATCGAAATTCATGAAGTTGCGGAAGCGGCGTACGTCCGGGTTCCAGGCGTATTGGATGAACGATTCGTAGATCGTCATCCATTTGTCGCGCGTAACTTCATCAATTTCGTCCATACGCGTAAGCAGCATCAGCGCGCGGACATTGTCATCGATGCAGTAACCGTGGCGGCGATCGGGCACCGAATAGATCGAATGCTGCAACATACCGGTGGAATCGCTCATCCGCTCGACCGCCGCGAAATCGGGCTTCAGCGCGACCGGCGCGATGCTGTTCTTGGACAGGCGATGCGGCTTGGCGGCGATCATCGCGGCGATCTCGCCCATGGCGCGCTCGGCCAGCACCGGCCAGATCATCGTGCGGCCACGCGCATAAGCGCGCTGCGACAGGCGCGTGCGGTTACGCTCGCTGCCGAGCAGCAGGTTGATCTCGCGCGCAAACGCCGCGCTGTCGCCGAAATCGACCAGCACGCCGTGCCCATCGGCCAGGATCTCCGTGGCATGGACATAGGGCGTGGAAACCACGGCCTTGCCCACGCCGACCGCGTAGGACAGCGTGCCGGAGGTGATTTGCGCCGGGTTGGAATACGGCGTCGCATAGACGTCCGCCGCCTGCAAATAATCGATCAGCTCGTCATGTTCGAGGAACGCATCGATGAACTGGATATGCTCGGCCACACCCAGATCGGCGGCGAGCGTCTTGAGCCGGTCGCGATACTTCTCGCCTTCATGCGCGACAAGATTCGGGTGGGTGGCGCCGAGCACGGCATACAGCACATCCGGATTGGCTGCGGCGATCGCCGGCAGCGCGCCGATCAGCGTCTCGATGCCCTTGTTCGGCGCGAGCAGGCCGAAGGTCAGCACGACCTTGCGCCCTTCCCAGCCGAACCGCGCCTTCAACGTATCGGGCGCAACGAAATCGCGATCCGGCACGCCATGCGGGATCATCACGATCGAGCGGCCACTGGCACCATAGACGCGCTCGAGGATCTCGCGACCGCGCTCGGCCATCACCACGATGCGCGACGCGCGGCGCAGCAAGCCTTCCATCACCCGGCGCTCGTCGGCGCTGGGCTTTTCGAGGATCGTATGCAGCGTGACGATGACCGGGATCGACACGCGATCGAGCAGCGTCAGGATGTAATCACCGGCCGAGCCGCCGAAAATGCCATATTCGTGCTGCAGCCAGATGGCCTTGGCGCCGCTCGTCTCGATCGCGCGCGCTGCGGCGATATAGGCGGTGCGATACTGGTCCGGGATGCTCATCGTCACTTCGGACGGATAATCGTACATCCCGGGATGGTCGTCCATCGCATAGACGTCGACCTTAAGGTCCGGGAAGCGACCGCGCAGCGCCGTGAAGGTGTCGGTGGTATAGGTGGCCAGGCCGCATTTACGGGGCAGGAAGTTGCCGATCAACGCAACGTGATCAATAGTCGAAGCAACTTCTGCCACGTGCGCCATATATCCAACCTTTAGTGTGGGTGGAGCTGGGAGCTCCGGACCTGCCTCCCTGAAACGGCTTGAAGTCAATATGGTTGCAGCGTTGTTGCAGTGCAACAGGGGCGCCGCCAACATTGACGCCAGATGAACGAATTCCTGCGACGAACGGATTCGTCAGCCGCGACCGCGGTAGCCAGGCACGTCCTGCGACGGCAGCCACAGCCCTTCGGGCGGCACCCCCGACTGCCAGAATACGTCGATCGGAATGCCGCCGCGCGGATACCAATAGCCGCCGATACGCAGCCACACAGGCTGCATCTCGGCGAACAGCCGTTCACCAATGCCGACAGTGCAATCCTCGTGGAACGCCTGATGGTTACGGAAGCTGCCGAGGAACAATTTGAGCGACTTCGACTCGACGATCGTCCCAGCCGGCGCGTAATCGATCACCAGATGCGCAAAATCGGGCTGCGCGGTAACCGGGCAGAGCGAGGTGAATTCAGGCGCGGTGAAGCGCACCAGATAGGGCCGGCCGGTACGCGGATTGGGCACGTAATCGAGGATCGCGTCTTCAGGGGAAGCGGGGAGCGCGCTGGTCTTGCCGAGATGGGTTGGGGTCATGGGCGGGATATAGGGATCCCACCCCCCACCGTCACCCCGGACTTGTTCTGAGGTCCACCGTGCCGCAAAGCGGATGGCTAATCGAATGCGGCGCAGGGGACCCCGGAACAAGTCCGGGGTGATGGTGGTAGAGGGTAAGTGACCTTTCTGATCCCCATCCTCGGCGACCAGCTCAGCCTGGACCTTTCCTCATTGCGCGACGCCGACAAGGCCAGTGCCCGGCTGCTCATGATGGAGGTCGCCGACGAGACCACCTACGTCCGCCATCACAAGAAAAAGCTCGCCTATATTTTCGCGGCCATGCGCCACCATGCCGCGGCACTTCGGGCAGAGGGCTGGACGGTCGATTACGTCATGCTCGACGACCCCGATAATAGCGGCAGCTTCACCGGCGAGCTCGCCCGCGCCGTCGCCCTCCATGCGCCGGAGCGGATCGTCGTCACCGAAGCCGGGGAATGGCGCGTCGCCGCAATGCTCGAGGCGTGGGAGACCATCTTCGGGATCGCGGTGGACATTCGCGCCGACGATCGCTTCATCGCCAGCCATGCCGAGTTCGCCACATGGATCGAGAACCGCAAGCAGCTGCGCATGGAATATTTCTACCGCGACATGCGCCGGAAGACGGGATTGCTGCTCGACGACGGCAAGCCGACTGGCGGTGAGTGGAATTACGATTCTGAGAACCGCAAACCGGCGCAGGCCAGCCTGCTCATGCCGCGCCCACTGGCGTTCGCGCCGGACGGCATCACCGCCGAGGTCCTGTCACTGATCGCCGAACGCTTCCCGGACAATCCGGGCACGCTCGACCGGTTCGACTATGCCGTCACACGCGCCGATGCGCTGCGCCAACAGGCCTATTTCCTGCAACATGCCTT
Source organism: Parasphingomonas puruogangriensis (assembly GCF_036663635.1). Taxonomy (NCBI): domain Bacteria; kingdom Pseudomonadati; phylum Pseudomonadota; class Alphaproteobacteria; order Sphingomonadales; family Sphingomonadaceae; genus Parasphingomonas; species Parasphingomonas puruogangriensis. The sequence goes on along the minus strand of NZ_JAXOJI010000004.1, from coordinate 137,019 downwards.
GCCCTGTTTCGGCGATTATCAGGATGCGATGCTGACTGGTGAGCGCTTCCTGTGGCATTCGATCCTGTCGCCCTACATCAATTCAGGGCTGCTCGACCCGTTGGCCTTGTGCCAGGCGGCGGAGGCGGAATATCGCGCGGTGCGCGCACCGCTCAATTCGGTCGAGGGGTTTATTCGCCAGATCATCGGCTGGCGCGAATATATGCGCGGCATCTATTGGTCGCAGGGCCCGGATTATGTCGAGCGCAACTTCCTTGAGGCGCATCGCCCGCTGCCCGCTTTCTACTGGACCGGCGATACCGACATGCATTGCCTGAAGGAAGCCATCGGCCAGACACTGGAGACCGCGCACGCGCATCATATCCAGCGGCTGATGGTGACGGGCAATTATGCGCTGCTGATCGGTGCCGACCCCAAACAGGTCCACCAATGGTATCTCGAAGTCTATCTCGACGCCTATGAATGGGTCGAACTGCCCAATACGCTGGGCATGAGCCAGTTCGCCGATGGCGGGCTGCTGGGTTCCAAGCCCTATGCGTCATCGGGCGCGTACATCAACCGCATGTCGGATTATTGCCGGCACTGCCGCTACGACGTGAAGCAGCGCACCGGGCCGAACGCCTGCCCGTTCAATGCACTGTATTGGGATTTCCTGGTGCGCAACGAGGACAAGCTCGGGCGCAATCCGCGGCTGGCCATGCCGTATCGCACCTGGGCCAAGATGGACGCCGACACGCAAGCCGATATCCGCGCTGCGGCGGCCGATACCCTTGCTTCACTCGACGCCGCGCCCGGCTATGGCTAGAGTTGCGGCAACGACAATGGGAGACGGTATATGGACGCGTTGGTGACGACGGAATGGCTCGCAGGCGAGCTTGGCGCGAACGATCTCAGGATCGTCGACGCGACCTTCTTCGCCGGGTTCGGCGATCGCGACCCCGCAGCCGAGTATGAAAAGGCACATATTCCCGGCGCCGTGTTCATGGATCTGGGCGAAATCGCCGACACGTCCAACCCGCTGCCGTCGATGCTCCCGGCGCCCGAAAAGTTCGCCAGCCGCATGCAGTCGCTCGGTCTCGGCGATGGCAGCCGCATCGTGCTGTACGACAATTCGCCCTATCACACCGCCGCCCGCGCCTGGTTCATGCTGCGCACGTTCGGCGCGCACGACGTGGCTATCCTGGATGGCGGGCTGGCCAAGTGGCAGGCCGAAGGGCGCGAGATCGCCAGCGGCAAGGAACAGGTGCGGCATCGCCACTTCACCGTCTGGGCCGACGACAAGGGCGTGCGCACCAAGGACCAGCTGAAGGCCAATATCGACAGTCAGGCCGAGCAGGTGCTGGATGCGCGCTCCGCCGCGCGCTTCACCGGCGAGGAGCCGGATCCGCGGCCGGCGACGCATGCCGGGCATATCCCGGGATCGAAGAATCTGCCGGTCGGCGAACTGTTCAACGCGGACGGCACCTACAAGACCGGCGACGCGCTGAAGGCCGCGTTCGAGGGGGCCGGGATCGACCTGGCCAAGCCTTTGGTCACCACCTGCGGATCGGGCATCACTGCTTCGGTGCTGGCGTTCGGCGCGCATCTGCTGGGCAACAATGCTGCAGTGTATGACGGCAGCTGGTCCGAATGGGGCGCGGCCAGCGACACGCCCAAGGCGACGGGAACGGCATGAGCGGACCAATTGATCGCTCGGTGGCCGACGCAACGCGCGTCGTGCTGGCCGGGCGGCGCAAGGAATGGACCGGCGGGGTGGTCAACCCGCCGGTGTGGCGCGGCTCGACCATCCTGTACGATTCGGTCGCCGAGATGCGCGAGCGCGTTTCTGACACGCATCACAAATTCTTCTACGGGCGGCGCGGACTGCCGACGCAATGGTCGCTGGCTGATGCGCTGAACGAGCTGGAGCCGGGCGCCGAAGGCACGTTCCTGTATTGCTCGGGCGTGGCGGCGATCGCGGCGGCGTTTCTGGCGGTACTGTCGGCGGGAGACGAATTGCTGCTGCCCGACACGTCGTACGATCCGACGCGTGCGCTCGCCACCGGGCTGCTCAAGCGGCTCGGCATCACCGCGCGGTTCTACGATCCGATGGTGGGTGCCGGCATCGCCGAACTGATCGGCGAGCGGACGCGCGCCATCCTGATGGAGAGCCCGGGCAGCCTGACCTTCGAAGTGCAGGACGTGCCGGCGATCGTCGCCGCGGCCAAGGCGCGTGGTGTGACCACCCTGCTCGACAATACCTGGGCGACGCCGCTCTTATTCCCGGCGATCGGCCTGGGTGTCGATCTGACGATTTTGGCGTGCACCAAATATGTCGTCGGCCATTCGGACGCGATGCTCGGCTCGGTCACCGCCGGACCAGGTTTCTTCGCGCGCTTGCGTGACACCAGCTTCCAGCTTGGCCAGGTCGCCAGCCCGGACGATTGCTATCTCGGCTCGCGTGGACTGCGCACGATGGCGGTGCGGCTCAAGCAGCATGAAGCGAGCGCATTGACCATCGCGCGCTGGCTCGCCCAGCAGCCGCAGGTGGCGACGGTATTTCATCCGGCGCTGCCTGGTTGCCCGGGGCATGACACTTTCGTACGCGACTTCAAAGGATCGTCGGGGCTGTTCTCGTTCGTGCTCAACGGCGGCAGCGATGCTGCGCGGACTGCGCTGATCGATGGGCTCGAGCTGTTCGGGATCGGCTATAGCTGGGGCGGGTTCGAAAGCCTGGCCGTGCCGATCGACCCACAACGCTATCGTAGCGTCACCACGCGCGACGATGCCGGGCCGATGGTGCGGTTGCAGATCGGCCTGGAAGATCCCGACGATCTGATCGCCGATCTGGCGGCGGGGCTCGAGAGGTTCGCGGCGACGGCCGCCTAGTCCCTTACTTCAGCCGCTTCCCCGGGTTTCGCCGGGAAGCGGCTGGTAGGTTACTTGGGCGTGCTTGCCCGTGCGTCCTGACCATCGCCTTCGGGCGCGGCGACGATGTCGCGCGTCGTGCCGGCCTTGTCGACGATCGCCGTATCGGGATCGCCGACGTCGGAGCGGATGCCATCGGCCGCGACATCGCTGCCCGCCGCGCTCAGCGTCGCGGTTTCCGAAGCGCTGCGCGCCGCCGAGCCACCAAACAACGCGTCGAGCGCCTGGGCATTGGGGTTGCCGGCCGAGGTCGGCGCGGCGCCCGGCTTGGGCGGCACGAGCGAAAAATCGGGCGGGATCACCAACGGCGCCTGGCGCGCGACGGCGAATTCATCCGGCCGTGCCCGGTCATAACCGCTCTTGCCACAGGCGGAGAGGCTGAACACCACGACAGTCGCGGCTGCGATCGACACCAACTTACGCATTCATATTCTCCACTGGAGCCTGTGCGGCGTCCGTCTTTTTGTCTCGTATCAGAAGCGCGCGGGCGAGCAAGATCAGCACGCCTATCGTAATCGCGGCATCGGCGACATTGAATACCAAAAACGGCCGCCACGCGCCGAAATGCAGATCGGCGAAATCGACCACGTAACCGAGCCGGATGCGATCCAAGATATTGCCGATCGCACCGCCCAGCACGAGGCCCAGCGCCATGCGGTCGTAGCGATTAGTTTCCCGCGTCAGCCACACCGCCACGCCGCAGGCGATCGCTGCGGTGAGCGCGACGATCGCCCAGCGCATGGCCGGGCTGCCGGCGGGCAGCAGGCCCAGCGACACGCCGATATTGGGCACGAAGCGCAGATCGAAGAAGGACACGATCTCACGATACGCGCCGAGCTGGTCAATGCCGAGCGGGCCGGTGACCCACAGCTTGATCGCCTGGTCGATCACGAACACGATCGCGGCGGTGACGAACCCGGCGGGCGCGAAGCGGCTCATGCCACGACCTCATCGCACCGATCGCACAGATCGCCATCCACCGTCACTTCGGGCAGCAGGCGCCAGCAGCGGCCACATTTATGATAGTCGGTGGGGGTCACGGTCACGGCATCGCCCTCGGTTACTTTCGCCACGATGAACAGTTCGGCGAGCGCTTCCACCGGGAGCAACGCCGAGGGCACCGTGACCTCGGCTTCGAGGCTGGAGCGCACGCGCTTTTCGCGGCGCAACGGCTCGATCGCTTCGGTTACCTGGACGCGGAGCCCGCGGACGTCTTGCCACTCGGTCGAGGCGACATCGTCGCCCGGCAGCGCGGGCAGCTCGGGCCATTCGAGATAATGGACCGAACCCTCCTCCGACGGGAAGCGCGCCTGCCATACTTCCTCGGCGGTGAAGCACAGGATCGGCGCAGCATAGCGCACCAGTGCGTGGAACAGGATGTCGAGCACGGTGCGATACGAGCGGCGCTTGATGTCCGTCGGCGCGTCGCAATAGAGCGAATCCTTGCGGATATCGAAGAAGAAGGCCGAGAGATCGTCCTGCGCAAAATCGGTCAGCAGGCGCAGATATTTGTTGAACTCGTAGCCGTCGGCCGCGGTTTTCAGTTCGACGTCGATCATGCCGAGCCGGTGGAGGACGTAGCGCTCCAGCTCGGGCATGTCGCGCACCGCGACCTTCTCGGTATCGGTGAAGCCGTCGAGTGCGCCGAGCAGGTAGCGGAACGTGTTGCGCAGTTTGCGATAGGCGTCACTGGCCGTGCCCAGCACTTCCTTGCCGATCTTCACATCGTCGAAATAGTCGGTCGAGGCGACCCACATGCGCAGGATATCGGCGCCCGATTCCTGGATGATTTTCAGGGGATCGACGACGTTGCCGAGCGACTTGGACATTTTGCGGCCCGTCTGGTCGAGCGCGAAGCCATGCGTGAGGACGGCGTCATACGGCGCGCGGCCGCGCGTGCCGCTGCTTTCGAGCAGCGAGGACTGGAACCAGCCGCGATGCTGATCCGAGCCTTCGAGATACAGATTGGCGCGCGTGCCTTCGCCATAGCGCGCCTCGATCACGAAGGCGTGCGTGCTGCCGCTGTCGAACCATACGTCGAGGATGTCGTTGATCACCTCATAGTCGGCGAGATCGTAGTTCGCGCCTAGCAGGGCCTGGTGATCGGCGGCGAACCAGGCATCGGCGCCGCCAGCCTTGAACGCGGCGAGGATGCGGGCGTTGACGGCCGGGTCGTTGAGATAGTCGCCAGTGGCGCGGTTGACGTACAGCGCGATGGGGACGCCCCAGGCGCGCTGACGAGAGATCACCCAGTCCGGGCGGCCCTCGACCATGGCGCGGATGCGGTTTTCTGCGCGGGCGGGGACCCAGCGGGTGCGGGCGATGGCGTCGAGCGCGATTTCGCGGAGCGTGGCGCCGTTATCTCCCCTCCCGCTTGCGGGAGGGGTTGGGGGAGGGCTTGTCGAAGCGAGCGCGGCATCCGCGGACACGCCCTCCCCTAGCCCCTCCCGCAAGCGGGAGGGGAATTGTTCACGGTCCATGGGGATGAACCATTGCGGCGTCGCGCGGAAGATCACCTTCGCCTTGCTCCGCCACGAATGCGGATAGGAATGCTCGAAATCGTCGCTCGCCGCGAGCAACGCACCCGCCGCGCGCAGATCGGCGCAAATCGGCCCGTCCGCGCTGACGAACTTCTTGTTGATCACGCTGCCCTGCCCTCCGAGCCACGCCCAGTCGGCCCGGTACATGCCGGCGCCATCGACCGCGAACACCGGATCCAGGCCATATTGCTTGCATAGCAGGAAATCGTCCTCGCCATGATCAGGCGACATGTGGACGAGGCCGGTGCCGGCATCGGTGGTGACGAAATCACCGGGCAGGAACGGCCGCGGCTTCGCGAAGAACCCGCCGAGCGCGTGCATCGGATGGCGCGCGGTGGCGCCTTCGAGGTCCGCGCCGCGCACCGATTTCAGCGCGGTGACCGTGCCAACACCATCGCCGATTTTCATGACCACCGGATGGCCGATACGGACGCCAAAGCTCTCCAGCAGGTCGTGTGCGACGAGCAGTGTCTTCGGTCCCGCGACCATATCGTCGAAGCGCACGAGGAGATACTCGATCTCCTGCCCATAGCTCAGCGCCTGGTTGACCGGGATCGTCCACGGCGTGGTCGTCCAGATTACCGCATGCGCGCCGACCAGTTCCGGCGCGTTCGGCGCGTCGACGATCTCGAACGCGACGTCGATCTGCGTCGACACCACGTCCTCATATTCCACTTCGGCCTCGGCGAGCGCAGTCTTCTCGACCGGCGACCACATCACCGGCTTGGCGCCGCGATAGAGCTGGCCGCTCTCGGCGAATTTGAGCAATTCGCCGACGATCGCCGCTTCGGCCTCGAACTTCATCGTCAGATACGGATCGGCCCAGTCGCCCATCACGCCCAGCCGCTCGAACTGCACGCGCTGTACCGCGACCCATTTCTCGGCATAGGCCCGGCATTCGGCGCGGAACTGCGCGACCGGCACTTCGTCCTTGTTGAGCTTCTTGGCGCGATACGCTTCCTCGACCTTCCACTCGATCGGCAGGCCGTGGCAATCCCAACCCGGCACGTACGGCGCATCCTTGCCCAGCAGCGACTGGCTGCGGACGATGATGTCCTTCAGCACCTTGTTCATCGCATGGCCCATATGGATGTCGCCATTGGCGTAGGGCGGGCCATCATGCAGGATGAAGCGCTCGCGCCCGGCGCGCTGCTCGCGCAGGCGATCGTAGAGGCCGATCTTCGCCCAGCGTTCCAGGATCGCCGGCTCTTTCGCGGCAAGGCCGGCCTTCATCGGAAAGTCGGTCTTCGGCAGGAAGACGGTATCGCGGTAGTCGGGCGCTGTGTCGGTCATGGGCCGGGCTTTAGCGGGAGGCGGGGCCGGACACAAACGGCGTTCGTGCGGGCTTATGGGCAAGAAGATGGTTCACGCGGAGACGCGGAGGACGCAGAGAGAAAACGACGGCGGCAGCCGCCCGCCTTCTTCCTCCGCGTCCTCCGCGCCTCCGCGCCTCCGCGCGAACCATTCTATTTCCATAAGAGGTAGTTCACGCGAAGGCGCGAAGAGCGAACATACCTCTCGCGCCTTCGCGCGCCTTCGCGCCTTCGCGTGAAACCGCTTCTATGCTGCCGCGAGCACCACACGGGCGCGCGCGCAATCCGCGTCCATCTGGGCGATCAGCGCCTCCAGGGTATCGAATTTAGCCTCGGGGCGCAGATACGCGATCAAGTCTATTTCGATCTCCTGCCCGTACAGGTCGCCCGCAAAATCGAAGAAATAGGGCTCGAGCAATTCCAGCGGCGGATCGAAGGTCGGGCGGATGCCGAGATTCGCCGCGCCGTCCAGCACGCGCCCGTCCGGCAGCCGCCCGCGCACCGCATAGATGCCGTAAGCGGGCCTGAGATACTTGCCCATATCGATATTGGCGGTGGGATAGCCGATCGTCCGGCCAAGCTTGCCGCCATGTTGCACGGTGCCGCGGATCGCGAACGGCCGGGTGAGCAGCCGCGCCGCCTCGCGCGGGTCGCCGGCGATCAGCGCTTCGCGGATGCGGCTGGAGGACACGGCCGCGCCATCCAGCGCCACCGCGCCGACCGTCTCGACCGAAAAGCCGCGCGCCGCGCCGAATTCGGCCAGCACCCGGACATTGCCGCCCTTGGCCTTGCCGAAGGTGAAATCCTCGCCCGTCACCACGCCGCCGACGGCCAAACAGTCGATCAACCGCTGTTCGACGAATTCCTGCGCGGTCAGGCCGGCGAGCGCGGCATCGAAGCGGAACACGACCATCGCATCGGCGCCGCCGGCGGCGAACAATTCGGCGCGCTGGTCGAGCGTGGTGAGGCGGAACGGCCGCGCGTCGGGGGTGAAATAGCGCACCGGGTGCGGATCGAACGTGGCCACCAATGCCGGCCGTCCCTCGGCGCGGGCACGGGCCACCGCCCTGCCGACCACCGCCTGGTGGCCGAGATGGAATCCGTCGAAATTGCCGAGCGCGACGATGCCGCCGGCAAGGCTGGCGGGGACCGTAGCGCTGCCGTCCAGCCGCTGCATGGGGAGGCTATAGGGGGAGGAAAAAGCGGGCGCTACACCCTTATTCCTCCCCGCGCTCGCTCGGGGAGGGGGACCGCGCGATCCTTCAGCGCGTGGTGGAGGGGTTCTTGCCACGAGCTTGCGTGCGCGGCGTACCCCTCCGTCACGCTTCGCGTGCCACCCCCCGAGCGAAGCTCGGGGAGGATCAGCGGGGCACGATCCCCGTACGGATCACGCGCAACACATTGCCGCCCATCACTTTGGCGATGTCAGCGTCCGAAAAGCCGCGATCGAGCAGCGCCTGCGTCACTACGGCCAGCTGGCTGGTGTCGAACCCGGTGGTCACCGCGCCGTCGAAGTCCGATCCCAGCCCGACATGATCGATCCCCGCCACATCGCGGACATGCGCGATCGCCGCCGCCACCTTGGCCGGATCGGTGCCGCAGATCGCCGCATCCCAATAGCCGATACCGACCACCCCGCCGGTCGCCGCGACGCCCTTTATTTCGGCGTCGGTCAGGTTGCGGTTGACCGCGCAAGTCGCCTGCACGCCGCCATGGCTGGCGACCACCGGGCGCGTCGCGACCCTCAGGATCTCCGCCACGGTAGCGTGCGAGGCATGGGCGATATCGACGATCATGCCGATCCGCTCCATCCGCGCGATGACCTGCCGGCCGAGCGGGGTGAGGCCAGCCTTGGCCTCGCCATGCATCGATCCGGCCACCTCATTGTCAAAGAAATGCGCCATGCCGGCCATGCGGAAGCCGGCGGCGTACAGCGTATCGAGATTGGCGAGCTTGCCTTCCAGATCCTGTAGCCCCTCGATCGACAGCATGCCGCCGACGATCTTCTGGCCATTGGCCCGCGCGGCAAGCAGTGCTTCGAGCTCGGCGGCGGTGCGGATCACGCGGAACTGACCGTTCGACGCGGACGCTGCGCGATTCAGTTTAATCGCGTGCCACAGCGAGCGCTGCAGCAGCGAGTTCCAGGTGCGTACCGGCTGCAACTGCGCAATCGCCAGCATCGTGATGTTGTCGCTGTTGGCGCTGTTGGCGTCGTAATTTTGCCCCTTGGGCGTCTTGGTCACCGAGGAGAAGACTTGCAGCGCGACATTGCCTTGCTGCAGCCGTGGAAGATCGACTTGTCCGCGGGTCGAGCGGGCAAGCAGGTCGCGATTCCACAGCAGCGTATCGGCATGCATGTCGGCGACCTGCAGCGTCGTGTGCAGCGCGCGGGCGCGCGGCGTGATGTTGAGCGCGACGGGGGCGACCTTGTTCATCGAGCGCTCGGCGATGCCGGGCGCGAGGGCGAAGAAGGCGAGGGCAGCGACGATGATCAGCGCGAGCGCGCCGTACAGCCAGTTCTTCATCTGCGTCCCCTGCCCCGTTTACGCTTACCCCGGCGAAGGCCGGGACCCAGCAGTGACGGCAGAGGTAACGGCGCGCAACGTGCATGACCACTGTTTCGCGACTGGGCCCCGGCCTTCGCCGGGGAACGAATTAGGGTTATTGGCGCGCTAGCGTGACGAAGCTGTAGGCCGGACGCCCGCCCTCGGCGGGGTGATCGTCGCGTGCGGTTTCCTGCCAGCCGGCGAAGGCAGGCACGTGCGCGTCGCCTGCTGGCGACAGGTGGATCTCGGTCAGTTCGACCGTATCGGCTCGGTCGGTGAATAACGCATAGATCTCCGCGCCGCCGATTACCGCGACATCCCCCGGCCCGGCCAGCGCCAGCGCCGCCGCCACCGAATGCGCGACCTCCGCACCCGGCGCCGACCAGGCCGGATCGCGCGTCAGCACGATATGGCGACGGCCCGGCAGCGGACTGGGGAAGCTTTCGAACGTCTTGCGGCCCATGATCATCGGCTTGCCCATGGTCTGCGCCTTGAAGCGCTTGAGATCGGCCGGCAGGTGCCACGGCATTTTGCCGTCCTTGCCGATCACGCCATTATCGGCGCGCGCGACGTGCAGCGTGATCATACCGCCACGGCCGCCTTGATATGCGCCTGCGCTTCGTAACCGATCAGCGCGAAATCCTCATAGTCGTAGGCGTCGATGGCGCCGGGATCGCGCAGAATCTCCAGCTTGGGCAGCGCCGTCGGCGTACGGCCGAGCTGCTCGCGCGCCTGCTCGAGATGGTTCGAGTAAAGGTGGCAATCGCCGCCGGTCCAGACGAACTCGCCGACCTCCAGCCCGCATTGCTGCGCGAGCATATGGGTCAACAGCGCATAGCTGGCGATGTTGAACGGCACGCCGAGGAAGATGTCGGCGCTGCGCTGGTAGAGCTGCAAGGAGAGCTTGCCGTTCGCGACATAGGTCTGGAACAGGCAATGGCACGGCGCCAGCGCCATGGCGTGCAGGTCGCCCGGATTCCACGCGGTGACGATCTGGCGCCGTGAAGCGGGGTTGGTCTTGATCTGCTCGACGAGGTCCTTGATCTGGTCGATATGGCAACCGTCTGCAGCGACCCAGTCGCGCCATTGCTTGCCGTAGACCGGGCCTAGATCGCCCGCCGCATCGGCCCATTCGTCCCAGATGCGCACTTTGCGATCCTGCAGCCACTGCACATTGGTGTCGCCGCGCAAGAACCACAGCAATTCGACGATGATCGAGCGCAGATGTAGCTTCTTGGTGGTCAGCACCGGGAAGCCCTTGGCCAGATCGAAGCGCATCTGCGCGCCGAACACGCTGAGCGTGCCGGTGCCGGTGCGGTCCATTTGCTCGGCGCCGGTATCGAGCACGCGCTGCATGAGATCGAGATAGGGTTGCATGGATGAAGCTTAGCGGTGGTGACGCTTCGCGCCAAGCAATACGCAGTTGCGCAGCAACGGAGCTATCGCGATACGATTCTGCGGCTCGACGCTAGTGTCGAGCATGCCCGCCCTGCCCTACTCGACAGTCATGCAAGGCCATGTTCGAGACGCGGCGGACGTCCGCGCATTGTTCGACAAACTGGCTGATGCGACGCTGGAGTGCTGCGGCTTCGCCTATTTAGATCAGCAATGGAGATTGTTGGGAACGCGCCATACGCCCCCCGGTCATGCCGACGGGGCAGCGGTGCCGCTTCGCGACGTGGTGCGCGACGTGCTCGATTTGGAGGCGAGCGCGGTGGTGATGGCGCACAACCATCCGGCCGGCGATCCGACGCCGAGCGAAGCGGATCTGGTGGTAACGCGACGGCTGCTCAGCGCGCTGGAGGCGCTGGATGTCCGGCTGGTCGATCATGTCGTGCTGGCCGGCGCGCGCTGGGCGAGCATGCGTGGCATGGGGCTGCTATAGGACCTGATCCCTTATCCCCACGCAGGCGGGAATCCATAGCCTCGCACGTCGGCGATGATGGTTTCCCGCCTGCGCGGGAATGACGATGTTAGAGGTACACCGAAAGCAAACGGCCTAGCCGATCCGGCAGGGCTTGATCGTCTTCGGGTTTGGCCGTGGCCCCTCGGCGCGGAAGGTAGCAATATAGCCGCCGGCCGAGGGCATGTTCGCCGTCGCCACCTGCGTATACCCGACGCGCGCGAACTCGCATTTGAGCAAGGCAGGCGGCGTTCCGTGATCCTGGGTCGGGCGGTTGGCATCGACCACCACGACCTGGCCACCGGCGCGCAGCGACGGACGCATGCGCCAGAGAAATTCGTAGGGCTGCTCGATCTCGTGATACATATGGACCATGAAGATGCGGTCGAAGCTGTTGTCCGGCAGCTTCGGATCGGACGGCGTGCCGAGCCGCACGCTGACATTGTCGAGCCGCTCGCGCGCCACGCGCTCGGCCAGCGCATCGCGGACATCCTCCTGGATATCCTCGGCCAGCACGCGCCCGTTTTTGCCGACGCGCTGCGCCAGACGGATCGTGTAATAGCCCTCGCCCGCGCCGATATCGGCGACGGTCATGCCGGGCGTGATGCCGGACTTAGCCATTACCTGCCCGGCCTCGTTGAGCCGATCGCGCGCTTCCTCGGTCGACCAGCGTGACGATACGATGTGCGCGACGGGACGATCAGCGGCGGGGAACGTGCCGATGCGCTCCTTGGCCGGTTTGGGCGCGCTAGGCGCGGCTTCGCACGCGGCGAGGGCCAGCAGGCCGACGACCATCAGGGCAGGAAGATGACCGGGAGAGCGGCTCAATCGACGTCCTCTACCTCAACCGCCTCACCCGTGACGCGCTGCGACAAGGCCGCAGCCATGAACGGATCGAGTGCGCCGTCGAGCACGTCGGACGGCGCGGTCGACGTGGTGCCGGTGCGCAGATCCTTCACCAGCTGATAGGGCTGGAGCACGTAGGAGCGAATCTGGTGGCCCCAGCCGATATCGGTCTTACCGGCATTTTCGACATTGGCGGCCTCTTCGCGGATCGCCAGTTCGCGTTCGTAGAGCCGGGCGCGGAGCTGGTTATAGGCTTCGGCCTTGTTCTTGTGCTGCGACCGCTGGTTCTGACACTGCACAACGATGCCGGTCGGGATGTGCGTGATGCGCACCGCCGAATCGGTCGTGTTGATGTGCTGCCCGCCGGCACCGCTCGCGCGGTATGTGTCGATGCGCAAATCGCTTTCGTTATACTCGACGTTGATATCGTCATCGATCACCGGATAGACCCACACGCTCGAAAACGAGGTGTGGCGGCGCGCGGCGCTGTCATAAGGCGAGATGCGCACCAGGCGGTGCACGCCGCTTTCGGTCTTGGCGTAACCGTAAGCGTTTTCGCCCTTGATCAGCAGCGTCGCCGACTTGATCCCGGCCTGCTCGCCGGCGTGGTAATCGATCAGATCGACCTTATAGCCATGGCGTTCGGCCCAGCGCGTGTACATGCGCAGCAGCATGCCGGCCCAATCCTGGCTTTCGGTGCCACCGGCGCCCGAATTGATCTCGACATAAGTGTCGTTGCCATCGGCTTCGCCCGACAGCAACGCAGTGACCTTGTCGCGATCGGAGCGTTCGGCGAGTTCGGCCAGCGCGGCGACGCCGTCCGTCTCCATCTCGGTATCGCCCTCGGCCTCGGCCATCTCGATCAGCTCGACATTGTCGCTCAGCTCGCGTTCGATATTGCGCGTCGCGGTGATCGCCTCGTCCAGCCGACGGCGCTCACGCATCACGTCCTGCGCAGCCTTGGGGTCATTCCACAGCGCCTGATCCTCGACGCGCGCGTTCAGCTCGTCGAGCCGGCGCAGTGCGCGGTCCCAATCGAGGGAGCGGCGCAACAGGGCCAGCGCGGCGTTGATCGTTTCGACATGTGCCTGCGCTTCGGCGCGCATGGGTGTTCTCCAAAAATTCCGTCATCCCAGCGAAAGCCGGGATGTTGCGCGGCTAGAAGCGCGCCAGGTACCGTGAGATCCCAGCATTCGCTGGGACACGATCGGTATGTAATGATGCCGACTAGTAGATTCCGCCCTCTTTCTGCAAGAAATCGCTGTCGGCGCGTTCCGCAGCCCGCGCCGCGGCCTTGGCGGCGCGCGCCTTGGCGGCAGCAACGGCGATCGCCGGATCGGCCACTGCCCCGGCTCGGCGGATCGCCCGGCGCGGTTCGCTTTCCGGCTTGAACGCTTCCCAGATCACCGCGGCCTTGGGATCGGTGCCGGGCCAGGCGCCATAGACCGGCTTGCCGCTGCCGCGATCGATCCGCACCATGCGCACGCCCTCCGGCGCGCGGAACGGCAGTTTATCCATGCCCTCATAGGCCTTGACCGCCCATTGCTTAAAGATCGGCGCGGCCACCGTGCCGCCCTGCGCCGCGCCGCCCAGCTTCTTCGGGCTATCATAGCCGATATAGACGCCGGCTATCATCTGCGGCGTGCCGCCGATGAACCACACGTCGGTCGGGCCGGAATTGGTGCCGGTCTTGCCGAACATCGGGCGATCGAGATCGCGCAGCACGGTGGCGGTGCCGCGCTGGATCACGCCCTCGGCGATATGCACCATCTGATAGGCGCTGATCGCGTCGAGCACCTGCTTGCCGCGGATCACCGGGCGCGGCATTGCCTTGCCGTTCCAGTCGGGCGCGTTGCAACCGTCGCAGGCGCGCCAATTCTCCGGCCAAACGACCTTGCCGTGGCGATCCTGGACGAAATCGATCAACGTGGCGGGGTGGGCACGGCCCTGATTGGCAAGGATGGCATAAGCGTTGACCATGCGCGACACCGTGGTCTCGCCGGCGCCGAGCGCGAACGACAGATAGGCGGGATATTTGCCGACGCCGATCTGGTCCATCAGCCCGACGACCTTGTCCATGCCGGTCTGGCTGGCGGCGCGCACGGTCATCAGATTGCGCGACTGCTCGACGCCCCAGCGCATGGTGTGCGGGCCGGAGCCGCCACCGCCGAAATTGCGGAAGCATTTCTGGCCCAGCCGCGCGCCTTGATAGACGCAGAACGGTCCGTCGACGATGATCGAGGCGGGGGTCATGCCGCCGGCAAGCGCCGCGGCATAGACGATCGGCTTGATCGTCGAGCCAGGCTGGCGTTGCGCCTGGGTGGCGCGGTTGAACGACTGGATGCGAGCGTCGAACCCGCCCTGCATGGCCAGCACGCGGCCGGTGGCCGGTTCCTCGACGACGAATGCGCCGGAGATTTTGGGCACGCTGCGCAAGGCAAAGGTGCCGCCTTCCGGCGCCACGGCGATGATGTCGCCGACCTCGAGCGCGTTGAAGGCGTTGCCGCCCTTGCCCCGCACCGGCATCTGCGCCGCCCAGCGCGGCAGCTCGCCGGTCTGGCCGTTGGAGAAGCCCAGCGTCGCGGCGCTGCCGCCGGTGGCGGTGACGATGGCCGGGCGCCAATCCTTATAGTCGAGCCCGATATTGGTGTTGAGCATGGCCGACTGCCAATTGTCGCCGGCAATCTCGACATGCAGCAACGGGCCGGACCAGCCGCGACCGCGCTCGAAGCGCAGCAGGCCGTCGCGCAGCGCTTCCTGGGCAAAGTCCTGCTGCTGTTCGTTGAACGAGGTGCGCACCCACAGGCCGCCGGCATAGACGCTATACGGCCCGCCTTTCTCGTCCTCGCCGAACTTGTCGATCAGCTGGCGGCGGACTTCCTCGACGAAATAGCCCGAGCCGGCGACCTGCGCCTTGGGCGTCTGGCGGGGCACGGTGCCGAGTGGCTCGGCATTGGCCTGGGCATATTGCGCCTGGGTGATGAAGCCGTTCTTGAGCATCTCGCCGAGCACGTAGTTGCGGCGATCCAGCGCGCGCTGCGTGTTGCGGATCGGATCGTAATTGGCCGGGCCCTTGGGCAGGATGGCGAGATAGGCCATTTGGGCCAGATCGAGATCCTTCAGATCCTTGCCGAAATAGGCGTAGCTCGCCGCGGCCACGCCGAACGCGTTGCGGCCGAGCGCAATCTGGTTGAGGTACAGTTCCAGGATCTGCGGCTTGGTCAGCGCATCCTCGATGCGGTAGGCCAGGATGGCTTCCTTGGCCTTGCGCATATAGCTGGTTTCGTTGCCGATCAGCAGATTCTTGGCGACCTGCTGGGTGATCGTCGAGGCGCCGACCGGGCGGCGGTTGCTGCGCATATTGTTGACCGCAGCGGCGGCGATGCCGGGATAATCGACGCCGTGATGCTCGAAGAACGTCTTGTCCTCGGCCGAAATGAACGCCCGGACGAGCAATTGCGGATATTCGGCATAGCTCAGTTCGACACGACGTTCGCGGGCATAGGAATAGATCGGATCGCCGTCGATGCCGCGGACATTGGTGGGCAGCGGCGGTTCATAGGCCCGGAGCTTATCGACCGAAGGCAGATCGCGGGCGACGAGCAGCCAGATCAGCAGGAGGCCGACCACCCCGAGCGCGGCCAGCCCGGCCAGTGCCTTGACCCACCAGCGCGCCCAGGAGCGCTGGAAAAATCCACGGACCCCATCGGCTTCACGGCGGAGGCGGAAATTGACGGGGGGGGAGTCGGGTGCGGCCATGTGGCCTCAGCCTCTAGCAAGTTTCTCGGAGCTTGCCAGCCTTGGCCAGAAGCGGGCGGGATCCGATGGGCCCCGCCCCTTCAGTTTAGCGGCAGCGGGCCGCGTTGTTGTTGCGGTAACTGCGACGGTTGTTGTTATTGTCGCTCTTGTCGATCGCCTGGCCGGCAAGGGCACCGCCGGCGGCACCGATGATCGCGCCGAGCAGACCCGAACCACCCGGGGCGATCGCCGCACCCAGCGCACCGCCAGCGATACCGCCGACGATCAGACCGGTCGTGCCATCGTCGCGGCGGCAATAATAGCGCCCGTCATTGCCGCGATAGACGCGGTCATTGGCCGACAGCTGGCGCTCACGATAGCGGCGATTGTCCTCGCGATAATAACGGCCGGCATCATAGCCGCCATAAGCGGGATCCGGATTGTTATAATCGTAGCGGCTATAATCGCCGGCATAGCCCGGACGGCCGCCGGTATCATAGGTGCTGCAGCCAGCGACCATGGTCGAGGCGGCGATCAGGCCGAGTGTGAGTGCGCGCATCTTGCTTCTCCCTGTTGGATGCCTGATTAATGCAGGTTAGAAGCTATTCGTTCCGCGTGAGCGACGATTTCCGCTCCTCCTCGCCGCTATCGGGCTGCTCGCGATCGAGCTTGTCGCCGGGGCGACGCGCATCGCCCGGCGCCTGATGCTCGGTCGAGATATTCGGCGCGGGCTGCGTCTCGGTCGGCTTGTTGCTGTCGTCGCTCATCGCCACCACTCCTAGTTCGAGGCGCCGGTCTGGCTGTTCATCTCGCCCTGCGGCGCGACCATGGTCGGCGCGGGGCCGGTGGCGGGGCGCAGCGCCTCGCGCTCGGCCGGCGACATCGGCGCATCCATGTTGGGACGGAAATCGACCGGCGCACGCGCGGAACCGTCATTATGCGGCTGATCGAGCGCGAGATCGGGGGCTTCGTGCTCGGCCGAGCCGGGCGCGACATAAGCGGCGATCTGGCGCCGGGCGAGGAAGCCGGCGACGGCGGCGCCGACGGCGAGCAAGGCGCCGCCGATCGACAGCGCGGTGCTGGCATCGACCTTGGCGCGCGGCGCGGGCTTACGCTTGGTGGTCGTCTTGCGAGGCTTGTTGGCCATGATGGTCGCTTCCCTGTGATGACTCGTTCGGAAGCGTAACCAGCGGGCGGCGTCAGCGTTCCGGCGGCGGATAGCGCGACGGCGCCGGCGCCGCGGAATGGCGGGCGGGCGGGCTATCCGGGAACAGCATGGCGCGCGCGCTATCGAAATCACCGAAATACTGATCGCGGCGCTCGGTCAGCTCGGCGCATTCCGCTTCGTCATAATGGAGCGGATCGCCGAGCAGCGCGCCTTCCGGTTCGCTCAGCGCGCGTTCGTAATCGATATGGCCGAATTCGCCATGTTCGTAGCCGTAAAAGCCCTCGGGCGGGGGGAAGATGGTGTGCCATTCCTGGTCCTCCTCGTCCCACCACACCGGCTCCTGCGGCGCGGCCGGCGCCGAATGTTGAGAATGTTGAGGCGCTCGCGCGGTTTCCGGGGGCGCTGTTTCCGGAGTCGCCGTTTCATCCTCCGGCGCGGCCGGCGCGGCGAAGGCGAGCAGGCCGGCGGCCTCGGCGCGGGCCCATTGCTCGGCGCTCCAGCCGGCCCGCTGCGCCGCATCGAGATCGGCGATATCGATTTCGGCGGCAGTGGCGACGCCGGTGCGCAGGAAACGATCGGCGGCGGCCAGCGCGGCGATCGGCGCGAGATCCGCCGCCTCCCCGCCCAGGCTGCGCCGCGCGACGAACAGGCCGGCGCGCGCCGGGCCGGCATCGCGCTCGACCAGATCGAGGAACGCATCATATTCCTGCGCGACCAGCCGCGCGGCCGTGACATCGGCATCGGGCGCGGCCTCGACCTGGCGATCGAGCCGGGCGAGCAGGCTCATGGCGAGGCGATTGTCATGCCGGTGACGCGTGATCGTGCTGCCATCGCCGCGCACCACCGTCTCGACCTGGCCTTCGAGCGCGCGGACCAGCAACGTCTCGGCGATACAGTCGCGCGCCAGCAAGGTGCCGGCGCGCCAGCCGAGCGCGAACGCCGCGCCCTTCGCGGTGCGGCGGAAGGCATAAGCGGACGAAACGGACAGGCCGACGCGGCCGCACGCCACATCGACGCCATAGCCCTCGGCGATCGCCTCGAGGAACAGACGCTGATTGGCGGCCGACCAACCATCGGCGCGGCGCGAAGAGAGAAGCGGGGTTTCATCCTGCGGGAGAAAGGTCTCGCTGGGCATGTGAATGGTCATCGGAGCCTCCTTATGGGAACATAAGGAGAACTAGATATGCCGAATCGGGGCTTGTAGGACAGCCCCATCGGCAAAAAAATTTGCGGGGCAAATTTAGAGCGGATTAGGCGGGGCCGGCTGGCGTCGCTCGGGCGACGACCGACGGCGCGGCGTGGCGCTGCGGGGCTGCGGGGCGCGGCGCTGCTGGGCGGGGAAGAAGACGAAGAAGAAGCGGGATCCCGGATCAAGTCCGGGATGACGGGGGGTGTGGGGTGGCTCTTCCTTCACCCTTGCGCCTTCCCCGGCGGACGCCGGGGCCCAGTCGGGAAGGTTGCGGTAACGGCGCGCAACGCCTGACCGCATGGCCGTCGCTCCTGGACCCCGGCGTCCGCCGGGGTACTAAGGGGAGCGTCAGCGCGCCTAACTTGCGGCATTTGCCAAACCGCCGTCGCCCCCTAAACCCCTCAGCCGACACAGGGGGGAAACCATGAGTCCGTTCGAACTGGTCTTTGCCGTCTATGGCCTGTTGCTGGGCCTCGCCATTGCCGAGGTGCTGGGGGGATTTTCGCGCTGGATCAAGTTGAAGCGCGGCACCAAGGCAGTGCGGATCGGCTGGCTGACGCCGTTGCTCGGGCTGCTGGTGATGCTCGATCTGACCAGCTTCTGGATGCTCGCCTGGGATGCGCGCGAGCAGATCAGCGCCAATTACATTACCTTGGTCGCGGTGCTGGCGATGGTCGGCGTCTATTATCTCGCCGCGACGTTGATCTTCCCCGACACGCCGGAGGAATGGCCGGATTTCGACGATTGGTACGACAAGCAGAACCGGCTGGTGATCGGCGGGCTGCTGGCGGCGAACGTGGCGAGCTGGATCGGGGTCGGCGTGCTGCAGGTGCTGCATCCGCTGCCCGAGGTGGCGCCGGTGGCGGGGAGCGATGTGGCGACCGTAATCTATATGGTGACGGGCTTTTCGGTCCTGGGGCTGTTCGGGGCGCTGCTCCGGGTGAAGGGGCGTAGGTGGAACGTCGCGATGCTGGCGGTGCTGTGCGTCCTGATGGTGGTTTCGGGGGTGGTGGAGCCGTATGTGGCTTAAACAGAAGAGACGATCTCTAACATCTATCCACACCGGCTTGTGATGCACCGCTAATGCAAATCAGCGATGCACCACCCCGGTCAGATTTTATCTGCACATAGCTTTAGCAGAATGCCGCTCATCGTGTTGACGGTATTTCTCATATCCTCGTTTTGGGCTCGCAATCGGACCAGCTCTTCCTGGATACGTTGTATCGTTTCATCGCCCTCACGCGAATTTGCCGAGCTATCACCATTGGCAGGCTGGTTATTGGCCCCCGTAGCAGCCTGTGACAAAGCACGGCTAACCCACGCATTGAGTTTCATACCGCTGCGCTTTGCAGCATCGCGGCTAACTTCTACAGTCTCTGGTGCCAAACCTTTTAACGTCCATTGACGCGAATCTGAACGAGCTACATCCGGCTCAGCCACATTGATCGAGAGCGGCGAGCGAGCATCTATTTGATTCGATACTTGATCGGTGGTGGACATGGCGCTCCTCCTTAAAATGATAAACAACGTTCGGGTTGCCTGGCGGCAACCCGTCAGGGTACGTTGCGGTTCCTTTGTGGTCGCCGTGTTAAACGGATACAAGCTTAATATTCGTTTACGGGTACCAAATTTTTCAAATGTTGCAGATTAGCACCCCTTGAAGGGTACCTTCATAAGGCCCATGTTGGATATCACATAAGGGGAATGCGATGCCTAGCGAGCGAGCACCAACGGAGGATAATGACGGCCTAGAGCAGGCTGCGTCAATTCTTCAGCTTGAAGTAGATCGTGCGGTGACGGAGCTTCGTTCCGCGCTTAGTGCAATGGCGAAATTACAACGACTACACCCTTCGCTGATGGGTGTGATTGCGCTCATGGATCGCGTCGAATTCCACGTTATTTATGATCCTGGCGAATCCGCATTCGAGCTTAACGAAGAAGCCGGAGTGGTAGCGTTCCGCTCTCACGGCTTGGAACTGGTGGTCGAGGGTGCGCAACGCATCGTGGATGAAGTCGGCCTGACCGATCCCGAGGAAATTGCTCATCAGCAGCAGCTGGCGATCAATTTGTTCATCGCTCATGAGCTGCTCCATATCTGCCAAAATTTTCCGCATTTCCCGACCGTGGCCGATATCAAGAAGGGTGCTCCCGGTATCGGCTTGCCGCTTTTGGATGCCGTAGCGGATATCGTTGCCGCTTCGATATGCGCACACGCTGAAAACATGCGCCTCGGCGGCGATGCTGAAGGCGATTTTCTACGGCGCTTCGCCAACACTTTGGTCATCTCGTACGCAATTGGTTCACTGATCTTCGATGCCCGGACGAAGCCGGAAAAACGACAAAGATCTCTAGGACTGTTGGTTTCTGCGATGATGATCCAAGCGCTCTCAGAAGACCGCTTGAACATGAAAAATGTGAACCCGGCATGGAAGCCGACGTCCCCATTACTCTTGCTCAACATAGAATCGTCAGGCGCGTTTAACGCGTTTGTAGTGGACGAAATCGCAGGCGTACTTTTCAAAAATTACGATGATGCATCAAAGCCCATCGCGCTGGCTTTGTGGGAAAGCGTTGGAACGTCGCCGATCCATCATACTCTGGTTTTGGTGTCGACCTTGCTCAAGCAGATCGACGTTATCCACTAGCGTCCGTCGATCTGCCCCTTGATAGCCACGGTTCAAATATCGCCTGGTAAAGCTCGCCGCGACCTTCACCACTTGCTCGGTCGCGCCTTCGGCGACGATCTCGCCGTCGTTGACCTTCGGTCGCGTTCGGCCCAAGCCGCACTCCGGCCCCGGCTCGAGCACCCCCTACCCCTTATTGCCTGGCTCATAACGCCGCGCCATCCTCGTGCCCCACAACAGGCAGAGACTAATGATGGCATTGGCCGCTATACTGGCCGTCATGGCGCAAGCGGCGCTCGCCCCGGCGCCGCGCGATCGGCGCCGTGCCCCGATCACCGTGACGATCACCGGCAATGGCTTGCGCTCCAATAGCGTGTCGAGCGACGAGACGGCGGCCTATTGCGCGCGGTTCCGGCTCACGGTGCGGCAGGTGCGCGGCTATTTCGCGCGCGCTGAAACCGTAGATGATCGCGCTTATAACCACGATCTCGATATGTCGCGCTGCCATGCCCGCGGCACGGTGCGCCTGCCCGATGGCGATGGCGGCCGCTGGACGATCGATCGGGCGCGGCGTGGTGTGCTGGTGCGGCGCGACGGATCGCGGCGCTACATGGTGTGCACCGCCTGCCCGGCGCCGCCATTCGACGAAATCGACCCGGCCGACGCGCCGTAGCGCGCCGGCCGATCGGTCATTTCGCGGCGGCGCGCCCCTTGCGCGGCTTGGCCGGCGCAGGGATCGCCGCGCGCGGCTCGAGCAACGGCTTCAAATACCGGCCGGTAAAGCTCGCCGCGACCTTCACCACCTGCTCGGGCGTGCCCTGCGCGACGATCTCGCCGCCCTTCACGCCGCCCTCCGGGCCGAGATCGAGCACCCAGTCGGCGGTCTTGATCACGTCCAGGTTATGCTCGATGACGACCACCGTATTACCCTGCTCGACCAGTTGGTGGAGCACTTCGAGCAATTTGCGCACGTCCTCGAAATGCAGGCCGGTGGTGGGTTCGTCGAGGATATACAAAGTCTGGCCGGTGGCGCGGCGGGACAGTTCCTTGGCGAGCTTGACGCGTTGCGCCTCGCCGCCCGACAGCGTCGTCGCCTGCTGGCCGACCTTGACGTAGCCAAGGCCCACCTCGACCAGCATCGCCATCTTGTCGCGGATCGGCGGCACCGCCTTGAAGAATTCGACCGCATCCTCGACCGTCATGTCGAGCACGTCGGCGATGCTCTTGCCCTTGAACTTCACCTCCAGCGTCTCGCGATTGTAGCGTGCGCCGTGGCACACGTCGCAGGTGACGTAGACGTCGGGGAGGAAGTGCATCTCGATCTTGAGCAGGCCGTCGCCCTGGCATGCCTCGCAGCGGCCGCCCTTGACGTTGAAGCTGAAGCGGCCGGGCTTGTAGCCGCGCGCGGCGGATTCGGGCAGGCCGGCGAACCAGTCGCGGATCTGCGTGAAGGCGCCGGTATAGGTGGCGGGGTTGCTGCGCGGGGTGCGGCCGATCGGCGACTGATCGATGTCGATCACCTTGTCGAGATATTGCAGGCCGGTGATCTTGTCGTGCTTGCCCTGCACGATGCGCGCGCCGTTCAGCTCGCGCGCGGCGGCGGCATAGAGCGTGTCGATGGTGAAGCTGGATTTGCCGCTGCCGGAGACGCCGGTGATGCAGGTGAAGGTGCCGAGCGGGAGGCTGGCGGTGACGCCGCGGAGATTGTTGGCGACCGCGTTGTGGACGGTGATCTTCTTGCCGTTGCCCTTGCGGCGGGTCTTGGGGACGGCGACTTCGCGGCGGCCCATCAGGTAATCCGCGGTGATGCTGCCTTCGGTGTTGAGCACTTCCTCCAGCGTGCCCTGGGCGACGACCTGGCCGCCATGGACGCCGGCGCCGGGGCCCATATCGATGACGTAATCGGCGGTGCGGATCGCGTCCTCGTCATGCTCGACGACGAGCACGGTGTTGCCGAGATCGCGCAGCCGGCGCAGCGTCTTGAGCAGCATGTCGTTGTCGCGCTGGTGCAGCCCGATGCTGGGTTCGTCGAGCACGTAGAGCACCCCGCTGAGGCCGGAGCCGATCTGCGAGGCGAGGCGGATGCGCTGAGATTCGCCGCCCGATAGCGTGCCGCTGGTGCGATTGAGGTTGAGGTAATCGAGCCCGACATTGTTGAGGAAGCCGATGCGCTCGAGAATTTCCTTGAGGATGCGTTCGGCGATGGCATTCTGCTGGTCGCCGAGCTGGCTCGGGACCTGTTCGAACCAGGCCAGCGCGTCGACCACCGACAGGCGCGTGACCGAGGAAATGTCGCGCATGCCGATCTTGACCGCCAGCGCCTCGGGCTTGAGCCGCGCGCCGTGGCACACTTCGCACGGGGCGCTGGATTGGTATTTGCTCAGTTCCTCGCGCATCCAGGCGGAGTCGGTCTGCATCAGGCGGCGGTTTAGATTGCCGATCACGCCTTCGAACGGCTTCTTAACGTCGTACGACTTCTTGCCGTCGATAAAGGTCAGCGTGACGGGCTTGCCCTTGGTGCCGTAGAGGATCGTATCCTGGATCTCTGGCGGCAGATCGGTCCAGGCGGTGTCGACGTCGAACTTGAATTCGCGCGCCAGGCTGCCGAGCACCTGCATGTAATAAGGCGACGGGGGATTGGACTTGGCCCAGGGGACCACGGCGCCCTTCTTGATGCTGAGCGCGTGATTGGGCACGACGAGATCGGCGTCGAACAGCATCTTCTCGCCCAGACCATCGCAGGCCGGGCACGCGCCCTGCGGGGCGTTGAACGAGAACAGCCGCGGTTCGATCTCGGCGATGGTGAAGCCCGAGATCGGGCAGGCGAACTTCTCGCTGAACACGATGCGGCCGGGGGGCGCGTTGTCGCCGAGGATTTCCTGCTTGGGCGTGTGCGCCTCGACCGGATCGGCGGGATCGACATAGGCCAGCCCCTCGGCCAGCTTCAGCGCGGCCTCGAAGCTTTCCGCCAGGCGCGTGGCGACGCCGTCGCCGATGACCAGGCGATCGACCACCACTTCGATGTCATGCTTGTACTTCTTGTCGATCGCCGGCGCTTCATCGATCTCGTAGATCTCGCCATCGATGCGCACGCGGGTGAAGCCGGCTTTCTGCCATTCGAGCAGTTCTTTCTTATACTCGCCCTTGCGGCCGCGCACGACGGGGGCGAGCAGGTACAGCCGCGTGCCCTCGGGCAGCGCCATGACGCGATCGACCATCTGTGACACGGTCTGCGCGGCGATCGGCAGGCCGGTGGCGGGCGAATACGGGATGCCGACGCGCGCCCACAGCAGGCGCATGTAATCGTAGATTTCGGTGACCGTCGCAACGGTCGAGCGCGGGTTGCGGCTGGTGGTCTTCTGCTCGATCGAAATGGCGGGCGACAGGCCCTCAATATGATCGACGTCGGGCTTCTGCATCAACTCCAGGAACTGACGGGCATAAGCGGAGAGCGATTCGACGTAGCGGCGCTGGCCCTCGGCATAGATCGTGTCGAAGGCGAGGCTCGATTTGCCGCTCCCGGAGAGGCCGGTGATCACCGTCAGCGTATCGCGCGGGATGTCGATCGAGACATCCTTGAGGTTATGTTCGCGCGCGCCGCGCACGGAGATATGAGTCAGCATGCGGGGAGTTCTACTTCTGTTCTGTTTTCTACGCTAGTCCTTGGAAATAGGAAGTGCGACAGGCTTTCGCCAGCGCAGCGGACCACCTTACGCAACCGCCGATTAGTGTTGTGCATCGCGTGTTGCCGACATAATACACGTCGACTACGGCCGTAGTCGACAAGGGGCGGGTGTGATGGGGCGGATCTTACGAACATGGGCATGCTGCGCCGCGACGATGGGCGCGCTGCCCGCGGCCGCGCAAACCGCCTCGGCCGCCGAGCCGGCACCTGGCCAAGCGCAAGCCCAACCGGCGGCAACGCCGGGGGCCGCGGCGCGGCGCGTATACGACGCGGCCTATTTCGCCGCTTACTCGCCCGCCACCGCGCTGCAGATGGTGGAGCGCGTGCCGGGCTTTGCGATCGAGAATGTCGATCCCGAGGTACGCGGGTTCGGGCAGACCGCGGGCAATGTCGTGATCAACGGGCAGCGGCCGAGCGCCAAGAGCGAGACGCTCGACACGATCCTGGCGCGCATTCCGGCGAGCCGCGTGCTGCGCATCGAGGTGGCGCCAGGCGACCAGTTCGGCGCGGATTATTCCGGCAAGGCCCAGGTGCTCAATCTGGTGCTGACCGCGGGCGGCGGCCTGGCCGGCACGGTACAGGCCGCGGCGTCGCGCGATTTCACCGGCAAGATCCGCCCGGCGGGCAGCGCTTCGGCGCTGTTCAAGCGCGGCAATTCGACCTTCAATGCCTCGGTGACGGTGGAGAATGACGATACGACGGAGGAGGGCAGCGACCGCCTCGTCACGGTGCCCGGCGGGCAGCAGACGGAATATCGCCGCAAGATCAACACGATCGACGAACCCAGCGTCGCGGTGGCTGCGTCCTGGGCGCATGATGGCGGGACCAACCGCACGGCGCATGTCAACGCCCGCCTGCTGATCGACCGCTTTCGACTGACCCAATCGAACGACGTTACCCCGCTGATCGGGCCGCGGCGCGACGATCGGCTGACCCAGCGCTACGGCACCGATGAATATGAACTGGGCGGCGATGTGACCCGTCCGTTCGCCGGCGGGGCGCTGAAACTCATCGGCCTGGCGACGCGGCGATCGCGGCGCGATGTCGATGAATCGTTCAACCGTATCGCCGGTGTGGTGATCGGCGGGTCGACGCAGGTGCTGGACGACAGTCTGCAGGAAACGGTCGCGCGGCTCGTGTGGAGCAAGCCGAATGTGCTCGGCTGGACGATCGAGACCGGCGCGGAAGGCGTGATCAACCGGCTCGACAGCGATGTCGATTTGGCGCTGCTCAACCCCGGCGGTGGCAGCACGCCGATCGACCTGCCGGTCGATCAGGCGGTGGTGAAGGAAGTGCGCGGCGAAGCGTTCGTCACGGCGGGCGGCCCGCTGACGCGCACGGTGCGGCTCGATCTCGGGCTGACGCGCGAAGCATCGCGGCTGACGGTGACCGGCGATGCCGAAGCGGAACGGTCGCTGAGTTTCTGGAAACCACGGATCGTGCTCGACTGGCGGCCCTCGGCACAGTGGCGCGCGCAGCTATCGGTGCAGCGCACCGTCGCGCAATTGCAGTTCGAGGATTTCATCAGCGGCGCCGAACTGGCCAATGATCGTGTCAATGGCGGCAATGTCGATCTGCTGCCGCAACGCGCCTGGGAAGCGCTGGCAACGATCGAGCGCAAGATCCTGGGCGACGGGCTGTGGAAGCTGGAACTGGGCTATAACCGCGTGTCGCTGGTGCAGGATCGCGTGCCAACGCCGGAAGGGTTCGATGCGCCGGGCAATCTCGGCAATGGATCGACCGTCATCGTGCGCAACCGGATCGATGCCCCGCTGGGCGGTTTTGGGATCAAGGGCGGGCGGCTGACGCTGTACGGATCGTATGTCTCGACCTCGGTGGTCGATCCCTACACCCTCACGCACCGGCCGTTTTCGGGCAATGCGCTGTTCGCCGGCGAGGCGACGTTCCGCCAGGATTTGGGCAAATGGGCGTGGGGCTTTTCGCTCACCGGCAATACGCGGTCGACGATCTACCGGCAGGACGAGACCGACAGCAACAGCCAGGCGATTCCCTATGTCACCGCCTTTGCCGAGTGGCGGCCCAACGCCCGGACCTCGCTCAACCTGACGCTCGACAATCTGACCAGCGCCCAAGCGCGGCGCGAGCGGACCTTTTACGAGCCCGACCGGCGCAACCCGGCGGCCTCGCTGATCGAATATCGCGAGCGCAACCGGCATGTCGTGCCGACGCTGACGTTAAAGCGGACCTTGGGGTGATCAATTCCTCCCCGAGCTTGTCTCGGGGAGGGGGACCGCCGGCAAAGCCGGGGGTGGAGGGGTGAGCCGCGAACTTCGCGCTTGTGGCGAGAACCCCTCCCCCCGGCTGAAGAAGCCGGGCGGTCCCCCTCCCCCAGCAAGCTGGGGGAGGAATTGTGTCAGCCGCGCCCGCGTAACCCCGGAATCATGCGCGCGAGGACCGTATCGCGCAGCAGGAAATGGTGGCGCAGCGCGCCGCCGGCGTGGAGCACGACCAGCGCCAGCATGACCCAGCCGAGCAAACCGTGCGCGTTGCCCGCAGCATTGCCGACCGCCGGGCCGACTGGCAGAAACGGCACGTCGACCAGACCGAAGAAATCGAGCGGGCGGCGCTTGGCCGAGCCCGAGACCATGGCCCAGCCGCTCAGCGGGAGGGCCAGCATCAGCACATAGAACAGGAAATGCGTGATCCCCGCGACCGTCCGCTCCCACGGCGCGACGCCGGTGGGGAGCGGCGGCGGGCGGTGGGTCAGGCGCCAATAGATCCGGCCGAGCGTCAATGCCAGCACGGTCAGGCCGATCGACTTGTGCACCGGCATGACCCAGGCGATCCCGTCGAACAGCGATTCGTGCAGCAGGCCCAACGCCAGATTGGCGAGCACGAGCAGCGCGATGGCCCAGTGGAACCAGATGGCTACCTGGTGGTAGCGGTCGCCCCGGGCCATCGCGCCGCGCATTATTGCAGCTGCAGTTCGGGCTTGGGCAGCTTGCCCTGCGCCATCTGCCGGCCGAACACGTCGCGCATCAGCGACAGCGAGAAGAGGTGCGCGTAGATCAGCGGCAGCATGCCGTTCTTGTGGATCTTGCGCAGCTGATCGCCGCGCAGATCGGCGAGCTTCTCTTCATTGACCATCTGGAAGCCGCGATAGATGAATGGCTGCTCGGCGCCGTCCGGCTGGATGGTGATCTCGCCATCCATCAACAGGCCCATGTCCTTCAGATCCTTCATGAAGTTGCCGGTGCGGACACCGGCTTCCTCGAACTGCTCGTTAAAGCCCAGGATGTTGGTGACGATCTCGGTCGGCTTGCCATCGGCGAACAGCGGCGTGCCATCCTCGAACGCGCCGATCGTCTCGGTGGTGGGATCGAAGCAGAGCGACAATTCCTGCGCATCGGGGCGCAGCTTGGCGAGCAGATAGGGATAGCGGCGGATATAGGCCGGCAGATAGATCGTGCCATCGAGCAGGCGACCGTCCTGGTCGAAGAACACGTTGACGCCTTCGTTCATGCCCATCAGCGCGATCGGCACGGCATCGTCGCCAAGCGTGAAGACGATCGGCATATGACGCTGGACGAGCGGGAATTCCTCGACCGTGACCGGCACGGCATGCTGATCGACGACGAACGGCGCGCGATCGGCCTCGCGTACCTTGAAATTGGCATGCGCCTCGGATGAGAGCGGCTCGAGCGCCTTGTAGAAAAGCGGGAGCTGGACGTTCTGCGGCGCGCTGGCCATCGGTATCTCCATCGACATTAAGGCCGCCCCCCGGCGGCATAGCAGGTGCGCCGCTCTATGGCGTGGGACGATCCGGCGCAAGCGCGACAAGCTTTCCCGGATTGAACAAGCCGCGCGGATCGAGGCCGCTTTTGATCGCGCGCAACGCGGCCATGCGGGCCGGCGCGGCAAGCCGCTGCAACTCGGCCAGCTTCATCTGCCCGATGCCGTGTTCGGCCGAGATCGAGCCGCCCGCAGCCGTGACGAGATCGTGGACATAAGCGGTGACGATGGGGGCGAGATCGGCATACCAGCGTGCCGGGTCCATCCCGGCAGGCGCGCGGACGTGGAAATGCACGTTGCCGTCGCCGAGATGGCCGAAGCCGCTAGCATGCGTGCCGGGGAAGCGCGCGTCGCAAGCGGCGGCGGCGTCGAGCATAAAATTCGGCATCGCGGCGACGGGCACCGAGATGTCGTGCTGCGCGGCGGGGCCGGAGGCGCGCTCGGCCTCGGAGATCGAATCGCGGATCCGCCAGAAGCTTTCCGCCTGCGCTTCGCTGGCGGCGATCACCACGTCGGCGGCCAGGCCGCTGGCCAGCGCGGGAGAAAGCAGGCGTTCGAGCAGGTGCGACGGCGGCTCGGCGGCGGGATCGCTGGCGACCGCCTCGATCAGCACATGCCACGGATAATCCCCGGCGAGCGGCGCGCGGGTTGCGGGGATGTGGCGCAGCACGGCGGCGAGCGACTCTGCCGGCAAGAGTTCGAAACTCTCGACCGCCTGCGTGGCGGCCTCGAGCAGGCGCAACAGCGTCAGCGCGGCGTGCGGGCTGGCCAGGCCGACCCAGGCGACCGCGCGCGCGGCGATCGCAGGGGCGAGCCGCACGGTCACCGCGGTGATCACGCCCAGGGTTCCTTCCGCGCCGACCAGCAGATGATCGAGATCGTAGCCGCGATTGTCCTTCTTCAGCGCGGCGAGCCCGTCATGCACCTGGCCATTGGGCAACACGGCCTCGACCCCGGCGATCAGGCTGCGCATCGTGCCGAAGCGCAGCACCTGCGTGCCGCCGGCATTGGTCGAGGCGAGCCCGCCGAGCGTCGCGCTGCCGCGGCTGCCCAACGTGAGCGGGAAGCGGCGGCCTTCGGCCGATGCGGCGGCGTGGAGATCGGCGAGGATCACGCCGGCTTCCACGATCGCGAGATTGGCGGCGGGATCGATGTGGCGGATCCGGTTGAGACGGCGCAGCGACAGGATCAGCGCGCTGCCATCGGCGGGCGGCGTCGCGCCACCGACCATCGAGGTGTTGCCGCCCTGCGGGACCAAGGCGACGTCGTGTTCGGCAGCGAGCCTGACGATCTGGGCGACGGCGGCGGTGCTGTCGGGCGCGAGGATCGCCGGCGTGGCGCCGTGATAGCGGCCGCGCCAATCGTGCAGCCAGGGCTCGATATCGTGCGGATCGTCGATCACCGCTTTATAGCCGAGCGTGGCGCGGACGGCGTGGATCAGACGGGATTGGGCCGGGGTCATATGCGCTGCGCTATCATGTCCCCGGGGCCTGAGACAATTCATCCAACGTTCAAGCGTTTCCGCTAGGTTGGCGTCATCGATGCCGAATCCCCTGCCCTCCGCACTGCTGCTGATGCTCGTGGCCCCGGCCCCCGCGGACCCACCGCGCGGGAGCGCGCCGGCACGCGGCTGGGCCATGACGCAGCTGACGATCCGCCAGCGCATCATCATCCGCACACCCAAACAGCCGATCGCGCCGCGCGTCAGCCGCCCGCTCGGCGCGCCGACGATGTTCCCGGTGCCGCCGCGCGTGACCGAGAAGAAAGGGCCGAAATGCGTGCCGATCGAGCGGCTTGCCGGCACCGGCGTGGCGCGCAAGGAAAGCGTCGATCTGTTGCTGACCGACGGCACGATGCTGCGCGCGAAGCTCGACGACGATTGTCCGACGCTGGATTTCTATGCCGGCATGTATCTGAAACCGACGCCCGACGGGCAGCTGTGCGGCAAACGCGACGTGATCCGCGCGCGGTCCGGGCGGGCCTGCCCGATCTCCGGATTCAAGACGCTGAAGCCGAAGAAGTAACACCGGCCGCACCGACCCAGCGCGGGCTGGGTCTCGCGCGGCCCCTGTCCGCCCATGCCGCTTGAGATCCCAGCTTGCGCTGGGATGACGGCGTGAGGAGGGCAATGGCATCTCGGAACCGCCTTTACCTTGACATTTCGCCCTTAATCCGCAAGCGCTTTGCCGGTTGGCATGGTGGCTTCTCCCCTGCCCTAACATCCGGATACTGCATGACCTTCGCCGATCTCGGCCTTTCCGACCCGCTTTTGAAAGCCATCGGCGAATCCGGCTATACCGAGCCGACGCCGATCCAGGCGAGCGCGATTCCCAGCGTGCTGATGATGCGCGATCTCGTCGCCATCGCGCAGACCGGCACGGGCAAGACCGCCGCCTTCGTGCTGCCGATGATCGATATCCTCGGCGAAGGCCGCAGCCGCGCGCGCATGCCGCGTTCGTTGATCCTCGAGCCGACGCGCGAACTGGCCGCGCAGGTGGCGGAGAATTTCGAAAAATACGGCAAATATCACAAGCTGAGCATGGCGCTGCTGATCGGTGGCGTGTCGATGGGCGACCAGCAGAAGGCGCTGGAAAAGGGCGTCGACGTGCTGATCGCCACGCCGGGCCGGCTGATGGATCTGTTCGGGCGCGGCAAGATCATGCTCAACGGCTGCGAATTGCTCGTCATCGACGAGGCCGACCGCATGCTCGACATGGGCTTCATCCCCGATATCGAGGAAATCTGCACCAAGCTGCCCAAGACGCGGCAGACCTTGCTGTTCTCGGCGACGATGCCGCCGCCGATCAAGAAACTGGCCGACAAGTTTCTGTCCAACCCCAAGACGATCGAAGTGGCGCGGCCGGCGACGGCGAACGTCAATATCAAGCAGTGGGTGGTCGCCGTGTCGGCTGCCAAGAAGCGCGACAAATTGACGCAGCTGCTGCGCGCGGAAGACGTGAAGACCGCGATCATCTTCTCCAACCGCAAGACGACGGTGCGCGAGCTCAACAAATCGCTGCAGAAACTCGGGTTTCGCTCGTCGGAGATCCATGGCGACATGGAGCAATCGCAGCGCATCGCCGAGCTCGACCGGTTCAAGGCGGGCGACGTCAATATCCTGGTGGCCAGCGACGTCGCCGCGCGCGGGCTGGATATCAAGGGCGTGAGCCACGTGTTCAATTTCGACGCGCCGTGGCATCCGGACGATTACGTGCACCGCATCGGGCGAACGGGCCGGGCCGGCGCGACCGGCGTAGCGTTCACCCTGGTGACGCCGGACGATGCCGAGAATATCGACAATATCGAAAAGCTGACCGGCATGAAGATCGAGCGCTACGGCGCGACCGATGCGCCGGTCGAGGCGGTCGACGAAGCGGCGCCCGAAGCGGACGCGCCGCGCGAAGAGCGGACCCCGCGGGGCCGTCGTCGGCCGGCGGCGCGTGGTGCCATTGCCGCACCGGCGCCGGTTGAAGCGCCGGTCGAGCGCGAGGTGCAGCCCGAGCGCGAAGCGCGACCGCCACGCGAAGCGCGTGCGCCGCGAGAGGAGCGGCCGGCGCGGGAAGCGAGGCCGGAACGTGAGGCACGTCCCGAGCGCGAACCGCGGCCTGAGCGTGCTGCCCGACCTGAGCGCGAAGAGCGGCCGCAACGCGAAGAACGCCCGGCGCGTCCGCCGCGCGACAGCCGCCCGCCGCGCACCGAGCAGCCTCGTGCGCAGCGCCAGCAACAGGACGAGCCTGATGATGGCGGCTGGAACGGCCCGCTGCCGAGCTTCCTCAACGCCCGGCTGATCGTCGACTGATCATTTAAAGCCCTCCCCTGAAAGGGAGGGCTTTAAAAGTTACGCCGCCGCTTGTGCCGCGGCGATCAGCGCGTCGTCGATCTCCGCGGCGCGCTCGTACGCAGGCCGGGCGAGGATGCGGCCGAGATACGCATCGAATGCGTCGCGCTGCGGCAGCGAGCCGAATTGCTTGCCCCAGGCGATCTGCGAGCCGGCATAGACGTCCGCCGCGGTGAAACGATCGCCGGCGATATAGTCATGCGCGGAGACGGCTTTCTCCAGCACGTCTACCATCAGGTCGAAATTGCCGTAACCGGCCATGCGCCCCTGATCCGCGGTCGGCGCGAAGCCCATCGATTTGTTGGTCACCGCCTGCTCGGCCGGGCCGGCGGCGAAGAACAGCCAGCGATAATAATCGGCGCGCTCGGTGGTCGGCGGGGCCAAGCTCGCCCCGGGAAAGGCATCGGCGAGATAAGCGCAGATCGCCGCGCCTTCGGTGACGACCTTGCCGTCATGGACGATGGCCGGCACCTTGCCCATCGGGTTGATCGCGAGATAGTCGGCGTCCTTCATCGAGCCCGGCCCCGATGGGTCGTAGCCGAGCACCACCGTTTCATACGCCGCGCCGGTTTCCTCGAGCATCCAGCGCGCGATACGGCCACGCGACATCGGATTGGTGTAGAAGGTCAGGCTCATAGGGACGTCCTCCGACTCAGGTCTCAACGGAACATTTGTGGAACAATCCACCGTGCCGCGTCAAGCCGTTACGCCAGCGACGTCTCGAACAGCGCGAGCATCCGACCCCAGGCGCGGTCGGCCTGGGCGGCGTTGTAGACCTTGCTGTCGGGCGGGCACCAGCCGTGCATCGTGCCCTTATAGACCTCGATTTCCGCCGGCAGCTTGGCCGCGGCGAAGGCAGTGCGCAGGCCATCCTTGGCGGTCGGCTCGCGCGCGTCATCATTCTCGGCAATGGCGAACAGATAGGCCGCCTTCATCTTCGGCACCAGCAGATGCGGGCTATCCGGCTTGTCGGTGACCAGGCCACCGCCGTGGAACGAGGCGCCGGCGCGGATGCGGGTCGGGAGCAGCGCGGCGGTGATCATCGTCATCGGCCCGCCCATGCAATAGCCCGTGCTGGCCATGCCACGCTTGGTATCGACCTGCTTCTGCGCATCGAGGAAGGTGGTGAAGGCCTGGGCGTCGCGCGTCGTCGCCTCGGGGGTGAGCAAGGTGCGCCACGGCCCGATCTTCGCGCGGATCTCGGGCTGGTCGAAGGATTCGCCGGCCTTCAGGAACGGCGCCTTGGTGCTGCGGTAGAATTGGTTGACGACGAGCACGGCATAACCGGATTCGGAGAGCCGGTTGGCCATCTGCTGGAAGGCGGGGCGCAGGCCCATAATGTCCGGCCAGATCAGCACGGCGGGATGCTTGCCGCTGGTCGGCGCGACGAAATAGCCGTCGGCGCTACCGTCCGGCGTGGTGATGGTGACGCTCTTGCCCTTCACCGGCTTGGCATTGGCGGGGCTGGGCAGCAGCATGGCGAGCCCGACCGCACCGGCGGCGGCGCCGAATTGGCGGCGGGACAAGCCGGCGAGGAAAGCCGCATTGTCTTCGGCGGTGTGTTCGTCGCACATTGGGATTCTCCGGTGAGTCGTGGGGTGAAGCTAGCGTGTAGGGCCGCCAGCGTCACCCCAGCGAAAGCTGGGGTCTCGTGCGGCTCCGATCGCGTACCAGCCCGGTGAGATCCCAGCTTTCGCTGGGATGACGGAGGATTGGGCGCCGCTCATGCTCAGACGGCGCGGTACCACCAGACGCTGTCGCGCACGTCCTTGACCGCCCTGCCCTCTACTTCCAGCCGGCGCAGATGCGCCAGCGCTTCGCCGGTGGCCATGCCGAGCATATCGGGGCCGATCGCGCGGCGGAACAGGCGGCCGAACACATCCACGGCCCGTTTTCCGTCGCCGAGAAAGGCATGGAGCTCATCGAGCCGCTCGCGATGCTCGCGGTCCATCGCGTCGAGCCGGGCGTGCAGGCCGGTGAACGGGTCGCCGTGGCCGGGCAGGACGAGCAGGTCGGCCGGCAGTTGCTTGAGCTTGGCGATCGAGGCGAACCATTCGCCAAGCGGATCGGCGTTGGGCTCGGTGACGCCGAGCGAGACGTTGGGGCTGATCCGCGGCAGCACCTGATCGCCGGCGATGAGCACGCCCCGCGTCTCGTCGAGCAGACAGGCATGTTCGGGGCTATGGCCGGAGCCGACCACCACGCGCCAGTCGCTGCCGCCGAGCGTCAGCGTGTCGCCATCCTTGAGGCGGGTGTAGCTGAGCGGCAGCGGCGTGACGATGCGGCGGAAACCGGCCCAACCGCGCGCTGCGGCATGCGCGATCTGCTCGTCGCTCCAGCCGCAGCCGATGCGGAACGCGGTGACTTCGCCCGGCACGCTGTCACGCGCATCGGCAACGAGCATCTGCGCGGTGAGCCATTCGCCGCGGGTCATGAGCAGCGGCGCGGCATGGTGATCGCACATCCAGCCGGCCAGGCCGATATGATCGGGGTGCATGTGCGTGCCGATCATCTTGGTGATGCGCACGCCGGCGAGCGGGCCCTTGAAGATCGTCTTCCAGGCGTCGCGCGCGTCGGTGGTGTTCATGCCGGTATCGACCAAGGCGAGGCCGTCGCCACGTTCATCGCTGTCGTCGATCAGCCAGCAGTTCACGTGCTTCAATGGGCCGGGGATGTGCAGGCGGACCCAGCAGATCCCGGGAGCGACGGGCATGACCTCGCCTGGGGCGGGCTCGGCGCCGCCAAAGGGGTAGGTCAGGCCTTTGTGGCTGGTGGGGGCGTTGGCGAAGGTGGGGGCGGGCGCGTTGATCGACATAGGTTGCGAGTAGCAACGGAACGCCGACGGTGCCAACCTTCTTGTTCCCCGGCGGAAGCCGGGGCCCAGTGGCGCAACGCTGGTTGGCGGGCGTTGCGCGCCGTTACAGCGACCTTTCCGACTGGGCCCCGGCCTGCGCCGGGGAACAGTTTAGCGTCGATCGCTCAGCTCTTGAACAGATTCTCCGCGGTGCGCTCGACCGGGGCGGCAACGCCCTCGCCGGCTTCCGCCGCCTCGGCATCGATCGCGGCCTGCGCGCGCTGCTGGCGCAGTTCGGTGATCAGCGCTTCGCGGTCGCCGTCGAGCTTGGTGTCGACCACCGGTTCCAGGCCCGCGGCCTTGCCGGCCTTGGCCACCGCGGCGTCGAGCTCGCGCTGCGTGGTCAGACCCAGGGTGACCGGATCCTTCGGCGTGATGTTGGCGATGTTCCAGTGGCTGCGGTCGCGGATCGCGGCGATCGTGGTGCGGGTCGTGCCGATCAGGATGCCGATCGCGCCGTCGGTGATCTCCGGATGGTTGCGGATGATCCAGGAAATGCCGTCGGGCTTGTCCGAGCGCTTCGACACCGGGGTGTAGCGCGGGCCCTTGGTGCGGCGGACCTGCTCGGGGCCCTTGATGATCTTGAGGCTATATTCGGGATCTTCCTGGCCCTTGTCGATCTCTTCCTGCGTCAGCTCGTGCGCGCGGATCGGATCGCGACCGGTCAGCTTGGTCGCTGCGGTATCGTCGGCAATGGCCTGGATTTCGAGAATGTGCAGGCCGCAAAATTCGGCGATCTGCTCGAACGAGAGCGACGTGTTGTCGACCAGCCACGAGGCGGTGGCATGGGGCATGAGCGGCTGGGCCACGGGAAACTCCTAGAAACAGAAAGGGCCGCCCCTTTCGGAGCGGCCGCGCTGCGCCGTGATGTACTGCTTCTGGCGGGGACTAGCAAGGCGCGTGGTTTTGCCTGGCCTCACGCGGCGAGCGCCTCGGCATAGACCGGGACCAAGGCGGCGAGGAATTGGCGAGCGCTGGCTTCCCAGGTGAAGCCGGCACCGAACGCGGCGCAGGCGGCGCGGTCGCGGGTCAGCGCGCGCGCGATCGCCACGTCGAGATCCTCGTCCATCGCCGCGACCTGCTCGTTGAGCACGTCGATCGGGCCGGTGACGGGATAGGCCGCCACCGGCGTGCCGCAGGCGAGCGCCTCGATCATCACCAGCCCGAACGTGTCGGTGCGGCTGGGGAAGACCAGCACGTCGGCGGCGGCATAGGCGCCCGATAATGCCGCGCCGGCCAGCGGGCCG
Organism: Parasphingomonas puruogangriensis; assembly: GCF_036663635.1. Classification (NCBI taxonomy): domain Bacteria; kingdom Pseudomonadati; phylum Pseudomonadota; class Alphaproteobacteria; order Sphingomonadales; family Sphingomonadaceae; genus Parasphingomonas; species Parasphingomonas puruogangriensis. Next base: position 100,868 of record NZ_JAXOJI010000004.1, on the reverse strand, counting down.
AGGAACAGCGCATCAGGATATTTCGCTTCGAGCGTGGCGCGCGCCGGGCCGTCGCCGACCACCACCTTGGTGCCGGGATGCGCGCTGCCCAGGAACGCCTCGATATTCTTCTCCACCGCGACGCGGCCGACATGCAGCAGGACCGGGCCGGGCAAGGCGGCGATGGCCGGATCGGGCGGGATAGCGGCCGAGAATGCAGCAATATCGACGCCCCTGCCCCATTCGCGGACATGGGTCAGGCCATGCGCGGCGAGCGTGCCGGCGATCGACGGTGTGGACACCAGGATCGACTGTGCCGGCGTGTGGAACCAGCGGATGTAGCGCCATATCCATTCGGGGTTCACGCCGGTGCGCGCCGCGACATAATCGGGGAATTGCGTGTGATAGGCGGTGGTGAAGGGGAAATCGCGCGCCAGACACCAGCGCCGGGCGGCGAGGCACACCGGGCCCTCGGTCGAGAGATGGATGGCGTGCGGGCCGAACTCCTCGAGCATCCGCCCGACGGCGCTGGTCCGTGCAAAGGCCAGGCGGATCTCCGGATAGGTCGGGCATGGCATCGACGCGAACAGATCGGGCGAGACGATCAGCACGTCATGCCCCTGCGCGCGCAATTCGGCGCTGACCGCCTGCAGCGTGCGCACCACGCCGTTCACCTGCGGGCTCCACGCATCGGTGACGATCGCGATGCGCACCGGGCTCAGGCTGCCAACATCGCGACTTCCGGCGCATCGTCGACGGCGCGCGCGGCGATCTCGTCGGCCCAGTGGAGCAGCTCCATGCGCCCGTCGAAATGCTCGACCAAGGCGGTGCAGCCCTCGACCCAATCGCCGTCATTATAATATTCGATGCCGTCGATATCGCGATATTCGGCGGTGTGGATGTGACCGCACACCACGCCGTCGACGCCGCGATGCGCCGCGGCCTGCGCCACCACTTCCTCGTAATTGGAAATGAACTCGACCGATTTCTTGACCTTGGCCTTGGCGTGCTTGCTCAGCGACCAATACGGCAGGTTGAAGAAGCGGCGATAGGCGTTGAGCCCACGGTTGAGCGCCATCAGCAGATTGTAGGCGGCGTCGCCGACATGCGCGAGCCAGCGATGCGCCAGCGTGATGGCATCGAATTCATCGCCGTGCAGCACGAGCAGCGCGCGCCCGTCGGCGGTATGGTGGATTGCCTGGCGGCGGATTTCGACGCCGCCGAAATCGAGCCCGGCGAACTGGCGGAAGACCTCGTCGTGATTGCCGGGGATATAGACGACGCGGGTGCCGCGGCGGGCGCGCTTGAGCAGGCGCCAGACGACGTCGTTATGCGCCACCGGCCAGTAGAATTTCTTGCGCAGTCGCCAGCCGTCGATGATGTCGCCGACCAAGTATAACGTATCGCTATCGACGTGATCGAGGAAGTCGATCAGCATCTCGGCATTGCAACCGCGCGTGCCGAGATGGACGTCGGAGATCCAGATCGTGCGGAATTGCTGCCGCCCGGAAATGGTACGTTCGGGAATGGACGGCTGAGAGTTCGCGAAATCCGCGAAATCCGTCAGATTGTCCAACCCGATCCTGGTGACGACGCTCATGCTGCCTGCCCCGCATCTTTGCTTGATGCTGCTGCTATGCCGGAACATTGTTACAATTGAGAATTGCGCGGGCATTGTTCCGCGTCAATCGCTAATTTCGGGGCGGGGCGCGGCCCTCGTCGTCCCGGCCTCCGCCGGGACGACGCGCACTACCCCTCCATCACCAGGACGATCTTGCCGACATGGTCGCCGGCTTCCATGCGTTCGTGCGCGTGGGCGGCGTCGGCGAAGGGGAAGGTCCGGTCGATCACCGGCTTCAGCCGACCGGCCTCGACATGCGGCCAGACGGTGCGGGCCAGTTCGTCCGCCACCAGCGTCTTGAACGCGGTGTCGCGCGGGCGCAGCGTCGAGCCGGTCAGCGTCAGGCGGCGGCGCATGATCTCGAACAGCGGGATCGTCGCCTGCGCGCCGCCCTGCACTGCGATCGAGACGTGGCGGCCGTCCTCGGCCAGGCATTGCAGGTTGCGCGGCACATACTCCCCGCCGACCATGTCGAGCACGACCTGCACGCCCTTGCCCGCAGTGATCGCCTTCACGCGCGCGACGAAATCTTCGTCCTTATAGTTGATCGCATGATCCGCGCCGAGCGCCAACGCGGCGGCGCATTTGTCGTCGCTGCCGGCGGTGACGATGATCGTCACGCCGAACAGGTTGCACAGGCCGATGGCCATCGTGCCGATGCCACTGGTCCCGCCGTGAACCAGCACGGTATCGCCTTCGCTGGCATAGCCGCGCTCGAACAAATTGGTCCACACGGTGAACAACGTCTCGGGCATAGCCGCGGCTTCGATCATGCTCAGCGCTTGTGGCACCGGCAGGCACTGGCCCCATGGCGCGACGGCATATTCGGCATAGGCGCCGGCGGTGATCAAGGCGCAGACCGGCTGGCCGATAATCTCCGGCATGACGCCCTCGCCGACCGCCACGATGGTGCCGGCGATTTCCATGCCGAGGATCGAGGAGGCACCCGGCGGCGGCGGATACAGGCCCTTGCGCTGCATCACTTCGGGGCGGTTGACGCCGGCCGCGGCGACGCGGACCAGCACCTCGTCCGGCCCGGGCGTCGGCACCGGGCGCTCCACCAGAATCAAGACGTCGGCGCCACCGGGCGCCTCGGGATCGATCGCCCGCATCGTCTCTGGAATATCGCTCATCGGTTCCGCCCCTAATACGCCGGCGCTATACGATCCTGGCGCGGCGGTTCTTATTGACATCGGCACCCACAGGGTCAACTTTCTTCCCTATGGACCTGGACGAGATTTTCGCCGGCACGCCGGATGACCCGCTGACCGCATTGACGCGGCAGGACCTCGACCCCATGTCTGTTGCAGAACTGGATGCGCGGATCGCGGTCTTGGAGGCCGAGATAGAGCGGACGCGAGGTAAAAAAGACCGCGCCGTTAACCATCGTGCAAGCGCGGACGGCTTATTCAAGCGCCAAGAAGGTTGATGGGGACCTTGGATGCTTCGGCTCACAGGATGGACCGAAGCGTTTTTCAAGTGCTTGATGCGGTCGGCTCGACTTCCGACATAGTAGGAAAGGACTGCGCGTTGTTTGCGGTCCGCTTGGAGTAACCTTCACATGCCGTCTTTCGCCTCTGCGCTGGAAACCACGCTTCACAAGGCGCTCGAAGCCGCGTCGTCGCGGCGCCATGAATATGCCACGCTCGAGCATCTGCTGCTCGCGCTGATCGCCGACGAGCATGCCTCGCAGGTGATGATCTCGTGCGGCGTCGAGCTCGACGAGCTCAAGACCACCGTGGCGCATTATCTCGATACCGAACTCGAAGCGCTGAAAGTGGAGGCGGCGACGGATCCGTCGCCGACCAGCGGCTTCCAGCGTGTCGTGCAGCGCGCCATTCTCCACGTGCAGTCCTCGGGCCGCGATGAAGTGACCGGCGCCAACGTGCTCGTCGCATTGTTCAGCGAGCGCGAGAGCTATGCCGTCTATTTCCTGCAGCAGCAGGATATGAGCCGGCTCGATGCGGTGAGCTTCATTTCCCACGGCGTCGGCAAGGGCGGCGCAGCACCGGAGACGCGCGACGTGAAAGGTGCCGAAGAAGAGAAGCCAGCCAAGCCGGGCGAGAAGGGCAAGAGTGAATCCGCGCTCAAGCAATTCTGCGTCGATCTCAACGAGAAGGCCAAGAACGGCAAGGTCGATCCGCTGATCGGGCGTGGCCCCGAGGTGGATCGCACGGTGCAGATCCTGTGCCGCCGGTCGAAGAACAACCCGCTATATGTCGGCGATCCCGGCGTGGGCAAGACGGCGATCGCCGAGGGTCTGGCGCGCAAGATCGTCGAGGGCGATGTGCCCGAGGTGTTGCTGCCGGCCGTGATCTACTCGCTCGACATGGGCGCGTTGCTGGCCGGCACGCGCTATCGCGGCGATTTCGAGGAGCGACTGAAGGCGGTCGTCACCGAGCTCGAAAAGATGCCCGACGCGATCCTGTTCATCGACGAGATCCACACCGTGATCGGCGCCGGCGCGACCAGCGGCGGGGCGATGGATGCCTCGAACCTGTTGAAGCCGGCTTTGTCCGGCGGCACGATCCGCTGCATCGGTTCGACCACCTACAAGGAGTTCCGCAACCATTTCGAGAAGGACCGCGCGCTGCTGCGGCGCTTCCAGAAGATCGACGTCAACGAACCGACGATCGAGGATACGATCAAGATCCTGACCGGCCTGCGCACCGCGTTCGAAGACCATCATAAGGTGAAATACACGCCCGACGCGATCAAATCGGCAGTGGAGCTGAGTGCGCGCTACATCAACGACCGCAAACTGCCGGACAAGGCGATCGACGTGATCGACGAGGTCGGCGCGATGCAGATGCTGGTGCCGCCGAACAAGCGCAAGCGCACGATCACCACGCGCGAAATCGAAGCCGTGATCGCGACGATGGCGCGCATCCCGCCGAAATCGGTCTCGACCGACGATACCAAGGCGCTGGAATCGCTCGAGACGGATCTCAAGCGCGTCGTGTTCGGGCAGAATGCCGCGATCGAAAAGCTCGCCTCGGCGATCAAGCTGAGCCGTGCTGGCCTGCGTGACCCGGAGAAGCCGATCGGCAATTACCTGTTCACCGGGCCGACCGGCGTGGGCAAGACCGAAGTCGCCAAGCAGCTCGCCACGATCATGGGCATCCCGCTGCAGCGCTTCGACATGTCCGAATATATGGAACGCCATTCGGTCTCGCGGCTGATCGGTGCGCCCCCGGGCTATGTCGGGTTCGATCAGGGCGGCCTGCTGACCGACGCGATCGACCAGCAGCCGCATTCGGTGCTGCTGCTCGACGAGATCGAGAAGGCGCATCCCGATCTGTTCAACATCCTGCTGCAGGTGATGGATAACGGCCGCCTGACCGACCAGCACGGCAAGACGGTCGATTTCCGCAACGTCATCCTGATCATGACGACCAATGCCGGCGCATCGGATATGGCGCGCGAGACATTGGGCTTCGGTCAGCTCACCCGCGAGGGCGAGGACGAGCAGGCGGTGCAGAAGATGTTCACGCCGGAATTCCGCAACCGGCTGGATGCGATCGTGCCGTTCGGCTATTTGCCGACCGAAGTGGTGGCCCGCGTGGTCGACAAGTTCATCCTGCAGCTCGAACTGCAGCTGGCCGATCGCAACGTGCATATCAACTTGGACGACGAATCGAAAGCTTGGCTGACCACCAAGGGTTATGACAAGCTGTACGGCGCCCGCCCGATGGGCCGCCTGATCCAGGAAAAGATCAAGCAGCCGCTGGCCGAGGAATTGCTGTTCGGCAAATTGGTCCATGGCGGCGAGGTCAACGTCAAGATGAAGGACGGCGCGCTGTCGTTCGAAATCACCCCGGCGCCGCCCAAAAAGCCGCGCAAGAAGGGCAAGGCCGAAGCCTTCGAGGCGAAGTAGGCGCGCCTTTTCAATCCTATGCATCGCACGCGGCGCGGTCTCCTCCAGGGGACCGCGCCGTTGCTTTAAGGAGAGCATTGCCTGTCCGCCGGAACCTTTCCGCCGCTACGCATATTTACCTAATCTTCGCTCGCCTGCGCTATCGCCGCGAGCATGTTGCCGTTTCGCCTCTACGCCCTGTTGATCCTGCTGTGCATCGGCATCGCGCCGGCCCAAGCAGAGGTTCGGGCGGGCAAGGTCGGCACCCCGATCGCGATCTGCGTCCGACCCGACGCGCCGGGGCTCGATCCCACCGACCTGCTGCGCACGCCGCGCGGCTTAGATTGCACGACGCCGCAGCGCAATTTCGGGCCGGGCGATTTCTGGGTGGTCAGCCGGCCGTTGCACATCGATACCGATGGCAGCCGCCTGACCGTCCGCGTGGCGAGCGTATGGCAGAAGCGCATGACGCTGTACGCGCTGTATGCCGATGGCGCGCGCGTGAAGATCGCCACCGACGCCTTTGGCGCGACGCGCAACCTGCAGCTCGGCGCGATCATCCAGAACGCGTTGCCGCGCCGCCCCGTCACGCTAACGCGGCTGCTGTGGCACGTCGAAGGCAGCGCCAATGTGCGCGGCATCGTGCTCGCGCCGACCGTCGCCACCGGCCCCCAGGCAGCGACCTCGAACGTCGTGATGGCCGGCATCTACGCCGCGTTCGGCGGCCTGTGCCTGGCCTTGTTGCTATACAATCTCGGCCTCGCCCGCGCGCTGCGCCATGCCTTCCTGCCATTTTATTGCGCGATGATGGCGGGCATGTTGATCTATGCCTTCTCCTCCTCCGGCGCCTTGGCCTGGGCGATGCCGGAAATTGCCAATAACGAGCGGCTGCGGCTCAATTACGTCTTGCTGGCGATGACCGGCGTCGCCGCGATCCTATTCCTGCGGCACATCTTCGAAAATGGCGTGATCCCGCTTTGGCTCGACCGCGTGCTCAACTTATCCTGTATCGTGCTGGCCGTGCCGACGTTGGGCATCGCCCTGCTGGCGCCGTGGCAGTTCCGCCTGCTCGACATGGCCTATTCATTCGGTTTCGCGGTGATGGTGTGCACGGCGATCCCGATGATCGTCTATGCGTGGATCCGCCGCAGCGCCTTCCTGTGGCTGTTCATCATCGCCTGGAGCGCGCCGATCGGCCTTGCCATCATCCGTATCGGGCACGGGCTGAACCTGCTGCCGTATGATTTCTGGATCGACAATTCGACCATCCTGTCGATGGCGTCGGAGGCCCTGCTGTCCAGCCTGGCGATCGCCTATCGTATCCTGCTGATCACGCGCGAGCGCGACGCCGCCCGGGCGCAGGAAATCGCCGCGCACATGCTGGCCGATGCCGATCCGCTGACCGGGCTGATGAACCGCCGCTCGTTCCTGCGCGAGGCGATCGGGCGCGACGGCGACCAGCAATTGCTGCTCCTCGACATCGACCATTTCAAGCGCGTCAACGACACGATCGGCCATGACGGCGGCGACGAGGTGCTGCGGCTGGTGGCGCTTGTATTGCGCGACGCGATCGGCGCCACATCGGTGCTGGCGCGGATCGGCGGGGAGGAATTCGCCATCGTCACGCCGCTCGCCGACGCGCTCGACCCCGATCATGTGCTGGCCGAGCTGCGCGGCGCGCGCATGCCGTTCGACCTCACCGTCACCGCCAGCATCGGCGCCTGCATCGGACCGCTGGCGATCGAAGCCGATTGGAAATCGATGTACTGCGCCGCCGACCTGGCCTTGTTCGACGCCAAGCGCGCCGGGCGCGATCGCGCGCGTAAAGGCGACCCCGCGCTGCATTGCAGCATGGCCGCCGCGTGACCCGGCTTGCCGCCGTCGCGCGCACGAGCTAGCTTCGGCGCAACGGAAGAGGGTGGGTTGCCATGCGTGAACGCCGAATCGGGCTGGGAATTGCTGTCGCGGCCATGCTGTTGCTCGCCGTGCGCCATCCCTCGGCCAATATTCAGATCCTTACGCATGACGCTACGGATCGTGCGCCGATGCGCGTTCAGGCCGCCGTGGACCTCGGCGTGCTGGCGGTTTCGGTGCTGATAACATGGACGAAAAGGCTGGTCTGAACTTGCGGCACGGCGGGCGCCTGCTTACACGATTGTAAATGACTGACCCGATTGCCGCCTGGCAGAACGCGTATCGCCACCCGACCCCGTGGACCACGGTATACCCGCCGCTGTCGATGATCGACCTGTTCGACCAGAGCGTCGCGGCGCATGGCCCCCGCCCGCTGATCGATTTTCTCGGCCGCCGCTACAGCTATGCCCAGACGATGCACGCGGCCAACCGCGTCGCCGCCGGGCTCGCCGCGCTGGGCTATGGCCCGGGCGACCGGATCGGGTTGTTCCTGCCCAACGTGCCGCACTATCTCGCCGCATATTACGGCATCCTGAAACTGGGTGCGACGGTGGTGAACTTCTCGCCGCTCTATACGGTCGACGAACTCGCCCATCAGGTGACGGATTCGGGCACCAAATTGCTGTTCGCCGTATCGGCCAAGGCAGTGCTGCCGACCGCGCTGAAAGTGCTCGAACAGAGCGGGCTCGAGCGGCTGGTGGTCGGCTCGGTCGCCGGCGCGCTGCCGCCCGGCAAATCGCTGCTGTACCGCCTGTTCAAGCGCAAGGAGACGGCCGCACGGCCGAATGATCCGCGCATCATCGCCTTCTCCAAGCTGATCGCCAATGACGGCAAGCATGCGACGCCGCCGATCAATCCGCTCGAGGACGTGGCGCTGATCCAATATACCGGCGGCACCACCGGCGTGCCCAAGGGCGCGATGCTGACGCACCAGAATCTCTCGGCCAATGCGCGCCAGGTGATGGGCATCGATCCGCATCCCGGCGAGCCGGACCGCATCCTCGGCGTGCTGCCGCTATTCCACGTCTTCGCCAATACCTGCGTGCTCAACCGCACCGTGCTCAACGGCGGGTCGATCGTCATGCTGCCGCGCTTCGATGCCGGGCAGGTGCTCGCCGCGCTGGAACGGACCAAGGCGACCTCGCTGCCCGGCGTGCCGACAATGTACCAGGCGCTGCTCGATCATCCCAAGGCCGCCGGCACCGACTTTTCGTCGCTGCGCGTGTGCATCTCGGGCGGCGCACCGCTGTCGGCGGAACTCAAGGCCAAGTTCGAGGCGGCGACCGGCGCGACCGTGGTCGAAGGCTATGGCCTGTCGGAAAGCTCGGGCGTGGTCTCGGCCAATCCCTATGAGGGTGCAGGCAAGCCCGGCAGCATCGGCCAGCCGATCCCGGCGACCGAAGTGCGACTGGTCGACAAGGGCGATCCCACGCTCCCCGCGCCGGAGGGCGAGCCGGGCGAAGTGATCGTGCAGGGGCCGCAGATCATGAAGGGCTATTGGGGCAAGCCCGATGCCAATAACGAGGTCTTCGTTCCGTTCGCGAATCGGGACGGCTGGCTGCGCACCGGCGATGTCGGCGTGATCGACGAAGACGGTTTCATCCGCATCGTCGATCGGCTAAAGGACATGATCGCGGTCAGCGGTTTCAAGGTCTTCCCGAGCCAGATCGAGGCGATCCTGCATCACCACGAGGCGGTCAAGGAGGCGATGGTGATCGGCCTGCCCGACGCCTATCGCGGCGAGCAACCGCGCGCCTATGTGACGCTGAACGACGGCATCGTGGTGACGCCAGAGGCGTTGCGCGACTGGCTCAACCCGCAACTCGGGCGGCATGAACGGGTCGATCAGGTGGTGATCCGGCTGAGCATGCCCAAGACGATGATCGGCAAATTGAGCCGCAAGGATTTGGTCGCCGAGGTGATGGCGGAGGGGGTCTGACCGCATCCCCCTGACTCACCGTCATCCCAGCGGAAGCTGGGATGACGACGTAAGAGGCTAGCGTCAGGCCGCGGTAATCGCCTGCCCGGTCGCCAGCCGCTCGCCGCGCGTGACGATCACCTTGTCGCCGAGCTTGACCACGCCGAACACTTTCTTGGCGAATGCGGTCGGCACGCCGATGCAGCCGTGCGTGACATAGCCGTCGCCGACTTCGCTGCCATGGATCGAGATGCCGTCATTGGTCAGCCGCAGCATGTACGGCATCGGCGCGTCGTACAGGTTGGAGACGTGATCGGCGTCCTTCTGCGTGATCGGGAAGATGCCGAGCGGGGTCGGCGTGGTGTCGCTGCCATAGATGATCACCGCCGTGCCGATCTCATAGCCGGCGCGGAACACCGATACGGTCTGCGCGGCGAGATCGACCGTGACGACGACCGGGCCGGTGGCGGGGGCGTGGCTCTCGTCCCAATAGGAATCGCCTTGCCGCATCGGGCCATCGACCGTCAGGATGCCCTTGACGACATAGCCTGAATCGGGCGCGGCGACCGCGGCAGCCGGCTTCGACGCGAGCGCGACGGGTTGGGCTTTGGGCTTGGCCTTGGGCTGGGCGACGGGCGGTGCGGCGGCCACTGTCGGCTCGGGCAGGTTCGCCGCCACCGCCATCAGCCCGACGCCGCCGAGCAGGCATGCGGCAAGCGTACCGGCAAGGAGACGCGTGCCGAGGCCGTGGCCGATCATGCCGGAGAATCGTGTGCTGCCCATGGCGCCTGATTACGCAAACCAGCGGCTGAGTGAAGCCGCTGTTTTCGGTCGTGCCGGGGCGGGACGGCTGAAAGCGGCGTTAATGGGTGCCATCGCGCGTCACCCCAGCGAATGCTGGGGTGACGCTTAAGGCCTATCCAACCACCGTCTTCAAATTCATGAATTCGTGCAATCCGTACGGCCCCAATTCCCGCCCATGGCCGGAGCGCTTGATCCCGCCGAACGGCGCTTCGGGGCTGCTCGCCAGCATCTGGTTGACCGCGGTCATGCCGGCCTCGATCTCGCGTTCGAAGCGCTCGCGCTCGTCGGCGTCTTTGGTCCACACCGACGAGCCCAGCCCGAACGGCACGTCGTTGGCCAATGCGATCGCCGCGTCGATATCGTCCGCCTTGAACAGCATCGCCACCGGGCCGAACAGTTCCTCCTTGGCCACGGCATGATCGATCGGCACGTCGATCAGGATGCCAGCGGACATGAAGGCCCCCCTCCCCGGCAATGCCGCGCCGCCAAACAGCAATTTGCCGCCCTCCTTCTCGATCATGGCGATCTGGTCGAGCACGGTCTGGCGCTGCTCCTCGCTCGACAGCGGGCCCATGTCGGTGCCCGAGTCCATCGGATCGCCGGCCTTGACCGCCTGCATGCCGGCCGAGAATTTCTGCAGGAACGCCTCATAGACGTCGGCATGCACGATCATGCGCTTGGCGCAAATGCACGATTGCCCGCTATTCTGGATCCGCGCGGTCACCGCGGTCTTGGCCGCCAGATCGAGATCGGCCGAGGGCATGACGATGAACGGATCGGAGCCGCCCAGTTCGAGCACGACCTTCTTGAGCGCGCGGCCGGCGGCCTCGGCCACCTTCATGCCGGCGCCTTCACTGCCGGTGAGCGTCACCGCGGCGATGCGATCGTCGGCGATCAGCGCCTCCACCTTATCGGACTTGATCGCGAGGTTCTGGAACACGCCCGCCGGCGCACCGGCGGCGATGACCATTTCCTCGATCGCCGCGCCGACGCCCTGCACGCTGGACGCGTGCTTCAGCAGCCCGACATTGCCCGCCATGATCGTCGGCGCGAGAAAGCGCACCACCTGCCAATAGGGGAAGTTCCACGGCATGATTGCCAGCACCGGGCCGATCGGCAGCCAGCGCGCGGTGGCCTTGCCCGCCGAGGTAGCGAACTCACGCGAGGCGAGCATCGCCGGGCCTTCCTGCGCATAATGGCGGAAGCCGACGGCGCATTTCTCGATCTCGGCCAGCGCCGATTTCAGCGTCTTGCCCATTTCGCGCACGGCGATTTCAGCGAGGCGCTGGCGATTGGCGTCGAACTGCTCGGCGATCGCCTCGAGCAAGGCGGTGCGCGTGGCGTAATCGGTCGCGCGCCAGGACCTGTAGGCGTCGGCGGCGCGCTGCACGCGGGTCTCGATCTCGTCCGCGGTCAGTTCGGCGAAACTCTCGCCGGGCGCGCCGGTGGCGGGGTTGATGCTGGTAAACATATTGGGCTCCTGAAGGGTCGGTCGCTCAACGCGCGACTTATCCTAAAAGCCCCTCCCCTAAAGGCGGGGGCGTTGGCTTGTGAGTCCCCCCGCGCTTGACCCCCATCGCCCGCACAGGCCATAGCGCGGCCATGGAAATTCCCCCCGTTCAAACTCCCGTCGAAGACCTGTCGTTCGAAGCGGCGTTGCGTGAGCTGGAGGCGATCGTCGGTCGGCTCGAATCCGGCGACGAGCCGCTGGAAGGCGCGATCGCCTTGTACGAGCGCGGCGACAAATTGCGGCTGCGCTGCAAGGAGCGGCTCGATGCCGCGCAATCGCGCATCGAATCGATCCGCACCGATGCCGACGGCCGCGCTGCCGGCACCCAGCCCTTTGCCGCAGGCTGACGTGGTGGGGGGAGCGTCACCAGCGTTGCAGGCGGCACTGGCCGAGGTTGCGCGCGATATCGACGCGCGCTTCGACGCGCTGCTCGACGTGCCCACCGACCCGCGCGCCGATCTGTACCGTGCGATGCGCCATGCCGCGATCGGCGGCGGGAAAAGGTTGCGGCCGTTGCTGGTCCAGGCGACGGCGCAATTGTTCGGCGTCGACCGCGACTGTGCCGGGCGGGCGGGCCTCGCGATCGAATGCATCCATGTCTATTCGCTGATCCATGACGATCTGCCGGCGATGGACGATGATGACATGCGCCACGGTAAACCCGCCGCGCATATCGCGTTCGGCGAGGCGACTGCGATCCTGGCCGGCGATTGCCTGCACGCGCTGGCGTTCGACGTGCTGGCCGATCCCGCGACGCATGCCGATCCGTTCGTCCGTGTCGAACTGATCGCCGATCTCGCCCGCGCCTCCGGCCCGAACGGCATGGCCGGCGGGCAGATGATGGACCTCGAAGCCGAGAAATCGAGCTTCGACCTGCCCACCGTCACGCGGTTGCAGGCGATGAAGACCGGTGCGCTGATCGCCGCCTCGGTCGAGGCCGGCGCGATCTTGGGGCGCTTGCCGATCGAGGGACGCACGGGTCTGCGCGGTTATGCGCGCGACCTTGGCCTCGCCTTCCAGATCGCCGACGATATTCTCGACGTCGAAGGCGACCAGGCATTGGCCGGCAAGGCGCTGCGCAAGGACGAAGCGGCGGGCAAGGAGACGTTCCTGTCGCTGCTCGGCCTCGATCGCGCACGCGCGCAATTGCGCATGCTGGTCGATCAGGCGATCGCGCATCTGCACGCCTATGGCGCGGAAGCGGATTTGTTGCGCGATATCGCCCGCTTCGTGATGGCGCGGGATCATTGACCTTTCCGTCACCCCAGCGAAAGCTGGGGTATCTATGGGGCGAGCGTCACGTTCTCCCCACGAAGATCCCAGCGTTCGCTGGGATGACGGTTCAGGATTGGGGAGCTAAACCATGACCACCCGCATCGGCGTCTATCCCGGCACGTTCGACCCCATCACGCTCGGCCATACCGACATCATCCGGCGTGGCGCGAAGCTAGTCGATCGGCTGGTCGTCGGCGTCACCACCAATGCCTCCAAATCGCCGATGTTCAGCATCGCGGAGCGCATGGCCATGGTGCGCCGCGAGATCGAGGAGATTGGCGGCGATATCGAAGTGGTCAGTTTCGATTCGCTGCTGATGGATTTCGCGGAGAAGCAAGGCGCCAAGGTGATCGTGCGGGGCCTGCGCGCGGTGGCCGATTTCGAATATGAATATCAGATGGCGGGGATGAACCAGCAGATCAATCCGCGCGTCGAAACCGTGTTCCTGATGGCCGATGTCGCGCTGCAGCCGATCGCCAGCCGGCTGGTCAAGGAGATCGCGCTGTATGGCGGCGATATCACCAAGTTCGTGCCGCCGCGCGTATCGGACGAGGTGATTGCCCGGGTCGGCCAGATTGGTCGCAAAGGCAGCTGAACGGGCGACTGACGTTCAGATTGGCGCAAGCCGGGATTTGCTCTAGACGCCGCACTTGCTGCCGAAATTTTCGCGGGGATATGATGCGTTCGATTGCCACCATGATTGCGTTTGCGTGCGCGCTGTTTGCCGCCCCGGTAATGGCCCAGCAGCCGGCCCCGGAAAAGGCCGCGCCGCTGAAGAATGTCGAATCCCCCGTGGTCTTCGCGCCGCGCATCGCGCCGGCCTCGGCGACCGACCCCGAAAATCTGCTGTATCTCGATCTGTCGACCGGCGGCCGCGTGGTCATCTGGCTGCGCGGCGACGCCGCGCCGAAGATGGTCGAGCGGGTCAAGACGCTGACTCGCCAGCATTTCTATGACGGCCTGCCGTTCCACCGCGTGATCGAGGGCTTCATGGCGCAGGGCGGCGATCCCAAGGGCGACGGCACCGGCGGCTCCGCGCTGCCCGATCTGCCGGCCGAGTTCAATTATCTGCCGCACGTCCGCGGCGCCGTCTCCGCCGCCCGCGCGGACAAGCCGGACAGCGCCAACAGCCAGTTCTTCATCGTTTTCCAGCCGCGGCTCAGCCTCGACAAGAAATACACCGTGTTCGGCCGCGTGATCGAAGGCATGCAATATGTCGACGCGATCGAGCGTGGCGAGCCGCCGGTGAACCCCTCGAAGATCGTCCATGCCTATATCGCCGCGGATGGCCCGCCGGCTTACGCGCCCGCCCCGGTCGCAGCCCCGACGCCGCTGCCGCTGCCGACGGCCAAGCCGGTGGCGAAGAAGCCCGCCCCCAAGAAGTAATCAAGCGCCCCGCTCGCGGGCGGGGACCCACGCCATGAACGTCGATCTGTTCGATTTCCTCTTGCCGCCCGAGCGCATCGCGTTGCGCCCGGCTTCCCCGCGCGATGCTGCGCGCCTGCTGGTGCTTGACGGCGCCGAGACGCGCGACTGCCATGTCGGCGATCTGCCCGCGCAATTGCGCCGCGGCGACCTGCTGGTGTTCAACGATACGCGCGTCATCCCGGCGCAGCTCGAAGGCACCCGGGGAGACGCCAAGATCGGCGCGACCTTGCACAAGCGCGAGGGGCCGCGCCGCTGGCGCGCGTTCGTGCGCAACGCCAAGCGGCTGCGCGACGGCGACAGCGTCGATTTCGGCCATGGCGTATCGGCGATCGCTTCGGACAAACTGGCGGACGGCAGCGTCGCGCTGACCTTCGCTGGCGACGAGCCGGTCGAACTGTTGCTCGACCGCGCCGGCCGCATGCCGCTGCCGCCCTATATCGCCGCCAAGCGCCCCGCCGATGCCAGCGACCTCGACGATTACCAGACGATGTTCGCCGCGGAAAAAGGCGCCGTCGCCGCGCCCACGGCGGCGCTGCATTTCACACCCGAGCTGATCGCCGCGCTGGAGGCGGGCGGCATCGGCCATGCCACGCTGACGCTGCATGTCGGCGCAGGCACCTTCCTGCCGGTCAAGGCGGAGGATACCGATGCGCATCAGATGCACGCCGAATGGGGCCGGATCGACGCGGCGACCGCCGACCGGCTCAACGCCACGCGCGCCGCCGGTGGCCGGGTGATCGCGGTCGGCACGACAAGCTTGCGGCTGATCGAGAGCGCCAGCGGGGAGGACGATATCGTCCGCCCGTTCGAGGGCGACACGGCGATTTTCATCACGCCGGGCTATCGCTTCCGCGGGATCGACGGGCTGATGACCAATTTCCACCTGCCCCGCTCGACCCTGTTCATGCTGGTCTCAGCGCTGATGGGCCGCGAGCGCATGCAGGCGGCCTATGCGCATGCCATCGACAGTGGCTATCGCTTCTATAGCTATGGGGATGCCAGCCTGTTGCTGCCGACGAAGGACATGTGATGCTGCTCGCTGCCCTATTGCTCGCCACCGCCCAGCAACCCGCGCCGCCGCCGGTGGCGCCAGGCGCCAAGCCGCAGCCGTTCGCCTCGATCGTGGTCGAGCCGGCAGCGATGCTGATCGCGGCATGCGACGCCGATAACGACGCGGTCGTGACGCGGGCGGAACTGCACGCCTGTCTCGCGCGCAGCTTTGCCGGCGTGGCGCAAGGCAAGGCCGATATCGGCTATATCGGCTATGGCGACTGGGCGCTGCGCTGGCTCGGCGACGCCAACGCACTGCCCAGCCAATATGGCGTCGACACCGATAATGACGACCGCATCACGCTCGCCGAACTGAGCGCGGAATTCGATCGGCTGTTCGACCGCTACGATAGCGACAAGAATGGGTCGCTCACCCGCGCGGAACTGCTGACGATCCGCAGCGCTCTCCCGCCGCGCCCACCGGGCAAGCGCCGCTAGCAGGCGATCGCCGCAACGTGGCCAGCGGCTGCGTATGCAAGGATTTTGCTGTCGCGCGTGACGAGCGGGATGTTCATCGCCCGTGCTGTCGCCACCAGCAACCGGTCGGCCGGATCGCGGTGAAAGGCGCCCGGCAAGACCGCCGAGTCGATCGCGATATCGGGCGTCAGCGCCGCCGGCCTGATGCCCGGCGCGGACATCATTTGCGCGAACCAAGCGTTGGCGTTCGGCGCGAACGGGTTGGCGACCTTGGCGGCGGCGGCCAGCAACCCGATCTCCCATGCGGAGACCGGCGACACGAAAACACCGTCGGCCAGGCCGGCGTGGCGAATGTCCTTCCACGCCTCCGCAGCGATCGGACTGCGATTGCCGAGCCAGATCAATGCACAGGTATCGAGCAGCACGGCCGCCGGGTGCGGCCCCGACCTTGCCGTCATGTCGGCAAGGTTGGCGACCATTCGGCCATGTCGATCACCGGCTGGGTCAGATCGATATCCGCCGGCAACGTGACGCTTCCTGCCAGAAATCCGAACAGGCTATCGATATCCTGTTGCTGCACCGGTGGCGGCCCGATCTGCGCCACGGGGCGGCCATGTCGCGTCACTGTCACGCCGGCGAGGCGATGATCGGCGATCTGGTTGAAGAGGTCGAGGCACTTGGCCTTGAACTCGCTGACCGACATCTCAATCGTCGCACGCATCGTCCGGTCCCGGCCACGAAGAATATTGGTCAAATGTATTGGTCAATGGTACGACGGTCAATACTCGACAGTCGTGAACCAAGACGGCATGGACACCGCCATGACCTCCCGTTTCGACTTCGCCATCACCGCCACCGACGGCAAGGCGCGCACCGGCGCGATCCGCATGCAGCGCGGCGAGATCCGCACGCCGGCGTTCATGCCGGTCGGCACCGCCGCGACCGTCAAGGCAATGAAGCCGGGCGACGTGCGCGCGTCGGGTGCGGACATCATCCTCGGCAACACCTATCACCTGATGCTGCGGCCCACTGCCGAGCGTGTCGCGCGACTGGGCGGATTGCACGCGTTCATGGGCTGGGACCGGCCGATCCTGACCGATTCAGGCGGCTATCAGGTGATGAGCCTCAGCGATCTCAACAAGCGCGACGAGAATGGCGTGACGTTCCGCAGCCATATCGACGGCTCGAAGCATACGATCAGCCCGGAACGATCGATCGAGATCCAGCGGCTATTGGGCTCCGACATCGTCATGGCGTTCGACGAGCTCGTGCCGACCACGTCGACGCGCGAGGTGCAGGCCGCGGCGATGGCGCGTTCGATGCGCTGGGCCAAGCGCAGCCGCGACGCATTCGACGGCGGCACCGAGCACGCCGCGCGCGCGGCGATCTTCGGCATCCAGCAAGGCGCGCTCGACGAACGCTTGCGCGCCGAAAGCGCCAGTGAACTAACCGCGATCGGGTTCGACGGCTATGCTGTGGGCGGGCTGGCGGTTGGCGAAGGGCAGGAAGCGATGTTCGGCTGCCTCGATTTCGCGCCCGGGCAATTGCCGGCGGACAAGCCGCGTTACCTGATGGGCGTGGGCAAACCCGACGATATCGTCGGCGCGGTCGAGCGCGGCATCGACATGTTCGATTGCGTGCTGCCCACCCGATCGGGCCGTACCGGCCAGGCCTTCACGCGCGGCGGGCCGATCAATTTGCGCAACGCGCGCTTCGGCGAAGACCAGGGGCCGCTCGATCCGGCCTGCGCCTGCCCGGTGTGCGGGACGTGGACGCGCGCCTATCTGCATCATCTGGTACGCTCGGACGAGATTCTCGGCGCGATGTTGATGACCGAACATAACCTGTATTTCTACCAGGCCTTGATGGCCGATCTGCGGGCGGCGATCGCCGATCGGCGGTTGACGGTGTTTGCCAACGGCTTCCGCGCGGCATATCGAAAAGAGCCCATATCCGGAGAGTAAGCGTGTCCGATCAGGAACCCAACGAGATCGTCGCTGCGGCGGCGCATGCCAAAGCGGCCAAAGAGCGGCTGAAAGCCGATGCAGACAAGAAGAACTGGCCGATCGCCGCGATTGGCCTCGGTGTCGGCATCGGTTCGGCGGCGGTGGCGGCGGCGATGCTGTTCGCCGGGCGCAACAAAGACTGAGGCGCGGACCTCCTAGCAACCACCGTGATCCTGAACTTGTTTCAGGATCCATCGGGCGGCTAAGTCCCGGACAGAAGCGTGGGCATTGCCCTTGCCGCACGATGGATCCTGAATCGAGTTCAGGATCACGGAAATGATTGTTGGCGCGCGCCGCCATGGCGACGGTCCGAAGCCGCGCCCGCGTTTCAAACTTTACATTAACTATCAACTGTTTCGCGCCGGGACGCGGCGAAATGACGGGCAGTGCGCCGGGGCGATCCGGGCTATGCGCGTCGTCGCGCTGATTCGCGGCGCATGGAGCCCATACACGGCGTGACGCTGGAATTGATCACCAACTGGCTGAAATTACGGCTGCTGACCAAGCTTGGCGCACTATGTCTGCTGGCGCTGGTTGGCGTCGGCGTGTCGGCACATGCCGCGCTGCGCGCGATCGCCGCGACCCAGGAGGCGCCCGCTCGCCCCGCGCCGCGCCCGGCGGGCTATGAGACCGAAGACCATTTCCCCGGCGCGGCCTATTTCTATGTCGCTGAGGAAAGCGCTGCCCCGACCACTGGCGCGACCGGCACCGCCGCCTTGCCCGACATGCCGCTGCCAGCGGAAGCACAAAGCGCGTCGTTGATCGCCGACAGCTCAATCCAGGCTGCCCCGCCCTTCTCGATGCAGGCGGCCAGCGCGACCGATCGCGGCCGCGCGCTGCAATGCCTGACCACGGCGATCTATTACGAAGCGGCAAGCGAACCCGATGCCGGCCAGCAGGCTGTGGCGCAGGTTATCCTCAACCGCGTGCGCCATCCGGCCTTCCCCGGCACGGTATGCGGCGTGGTCTATCAGGGATCGGAACGCACCACCGGCTGCCAGTTCAGCTATGCCTGCGACGGATCGATGGCGCGCATCCCCGTGAAAGCCTATTGGAACCGCGCCTTGGGCGTCGCGGCGCGCGCGCTGGCCGGATCGGTCTATGCCCCGGTCGGCATGGCGACGCATTACCATACCTATGCGGTGACCCCGGCGTGGAACCGCAGCCTGGTGATGACCGCGGCCGTGGGCGCGCATTTCTTCCACCGCTGGAAAGGCTATTGGGGCACGGCCAGCGCGTTCAAACAGGTCTATACCGGTCATGAACCCCTACCGGGCCCGCATCCGCGCCCGACCGCGCCGGTCGTACCGCTGGTGGCAGTGGCGCTGGCGGCGCAGGTGCCGCTGATCGTCGCCACGCCCCCGGCGGCGGTCCAGCCGGCTTATGCGCAGAGCGGCTTACCGGTGGCGGGCGCCGTCAAGCCTGCCACGGCGGCCGTCGGGCCGGCCGCGGGCGCGCCGGTGGCAGGCGCGCGGACGGACGATTCGCAGATTCTCGACCGCTGGAAGGATTCGGGCAAAGCGCTCCGCTGAACTTGACGGCGCCCTTAGTCCCCTTCTGCGCTACCCGGCGCAGGCTAGCGCCCAGTCGCGCTGGCCGAGGAAACGATGCACCACGTTAGCCAATCAGCGTTCCGCGACTGGGCCCCGGCCTGCGCCGGGGAAGCGTCGGTCTAAAGTGGAAACGGCCCCGCCATTGCTGGCGGGGCCGTCAAACATTGAGAAGTTACCTAGCGATCAGCGACGATGGCCCGGCCGATCGTTCTTCTCGAACCGTACCCGCTGGCTGAGTTTGTCGTAGCGGCGATCGAGCGTGTTGCGCTCGCTGAGCGTGAGGCCCGGGCGGCTGCGGCGATACTGGGCTTCGAGCCGGACCAAGCCGCGATACTCCGCCTTCACGCGCGCCGCTTCGGCACGATTGAGTCGACCCGAGCGCACGCCTTGGTCGATACGCTGCGACAGGTTCGCCTGGCGCTGGTTGATGGTCTGCCACGGCGCAGCGTTGGCCGCGGGAATGGCGGCGGTAGCGAAGCCCAGGCCTGCCAGGGCGAGCATGATCTTGTTCATAACCTAAACTCCTTTAGCCGGCCGATCGTTTCGGCCTGACTGCGGTTATGAAACTCGGCTGTCGCAGGAATGTGCCACAAGGCCGGGGAAAGTGTCGCGAACTGTGCCGATTTTCCGCTCTGCCCCCAGTAGCGGGTAAGATCAGTCGGCCGCCGCCAGCCGCCGCGCGAAATGCACTTCGACCGCGCGACGCACGCTTTGCGCGATACGCTTGCGGCCGTCTGCGGAGTCGATGAACGCCGCGTCGCTCGGATTGGAGAGATAGCCCGTCTCGAACAGGATCGAGGGCATGTCCGGCGCCTTCAGCACCATGAGCGAGGCCATGCGGTGGAAATTGACTTTCATCGGGATCAGCGGCTGCGCCTCGCGCCCGAGCAAGCGGGCGAAGCTGGCCGAGGAGTTCATCGTCTCGCGCTGCGTGAGGTCGATCAGGATCGAGGAGATGTCGGTGCTCGTGCCGCCGAGATCGATCCCGCCGATGATATCCGCCTTATTCTCCCGCGCCGCCAGTCGCGCCGATTCCTTGTCCGAGGCGACCTCGGACAAGGTATAGACCGATGCGCCGCTGGCCATGCCCGTGCCGACGCTGTCGCAATGGATCGAGATGAACAGGCTGGCCTTGAGCTTGCGCGCGATGCCGTAGCGTTCCTGCAGCACGAGGAAGCGATCGTCCTCGCGGGTCAGCGCGACGCGCACGCGGCCGGAGCGCACCAGTTCGTCGCGGATCGCCCGGGCGATGCGCAAGGTGACGTCCTTCTCGCGCAGATGATCGGTCGGCGAAATCGCGCCGGGATCGATTCCGCCATGCCCGGCATCGATCACCACCAACGGGCGGGTGTCGTCATCGCCATAAACGGCGGGCAGCTTGAGCTTGTTGCTGGGCTTGGGCACGGCGATCGATAATGCATAGGGACGGCGCGGGGCGGCGTGGGTGTTGGCCGGCGGCAGGAAGCTCTTCCTGGGGCCCGCCGCAGCGCGCGCGAAGCTGGCGTCATCCACATCGCGCAGCGCCAGCGTGAGTTCGCGCCCATCATTGCCGAACCGGCCTTCGGTGACGATCGCCGGGCGCGCCAGATCGAATACCAGCCGCGCGCCGTCCTCGCCCCGCGCGGCCTGACGCACGGCGGTTACCGGCCCGCCGGTCTCGCTCCGCCCGCCCGGCCGCGCGCCGGCCAGATCGAGCGCGATGCGATTGGGGCCGCCAAGCACGAACGCGGTGGCGCCGCTCACTTGGTCATCGAGATGCACGACGATGCGATCGCGCTTCACCTCGACACGGTCGATCGCCGTCGCCAGCGCGGGAACGCTGGAAAACCAGCAGGTCAGCAAGGCGAGCAGCAAGGACACAGGGCGGTATTGCCGCGCAGCTACTAGCGCGGTCCAGTTAAAAACCATGGGCGGGGGGTCCCATTTGAGTAAATTCAACGACAAGCATCACTGATAGCGGTCGCTGTCTTCCGGTAGCGTGAAGTGACAGGGTTAACCGCGCGTTCGGCAATTAACTGCCGTTGGTGCGGCCAGAACGTGCCAGTTGCTGCGCTTCACGTCCGGTGCTAGTCATGCAGGTGCACCGGCACAGGTCTTCTGTCCGCCGGTCCACATGGCCCGCGCCGGTCTGGCGCGCGGCCCATCCAGGTTGACGTACGCATGATGCATTTCCCCTGCCCTCCGCTCCGCCCGGCATTTGCCGGCGGGATCGCGGACGCGCAGGCTGCCCAGGGCCACATGCCGGGGCGTGCACACCGTACAGAGGCAATTACGTCCATCGACGGCACGCAATCGGGCGGCACACCGCCCCCTGCGCCGCCGCATCACAATCGCGCGCGGGGAGCCTCAGGCACCGGACCGCGCGCCCGGAGAACATTACATGACAATGCGTATGCTGATCGACGCACGCCACCGGGAAGAAACCCGGGTCGCCGTGGTCAATGGAAATCGAATCGAGGAATTTGATTTCGAATCGTCCGAGCACAAGCAGCTCAAGGGCAATATCTATCTCGCCAAGGTTACCCGCGTAGAACCTTCTTTGCAGGCGGCGTTCGTCGATTACGGCGGCAATCGCCATGGGTTCCTGGCGTTCAGCGAGATCCACCCCGATTACTATCAGATCCCCAAGGAAGACCGTGACGCGCTGCTGCGCGAAGAGGCCGAGCATGCCGCCGAGGAAATGGCGCTGCGCGCGCAGCATGACGATGACGATGATGAATTGCATGACGACGAAGACGGCTACGTCTCGGGCGGCGAGCATGATGACGAAATCGACGAAGACAGCGTCGAGCGTTTCGAGGACGATGGCGGGGTAGAAGCCGAAGTCGCCGCCGAGGGCTCGGGTGAACCGCGCGGCCGTCGCCGCAAGCGCGGCGCCAATGACGAAGCCGCCGAGGACCTGCGCGAGCGCCGCTCCAACCTGCGCCATCGCTACAAGATCCAGGACGTGATCCGCCGCCGCCAGGTGCTGCTGGTCCAGGTCGTCAAGGAAGAACGCGGCAATAAGGGCGCGGCGCTGACCTCCTATCTGTCGCTGGCCGGCCGGTACTGCGTGCTGATGCCGAACACGTCGCATGGCGGCGGAATCAGCCGCAAGATCAGCAATGCCGGCGATCGCAAGCGCCTCAAGTCGATCATGGCCGACATGAAGCTGCCCCCATCGATGGGCTGCATCGTGCGCACCGCCGGGCTCCAGCGCACGCGCCAGGAAATCAAGCGCGACTTCGACTATCTCGCCCGACTGTGGGACGGGATCCGCGAGAAGACGCTCGAATCTTCTGCGCCAGCGCTCGTTTACGGCGATAGCGACCTACTCAAGCGCGCGATCCGCGATATCTACAACAAGGATATCGACGAGGTCATCGTCGAGGGCGTCGAGGGCTATCAGCAGGCCAGGGAGTTCATGAAACTCCTGATGCCCAGCCATGCGCGCAAAGTGACGCATTATTCCGATGCCGTGCCGCTGTACCAGCGCGCCCGCGTCGAGGAGCAGCTCGCCGCGATGTACCACCCGGTGGTGCAGCTCAAGTCGGGCGGCTATCTGGTGATCAACCCGACCGAGGCGTTGGTGTCGATCGACATCAACTCGGGCCGTTCGACCCGCGAACACAGCATCGAGCAGACCGCCACGGCGACCAACCTCGAAGCGGCGCAGGAAATCGCCCGCCAGTTGCGCCTGCGCGACATGGCCGGGCTGGTCGTGATCGATTTCATCGACATGGATAACAGCTCGAACGTCCGCAAAGTCGAGAAGGCGATGAAGGACGCGCTGAAGAACGATCGCGCGCGCATCCAGGTCGGCCGCATCTCCAGCTTCGGGCTGATGGAAATGAGCCGCCAGCGCCTGCGCACCGGCGTGCTCGAGGCCTCCACCCGCCAGTGCCCGCATTGCGAAGGCACCGGGCTGGTGCGCACGGCATCGTCGTCGGGCGTGTCGGCGCTGCGCCTGATCGAGGACGAAGCGGCGCAGGGTCGCGGCTCGATCCTCACGCTACACGCCAGCGCGGAAGCGGCCTTCTTCCTGCTCAACCGCAAGCGCGGTGACCTGGCCGAGATCGAGGAGCGCTACGGCGTGACGATCGAAGTGACGCCGGACGGCGAGCAGGAAGGCGCGCGCATGTCGGTCGAAGTGGCCGGCCCGCCGCCAGCCTACGCGCCACGCTTCGCCGCGCCGATTGTCGAGATCGAAGAGGACTATCCCGAGGAGATCGAGGAAGAGTTCGACGAGGTCGAGGACGACGAAGAAACCGAAGAGGCAGCCGAGCCCCGTGCGCCGCGCGAACCACGCGAGCGCACCGAGCGTGCGGCCGATGATGCCAATGACGAGGGGGGCGGGCGCAAGCGTCGGCGCCGTCGCGGTCGTCGCGGTCGCAACCGTCCCGAGGGCGAGGAAGCACGTGAAGGCGACGAGGCTGCGGCCGACGAGACGGTCGAGAGCGATGTCGAGGCCGAAGACGTGGTCGTCGAAGGCGATGCCGAGTTCGCCGGCGAGACGCCGGTAAGCGAAGAAGGCGAAGGCCGCCGTCGTCGCGGGCGTCGCGGTCGTCGTGGCGGTCGTCGCAACGAGGGCGATCGCGCCGAGGGCACTGGCGAGACGCCGGAAGCGGTCGACGGCGATGTCGAAGCGATCGGCGCTGCACCGGTCGGGACCGAAGCGCCCGAGCCGGTCGCGGACGTCGAGGAAGCGCCCAAGAAGGGCCGCCGTCGTCCCCGCGCCCGCGGCGCCGATACGGCACCGGCGGTTGCGGCCCCCGTGGTCGAGGCCGAACCGGTGGTCGAAGCCGCGCCGGTCGTGGAGCCGGAAGCCGAAGCCCCGGCCAAGCCCAAGCGCAGCCGTCGCAAGAAGGCGGACACGGTCGCGGCCGAAGCAACGCCAGTGGAAGAGGCCGTGGTCGACAGCCCGGCGCTGATGGACGTGCCGGTGTCGGAGGAGCCCGCGCCCAAGAAGCGTCGTGCGCCGCGCAAAAAGGCCGCGGTGACGGATGTCGAAGCACCGGTCGCAGCACCGGCGCCCAAGGCAGCCCCGAAGCCGCGCACGCCTAAGGCAGCAGCCCCCGCTCCTGCTCCGGTCGTCGAAGCCGAAGCCGAGGCCGAGCCCGAGGCAATGCCGGCGGAGCGCGAGATCGACGCCGATCCCGGCGAAGCGGGCAGCCCGCGCCGCGGCTGGTGGCAGCGCACCTTCGGCGCGTGATCGGCTGAATGGATGAGAAAGGCCCTCTCCCCGGCGCGGGAGGGGGCCTTTTTTATATTTCCCTACCCGCCACCGCTACGATCACCACGACCGCCCCCCACCCGTCACCCCGGCCTTGAGCCGGGGCCCAGCTTCTTACTTCTCACCAGAGCAGAAGAAGCTGGGCCCCCGGGCAAGCCCGGGGTGACGACCAGTTGGGCAGTCTCTCGACGTACACCGCCCATTCAGCCGTACCGGCCCACGCCCTGCCTCCCGCCAATTGCCACCACCGGAAAACTCCCCGATATGTCCGGTATGAAACGTATCGTCGCAGGGCTCGCGGCCTCCCTCCTGCTTTGGGCGCAGCCCGCCGCCGCGCAGTCGATCCTGCGCGATGCCGAGACCGAGCAGATGTTCGCCGACATGTCGCGGCCGATGATCGTCGCCGCCGGCCTGTCGCCCGCCAATGTCCGCGTCGTGCTGATCAACGACGATTCGATCAACGCCTTCGTCGCCGGTGGGCAGACCGTGTATGTCCATTCCGGGCTGCTCGCGGCGGCCGACAATGCCAATGAAGTGCAGGGCGTGATCGCGCACGAGCTCGGCCATATCGCCGATGGCCATGTCGTGCTGCAGGATGCCGGGACCAAGCCGGCGCTGGGCATCACCTTGCTCAGCATGGTCGTCGGGCTGGCCGCTGCGGTGGCGGGCGCGGGCGATGCGGGCATGGCGATCATGGGGCTGGGCCAGGCCGCCGGCATGGGCAAGTTCCTTGCCTTCACCCGCGTGCAGGAATCCACCGCCGACGCTGCGGGCGCCAAATATCTCAACGATTCCGGCGTCAGCGGGCGCGGCATGCTGTCCTTCTTCCGCAAGCTGCAGAACCAGGAATATGCCTACGGCCTGAAGAACATCGATCCGTTCGCGCAGAGCCATCCCTTGAGCGGCCAGCGGATCGAGAATCTGCGCAACGATCTGATGGCGGGCAAATCGTGGAACGCCAAGCCGGACCTGGCGCTGGAGGAACGCTTCAAGCGCGTAAAGGCCAAGCTCAACGGCTTCGTGGCCGACGCCAAGACCACGCTCAACACCTATCCCGAAGACAATCAGACGATCTACGCGCATTATGCCCGGGCTTATGCGTGGCACAAATCCGGCTATCCCGACAAAGCCGATGCCGAGGCGGCGGCGCTGATCAAGGCCGATCCGCACGATCCCTATTTCCTCGAAATCCAGGGCCAGATCCTGCTCGAAGCAGGCAAGCCGAGCGAAGCGGTCGTGCCGTTGCGCGAGGCGACCGAGCGGTCGCGCAATTCGCCGCTGATCGCCACCACCTTCGGCCATGCGCTGATCGCCACCGATGACGCCAAGAACTATCCCGAGGCGGTGCGCGTGCTGCGTCAGGCGGTGCAGCGCGACCAGGAAAATCCGTTCGCCTGGTACCAGCTCGGCACCGTCTATGAGCGGATCGGCGATGAACCGCGCGCGCTGCTCGCCACCGCCGAACGCGCCAGCCAAGGTGGCGATTCGCGCACCGCCGCCTATGCCGCGCGCGGTGCGATGGCGGGACTCACACCCAACACGTCCGACTGGATCAGGGCGCAGGACATCGCCATGACCGCGCAGAACGACATGGACGACAACCCGAAAAAGTATCGCAAACGATGATGTATGCCGAAACCAAATCCTCGCTGAAGCTCGCCGCGCTGATGCTCGCCGCGACATTGCTCGGCGGCGGTATCCTATGGGCCGCGCAGCACGCCGCGCCGCGCGCGCTCGACGGGGCGGACAAGGCCCGGATCGAGGCCACGGTGCACGATTACGTGCTGGCCCATCCGGAGATCATTCCCGAGGCGATGAAGCGTTTGCAGCAGCGCGAGACCGGCAAGACCATCGCCGCGAACCGCGCCCAGATCCTCGAGCCGTTCGGCGACGCCTGGATCGGCAATCCCCAGGGTGATGTCACCTTGGTCGAATATTTCGATTATAATTGCGGCTATTGCCGCTCCAGCCTGCCGGTGATCGCCGAGCTGGTGCGGCGCGATCCCAACGTCAAAGTGGTGTTCAAGGAATTCCCGATCCTGAGCGAACAGAGCGTGACCGCGGCCCGGCTTAGTCTCGCGGCAGCCGCGCAGGGCAAGTTCAAGCCGTTCCACGATGCGCTCTATGCGGCCGGGCCGGTGTCGGAACAGACGATGCAGGCGGCGGCCAAGACGGCGGGCGTGGACCTGGCCAAGGCGGCGGCGATGACACCCAAGGCGGAAGCGGAGATCGCGGCGAACCGCCAGGTTGCGCAGACGCTCGGGCTGACGGGAACGCCGAGTTGGGTGATCGGGACGAAGGTCGTGTCGGCGGCGCTACCGCTGGAGGAACTGGAGAAAGCCGTGAAGGAAGCGCGGGCTTCTTGATCCTACTTCCTTCCCCGGCGGACGCCGGGGCCCAGTCGCGGAACAGCCGGTAACGGGCATTGCGCGTGGTTACCTCGACCAGCGCGACTGGGCCCCGGCCTTCGCCGGGGAAGGATTTGGTTGGTTACCCTATCGCCAATGGTTGCGCCCCATCGCCCTCGCCCCCATCTCCACGCCTTCCAAGGGGATCCCGAAACTTGCCAACTATCCTGTCCGTCGCCGGCGTCTCCAAGACGTACGATTCCGGCACCACCGCACTGTCACCGATCGACCTCGAGATCGAAAAGGGCGAGATCTTCGCATTGCTCGGCCCAAACGGCGCCGGCAAGACGACGCTGATCAGCATCATCTGCGGCATCGTCACGCCCTCCTCCGGCACGATCACCGTGATGGGCCATGACGCGATCAAGGATTTCCGCGCCGCCCGCCGCCTGGTTGGCCTCGTGCCGCAGGAATTGTCGGTCGACATGTTCGAAACCGTGCTCGCCACCGTCAAGTTCAGCCGCCGCCTGTTCGGCCGCTCGGGCCATGACGCCTATATCGAGCAGGTGCTGCGCGACCTGTCGCTATGGGACAAGCGCGATGCCAAGATCATGGAACTGTCCGGCGGGATGAAGCGCCGCGTGCTGATCGCCAAGGCGCTGAGCCACGAACCCGACATCCTGTTTCTCGACGAGCCCACCGCGGGCGTCGACGTGTCGCTGCGACGCGATATGTGGAAGCTGATCCACCGCCTGCGGGAGCGCGGCGTGACCATCATCCTGACCACGCACTACATCGAAGAAGCCGAGGAAATGGCCGATCGCGTCGGCGTGATCGACAAGGGCAAGCTTGTCCTGGTCGAGCGCAAGACCGAGCTGATGAAGCGGCTCGGCAAGCGCCAGGTGCTGGTCTCGCTGCGCCGCCCGCTTGCCGCCGTGCCCCAGGCCTTGGCCAATTGGGACGTCGAACTGGGCGATGAGGGCCATATCCTGAGCCATACCTTCGTCGCCGACGGCGATCGTGACGGCATCCCCGCTTTCCTGCGCAAGCTTGACGAACTCGGCATCGAATTCACCGATCTCGACACGCATCGGAGCTCGCTCGAAGACATATTCGTCGACTTGGTCGGCCGGAAGGACGCGGCATGAGTGCCAACGCATTCAACACGCATGGCGTGTGGGCGATCTATCGCTTCGAAATGGCGCGCGCGCTGCGCACGCTGTGGCAGAGCGTGGCCACGCCGGTGATCACCACCTCGCTCTATTTCGTCGTGTTCGGCGGGGCGATCGGCAGCCGCATGCAGTCGGTCGACGGAGTCGGTTACGGCAGCTTCATCGTGCCCGGGCTGATCATGCTCTCGCTGCTGACACAGAGCATCTCCAACGCCTCGATCGGCATCTACTTCCCCAAATTCACCGGCACGATGTACGAGCTGCTTTCCGCACCCATTTCGGCGATGGAAATGGTGATCGGCTATGTCGGCGCGGCGGCGACCAAATCGGTGATCCTGGGGCTGATCATCCTCGCCACCGCGATGTTGTTCGTCGATCTGCCGATCAAGCATCCCGTCATGATGCTCGCCTTCCTGGTGCTGACCTCGGTCGCGTTCAGCCTGTTCGGGTTCATCATCGGCGTGTGGGCCAAGGGCTTCGAGCAATTGAACTTCGTGCCCGCCCTGCTGATCACGCCGCTCACCTTCCTGGGTGGGGCATTCTATTCGATCGACATGCTGCCGCCGGCGTGGCGCACGGTCAGCCTGTTCAACCCGGTGGTCTATCTGGTCAGCGGCTTCCGCTGGAGCTTTTTCGGGCAGGGCGATGTCGGCGTGGGCGCGAGCCTCGCCTTTACCTTCGCCTTCCTGCTGCTGTGCCTCGGCGTGATCGCCTGGATCTTCAAGACCGGGTACCGGATGAAGAGCTAAGGGTTCTAAGCCCTCTCCCGCTTTTCGCGGGAGAGGGTTGGGTGAGGGTCTTCTTCTTTTCGGCGCTCGAGAGAGAAGAAGAGACAGAAGACCCTCACCCAACCCTCTCCCATGAAGAATGGGAGAGGGCATAAGGGGAGCGGTCGCGCTCTCGTCGCTCAGATCCGGTGTTCGCCCTTCACCCAGCGCACCGTGCCGCTCGACGCGCGCATCACCACGCTCTCGGTGGTCATCGTGCCGCCCTTGCGCTTTACGCCTTCCAGCAGCGAGCCATCTGTCACGCCGGTCGCCGCGAAGATGCAATCGCCCTTGGCGAGCTCGGTCAAATCATATTGCTTGTCGAGATCGGTCACGCCCCACTTGGCAGCGCGGCCGCGCTCGTCGTCGTTGCGGAACAGCAACCGCCCCTTGAACTGCCCGCCGACGCAGCGCAGCGCCGCCGCCGCGAGCACGCCCTCCGGCGCGCCGCCCGAGCCCATATAGATGTCGATCGTGGTGTCCGGATTGGTCGTCGCGATCACGCCAGCCACGTCGCCGTCACCGATCAGCATGATGCCCACGCCCAAAGCGCGCAGCTCGGCGATCAGCGCCTCATGCCGAGGACGATCGAGCACGCAGGCGATGATCTCGCTCGGCTCCACGCCCTTGGCCGCGGCCACCGCACGGATATTTTCGGTCGGCGTGCGATCGAGATCGATAATCCCTTCGGGATAGCCCGGGCCGACCGCAATCTTGTCCATGTACACGTCGGGCGCGTTGAGCAGCCCGCCTTGTTCCGCGATGGCCAGCACGGCCAGGCTGTTCGGGCCCGCCGTGGCGCAGATCGTGGTGCCTTCGAGCGGATCGAGCGCGATGTCGATCTTCGGCCCCGTGCCGATCGCCGAGCCGACCTTCTCGCCGATGAACAGCATCGGCGCTTCGTCGCGCTCGCCTTCGCCGATCACCACGGTGCCGTCCATGTAGAGCGAATTAAGCGCCTCGCGCATTGCCTCCACCGCGGCGGCATCGGCCGCCTTTTCGTCGCCGCGCCCGACCAGCTTGCTGGCGGCGATGGCGGCGGCTTCGGTGACGCGGACCATTTCGAGGACGAGGACGCGATCGAGTACCTGGCTGGCGGTGGTGGTCATGAAATTCCCCTTGGGTTTGTGCCGGCCTAGGCACGGCCCGTGACAATGTCGAGACGCCTAACTAACCCTCTCCCTGTGGGAGAGGGTCGAGACGCGGAGCGTCGAGGGGTGAGGGCGACTGGGGTTTCGCTGGCGTCGCCCTCACCCTTCCGTCGCTGCGCTCCTCCCTCCCTCTCCCAACGGGAGAGGGAATTTAGTCCCGCAGCAATTCGTTGATGCTGGTCTTGCTGCGCGTCTGCGCATCCACCCGCTTGACGATCACCGCGCAATACAAGGCCGGCTTGCCGTCCCCGCCGCCGATGCTCCCCGGCACGACCACCGCATAGGGCGGCACTTCGCCGCGGAACGTCTCGCCGGTTGCGCGGTCGATGATCTTGGTGCTGGCGCCAAGGTACACGCCCATCGACAGCACCGCGCCTTCGCCGACGCGCACCCCCTCGGCCACTTCGCTGCGCGCGCCGATGAACGCGCCGTCGCCGATGATCACGGGATCCGCTTGCAACGGCTCGAGCACGCCGCCGATCCCGGCGCCGCCCGAAATGTGCACGTTGCGG
Source organism: Parasphingomonas puruogangriensis (assembly GCF_036663635.1). Classification (NCBI taxonomy): domain Bacteria; kingdom Pseudomonadati; phylum Pseudomonadota; class Alphaproteobacteria; order Sphingomonadales; family Sphingomonadaceae; genus Parasphingomonas; species Parasphingomonas puruogangriensis. The sequence goes on along the minus strand of NZ_JAXOJI010000004.1, from coordinate 70,375 downwards.
CCGATCTGCGCGCAGCTGCCAACCGTCGCCCAGGCGTCGATCATCGAATTCTCACCGACATAGCCGCCGATATTGACGAAGCTCGGCATCAGCACCGCGCCCTTGGCGATATACGCGCCGCGGCGCACGATGCTGCCCGGCACGCTGCGGAAGCCGGCCGCGCGATAGCGTGCCTCGTCCCAGCCTTCGAACTTGCCCGGCACCTTGTCGAACCAGGTCGAGCCGCCCGGCCCCTGGATCACGTCATTGTCGTTCAGGCGGAAGCTCAACAACACTGCCTTCTTGAGCCACTGATTGACGGTCCAGCCGCCCTGCCCGTCGGGCTCGGCGACGCGCGCCTGCCCGGTGTCGAGCAATTCCAGCGCCTCGTCCACCGCGCTGCGCACTGCGCCCACCGTTGTGAAACCCAGGTCCGCGCGGTCTTCCCACGCGGTATCGATCGTCTTCTGCAGATTGTCGCTCATGCGGCCTCCAATATTGCTTCCAGCCAATGGCGGATGTCGTGCGTGATGAAATCGACGTGCTCGTGAGTCTCGTCGGGCGTCTGTTCGGAGCCGTTATCGACCCACAACGTGGTCATGCCGATCGCCTTGGCCGGCTTCAAATTGCGCGCCATATCCTCGGCGAACAGGCACGCATGCGGATCGAGATCGAACGCGGCGCACAATCCCGCATAGGCGCTGGCCTGCGGTTTGGGCGCGAGGTCCATGGCATGGATATCGTGGATCGCCTCGAAACTGTCGCTCAGGCCCAAGCGACCGAGCACGTTGGTGGCATACGGCGTATCGGCATTGGTGAAGACGATCTTGCGCCCGGGCAATTTGGCGATCGCCGCGGCCAGCGGGGCATTTTCTTCCAGCGCGTCCATCTCGACATCGTGGACGAAGGCGAGGAATTCATGCGGGTCGACAGCGTGATCGGCCATCAGCCCGGCGAGCGTCGTACCATGGGCGTGGAAATAGCCCTTCTGGATACGCCGCGCCTCGACCAGATCGACGCCCAGCCGCTCGGAGATATAGGCGCCCATCTTGGCGTCGATGCCATCGAACAGCCGCGCGCTGGCTGGATACAGCGTATTGTCGAGATCGAAGATCCAGGTGCGGATATGGGCGAGCCGAGGGTCCATGTGGGCGGCTCTAAGCGGGGCGGGCGTGAGGGGCAACCTCAACCCTCCCCGGCGAACGCCGGGGCCCAGTCGCGACGGTGGACGTAACAAAGCCCGACGCGCGCCAACGTCCATTCCACAACTGGACCCCGGCTTTCGCCGGGGAAGGTAAAACTACTGCTTTAACTCCCTCTCCCCTCTCCCCACATCCTTTGCATGACAGCCTATTCCCTGCTCGATCTCGTCCCCGTCGTCGAAGGCGGCACCATCTCACAAGCATTGGCCAATGCCGCCGATCTCGCGCGGCACGCCGAGGCGACCGGCTTCCGCCGCTATTGGACCGCCGAGCATCACGGCATGGCCGGCATCGCCAGCGCGGCGACTTCGGTGGTGCTCGGCCATGTCGCCGCCGCCACCTCGACGATCCGCATCGGCGCCGGCGGCATCATGCTGCCCAACCACGCACCGCTGGCCATCGCCGAGCAGTTCGGCACGCTCGACGCATTGTTCCCCGGCCGCATCGACCTTGGCCTGGGCCGCGCGCCTGGCTCCGACCAACGTGTCGCGCACGCCATGCGCCGCAACCTGCAGAGCGACGCCAACGCCTTCCCGCAAGACGTGCTCGAACTGCAGAGCCTGTTCGCCGATGACGGCCAGACCGGCATCACCGCCACGCCCGGCGCCGGCGCCAATGTCGATCTGTGGATCCTCGGCTCCAGCACGTTTGGCGCGCAACTCGCCGCGGCGCTCGGCCTGCCCTACGCCTTCGCCTCGCATTTCGCGCCGGATGCGCTGATGAGCGCGCTGGCCATCTATCGCCGCGACTTCAAACCGTCGGCGGCGCTCGATCGGCCGCACGTCATGGCCGGGTTCAACATCTTCGCCGCCGATAGCGACGCTGAGGCCGAACTGCTTGCCAGCTCGCAGCAACAGGCGTTCGTTGCGCTGCGCACCGGCACTCCGGGCAAATTGAAGCCGCCGGTCGAAGGCTATCGCCAGAGCCTTGGCGCGCAGGGCCAGGCGATCCTTGATCACACGCTGCAATGCTCCGCGGTCGGCGGCCCGGCCAAGGTAGCGCGCGAGATCGCCGCCTTCGTCGCGCGGACGGGTGTGGACGAGCTGATGGTGGCGAGCTCGATCTACGATCACGAGGCGCGCAAGCGGAGTTTGGAGATTACGGCCGGGGCGATGGCGGAACTGAAGGTCGCCGCCTGAAATTCTCCTTAGCCCTCTCCCATTCTTCATGGGAGAGGGTTGGGTGAGGGTCTTCTTCCTTTCCTAAGCGCCATCGACCACGGGGAAGAAGAAGACCCTCACCCAACCCTCTCCCGCAAAGAGCGGGAGAGGGCTCGAAGCAGACAAGGTCAGGTCGCTGCCGGCAGCCTCAGCCTGACCAGCAGCCCACCGAGATCTTCACTCTCCTCGAGGCTTACCGTCCCCTCGTAAATCTCCGCCACGTCGCGCACGATCGCCATGCCGAGGCCAGTCCCCGGCTTGCCGCTGTCCAGCCGCACGCCGCGATCGAAAATGCGCACACGCTGCTCCTCCGGAATCCCTGCGCCGTCATCCTCGATCAGGAATTCGACGAAGCCGGAATGCTGACCGACCGTGACGAACACGCTGCCGCCGCCATATTTGGCGGCGTTCTCGATCAGGTTGCCGAGCATCTCGTCGAGATCCTGCCGCTCGACATGGACCTGGAGCGTTTTTGGGCCGTCAATGTCGATGCGCACATGGCGATAGAGCCTGGCCACCGCACGCTCGACCGATTCCAGGCTCGGCCACACATCCGCGCGGCTATGCGCCGACCCGCGCCGGCCCACGGCGCGCGCGCGCGCGAGGTGGTGGTCGACCTGGCGCCGCATCGTGCGCGCCTCGCGCACCACCGTCTCGCCGAGATCGTCGGCCTCGGCAGTCGCGGCATTCATGATCACGGTCAGCGGCGTCTTCAGCGCGTGCGCAAGATTACCGGCATGGCGGCGCGCTTCCTCGGCCTGGCGTTCGTTATGCGCAATCAGGCCGTTCAGTTCCTCGACCATCGGCGCGACCTCGATCGGCATCGGCCGTTCGATCTGCCGCGACTTGCCCGAACGCATGCGGGCGATTTCCTCGCGCACCTTGCGCAGCGGCCACAGCCCGTAAAACGTTTGCAACGCTGCCATCACCAACAAGCCGAGCCCGAGCAACAGGAAGCTGCGCACCAGCGTCTTGCGCAGCGCATTCTTCTGCGCGTCGAGCCCTTCCGGGTTTTGCGCGACCATGAAGCGCCAATTGACGTCCGACCCGGGCAGTTTGACATCGCGTTCGAGCACCCGCAGCTTTTCGCTGGGGAATTGTGTGCTGTCGTAGACGTGCACGTCGCGGTCCGCATGCGTGCCGGCATAGGCCAACTTGCGATCCCATAACGAGCGCGACGGGAAGGCTTCGCGACCCTTGGCCGAGACCTGCCAATACAGGCCGGAGCCCGGCTCCAGGAAGCGCTGGTCGGCCGGCTCGCGGTTGAACACCACTTCGCCGTCGGGTCCGATCTCGGCCGAGACGATCAGTCCGGTCAGGACATATTCGAGCTGATCGTCGAAATTCCGCGTCACTGCCTGAGTCAGCACGCGATCGAGCGCGAACCCGCCGCCGCTGAGGAGTACGAGGATCCACACCGCCGCGATCATGATCATGCGGCGAGAAAGCGATCCGGTGGTGCGGACATAGCCCCGGCTGGGCAGGCTTTCGGGATCGGTCGCGGGTGTTGCTTCTTCCGTCATCCCCGCGAACGCGGGGATCCCGCTTCCTGTCGACGGCTGAAAATAAGCGGGATCCCCGCCTGCGCGGGGATGACGGGGTACTTAGGCATCAGGATCCTCAAGCGAATAACCCAAGCCCCGGATCGTGGTGATCACATCCTGCCCCAGCTTCTTGCGGATCCGCGTGACGAACACTTCGATCGTGTTCGAATCGCGATCGAAATCCTGGTCGTAGATATGCTCGATCAGCTCGGTGCGGCTCACCACCTTGCCCTTGTGATGCAGCAGATAACTGAGGAGCTTATATTCCTGCGCGGTCAGCTTGACCGGCTCGCCCGCCTTGGTGACCTTGCCCGAGCGCGTATCCAGCCGCACATCGCCGGCGGTCAGTTCGGACGAGGCATTGCCCGAGGCGCGGCGGATCAGCGCGCGCAATCGCGCAATCAACTCTTCGGACTGGAACGGCTTGGCGACATAATCGTCCGCGCCGGCATCGAGCCCGGCGACCTTGTCCGACCAGCTGTCGCGCGCGGTCAGCACCAGCACGGGGGCGGTGCGGCCTTCCTTGCGCCAGCGATCGAGCACGGTGAGGCCATCGATTTCGGGCAGGCCGAGATCGAGCACGATGGCGTCGTAATTCTCGGTCGCGCCCATGAAATGCCCTTCCTCGCCATCGGTAGCGAGATCGATGGCATAGCCCGCGCCTTCCAACGTGTTCTTCAATTGCTGGCCGAGATTGGGTTCGTCTTCGACGATCAGGACGCGCATAATGTTACCCCTTATGTCCGGTGATGACGCTTATCGGCCGGTCTGGCGCAGGATCTGGCCCGATCGGCCATCGACATCCACCCAGATCACGGTCCCATCGCGCAGGAATTTCAGCGTGTAAATGCTGCTATAGCTGTCGAACTCGACGCCGAGATATTGCGCGCCGCGCAGCTGCGGCACGATTCTCCGTTCGATTTCGCGCAGCGGCATGATCTTGCCCTGCCGGCGCGCCTCGAACGCCTCGGCTTGGTCGCCGCGACGCCGATCAGATTCGGCGGCGACCGGCGCCGCCACAAGGCACAAAGCAAGGGGAACGAGCATCTTCATCGGATGTCGCATAGGTGCGGTGCGTTGAACAGCCTGTGAATAGGACGGTGAAACTTGCGCCGCGCGGTCAGGCTGGGTAGCGCAAACCAAACCCCAAGCCGCTCGCGTTGATTAGAGGTGGCGTGTGTCGAGTCGCTCGATCCGCGCGATGCCGCTGCGAACCGACCGGCCAGCAAGAAATACCGCTCTCATGGCCGCTCCCGCACCCATTCTCGCGTTCGAAAATCTCGGCATCATTCAGGGCTCCGGTTGGCTGTTCCGCAATCTCGACATCCATGTCGGGCCGCGCGACCGGCTGGCGCTGATCGGCCGCAATGGCGCCGGCAAGACCACGTTGATGAAGCTGATCGCCGGATCGATCGAAGCCGATGAAGGCCGCCGCACGATCCAGCCCGGCACGCGGGTTATCCTGCTCGAGCAGGAGCCGGACTTGCGCGCGTACAAGACCTTGCTCGATTACGTACTGGCCGGCGACGATGCGCCGATGGAGTATGAGGCGGATGCGATCGCCGATCAGCTGGGCATCGATCTGTCGCGCGACGCCGCCTCGGCCAGTGGCGGCGAGCGCCGCCGCGCGGCGATCGTGCGCGCGCTGGCGATGGAGCCGGACGTATTGCTGCTCGACGAGCCGACCAACCATCTCGACATCGCCGCCATCGAATGGATCGAGCAATGGCTCAGCCGCTTCAACGGCGCGTTCGTCGTGATCAGCCATGATCGCACCTTCCTGACGCGGCTGACCAAGCAGACTCTGTGGCTCGATCGCGGCGCGGTGCGGCGCGCGGAGATCGGTTTCGGCGGGTTCGATGCTTGGACCGAACAGGTCTATGCCGATGAAGCGCGTAATGCCGAGAAGCTCGATGCGCGGCTGAAGCTGGAGGAGCATTGGCTGCTGCGCGGCGTCACCGGGCGGCGCAAGCGCAACCAGGGGCGGCTGACCAAATTGGTCGAGATGCGCGCCGAACGCGCTTCGATGATCGGGCCGCAGGGCTCGGCCAACCTGACGATCGGCACTGACGACGCCAAGACCAAGGTGGTGATCGACGCCAAGCATATTTCCAAGAGCTTCGGGGAACGCCCGATCATCACCGATCTGAGCCTGCGCATCACGCGCAAGGATCGCATCGGCATTGTCGGCGCGAACGGCGCGGGCAAGTCTACCTTGCTCAAGCTGCTCACCGGTGAGCTGGAGCCGGACTCAGGGCAGATCCGTTTCGCCAAGACGATGGAACGCATCGTCATCGATCAGCAGCGCAGCAAGATGGCGCCGGAAAAGACCGTGCGCGACGTGCTGGCCGATGGCGGCGACTGGATCGACGTGCAGGGCAGCCGCAAGCATGTCATCGGCTATCTCAAGGAATTCATGTTCGATCCCAACGTGCTCGATGCCAAGGTCGGCACGCTGTCGGGTGGCGAGCGTTCGCGTCTGCTTCTCGCACGCGAATTCGCCAAGCCGTCGAACCTGCTGGTGCTCGACGAGCCGACCAACGATCTCGATCTCGAGACGCTCGATCTGCTGCAGGACGTGATTGGCGATTATGAGGGGACCGTGCTGATCGTCAGCCATGATCGCGATTTCCTCGATCGCACCGTGACGATCACGCTCGGGCTCGACGGGTCGGGCACGGTCGATGTCGTGGCGGGCGGCTATGAGGATTGGGAACGAAAGCGCAAGGCGGCGGCGCCCAAGCGCGGCGGCGGCAACCGCAAGGTCCAGGCCACCGCGCCCCCGCCCCCGCCTGCCCCCAAGGTGAAACTGACCTTCAAGGACCAGCGCGACTATGAGGTGCTGCCAAAGCGCATCGAGGAGCTCGACGCCGGCATCGTGCGCGACGAGAAGCTCCTCGCCGATCCCGCGCTCTATGCGAAGGATTTTGCCAAGTTCGAGCGGCTGAACAAGGAGATCGCGGCGGCGCGTGCCGAAAAGGAAGCGGCCGAACTGCGTTGGCTGGAGCTGGCCGAGATGGTCGGCGGCTGATTGCAGGCGTGTCGGCGCGATGATATCGTGCCGACACGAACCGAGAAGGTAGGCCGATGGACGCGGATCGTACGTTTCACATTGCGCTAGATGCCGAGATGGCGACCATCGTCGACGGTGTGGTCGACAGTGGCGAATTTCCGAGCGCCGAAGACGTGGTGCGCATGGCGCTGGACGAGTGGTGGCAGTCACGCAACCAAACACCCGAGACGATCGCGTATCTGAGGCGTGCCTGGGAGGAAGGCCTCGCCAGCGGCCCAGCGATCGAAGGCAATTTCGATCTCGAGGATATCAAACGTCGCGGCATGGCCAGACTGGCTGCCGCACGCGCCGCGGAATGACGACGATCCGGCGACTGCCGGGCGCCGTCGCCGATCTCGACGAGATTTGGGAATATATCTTCGCACAGAATGCTGCCGCAGCGGATCGTGTTCTCGGTCGCATCATTGCCGCCACCGACAGGCTGATCGATTATCCCTATAGCGGGCAAATTCGTGACGAAATCGGTGCGACGGCGCGCGGCATCAGCGTCCCGCCGTATGTCGTGCTCTATCGCGTCGTCGGCAACGTCGTTGAAGTCGTCCGCGTCATGCACACGGCGCGCAATCTGCTCGACGCGGCGGCCGACTTTTCGACCGACTAGACACGGGCTGGCTAGCCCAGCGCCTTGCCGTGGCGCCCCGCCAGATCGACGATATAATGCCAGGCGACCCGGCCCGAGCGGCTGCCGCGGCGGGTTGCCCAGCCCACCGCGTCGGTCGGGTCGAACGGCAAATCGTGCGCCTCGGTGTAGCCCGCGACCACCGCCAGATAACCGTCCTGATCCATCACGTGGAAGCCGAGGCTCAGCCCGAAGCGGTCGGCCAGCGCCAACTGATCGTCGATCGCGTCGCGCGGATTGATCGCGCTGTCTTGTTCCGCGATGTCGCGCGGGATCAGGTGACGACGGTTGGACGTGACGAGCAACCGCGCATTGGCCGGGCGCGCCTCGGCGCCCCCCTCCAGCATCGAGCGCAACGCGCGGCCGTCGGCGGCGGCGTCGAAGCCGAGATCGTCGATGAACAGGGCAAAGGCACGCGGGACGGCGGCGATCTGCGCAAACAACGCCGGCAGACTGTCGAGATCGTGTGTGGCGATCTCGACCAAGGCGAGCTCGGCCCCCGCCGCCTGAAGATGGGCCACCGCGGCCTTGACCAGCGCCGACTTGCCCGTCCCGCGTGCGCCCCACAGCAATACGTCGTGCGCGGCATGGGCCTGGGCCAGGCGATCGAGATTGGCGACCAACGCCGCCTTCTGCGCATCGACGCCGTGCAGTTGCGCCAGCGGCAGCGCCGTGAAGGCGCGCGCCGCGGTGAGCGCGTCGCCGCGCCAGATATAAGCGGGGTGGGCCTGCGGATCGGCAGATACGGGGCGCTCAGGCGCCAGGCGTTCGAGAGCGGCGGCGATCCGGTGCAGGGGGTCGGTCATGGCGTGGCTATAGCGCCACGCTCCCCCTCCGCCATGCCGGACTTGGTCCGGCATCCAACGCGCCTCTTCGGCGCCGCCCGCGGGGCACGTTGGATCCTAGATCAAGTCCGGGATGACGGTCGTGGGGTGAATCAGCCCAACGACTTCAGTACCGCGCTGGCCGCGGCACGATCCTCGAAAGTCGGGTCGCGCAGCGCCGCCGCGACCTGCGCCTTGGCGTCCGCCGCGCGGCCGAGATCGGTATAGACCTGCCCGAGATGCCAGCGCAGCATGGCATGCTCCGGCGCGATGCTGACCGCTTTCTCGAGCAATTGCGCCGCCTGAACATTGGCCCCGGTCTGGTACAAGGCCCAGCCATAGGCATCGCTTACCGCCGGGTTGAGCGGCGCGATACGGTACGCCGCCTTGGCGTAAGCAAGGCCGATCTCGCCATCGTCATCGCCAAGATAGGCAAAGGCCAGTTCGGTCAGTAACGCCGCGTCGCGATTGCCGATGCGCCCGCGCAGTCCCTCCAGCGTCTCGATCGCGGCATCGAACTCGCCCGCCGCGATCTGCCAATGCGCGGCCAGGCGCTGCCCGGCGATATTCTGCGGGTTCTGCGACAGGAACAGCGCAAGGACGTTGGCCGCCGCCGCGCGCTGCCGCGAGCGATCGAGCGCATCGACTAGGCGTAACATGGTCGGTTCGTCAAAGCGGATATTGGCCGCGCGGCGATAGGCCGACGTAGCGTCGCCATAGCGGCCATTTGCCGCAAACGTGTCGCCCAAGGCGAGATAGGCCGCCGGCGCGCCCGGCGCGAGCCGCACCAGCGCCTGCGCCTGCACGATGGCCTGCGCGCGATCCCCGGCATCGATCAGCCCCCGCAGATAGGCGACGCGCAACGTGGCATCGCCGGGATCGGCATTGGCCAGCCCGCCCAAAGTGGCCGCGCTCTCTCCAATCGCGAACGGGGTGGAGGTGTCGCGCGAGGGGATCGCCGCGCGGTCGAGGAACCGGGCGGCCCACTCCCGCCGTCCGGTACGTTCGAACGCACGGGCGACCAGCGTGAGCGCATAGCTGTCGGCATCGCCGCGCAGCGCCGCAGGGCGCAGCACGTCGAGCGCGTCATCGGCATTGCCCGACCGCAACAGCGCCGCACCGAGCAATTTTCGCGCGGTGATGTTCAGCGGCTGCAGATCGACCAGTCCGCCCCATTTGATCGCTGCCTGTTGGTACGCGCCCGCCTGGTAATCCAGCGTGCCGCCGAGCAGGAGCGCGCCCGGCAGGTCGTACAGCGCGCCGTTGGTCCGCTGCAGCAGCGTTCGCGACAGATCGGAATTGCCCGCCCGCGCGGCCAGCACCGCTTGCAGGTAAAAGGCCTGGGCGCTGTCCGGCTGCGTGGCGAGCGCACGCCGGGTCGCTTCCAGCATGTCGGCGTAGCGGCCGACATCGCCGAGCGTGGCGGCATATTCGATCAGCGCGGGGTGGTAATAGGCATCCTTCTTCAGCGCCGCCTCGAACCACGGCAACGCCGCCACCAAGCCATATTGGCCGCGCACCAGGGCGCCACGCAAGGTCAGCGCCTCGAGATTGGCGGGATCGAGCGCGATCGCCTTGCTTGCCGCCTGGATCGCCCCAACCGTGTCGCCGGCGCTCGACCGCACGCGCCCGAGATCGGACCAGGCGAGGCTGTCATTCGGTGCGGCGGTCAGCACCTCGGCCAGCGCCTTTTGCGCACCCGGCAGATCGCCCTGCGCGGCCAGTGCGCCTGCGCCGATGCGCAGCGCATAACCGGCGAAGCGCGGCTGCGCCTTCGCCGCTTCGGCGATCGCGCGTTGCGGGTCGCCCTGCAGCAACCAGGCATGCGCATATAATTGGTGCGCGCGGCCGATGTCGAAACCCGCCGCCTTGGCGCGATCGAGCTCCGCCTCGGCTTGCACGCCCTGGCCAAGCGCGAGATAGGTTCGCGCCAGCACGGCATGGGCCAGGCCCCAATCATTGTCCGCCTTGACCGCCGCCTGCGCATTGTTGCGCGCGGCGCTGAAATTGCCGATCTTGAAGGCGACCAGCGCATTGGCCAGCGATTGTTTGGCGCTCGTCGAATCGGCGTGCGCCGGCGTGGCGCTGAACGACCAGGCGGCAATCACGCCGCCGACGACGGCTGTCACACCCGTCATGATCAAGGGCTTAAGCATGGAGATCATAGCTCTTCAGAAGGTCGTACAATGTCGGTCGACTGACCCCTAACAGCTTAGCTGTATTGGAAATGTTACCGTCGGCCCGCGCCAAAGCGTGGCGGATCGCCTGGCGATCGGCGGTCTCGCGGATCGCGCGCAAGTTGAGCGGCATTTGCGCTTCACCCTCGGCAAGATCGAGATCGACTGCCGTGACCAACTTGCCCTCCGCCATGATCACTGCCCGCTTCACGCGATTTTCGAGTTCGCGCACATTGCCGGGCCAGCCCCAGGCATCGATCGCCGCGCGCGCATCGGGCGACAGGCCGGTGACCGCGGAGTGCATCGTCTTGGCGTATTTCTTGAGAAAATGCTGCGCGAGCAGACTGGCGTCGCCCGACCGCTCGGCAAGGGATGGGATGCGCACCACGATCTCCGCCAACCGATAATAGAGATCTTCGCGGAACGTGCCCGCGGCGACCATCGCATCGACGTCCTGATGCGTCGCGCAAACGATCCGCGTGTCCACCGCAATATGCTTGCGCCCGCCGATCCGCTCGATCGTGCGCTCCTGCAGGAAACGCAGCAATTTTACCTGTAGCGGCAGCGGGATGTCGCCGACCTCGTCGAGGAACAGCGTGCCGCCCTGCGCTTGTTCGATCTTGCCCTCGGTGGTTTTCACCGCGCCGGTAAAGGCGCCCTTTTCATGCCCGAACAATTCGCTTTCCAGCAATGTCTCCGGGATCGCGGCGCAGTTGATGGCCACGAACGCGCCCTTCGCGCGCGGGCTCGAATCGTGCACGCCGCGGGCGAGCAACTCCTTGCCCGTGCCACTGGCACCAAGCAGCATCACCGACACATCGGCCTGCGCGACGCGCTCGATCGTGCGCGTCACCTTGAGCATTTCCGGCGCCGCGGTGATCATGCCGCCCAGTGCCGGCCCGGTCTGCGCTGCGGCGAGGCGGCGGTTTTCGGTTTCCAGCGCGTGGACATGGAAGGCGCGCGCGACGATCAGGCCCAATTGGTCGATATCGATCGGCTTGGCATAGAAATCCCACGCGCCGTCGGCGATCGCTTTCAACGCACTGCCCCGCGCGCCGTGGCCAGACGCCACGATCACCTTGGTGTCGGGCTTCAGGCGGAGGATATCGTGCAACGTGGCGAAGCCTTCGGTTGTGCCGTCAGGGTCTGGCGGCAGGCCGAGATCGAGCGTGACCACCGCCGGTTCCTCGGCGCGGATCGCATCGAGCGCCGTGGCGCGATCCGAGGCGACGACGACGTCATACCCCTCATACGCCCAGCGCAGCTGACGCTGCAGGCCCAGATCGTCCTCGACGATCAGCAATTTGGGTTTGGCGGTCATGCGGCCTGTTCCAGTTGGCGCGCCGTAGCGAGCGTGAGATCGACGCGGAAACTGGTCCCCTCGCCTTCGCGGCTGGTGACGGACACCGAGCCGCCCATCGCTTCGGCCAGCTGGCGCGCTTCGAACGCGCCGATGCCGAAGCCGCCGGGCTTGGAGGAGACGAACGGCTTGAACAAACGATCGCGCAAGAATGCCGGCGACATGCCGCTCCCCGTATCGATCACCTTGACGATCGCGCGACCGTCCTCGCTATCGACATGGATCGTTACCGGCGCAGCGGCGGGGCTGGCCTCGATGGCGTTCTGGAGCAGATGGACGAGCAGTTGTTCGAGCCGCGCGGGATCGACCAGCGCGCGGGTCGCCGAGCCGCGCACATTCACCGGATGCGTGACGCGGCGCGCGACACGTTCGGCCAGCGGCAGCAGGTCGGTGGGGCGCAATTCCTCGGCGCGGGTGCTGTGATGCTGCGACAGGCGGGCGAGGAGATCGTTCATCCGCCCGGCCGATTCCTGCAACGTCGCGATCATGTCGGCGCGGTAGGCGGGGTTGTCGGCATGCCGCTCGGCGTTGCGCGCGGTCAGCGTCAATTGGCTGACCAGATTCTTGATATCGTGCAGGATGAAGGCGAAGCGGCGGTTGAATTCGTCGAAGCGCGCACTTTCGGCCAGCGCCTCCTGCGCGTGCGCCTCGGCCAGATAGCTCGCCGCCTGGCGCCCGACGATGCGCAACAGATCGAAATCCTCCCAATCGAGCGCGCGATCGACCGGCGGGCGGGCGAGCAGGATCGCGCCCTGCAAGCGATCGAGATGCACCAGCGGGACGATCGCCCAGGCGCTGGCATCGTCCAGTATCCAGCGCGGGATAGCCGCGCCCGCCGCGCCCGCGTCTCCGGCGCGTTCTGCATCGAGCTCGACGATGCGGCCGCCGGCCAGGTGCTGCGTCCAGGCCTCGTCCGCGGCATCGAGCGGCAGACCGTCGCGGTTCCAGTTCCACCCGGCGCCGATGCCGAGCGCGCTGCCGACCGGCACGAGCAGCAGCCCGGCCGGCGAATCGGTCAGATCGGCGATTGCCTTCACCACGCGTTCCTCGAGCGCCACCGGCCCCTCGGCCTTGCCCAAGGTATCGGTGAAGCGAATCCACTCGCCGCGATAATCGTAGCGGTGGCGGAACAGGTGCTTGGCCAGCATCACCTTGGCCCAGGCCTTGAGCCAGGGCGAGGATACCAAGGTCAGCGCCGCCGCGGTCGATCCGAACACGAAGGCGGTCTGTGCGATCCGCGCCCGGTCTCCGGCGATGCCCGCGATCGCACCGGTGGCGAGCAGCATGATCAACAGATACAGCACCACGCCGGCCAGCGAGAGCGACTGCCAGGCCACCGCGCGCGACAAGCGCAGCGTCCAATCGCCGTTGCGCAACACCGCGCCGGCAAATAGCGGCGCAAGCATCGCCATGGCAATGCCGCGCACCGCCACCAGATCGGGCACCAATCCGCGCGCGCCATAAGCGATCGCGAACAATATCAGGTCCACGCTCCACATCGCCGCCAGCCCGATCACCAGCAGACGGATGCCGCCGCGCGCGCGCGGCGCCACGGCGAGATACAGATGATGCACCAGCACCAGCGCACTGACGGCGACCATCATGCGCAGCACGACACGCGCTTCGGCAAACGCCGCCGCCTCGTCGGGCTGCAACGCCGCGACGATGTTCACCACGATCCCGGCGAACAGGCAGAGCACGACCATCGCATAGACGGCGGTGACGACGCGAATGTGCGGGCTGGCACGATCGCGGCGCACCATGGCGTACATGAAGCCGAGCCAGGCCAGGTTACGCAGGCTCTCCACAACCTCCGCAGTAAGGTCGCTGGCGTCGATCCCCGCCACCGCCAGCGCCCATAAGGCCGTGGCGACAAGCGCGACGACGAACGTGCGGCGTGGCAGCGCCGTGCTCGCGTCGCGCAGTTGCGACAGAGCAATCATGCAGAACAGCAAGGCGGCGAGCGCATAGCCCCAAAGCGTGACGGTCAGCGCCACGATCAGCGCGCCCCTTCCGGCCACAAGACGACGCGGATCGTCTGCAGCAGGATCAGGATATCAAGGAACGGCGAATAATTCTTGGCATAATAGAGATCGTATTCGAGCTTCTGCCGGCTATCCTCGATCGACGCGCCATACGGATAATTGATCTGTGCCCAGCCGGTAATGCCGGGCTTCACCATATGCCGTTCGGCGTAATAATTGAGCTGCTGTTCGAGATCCTCGACGAATTGCGGGCGTTCGGGGCGCGGGCCGACAAAGCTCATCTCGCCCTTCAGCACGCTCCAGGTCTGCGGCAATTCGTCGATACGCAGCTTGCGAATGATCCGCCCGACGCGGGTGATGCGCGGATCGTCCTTTTCCGCCCACACCGCCTTGCCGCCCACTTCGGCATCGGTGCGCATCGAGCGCAACTTGATGCAATCGAACCCGACATTGTACAGCCCGACGCGACGCTGGCGGTAGAAGGCTGGCCCCTTGCTTTCCAGCTTGATGGCGATCGCGCACAGCAGGATGATCGGCAGCGTCAGCGCCAGCAGCAATGCGCTGGCGACGAGATCGAACACACGCTTGAACACGCTCGACAGCATCCGCCCGGACGAGAAACCGTCGGAAAATATCAACCAGCTGGGATTGACGCTCTGCAGATCGACACGGCCGGTTTCGCGTTCGAGAAAGGTCGAGATTTCATTGACGTGCACGCCCGTCGTCTTGATGCGCAGCAGATCCTTGAGCGGCAGCGCGTTGCGTCGTTCCTCCAGCGCGAGCACCACTTCGCTGGCGTTAAGCAGGACGACGTGATCGGCGAGATTGTAGATCGCCTCACGCGAGATCGCTTCGGGAATGACCCGCGCGACTTCGCTCATCGAGACATAGCCGACGACCACGAAGCCCGCCCCCGGCGTCGCCGCCAGCGCCTTCAATCGCGCGGCGCGCGCCCCGGCGCCGAGCACGACGACGCGTCGCTTGAACGCCTGCCCGCCGAGCATCTTGCCCAGCACGACACGCAGCGCGAGCAGCAGGATCGCCGCGGCGATCATCGAATAGAGCAGGTTGGAACGCCAAAAAGTGATGGCGGGCAGCAGGAAATAGATCACGCTGAGGAAGATCACGCCGAGCGATACGGCGACCAGGATCCGCGCAGTGGCGTAGCGCACCGACTGCAGCGAGGCCGCACCGTAAACCCCGACCGCGACCATCGCCAGTTCGAGCGACACGGCAAAGGTGGCGAGCTCCGGGATTCGGGTGTGCATCGGCTCCACCACCATGCCGATCTGGTGCGCGCGGTAAGCCCAGCCAAACTCCGCCGCCGCGATCAGCAGGATCACGTCGAACAGGCCGAGCAGCAGCACGGCATGGGGCACATAATGCTTGAAGAGCCTGATCATTCTGGTCTCGTCCTGCCGTAGCCGGTGTAAACTTTTCCGACACGTCGATAGGCCTGTGGCAGAAAATGACGAACAAATCTTGAATGGCGCGTGCAGGCCATGATGCAGAGCAGGTTCGCAATCCCGGCCGCCCCGACTACATAAGGAGCAACAGGAGTAGATTCATGCCGCTTTCACGACCGATTTTTCCCGTCATTCTATCCGGCGGATCGGGCACGCGGTTATGGCCGATGTCTCGGCCCGAGCGGCCCAAGCAGATGCTCGCGCTGACGGCCGAGGAGACCATGTTGCAGCTGACCGCGACGCGCGCGACCGGCGAGCGCTTCGCCGCGCCGATCGTCGTCGCCAATGCGCGCCATGCCGACATGATCGACGATCAGCTCGGCGCCGTCGAGGCCAGCGCCGCGGCAATCATTCTCGAACCCGCCGGGCGCAACACGGCGCCTGCCATCGCGCTTGCGGCCATTGCTGCGGGCGGCGGGCCAGAGCCGCTGCTGGTCATGCCATCGGATCACGTGATTGCCGACGTTTCCGCCTTCCACGCCGCGATCCACGCCGCCATGCCGCTGGTCGCGGAGGGCTGGTTGGTGACGTTCGGCATCGCGCCCGACGCGCCGGAAACCGGCTATGGCTATATCCAGGTTGGCGACGAAATTGCCGCCGGCGTCCACCGTGTCGCGCGGTTCGTCGAAAAGCCGCCGCTGGACGCGGCGCAGGCGATGCTGGCCTCGGGCGATTACGCCTGGAATGGCGGCATCTTCCTGTTCCGCGCCGACACCTATCTGAACGCGCTGGCCGACTATGCGCCGGATATGCTCGCCGCGTGCCAGGCGGCGATGCGCGATGCCCGGCACGAGGGACGGCGCGTGTTCCCCGATGCCGCAGCATTCGCCGCATCGCCGTCGGACTCGATCGATTATGCAGTGATGGAAAAGGCCGACCGCGTCGCCGTGGTGCCGGTCAGCATGGGGTGGAGCGACCTCGGCAGCTGGGACGCCTTGCACGCGCTGGACGCAGACGATGACGGCAATGCCCACAAGGGCGATATCGTCGCGCTCGACACGGTCAACTGCCTGGTGCGCAGCGACGGCGTGCGTATCGCCATGGTCGGAGTCGAGGATCTGATCGTCGTGGCCAGCGGCAACGACGTGCTGATCGTGCCGCGCGGCCGCAGCCAGGAAGTGAAGCGGCTGCTGGAAGCGATGAAGGATTGAGGCGGCTGGCCGTCATCCCGCTCATGGGGATGACGGCCGGATGCTCAAGCCGCGGTGGCCGTCACCCACAGGCGGCAGCCGCCGACCACCGACACCTTGGCCGCCGGCAGCGTGTGGTCGCTGGTCTTGGGATCGTTGAGATCGTCGCTGATCGCGGCGAGCTGCGCCGGCGTCGGCTTGGCCGTGACGCCCTCGACCAGCTTGGGCAGCGCGGCACGGACCTGCGCGATGTCGCCGCAGCCGGACGCGCCGCCGGCGATCAGCCGCACTTGCCATACCGCGCCGCCGGGCCAGGCGAAGACCTGTGCCGATCCGCCGGCCGCGGTGATCGTGCTCACCGTGCCGCCGGTCTTGGCGTCGCGCATGCCATCCTTGCGCGTGCCCCCGGCCCAGGGCGCGCCGAGGCCTTCGATCAGCGCCACGGCCTGATCGCCGGTCGTGGCGAAGGCGGGGCCAGCCGGCGCCGCGGGTGCGGCGGCGACAATGTTGTTCGCGACCGGAGTGGAATCGCATGCCGACAGCGTCAGCGCGGCGGCGGTCAACAGGATGGGATAGCGCATGTCTTGTTCCTTATGCCGACGCCGATCGAGCGATGGCGACGCGTCACGATGACCGCTTGATAGAGACTGCGGCAAATCGATCAATCGTCGGCGAACATCTCTGCGTGCGGGACGACGAGCCCGAGCGTCGGCAGTTCGAGATCGGCCGCGGTCGAAAAGGTGACGTCGCTCCAGGCAGTGGCACCGGTACGATGCAGTACGCGCAGGTGCGTGGTCTCGGGATCGACGAAGGCGATCGCATCGATCGTCGCAATCGCTTTATATGCGTAGAGCTTGTCGCCCTGGTCGATGCGACTGGTGCCGGGCGATAGCACTTCGATGATCACGCGGAGATTGGACAGGATTTGATCCTGCGGCTTATCGTTACCGGCCTTGCCGCGATCGATCGTCAGATCGGGATAGCGGACTGATCCGGCTGCCGTCTTGATGGCCATATCCGAACCGTACGGGCGGCAGCCCGAGCCCCGAAGCGCGGTTCCCAGATATCGATACAGATTCATCTGGATCCGCGCGTGATCGCGCGAGCCGCCGACCATCATGCGGATCACGCCATTGTCGAGTTCGGCCTTGATGTCGGGACCGAACTCGATCTGCAGAAACTGTTCCGCGGTCAGCCGGGGCTGGTCGAGGTCGGTGGCCATGTCAGTCTCGCGCGAAGATTTCGGCGTGGGGGATGGTGATCGCGACTGATGGCAGTGCTAGGTCGGATCCCGCCTTCAGCCAGCGGTCGCTCCAGCCGCCCTCTCCCTCTCGCTGAACGAGACGCACTTGCTGCTTGATCGGATCAATCAGGACGATTTCTCGCACGCCGGCAAGTCGACGATATTCCTCCAGTTTGACCGATTGATCATAGGACATTGTCGATGGCGAGAGCACTTCAATCACGATTTGCGGATCGCCCAGTAATTGCTTCCCCTCGTTCCCAGGTGCGCCGGGATTGTTGCAATAGACGCTAACATCGGGGAGCCGCACGGTGCGGTCGGCGGTACGCGTTGCGAAATCGGGCCCATAGGGTCTGCAACCGGATCCGCGTAGCGCGATGCGCAGCTGGGTCAGAACATTGCCCGCCACCCGAGCATGTGCTTCGTTGCCGCCGGCCATCATGTAGATCAGGCCGTCCTCCAGCTCTGCCCGAGCGCCGCCGAAATCCATCTCGAGGAATTCCTCGACACTGATGCGGCGATAGGCGGAATCGAGAGCGATGGAGGCCATGGGTAGAAGTTACACCGCTTGGGGCCACAAACAAAGGGCCGGGGGATTGCTCCCCCGGCCCTTCGTGGTGCCAGCTGGTGGCTGGGTAGGTCTGGATCCTTGGCCGGGCCTCGGCAAAGCCGAGGCTTCGCGTCGGACGGGACTGACGGCGTTGCCGCCAGCCCGCCGGCCGGATCGGAACGAGTCCTGAGCTAAGCAGACTTAGCTCAGGCCGTTCTCGATCAGAAGTCCATGCCGCCCATGCCGCCCATGCCGCCGCCGCCGCCCATCGGCATGGCAGGCTTGTCTTCCGGCAGTTCCGAAATCGCCGCTTCGGTGGTGATCAGCAGGCCGGCGACCGAAGCCGCATCCTGCAGCGCCGTGCGAACGACCTTGGTCGGATCGATCACGCCGGCTTCCACCAGATTCTCGTAGACGTCGGTCTGTGCGTTGAAGCCCAGATTGTCGTCATTGCCTTCGAGCAACTTGCCCGAAATCACCGCACCGTCATGACCGGCATTCTGCGCGATCTGGCGGACCGGCGCGTACAGCGCCTTGCGGACGATATCGATGCCGCGGGTCTGGTCGTCGTTCGCGCCCTTCATGCCCTCGAGTGCCTTGGTGGCATAGAGGAGTGCGGTACCGCCGCCGGGGACGATGCCTTCTTCGACCGCTGCGCGGGTTGCGTGCAGTGCGTCGTCGACCCGATCCTTGCGCTCCTTGACTTCCACTTCGGTCGACCCGCCGACCTTGATCACTGCGACACCGCCAGCCAGCTTGGCCAGACGCTCCTGCAGCTTCTCCTTGTCGTAATCGCTCGTCGTGTTCTCGATCTGCTGACGGATCGCATCGGTGCGGCCCTTGATCGATTCGTGATCACCGGCACCATCGACGATGATCGTGTTGTCCTTGTCGATCGTGACGCGCTTGGCGGTGCCGAGCATGCCGAGCGTTACCGACTCGAGCTTGATGCCGAGGTCTTCCGAGATCATCTCGCCCTTGGTGAGGATCGCGATGTCTTCCAGCATCGCCTTGCGACGATCGCCGAAGCCCGGTGCCTTGACCGCTGCGACCTTCAGACCACCGCGCAGCTTGTTGACGACGAGCGTGGCAAGCGCCTCACCCTCGATGTCTTCCGCGATGATCAGCAGCGGGCGACCCGACTGAACGACGGCTTCCAGAATCGGAAGCATCGCCTGCAGGTTGCTGAGCTTCTTCTCGTGGATCAAGATGTACGGATCGGCGAGCTCGACCGACATCTTCTCGGGGTTCGTCACAAAATACGGCGACAGGTAACCGCGATCGAACTGCATGCCTTCGACGACGTCGAGTTCGAATTCGAGGCCCTTGGCTTCCTCGACGGTGATCACGCCTTCCTTGCCGACGCGCTCCATCGCTTCAGCGATCTTCTCGCCGACGACGGTGTCGCCGTTAGCCGAGATGATGCCGACCTGCGCGACTTCCTTGGTGCCGGCAACCGGCTTCGACCGCGCCTTGATGTCCTCGACGACCTTGATCACGGCCATGTCGATGCCGCGCTTCAGATCCATCGGGTTCATGCCAGCCGAGACCGACTTCATGCCCTCGCGGACGATCGCCTGCGCCAGAACGGTCGCGGTGGTCGTGCCGTCGCCGGCAATGTCGTTGGTCTTCGAGGCGACTTCGCGCAGCATCTGCGCGCCCATGTTCTCGAACTTGTCCTTGAGCTCGATTTCCTTGGCGACGGTGACGCCGTCCTTGGTGATGCGCGGTGCGCCGTAGCTCTTGTCGATCACGACGTTGCGGCCCTTTGGCCCCAAAGTGACCTTCACGGCGTCGGCGAGGATATCCACGCCGCGCAGGATGCGCTCGCGTGCGTCACGCGAAAATTTTACGTCCTTGGCTGCCATGTGGCTGAACCTTTCTAGATTTGAGAACGGAAGGTTAGGCTAAGGTTAGGGCAAAACACACGTTTCGCCCGCCCCGCCCATCATTATTGGCTTAGCCGACGATCCCGAGGATGTCGGATTCCTTCATGATCAGCAGGTCTTCACCGTCGATCTTCACTTCGGTGCCGGACCATTTGCCGAACAGGATCTTGTCGCCGGCCTTGACCTCGAGCGGATGGATCTCACCCTGCTCATTGCGAGCACCGGTGCCGACGGAGACGACTTCGCCTTCCTGTGGCTTTTCCTTGGCGGTCTCGGGAATGATGATCCCGCCGGCGGTCTTCTCTTCTGCCTCAACGCGGCGGACGAGGACGCGGTCATGCAACGGACGAAAGCTCATGCGTGCCAATCCTTATATCGTGGTAACGTGAATGCTTGTTAGCACTCGCCCGAGGTGAGTGCCAGCACGACGCATATGATAGTGGCAGATGCGTGCGTCAACCGCGTGACGCCGCGAAAATCGCCTTAGTCAGGCAGTTCGAGCCGGCAGCAGGCCGAGCCGCGCGCCTCGCCCAGCGCCATGACCATCGCGCCGGCACCGCTGCCAGATCGGCGACGCGCAACGTCCGGACGTCCACGCCTTCCCGGCCCGACCGGCAGTTTCGTCGTTGCTCCACAATTTTCCTCATCCTAAAGTAATTTGCTGTCTGCGGCCGATACCGCCGAATAGCGCCAAGTATGGTTCATCGAGGAGAAAGAAGATGACGGCATCGAAAGCGTTTTCGGCACTAATCACCGCGAGCTTATTCATATCCGGATCGGCTTGGGCGGCGATCGATATGCCGATATATTCATCCTTTGACACAGCTGCCGCGGCGGGGAAAAGGCATTTTACTCGCGCCACGACCGATGCATCCTGCCCGATCGACGAGCGGAGCAAGTTCGATAGCTGTTTCACCCCACCTCAAGCCGTCGCTAACCTGCAGAGCGGCAAGCCGTCGCCGTACAGCAAGCCAGGGCCGACGCCGACGCCCACGCCGACACCCTATTGGCTCCCGACCGCACCAAAGTCGCCCGCCGGCACCACGCCGACCGCGCCTACGCCCACCCCGACGCCGACGCCGACGCCGACGCCGACGCCCTATTGGATCCCAACCGCTCCCAAACTAGTGCCGTAAGGTGCAACGCGCCGGCGCCGATCCCAGACAGGGGTCGGCGCCGGCCGCAGCGCGTTATCGCGGCAACAGGCCCAGCCGCGCGCGCAGCGCCCAGCGCCACATCAGCAGGATCGATACCGCGAGCAGCCCGGCGGCCAGGCCGAGCCAGATGCCGACGCCCTGCCAGCGCAGCCCAAAGCCGAGCAGGATCGACGTGCCGAAGCCGATCACCCAATAGCCGAACAGCGCGATCACCATCGGCATGCGCGTGTCCTGCAAGCCGCGCAGCACGCCCGCCGCCACCGCCTGCGCGCCATCGACTAGCTGGAACAGCGCGGCGATGGCGAGATAGTCGACCGCCAGCCCGACGACGATCGCATTGGCCGGCGCATCGACGGCGATATAGGCACCGACGAACAGCCGCGGCATGGCCCAGATCAGGCTGGCGGTCAGCCCCATGAAGCCGATCCCGACCGCGAGCGCCACTCCCCCTGCGCGCGCGATCCAGGCATGATCGCGTGCGCCATATGCCATGCCGACGCGAATCGTGGCGGCTTGCGAAATGCCGAACGGCACCTGGAAAGCGACCGCGGCGATGTTAAGCGCGACCGCGTGTGCCGCGACCTCGTTGACGCCGATCAAGCCCATCAGCAGCGCCGCCCCGCCGAACAACGCTCCTTCGAACACCCAGGTCAGCATGATCGGCACGCCCAGTCGCACGATCTGGCGGAAGCGCGGCCATTCGGTGCGCCACCAGCGGCCGAACAGGCGAAAGCGGCGGAGCCGGCGTTCGCGCGTCAGAATGACATAATAGGCCAGCATCATCGCGGTCAGGCTGGCGACGCTGGCCCAGGCGGAGCCCTCCAGCCCGAGCGCCGGAAAGCCGGCATTGCCGAACACCAGCAGCCAATTGCCGAGGATGCCGATGGCGAGCGCGATCGCGCTGACGCCGAGCGCCCAATTGGGCCGGCCGAGCGCCGCCGCGGCGGTCCGCATCACGCCGGCGGCAACGCCGGGGACGAGCGCGATGAGCAGGATATCGAGAAAGCGGCCGGAGCGGCGCGCGACCTCCGGATCCTGCCCGGCGAGCAGCAGCAATGTCTCGCCATGCGCGAGGATCAGGATCATCGGCACCGCGCCGACGCCGGCCACCCACAGCGCCATGCGGAACGAGCGGCGCACCTCGCGCACGGCATGCGCGCGCGCACCCAGTTCAGCGGCGATGATCGGCGCGGCCGCGCTGGTCAGCCCGATCAGCGCGAACATCAGCAGGTTGAACAGGAACACGCCAAGCGTCGCGGCAGCGAAATCGATCGTGCCCAGCCGTGCCACGAACACCACATCGACCGCCGCCACCGCCATCTGCAACAGGTTCGCACCGACCAGCGGCGCCGCGAGCAGCAGCAACGCACGCAATTCCCCCCGCGCGGTGGCGGGCGGCGGGCCGGTCAGGGCTGGCGTGGCGAGGGGCAGGTCCATCGGCAGCGGGGTCTAGCTCCAACCCGCCTATTCGTCATGCTGAACTTGTTTCAGCATCCAGGCGCGGTCGCCCGCCTCATTGACACTGTCTTTTTGCCAATGACCGCGCCGGGATCCTGAAGCAAGTTCAGGATGACGGAAGTGTGGCGGACGCGCGCGCTGCCCACAAGGCGTATTGCCCGAACCACACACGGCACGGTAAGGCTCGACGCGACAGGCCGCCCCGTGCGGTGGCCACGAAGGAGACCGACCTGTGAAACTCGTTCGGGGCGCGTGGAAGATTCTGGTCGGCATCAAGGACGCGCTCGTCCTCGCCGCGATGCTGCTATTCTTCGGCCTGCTGTTTGCCGGCCTCGCCGCGCGACCAAGCCCAGCGACGATCAAGGACGGCGCGTTGGTGCTCGCGCTCAAGGGCCAGATCGTCGAGCAGCCGAGCGAAGCCGATCCGTTCGCCTCGCTCGGCGGTCGCGCGCCGGTGCGCGAATTCCGGCTGCGCGACGTGGTGCGCGTGCTCGACAAGGCCAAGACCGACAGCCGCGTGAAAGTCGTCGTGCTCGATCTCGACAGTTTCGCCGGCGGCTATCCCGCGGCGCTGACCGAAGTGGCCGAGGCGATCCGCACCGTGCGCGACGGTGTCGATGGCAGAGGGGGCAAGCCGGTCCTCGCTTATGCCACCGCCTATACCGACAGCGGCTATCGCCTCGCCGCCAATGCCAGCGAGATCTGGATGAACCCAATGGGCGGCACCTTGTTCACCGGCCCGGGCGGCTCGCAGCTTTACTATAAGGGCCTGATCGACCGCTTGGGCGTCAACGCGCACATCTACCGCGTCGGCAAGTACAAGTCGTTCGTCGAGCCGTATACGCGCGCCGACCAGTCGCCCGAGGCCAAGGAAGCGGCGCAGGCGCTGCAGGGCGTGATCTTCGATCAGTGGAAGGCGCAGGTCGCCAAGGCTCGCCCCAAGGCCAAGTTCCAGCCAATGCTCGACACGCCCGACGCGGTCATCACCGCGGCGGCGGGGGATATCGCCAAGGCCAATCTGCAATCCGGCATCGTCGACAAGCTCGCCGAGCGGATCGATTTCGACAAGCGCGTCGGGCAATTGGCCGGCACCGATACGAACAAGCCGGCAGGCAATTTCAACACGATCAAATACGACAATTATCTCGCCGCCAACCCCTTGCGCACCAGCGGCGACCAGATCGGCGTGCTCACCGTCGCCGGCGAGATCATGGATGGCAAGGCCGGCCCCGGCACGGCCGGCGGCGACACCATCGCCAAGGCGTTGCTCGACGGCCTGGCCAAGAAGAATTTGAAGGCCTTGGTCGTGCGGATCGATTCGCCGGGCGGCTCGGCGCTCGCCTCAGAGAAGATCCGCACCGCCATCCTCGAGGCCAAGGCGCAGAAGCTGCCGGTGGTGATCTCGATGGGCTCGGTCGCCGCCTCGGGCGGCTATTGGGTGGCGACCGCGGGTGACACGATCTTTGCCGAGCCGACCACGATCACCGGATCGATCGGCATCTTCGGGATCATCCCGACGTTCGAAAACACGCTGGCCAAGATCGGCGTGACCAGCGACGGCGTGAAATCCACCCCGCTCTCCGGCCAGCCGGACGTGCTGGGCGGCACCAATGCCGAGACCGACCGATTGCTGCAATCGGCGATCGAGCACGGTTATGCGCAGTTCATCGGCCGCGTCGCCAAGGCGCGGAAAATGACACCCGAACGGGTCAATGAGATCGCCCAGGGCCGCGTATGGGATGGCGGCACGGCGCGTCAGATCGGGCTGGTCGATCAGTTCGGCAC
This sequence comes from Parasphingomonas puruogangriensis, assembly GCF_036663635.1. Classification (NCBI taxonomy): domain Bacteria; kingdom Pseudomonadati; phylum Pseudomonadota; class Alphaproteobacteria; order Sphingomonadales; family Sphingomonadaceae; genus Parasphingomonas; species Parasphingomonas puruogangriensis. The sequence goes on along the minus strand of NZ_JAXOJI010000004.1, from coordinate 45,774 downwards.
GCTGAGCGACGCGATCGCCGAAGCGGCTAAGCGCGCCGGGCTGAAGGGGGATGTGCAGGCGGTGTATCTGGAGAAGGAACCCGGCTGGCTCGGCAAGCTCGCCACGCAGTTCCGCGGCGGCGATGACGATGAGGACGATGGTGCCGAGGCGGGGGGCGATGTGTTCGCCCGGATCGGGGCGGACCACAAGGCGATCCTGGCACGCGCGCTGGGCGACATGCAGCGGCTGACGCGCTCTTCGTCGATCCAGGCCAAGTGCCTCGAATGCGTCGGCATGGGCCCGGTCGGCATGCCCGCCGCCAGCGACGTGCGCCTGATCGACCTGCTGTTCGCGAAGTTCGCCTCGTGATCGCGATCCGCCCCGCCCGCCCCGAGGATGCCGCCGCGATCGCCGCAATCTATGCGCCGTTCGTGCTTACCGGCACCGTCTCGTTCGAGACCGAGGCGCCCGACGCGCGCCAGATGCGGACCCGCATGACCGCCTCGGACGGCATGTATCCCTGGATCGTCGCCACCAATGGCGACGAGGATGGCGGCGTCTTGGCCTATGCCTATGCCACCAAGTTCCGCGATCGTCCGGCATATAAATATGTCGTCGAGACTTCGATCTACGTCACCGGCACGGTCGAGCGGCAGGGCGTCGGGCGGCTGTTATACGAAGCGCTGATCGATACGCTGCGCGCGCAGGGCTTCACCCAGGCGATCGGCGTGCTGGCATTGCCCAACGAAGCCTCGATCGGGCTGCACGAAGCAACCGGCTTCCGCCGCCAGGGCGTGTACCGCGAAGTCGGCTACAAGAACGGCCGCTGGATCGATGTCGGCTTCTGGCAATGCCAGCTCAACCGCTCGACCACGCCGCCGACCGAGCCCAAGCCGTTCAGTGCGGTGGGGTTGGTGCGGGTTTAGGCTCGCGAAAGCGGCCAGCCGTCGATCCTGTGATCCTCCCCCGCCAGGGGGAGGTGGCACGCGCAGCGTGACGGAGGGGGAGGCAAGCGGTGCGGCTCGAAGGATCTCCAGGCGGCAGACGCAACGCCAAGCGGTTGCGCACGGAAATGACCCCGCCAGAGATCGCGCTTTGGCTTGCGTTACGCCAGAACGAGGCCGGATTACGCTTTCGCAAACAGCATGCGGTTAGCGATTACGTGCTGGATTTCTATTGCGCGCCGGCCAGTCTGGTTATCGAGGTGGATGGCGAGGCGCATTCCAGCGGCGATCGGCCGATGCGTGATGCGACGCGTGATGCATGGCTCGCGGCCAAAGGGCTGCTCGTATTGCGGTATCCGGCGCGCGACGTACTGGCGAACGTCAATGACGTGGCGCAGCAGATCATCGCGATCGCGCTGGAGCGGCGGAGACGATTCGAGGGCTGACCGCTTACCGCCCCCTCCGTCGCCTTCGGCGCCCCCTCCCCCTGGCGGGGGAGGATGACTTGCCTTGCACGCCAACCGTCAGCGTCGCCCGCGATAGGCGGGCAGGCCCAGATGGTAGCGGATCGCCGCCGCCCGCAGCGCGAAGCCGGCGACCGCGGCGATCACCGCGGCGAGCGCGGTCGGCGTCCCCAGCAACGTCAGCCCGACATACAGTGCCGACGACAAGGCCGCCGCCGTCACATACAATTCCGGGCGCATCAGAATCGACGGTTCGCCCGCCAGCACGTCGCGGATGATCCCGCCGACGCAGCCGGTCACCACCCCCATCAGCATCGCCGGTACCGGTGGCACGCCGTAATTGAGCGCCTTGGCCGCGCCGAACACGGCATAGGCGGCGAGGCCGATCGCATCGAACCAGTCGAGCGCCGCGCCTTTCCACCAGCGCTCGGGCGTCGCCCAGATGGTGAAGGCGACCAGCAGGCATACCGCCGCCGGGCGGCTGTCATGGATCCAGAACACCGGCGCGCCGATCAGCAGATCGCGCATCGTGCCGCCGCCCACCCCGGTTACCAGCGCGAAGAAGGTCAGCGTGACGATGGTCTGCGCGCGCTTGGCCGCGGCAAGCGCGCCCGAGGCGGCGAAGACGGCGAGGCCGGCGAGATCGAACCACGGGGCGAAATCGGGGATGACGTGGGGAACGGGGAGCATGGGGTGGGCTTAGCGCAGGATGGCGACCAGGCGAAGGGATGCGATCCGCCCTTTCCTCACGACCCCGGCGGACGCCGGGGCCCAGTCGCGAAGGCCGATGTAACAGCGCGCAGCGTTCGCCAACCACGCTCTCCCGACTGGACCCCGGCGTTCGCCGGGGAGGCGGTGATGGTGTGGCAAGCAATCGCAACAACAAAAAGGGGCCGGCATTGCTGCCGACCCCTCTGTCGCCGCGACTTGGAGCTCGCGCCTGAGCCCCCCAAGGAGCGCCCCTGCCCTCACCCGCATCGTGGCGGCACGCCTGGTGTCTGCCGCGAACGGCCGGCGCCAGGTGTTTGGTCATCGGGTCCGGGATCGCATCGCCTTGCGGCGCTCGGCACCCCATTCCGTGATGACCGGCGTGTGCGCCCGGTGGCCCGGAACGCCCATGCCTTTGGCTGCTGCATTGCTTGACCCGCTCGGTCTCTCCCGAAGGATGCTCCGTGCTGTTCCGCGCCGCCGCTGCCCCACCCTCCCGGTCCGAAAACGCAGAAGGACGGTTCGGAACGCCTGCCTCGTCGTGCGGTCGCGCAGCGCTTTCGCGTGGCGCCCGATACAAGTCGGATCGGCATTCCCCCGGATCCGTCGGCCGGCCTGCCCTGGCGGGCCGCCCTACCGTCTCGTCCGGCATAAGTTGCTGATGTTGTTGCCGTTTCCGACGTCCGCATCCGCTTCCTACAAGACGAAAGGTGTCACCGAATGGGCCCCGCGCCTAGGATGATTCGCGCTGGCGGCCCTGTGGATAACGTGGATATCGTGGACAAGGATGGCCCGCCGCCGCGCCTGAACGGGCGACAACGACAGGTTGTATTACGTTCATGCAACGAATTCTAGAAAGCCTGCGTTCTGCAGCTACCAGTTTCAAGGTAAGGGAATTTATCATGCGTAATTTCGTTCTCGCTCTCACTGCCGTCTCGCTCGCCATCCCCGCCACGATGGCGTTCCCGACCAGCCAGGCCGAAGCGCGTAGCAAGTATCGCGAATGGCGCGGCAAGGACGGCCGGACCTATTGCAAGAAGAGCAATGGCACTACCGGCCTGATCGTCGGCGGCGTTGGCGGCGCACTGCTCGGCCGCACGATCGACACGCGCGGCGACCGTACGGTCGGCACGCTGGGCGGCGCGGCCCTGGGCGCGCTGGCCGGTCGCGAGATCGATCGTACCAACAGCAACAACAAGCGCCGTTGCCGCTAAGCCTTAGCGACACCATCTGATCAGGGGCGTGGGCGACAAGCCTGCGCCCCTTTTCATATCTGGAGATCGCACATGACGACGCGCACCGGTTCGGCCAAATACGAAGGCTTCGGCAAGGACGGTAAAGGCCATGTCTCGACTCAGTCGGGCATCCTCTCCGACACGCCGTACGGCTTCAACACCCGGTTCGGCGACGAGCCCGGCACCAACCCGGAAGAGCTGATCGCCGCGGCGCATGCCAGCTGCTTCACCATGGCACTGAGCTTCGCGCTGGCCGGCGCCGGCTTTACCGACGGCACGCTGGAGACCAGCGCCAAGGTCACGCTTGACAAGGAAGGCGACGGCTTCAAGATCAGCAAGTCGGCATTGGATCTCAAAGCGACCGTGCCGGGAATCGACGAGGCGCAGTTCGCCGAAATCGCCAAGGGTGCGGAGCAGAACTGCCCGATCTCCAAGGTGCTCAACGCCGAGATCACGCTGGATTACACGCTCAACGGCTGACCTGTCGGGCGCGTGAGCGGGGCGTAGTATCCCGTTCACGCAACCGATACGCGGCCAACCCGTTCAGGCTTCACACCATGAAGAGAACGGAGTTCCCCATGCGCTTCACTTTGTTAGCGGCCGCGATCGCCACGATCGCCACGGCCACGCTTCCCGCTTTGCCGGCGGCGGCGCAATCCCATCAGGACTATCGCGACAACGACCGCGACGGCCGCGGCGATCACCGCAACGACCGCCGCGATGATCGGCGCGACGATCGGCGCGACGACCGCCGCGATGACCGACGGGCCGACCGCCGCGATGATCGCAATCGCGATTGGCGCCAGTATCGCAATTATGATTACAACCGCTACGAGCGCGGGCAGCAGACCTATTATGCCGAGCGTTACTATCGCGACGGGCGCTATTATCAGCCGCGCCGCCTGGGCCGCAACGACCGCATCTATCGCGGCGGCAACGGGCAATATTATTGCCGCCGCAACGACGGCACGACCGGCCTGATCATCGGCGGGCTGGCCGGCGGGCTGCTCGGCAATTCGCTGTCGAACGGCCGGTCGAGCACGCTGGGCACGCTGCTCGGCGCCGGCGCCGGTGCCGCTCTTGGATCGTCGATCGACCGCGGCAACGTGCGCTGCCGCTAAGCGCGACGCACTAACGACACGGGAAGGCCCGGCGAGCGATCGCCGGGCCTTTGCTTTTTAGAACAGGCCGCCGCCGACAAACAGGCGAATGCACGCGACGATCAGCACCACGATGTTGAGGTTGCGCCCGGCATTGCCGCTCGACAGCGCGCCGACCGCCAGGCCGATCACGGCGATGATCACGGCCAGCCAGTTGAGCCAGCCAAGCAGGGGGATCAGCCCCGGAATAGCGAAGACGAGGGCGACGAGGCCGATGAGGATCGAGAGAATATTGAACATGATCCGATAATGGCGGGCCATGGCGTTTTATGCAAGTAGCACGCTTGTAAGCGTTGGTTGCTGCGCCCGCATGCGGCAAACGCGATATTAACCGGATTTCGGCTATGAGCCGTGGCACGAAACGATTGGAGTGGTTGATGGTTCGCTATGCACCTTGGGGTCTGGCCCTGCTTCTGCCGGTCGCGCTGGCCGCGTGCGGACCGCGGCAGAACGAACGCAACGTGGATTCGCTCGACAACGAGCTGATCGACGCGAGCGCCACCGGCAACACGCGCGACCCCGCGCTGATGAGCGCGCTACAGGATCAGATCATGGTCGATCCGACGCTCGCGGCGCAGGCCAACCAGGATGCCGTGCGGCCTCCGTCCCAGCCCTATTCCGGCGGGGTGCCAGCCGACGGCATCGCTGCCGGCGCCCCCGGCGCGGCAGCGCTGACCGGCGCGGGCACGTCCCAACGATTGAAATCCACCCCGGCGCCGCAGAATGCGGATTGCCCGGGCTGCGCCACGGCGCGCGAATCGCTCACCTTGGGCGCGCTGGCGGCGCGGCAGAAAAACGGCGGCGCCTGCGCGGCCAAGCTGCAATATTCGACCCGCTGGGCGCAACGCCTGCCGGCCGACCTGCCGCTCTATCCCGATGCGCGGGTCAGCGAAGCGGCGGGCAATAACCAGGGCGGCTGCTCGATCCGCGCGGTGAGTTTCGCCAGCTCGGCGCCGCTGCAGAAAGTGCTCGACTGGTATTACACGCGCACCACCAATGCCGGCTATTCCGCCGAGCACCAGGCCGACGGCGGCGAACATGTGCTGGGCGGGACGCGCGCGCGCGACGACGGCGCCTTTGCGCTGTTCCTGACCAGCCGGAGCGATGGCGGGACCGACGTCGATATCGTGGCGAACAAGGGGTCTTGAGCGGCGGGCTTGTGCTCCTGCGAACGCAGGAGCCCAGGGTTGCCAAGCGCAGCGTGCGTGGCTCTGGGCTCCTGCTTTCGCAGGAGCACTAAACGCGTTACGATACCCAGGTTCCAATGAGGCAGTTCTATTTCAGCGCCATCCGCGCTAGTGGAGCCGCCATGTATTCCTTGTTTCTTGTCATGGCCGGCGGCGCGGTCGGCTCCGGCGCGCGGTATTTGACCGGGCGGGCGACGCTTGAGGCGTTCGGGCCGAATTATCCCTGGGGCACGCTGGCGGTCAATCTGATCGGCGGGTTCCTGATGGGCGCGCTGGTCGGCGTGCTTGCCCGCAATGATGCGAGCGAGAATTGGCGCCTGCTGCTCGCGGTCGGCGCGCTCGGCGGGTTCACCACTTTTTCCGCTTTCTCGCTCGACACCGTGATGATGATCGAGCGCGGCGCGCTGGGCACCGCGGCGCTGTACGTGCTGGTCTCGGTGATCGGCTCGATCACCGCTTTGTTTGCCGGGCTGATGCTGACCCGATCGATTTTTGGAACTGTCGCATGAGCGAACAAGACGTCCGCAACTTCAACGTCGGGTTCGACGATGACGGCATCCGGCTGGATCGCTGGTTCAAGCGCCATCTGCCCGATACCAGCTTTACCACGGTGGCGATGTGGGCGCGCAACGGGCAGGTCCGCATCGATGGTGCCCGCGCCACGCCCGGCGATCGCATCGCCGCCGGCCAGCAGATCCGCGTGCCGCCGGAGGAGCCGGCGCGCCCCGAAATGCCCGGCGCGCCCAAGAAGCGCGACCGGCCCGAGCTGAGCCCGGAGCAGACCAAGTTCATCCAGGAACTGGTCATCCACCGCGACAAACAGGGCATCGTGCTCAACAAGCCGCCGGGTCTGGCCACCCAGGGCGGGACCAAGACGATCGAGCATGTCGATGCGCTTCTCGACGGCATCCAGTTCGACGGCGAGAGCCGGCCGAAACTGGTCCACCGGCTCGACAAGGACACCAGCGGCGTCCTGCTGATCGCCCGCACCACGCGCGCGGCGGGCTATTTTGCCAAGGCCTTCTCGTCGCGCACCGCCAAGAAGATCTATTGGGCGCTGATCGTCGGCGTGCCCTCGATCGAGGATGGCACGATCGATCTGCCGATCGGCAAGCAGCCGGGCAGCGGCGGCGAGAAGATGCATGTCGACGAGGCCGAGGGTAGCCCTGCGCGCACGCGCTACCGCGTGATCGAGCGCGCCGGCAACAACACCGCCTGGGTCGAGCTGATCCCGCATACCGGGCGCACGCACCAGTTGCGCGTGCACATGGCGGCGATCGGCCATCCGATCGTCGGCGACGGCAAATATGGCGGCCAAGCGGCGTTCCTGACCGGCGGCATTTCGCGCAAGATGCATCTGCACGCGCGGCGGCTGCGCATCGATCATCCCGATGGCGGCGAGATCGACGTGCAGGCCGAACTGCCGACGCATTTTGCCGAGAGCCTTAAGCATCTCGGCTTCGACGAGATGCTTGGCAACATGATGCCGCTCGACACCCCGCCGCCGCCCAGCAAGGCAGTGAAGAAGCAACAGGCCAAGCAGCATGCCAAGAACGTGCGCAAGGATCGCAAGGGCGAACGGCGCAATCGCGGCAGCGAGGCGGCGGCACGGCCCGGCGCGAAGCCGCCGCTCAAGGCAAAACCCAAGCCCAAGCCAAAGGCACCCGGGGCGAAGCCGGGCCCGAAGCCGCGCCCGCGGACGCAATATTGATGCACGTCTCCCTGCCGTTCCCCGGCGGAGGCCGGGGCCCAGTCGCGACGGTGGTCGCAACTAAGCGCAACGCACGCTCTTTCCGGTTGCGCGACTGGCCCCCGGCGTCCGCCGGGGTGGCGATTGAGGGCTAGGGATGCACCCCAACGCCACCTTCCGCTGGGAAGACCGCGCGGCGATGCGCGAGCTCGTCTCGGCGCTTGGCTTTGGCGCGCTGTTCGCCGCCACGCCCGATGGTCCGCGCGTTGCGCATGTGCCGATCGTGTGGCTGGATGACGATACGATCGCGCTGCATGTCGCGCGTGGCAATGGCATCACACGGCATCTGGATGGCGCTGCCGCGTTGTTCGTGGCGCAGGGACCGGACGGTTATGTCAGCCCCGACTGGTATGGGCTCGGGCCGAACGAAGTACCGACCTGGAATTATTTGGCGGTCGAATTGGAAGGCACTATGCGGCGGATGGACGATGCGGGGTTGATCGACCAGCTCGATCGCATTTCCGCCGTACAGGAAGCGCAACTCGTTCCCAAGACACCCTGGACGCGCGACAAGATGGACGCCAAATTGTTGGGACAGATGATGCGCGGAATCATCGGCTTCCGGATGGACATCACCGGCTGGCGTGGCACGCGCAAGCTCGGGCAGCACAAGCCGGAGGCAGCGCGGATCGGTGCCGCCGACGGAGCCGAAGCGGCGGGCCGGCGCGCGATCGCCCATCTGATGCGTGCAGCGGTATGAACAAGCTCGCTTTGTTCGATTGCGACGGCACGCTGGTCGATAGCCAGGCCAATATCTGTCAGGCAATGGAGCAGGCGTTCGCGCTGCATGGGCTGGCGCCGCCAGCGCGGCCGGCGATCCGGCGTATCGTCGGCTTGAGCCTGGTCGAGGCGATGCGCGGGCTGCTGCCTGAGGCCGGGGATGCGCAGCACCATGCGCTGGCGGAGGATTATAAGGGCGCGTTCCGGCGCATGCGCGACTCCGGCGAGATGGATGACGAGCCACTGTTCGAGGGCATCGTCGCAGCGCTGGACGTGCTGGCAGCGGACGACTGGGTGTTCGGCGTGGCGACGGGCAAATCGGATCGCGGCCTGGCGCATGTGCTGGCGGTGCACGGCATCACCGACCGGTTCGTGACGCTGCAGACCGCCGACCGGCATCCCTCCAAACCGCACCCCTCGATGATCGACACGGCGATGGCCGAGGCCGGCGCCGTGCCGGCAACGACGGTGATGATCGGCGATACGAGCTACGACATGCTGATGGCGCGGGCGGCCGGCGCGCGGGCGCTGGGCGTGGCATGGGGCTATCATCGCCCCGAGGAACTGCGCGCCGCCGGTGCGCATGCCGTGGCCGAGGACGCCACCGATCTGCCCGCGCATATGGAGGCCTGAGATGAGCGAGCCGGACACCGCGCGAAACCGCTATTTCCTGATGACCGGCAGTCGGCTGCTCGGCGTGGCGGGCGCCTTGCTCGGGCTGGTGCTGATCGGACGCGCCGTGGCGATGGAGCAGAAATTGATCGGCCTGGCGCTGGTGCTGGCGGCGATGCTGTTCATCGCCGTGGTCCCGCGCGCGCTGGCGCGGCGCTGGCGCACGCCGCCGGAAGCTTGAGGCAGACGTGAAAAGATTTTGGAGCGAGGTCGGCGTCGATGCCGCGGGGGTGGTGACGCTCGACGGCAAGCCCGTGCGCACGCCGGGGCGGTTGCCGCTGGCGATCCCCTTCCCTGCCTTGGCCGAGGCGGTGGCCGAGGAATGGCGCGCGGTGACCGGCGAGATCGATCCGCGCACCATGCCGCTGACCGGCCTCGCCAACGCAGCGATCGAGCGCGTGCCGCAGGACCAAGCTGGCTTTGCCGCCAACCTGGCGCGGTTCGGGGAGAGCGACCTGCTCTGTTATCGCGCGGAAGAGCCGCCGGCATTGGTCGGTCGCCAAGCCGACTTGTGGGATCCGCTGCTTGCCTGGGCGCGCGGGCGTTACGACGTGCATTTCGAGGTGATCGGCGGGGTGATGCACCGCGCGCAGCCAGCCGCGACGATCGCGCGACTGGGCGAGGCGGTGGCGGCGCGCTCGGCTTGGGAATTGGCGGGCTTATCGCCGGTGGTGACGATCGGCGGCTCGCTGGTTGCCGCGCTGGCCCTGCTGGAGCGCGCAGTGGATGCCGAGACGGCGTGGCGCGCGGTCGAAGCGGACGAGGATTGGCAGACCGAACAATGGGGCCGCGACGAGGTGTCACTGGCGGCGCTGGAGGCCAGGCGGCGGGACTTTTTCGGCGGCGCGGGATTTCTGGCGCTGCTCGCCTAAATATCCCGACTTAATGCTCCTGCGACAGCAGGAGCCCAGAGTATTACGCGCAGCGCTTGTAACCCTGGGCCCCTGCTTTCGCAGGGGAACATCACAATCAGCGCAGCAGCTTACGGATAAACCCGATAATCCCGGTCTGCCGCGAGCGCTTCAGCCGCTCCGCTCCGAGGATCGTCTTCACGCAGTCGAAGCACGTCTCGACATCGTCATTGACCAGTACGTAATCGTAGCCGTCCCAATGGCTGACTTCATTGGCCGCACGATCCATGCGCGCATCGATCACTTCCATCGAATCGGTGCGGCGGCCGATCAGCCGCTCGCGCAGGATCGGCATCGACGGCGGCAGAATGAACACGCGCACCACGTCGCCGCCGGCCAGTTGGTGCAATTGCTGCGCGCCCTGCCAATCGATGTCGAACAGGATGTCATGCCCTTGTTCGAGCGCGTTCCATACCTGCGCCTTGGGCGTGCCATAGCGGTGATCGAAGACATGCGCCCATTCGAGGAATTCGTGGTTCGCGACCATCGCGCGAAACGTTTCGAGATCGGTGAAATGGTAATGCACACCGTCGACCTCGCCGGGGCGGATCGGGCGCGTCGTGTAGGATACCGAGACCTGCAGCTCGGGATTGGATTCGAGCAATTTGCCGGCGATGGTCGATTTGCCCGCGCCCGAGGGCGAGGAGAGCACGAACATCATGCCGCGGCGCTTGAAGCCGTGGGGATCTTCGGGAGTGGCGGGCGTTTCGGGTGTCGGCATGCGCGCTACTGGCGTGGCGACGCCTGCTACGTCAAGTCGCAGGGTGAGAATACGCGTCGCCGGGGCATCGCGCCCCGGCAACGCGACGAGTCAGATGCTCGTATTGCGACGCGTGTCGCGATGCCGATCATAGGCCTTCTTCGCCACATAGGCACCGCCCAGCGCCAGGCCGAGCGGGCCCATGCGGGTCAGCACGCGACTGGCGACCATACCGATCGCCGCGCCCTTCAGCCCGCCGCTGCCGTCGCGACGATCGATTTCGCGCCCGACCAATGCCCCGATAATACCGCGAATCATGCCTGCTCTCCGTCTGTAGTGCCGCCGAACACGGCCGTTTTCAATTCCGCCGCGCCGCGCAACACGGCCCAGCCGACCGCGTAGGTGACGACCAGCGGCAGCGCGACCTTCAGCACATTGGCGACGATCGCGCCCTTGATCGCGCCATCGGCCGAGCCATCGTCGCCGCTCATCGAATCGATCGCGCCGCCGATCAGCGCGCCTATCGTCGTTGCACCCACGTCACGTCTCCCTGCTTCGAGTGGCATAAAGCGGGAACAACGATGTTGTTCCATTCCTCCCCGGAACGGGGAGGTGGCAGGCGAAGCCTGACGGCGGGGGTACGCCGGTAACGCTCGCGGTGCGTCTGGGGATAGCCCCCTCCACCACCCGGCTGAAGAAGCCGGGCGGTCCCCCTCCCATTCCGGGGAGGATCACACCATATCTTCGGCGCGGACCAAGCGGTCGAACGTCGGCTCGTCGACCAGCCCGAGCGCCAGCCCGGCTTCCTTCAGCGTCAGCCCCTCGGCATGGGCATGTTTGGCGATTTTGGCGGCATTGTCATAACCAATCTCCGGCGCCAGCGCCGTCACCAGCATGAGCGAGCGCGCGACGAGTTCGTCGATCCGCGCGCGGTTCGGCTCGAGCCCATCGACGCAGCGCTCCGCGAAGCTTTCCATGCCGATGCTGAGCAGATCGATCGAGCGCAGCACCGCCGCACCGATCAGCGGCTTGAACACGTTGAGCTCGAGATGCCCTTGCAGGCCGCCGACCGTCACCGCCGTGTGGTTGCCGATGACCTGCGCGGCGACCATCGTCAGCATTTCGCACTGCGTGGGATTGACCTTGCCCGGCATGATCGAGCTGCCCGGCTCGTTTTCGGGCAGATTGAGCTCGCCAATGCCCGAGCGCGGGCCGGAGCCGAGCAGGCGGATATCGTTGGCGATCTTGGAAAGCGACACGGCCAGCGTGTTCAGCCGGCCGGAGAATTCGACCAGCGTGTCATGCGTGGCCAATGCCTCGAACTTGTTGGGCGCGGTCTCGAACGCAAAGCCGGTCAGCTCGCTGATCGTCGCGGCGAAATCCTCGGCGAAGCCGGCGGGTGTGTTGAGCCCAGTGCCGACCGCCGTGCCGCCCTGCGCGAGCTTGCTCAGGCCGTGTTCGATCAACGGCAGGATGCGCGTCCGAGCAAGGCGCAGCTGCGCGTAATAGCCGCTGAATTCCTGGCCCAGCGTGAGCGGCGTCGCGTCCTGCAGGTGGGTGCGGCCGATCTTGACGATCTCGCCCCACGCCTCGACCTTGGCCAGCAGGCTCGCCTCGAGCTGCGCGATCGCCGGGATCAGGCGATCACGCGCCGCCAGCGCGGCGGCGACGTGCAAGGCGGTGGGGAAGCTGTCGTTGGACGACTGGCTCATATTGACGTGATCGTTGGGATGGACCGGCGACTTCCCGCCGCGCGTCCCGCTGAGCAGTTCGTTGGCGCGGCCGGCAATGACCTCGTTGACGTTCATGTTGCTCTGCGTGCCGCTGCCCGTCTGCCAGATGACCAACGGGAAATGATCGTCGAGCTGGCCGCTGGCGACTTCCGCCGCGGCCGTGTCGATCGCGTCGGCAAGTTTGGCGTCAAGGCCGTGCTTGCGATTCACCCGCGCGGTGGCCTGTTTGACCAGGGCAAGCGCGTGGACGATCTCGATCGGCATGCGTTCGCGCGCGCCGAACGGGAAATTCTCGATTGAGCGCTGCGTCTGCGCGCCCCAATAAGCGCTGGTGGCGACGGCAATGGGGCCGAACGAGTCGGTTTCGGTGCGGGTGTCGGTCATGTGCAATCCTCGTCATCCCAGCGCAGGCTGGGATCTCAGGCCGAGAACGCGCCCATGCGGCACGAGACCCCAGCCTGCGCTGGGGTGACGCAATGCGTCACTTCTTGCGCTTGAAATCCACCGCCACGACGTTCGAGCCATCCTCGACCGGCACCAGCGTTGGCCCATCATTCTCCGCTTCGTCATGCGGATCGGGGCTGTCCGGCCCTTCCTGCGCCTGGAAGCGCAGTTCGAAATTGACGCTGGGATCGTGAAACCCGGTCACCGCCGAATAGGGAATGACCAGCTTGGACGGTACCTGGTTGAAGCTCAGGCCGACCGAGAAGCGCTCGTCATCGACCAGCAGATCCCAATAGCGGTTCTGCATGACGATGGTCATCTCGTCGGGGAAACGCTCGATCAGGCGCTGCGGGATATCCACGCCCGGATTCTGCGTCTTGAACGTGATGTAGAAATGATGCTCGCCCGGCAGGCCACCATTTTCCGCTACGGAACCGAGCACGCGGCCGACCACCGCGCGCAGCGCCTCCTGCACGATCTCGTCATAAGGAATCAGGCTATCGGGCAGTCCATCGCTCATGGCCCTTGGGTAGCGCGCTTTGGGGGCGGGTCAAGATTGCATGCGTTGGGCAGGTCGCTATTGGGAGGCGATGCGCACCGCCACCATCAATCGCTCGACCAGCGAAACCAGCATCGCCGTCTCCGTCAATCTCGACGGCACGGGGGCCTATACCGTCTCCACCGGGGTCGGCTTCTTCGATCACATGCTCGAGCAATTATCCCGCCATTCGCTGATCGACCTCGACGTCAAGACGGTCGGCGATCTGCATATCGACCAGCATCATACGGTCGAGGATACGGGGCTCGCGATCGGCGAGGCGATCGCCCAGGCGCTGGGCGACAAGCGCGGCATCCGCCGGTACGCCGATGCGCTGAGCCCGATGGACGAGACGCTCGCGCGCGTGGCGATCGACATATCGGGACGGCCCTATCTGGTGTGGAAGACCGCGTTCAGCCAGAAGCGGCTGGGCGAGATGGATACCGAGATGTTCGAGCATTTCTTCCACTCGTTCGCGCAGACCGCGGGCGTGACGCTGCACATCGAGACGCTCTACGGGCAGAACAACCACCATATCGCCGAGGCCGCGTTCAAGGGCGTGGCGCGGGCACTGCGCGAGGCGGTGGAGATCGATCCGCGCAAAGTGGGCGTGATCCCGAGCACCAAGGGCGTGCTGTAATGGCCAAGCACCGCGCCGCCGGGCCGCTCTGCCTGATCCTGCTCGATTATGTCGCGCCGCTGGCCGAGGTCGATGCGCAGATGGCGGCGCATGTCGCCTGGCTGGAGCGCGGCTTCGACGCGGGCGTGTTCCTGATCGCCGGGCGGCAGGATCCGCGCGTCGGCGGCGTGATTGTCGCACGGGGCGAGCGCGCCGAGGCCGAGGCACTGTCGGCGAGCGATCCGTTCGTGACCAGCGGCGTGGCCACGGCGCGCGTCATCGCCTTCAACGCGAGCTTCGCGGCACCGGAGATTGCGGCGCTCCTCGCATGACGCTGGCGCTGATCGATTACGGCGCGGGCAATCTGCATTCGGTGCACAATGCGCTGAAGGCGGCGGGCGCGACGGACATTCTGATCACGGCCGACGCCGACGCGGTAGCCCGCGCCGATCGCATCGTGCTGCCCGGCGTGGGCGCGTTCGGGGCATGCGCGGCAGCGCTGCGCGCCGTGCCGGGCATGATCGAGGCGTTGGAGCGGCGGGTGCGCGATGAAGGCGCGCCGTTCCTGGGCATTTGCGTCGGCATGCAATTGATGGCGGAAACCGGCGAAGAGCATGGCGTGCACCAGGGGCTCGGCTGGATGCAGGGCACGGTCGCGCTGCTCGAGCCCAAGGACCCGGCAGCCAAAGTGCCGCATATGGGCTGGAACGACGTCACCGCCCTGCCCCACGCCCTGATCGAGCCAGGCGAGGCCTATTTCCTGCACTCCTATGCCTATCGCGGGGCCGACGTAATCGCGACCACCGACCATGACGGCGCGGTCACCGCGGCGATCGGCCGCGACAATTTGCTCGGCGTGCAATTCCACCCCGAAAAGAGCCAGCGTTACGGCCTGGCGCTCCTCGAAAGGTTTCTCGCATGGCGTCCCTGATCGTGTTCCCCGCCATCGATCTCAAGGGCGGGCAGGTCGTGCGACTGGCCGAGGGCGATATGGACCGCGCGACCGTCTATGGCGACGATCCGGCGCACCAAGCGATGCTTTTTGCCGGCCAGGGCGCGGACTATCTGCATGTCGTCGATCTCGACGGGGCGTTTGCCGGCGCGTCGGTCAATGGCGATGCGGTGCGCGACATCGTCACCCAGTTTCCCGGCCATGTGCAGCTCGGCGGTGGCATTCGCGATCGTACGGCGATAGAGAAATGGTTCGATCTCGGCGTGTCGCGCGTGGTGATTGGCACCGCCGCGCTGGAGAATCCCGAGCTGGTGCGCCAGGCGGCAAACGACTTTCCCGGCGGCATCGTCGTCGCGGTCGATGCCAAGGACGGCATGGTCGCGACGCGCGGCTGGGCCGATGTGTCGACCGTCGCGGTGGTCGATATGGCACGGCGCTTCGAGGATGCGGGCGTCGCCGCCTTGCTGTTCACCGATGTCGGCCGCGACGGGATGCTGAAGGGCTGCAACGTCGAGGCGACCGTCGATCTGGCGCGCGCCGTGCGCATTCCGGTGATCGCCAGCGGCGGCGTGGCCGGGATCGGCGAGATCCACATTCTCGCGCTGCATGCGCAGGATGGCGTCGAGGGCGTGATTACGGGCCGCGCGCTGTACGACGGCCGGCTCGATCTGGCCGCCGCGCTGAGCGTGGCGGCGGCGGCGTGACCTTCTCCCCTCCCGCTTGCGGGAGGGGTCGGGGGAGGGCATGTCCCAAACGATGACCTACGCTTCGCTGACACGCCCTCCCCTAGCCCCTCCCGCAAGCGGGAGGGTAATATGACCGTCCGCGCGCGCGTGATTCCGTGTCTCGACGTGGCCAATGGCCGCGTCGTCAAAGGCGTCAACTTCGTCGATCTGCAGGACGCCGGCGACCCCGTCGAGCAAGCCCGCGCCTACGACGCAGCGGGGGCGGACGAACTCTGCTTTCTCGACATCACCGCGACGCACGAGGCGCGCGGCACGATCCTGGATGTCGTGCGGCGCACGGCGGAAGTGTGCTTCATGCCGCTGACGGTCGGCGGCGGGGTACGCTCGGCCAACGATGCCCGCGCGTTGCTGCTGGCGGGCGCGGACAAGGTGGCGGTCAATTCCGCCGCCGTCGCCCGGCCCGAGCTGGTCGCCGACATTGCCGATCGCTTCGGCAGCCAATGTTGTGTCGCATCCGTCGACGCACGGCGCGCGGATGGCCGCTGGGAAGTGTTCACCCATGGTGGGCGGCGCGCGACCGGAATTGATGCGGTCGAGCATGCGCTCAACCTCGTACGGCTCGGCGCGGGCGAGTTGCTGGTCACCTCGATGGATCGCGACGGCACGCGCGGCGGCTACGATCTCGATCTGATCCGCACGATCGCCGATCAGGTGGCGGTGCCGGTGGTGGCGTCGGGCGGCGTCGGCGCGCTTGACGATCTGGTCGCCGGCGTGATCCAGGGCCATGCCAGCGCGGTGCTGGCGGCGAGCATCTTCCATTTCGGCGAGGCGAGCATCGCCGACGCGCATGCCGCGCTGGCGCAGGCGGGGGTGGCGGTACGGCGGCCGCTTTATGCATGACCACCATCTATTACCGTCATGCTGAACTCGTTTCAGCATCCAGGCGCGGTCGCCCGTCTAACAGACGCCATCATTGGGGCGGCCGACCGCGCCTGGATCCTGAAACAAGTTCAGGATGACGCCAGCTTTTGGGGTGAAGTCGGGGGATGTTAACCACCTGGCGCTATCGCACCCCCTATGCGCACGCTCTTCCTGCTCCTGATCCTCGTCGTGCCGACCGCAGTGTTCGCCGCGCATACCGGCGTGCCGAAAGTGCGCACCAGCCCGGAATGGTCCGATATCGCCTTGTTCGCCATGGCCTGTATCGGCGTGTTCGTGGTCCGCCGGGCGCTGCGCGCGCGCTTCGCCAAGCGGCGCAAGGATTGACCTGACCCGAGGCTTGCGTCAGCGAAGGGCGCATGGCCGAAGATTTTCTCGATACGCTGGAAGCGACGATCCGGGCGCGCCGTGGCGGCGATCCGACCACCTCCTATACCGCCAAATTGTTCGCCCGCGGGCGCGCGAAAATCGCGCAGAAGGTCGGCGAGGAAGCGGTCGAGACGGTGATCGCCGCGGTGGCCGATGATCGCCAGGAGCTGGTGTCCGAGGCGACCGATCTGCTGTTCCATCTGATGGTGCTGCTGGCCGATGCCGGACTGAGCCTGGACGATGTGCGCGCGGAAATGATGCGCCGCGAAGGCGTTTCGGGGATCGACGAGAAGGCGGCGCGAAAATCCTAAAGCTCCCCTCCCGCTTGCGGGAGGGGTTGGGGGAGGGCATGTAAGCCACGACCGCCGGGACGCTGGGACACGCCCTCCCCTAGCCCCTCCCGCATGCGGGAGGGGGATTCACATGCCGATCGACGCGACCAAGCCGTATGACGACCAGAACATCTTCGCCAAGATCCTGCGCGACGAAATCCCGTCGAGCCGCGTCTATGAGGACGAATGGGCCATCGCCTTCCACGATATCAACGCGCAGGCGCCGATCCACATCCTGGTGATCCCGCGTGGCGCCTATGTCTCGTGGGACGATTTCAGCGCAAACGGCTCGGCCGACGAGATTGCCGGCTTCGTCCGGGCGGTCGGCACGGTGGCGCGCGAGGCGGGGCTGGTGCCGCGCGGCTATCGGCTGCTGGCCAATACCGGCCGCCAGGCGGGGCAGGAAGTGCCGCACCTGCACGTCCACCTGTTCGCCGGCCAGCCGCTCGGGCCGATGCTGGCGCGGTAAACCGCGGCAATCCGCCATTAGGGGATTGCACGTCTCCGTTTTGTCATTAGGCTCCGCCCCATAATCGCGCCGCCCGGCAATAGCGGCACAAGGGGAAAAAATCGATCATGGCGACCACGCCCACCACGGGTATCCTTTCGCGCATGCTGCTCCGCAAGACGGTGGAACAGGTGCAGCGCGAGACCGAACGCAGTCCGTTGAAACGTACACTTGGCGCCTGGAACCTGGTGTTCCTGGGCATCGGCTGCATCATCGGCGCGGGCATCTTCGTCCGCACCGGCAGCGCGGCATCGCTGCATGCCGGCCCCGCCGTGCTGATCTCGTTCCTGATCGCCGGCTTCGTCTGCGCACTCGCCGGCTTGTGCTATGCCGAGCTTTCGTCGACGCTGCCCGTCTCAGGATCGGCCTATACCTATTCCTACACCACGATCGGCGAGTTCGCCGCGTGGATCATGGGCGCGTTGCTGCTGCTCGAATATGGGCTCGCCGCTTCGGTCGTCGCGGTCGGCTGGGCCGGCTATGTCGTCAGCCTGCTGCGCGATTTCGGGCTGGTCATTCCGGTCGAACTGACCGGGCCGACCGGGCACACCATCCTGCGCAGCAATGGCAGCGATCTGGTGCCGGTGCTGGTGAACGGCGCGCCGATCACCTATTTGTTCAACCTGCCCGCTTTCCTGATCTGCATGGCGATGACCGCCTTGCTGGTGATCGGCGTGTCGGAAAGCGCCAAGGTCAACAATTTCATCGTTGCGGTGAAGCTGACCGTGATCATCGCCTTCATCCTGATCTGCGGCGGTTACGTGATCGCGCATATCGACACGCTGAAAGCCAATTGGGACCCGTTCATCCCGGCGGCGACCGGCGAGGACGGCAAGTTCGGCTGGGGCGGCATCCTGCGCGCCGCCTCGATCGTGTTCTTCGCCTATATCGGCTTCGAGGCGGTTTCCACCGCAGGCCAGGAAGCCAAGGATCCCAAGAAGGACATGCCGATCGGCCTGCTCGGCTCGCTGGCGGCCTGCACCCTGATCTACATCCTGGTGTCGATCGTGATGACGCTGATCGTCAACTACAAGACGCTGAACGTGCCCGATCCGGTCGCCGTGGCGGTGGATGCGCTGGGCCCGCAATGGGCGTGGTTCGCCAAATTGGTCAAGGCCGGCGCGATCGTCGGGCTAACCTCGGTGGTGCTGGTGCTGATGTACGGCCAGACGCGCATCTTCTACACGATGGCGCGCGATGGCCTGTTGCCGCGCATCTTCTCGCGCGTGCACACCAAGTTCCAGACGCCGTGGGTCAACACCATCCTGGTTGGCCTGATCACCGGCGTTGCGGCGGCCTTCTTCGACATCAACTTCCTGGGGGATGCGACCTCGGTCGGTACGCTGGCGGCGTTCGCGATCGTCTGCCTGTCGGTGATCTGGCTGCGCAAGACGCATCCGGAAATCCCGCGCGGCTTCAAGGTGCCGCTGTTCCCGTTCCTGCCGGCACTCGGCATCGTCTGCTGCATCTTGCTGATCTTCACCGTGGAAACGCGGATCCTGATCTTCTTCGGCTGGTACACGCTGGCGGCAATGGTGCTGTATTTCGTCTACGGCATGCATAACAGCCGGCTGGCCAAGGGGCTGGACGAAGAGGACGCCCCGGAAATGGGTGAATATGTCGCGCCGGTGGGCGTGCAGCCGTAACGGACGGCTTGTCGGACGCAAGAAAGGGGCCGGGAAGCAATTCCCGGCCCCTTTTTATTGTTTTGAGCCCCTCCCCTGAAGGAGAGGGGCTTATTGTTGCTTAGAGCTTCGCGGCCAGCGCCTTCAGATCCACCTGCGGGCGGGCACCGACATGGCTGATGATCTCGGCCGCGCACAGCGCCCCGAGCTTCAGCGACTGCTCGACGCTCTTGCCGTTGGCCTGGCCCGACAGGAAACCGGCGGCGAACAGATCGCCCGCGCCGGTCGTGTCGACCACGCGCTCGACCGGTGCAGCCGGCACCGCCACCGTTTTGCCGCCCGACACCGCGATCGCGCCCTGTTCGCTGCGCGTCACCACCAGCATCGGCACCTGCGCCGCGGCTGCCGCCACCGCCGCCTCGAAATCGTCCGTCTCCATCAGCGCGAGGATTTCGGCCTGGTTGGCGAACATGATGTCGATCAGGCCATCGGCCATCAGGCGGCGGAAATCGCCGCCATGGCGCGAGATGCAGAACACGTCGCTGAGCGTGAAAGCGACTTTGCGCCCGGCCTTGCGCGAGACCTCGATCGCCGCACGCATCGCCTGGCGCGGCTCTTCCGGATCCCACAGATAGCCTTCGAGATACAGGATCGCGGCATCGGCGATCAGCGCGCGATCCAGCGCCGCCTCGGGCAGGAATTGCGACGCGCCGAGAAAGGTGTTCATCGTGCGCTGGCCATCGGGGGTGACGAAGATCAGGCAGCGCGCGGTGGTCGGCTCGCCGTCGCGCGCGGGCGTCCCGAACGTCACGCCCATCGCCCGGATATCATGCGCGAAGACATCGCCCAGCTGATCCTTGGCGACCTGGCCGATAAAGCCGCATTTGCCGCCCAAAGCGGCGATGCCGGCCACGGTATTGGCGGCCGAACCGCCCGACGCCTCGATGCCGGGGCCCATCTTGTCGTACAAGGCATCGGCCTCTTGCGGCGAGAACATCAGCTGCATCGAGCCCTTGGCCATGTTCTCGGCGGCGAGGAAGGCGTCGTCGGAATGCGACAGGACATCGACGATGGCATTGCCGATCGCGACGACGTCATAGGTGGGGCTGGTCAAAAGGTGCGCTCCTGAGCGGGGAAATGTTGCGTCGGCCGTAAAGGGGCGGCCCCGTGCGTGCAACCAAGTCCCGTTCTCCTGCATGCGCAGGACACGGCTGGACTTGGCTTGCCGGCGAGGTACACCGCACCCAATGATCCGCGCCTTCTTCCTCTCAATTGGTCAACTCTGCGATCGGCGCATCCTAGCGGTGTTCCTCAAATCGCTCGCGCTGACCATCGCCCTGCTCGCCGCGCTCGGCCTCGGCGCGTGGTATGCGCTGACCTGGCTCGCGGCCTATTGGGGCTGGGGCAGCGGCGCGCAAAGCATCGCCGGCATGGCCGCGGTAGTGCTGGCGCTGGTCGCCGCCGGCGTGCTGTTTCGCGCCGTCGCTGTGCTGGTGATCGGCGTGTTCGCCGACGACGTGGTCAAGGCAGTCGAGGCCAGACATTATCCCCAGGCGCTGGCCAGCGCGCGCGACGTGCCGCTGGCGCGGTCGCTCGCCATGGGGCTGGGCTCGGTCGGGCGGTTCGTGCTGATCAACCTGCTGCTGCTGCCCGCCTATATCGTGTTGCTGGTCACCGGGGTCGGTCCGGCGATCCTGTTCTTCCTGGTCAATGGCTGGCTGCTCGGCCGCGATCTCGGCGACATGGTGGCGGCGCGGCACCTGGGGGCGAGCGAGCTGAAAGGTTGGCGCGGCGCGACTGCGCTGAGCCGGTTCGCGCTCGGGCTGATCGGCACGGGATTGTTCGTCGTACCGATCGTCAACCTGGCCGCGCCCGTTATAGTCGCGGCGATGGCGACGCACTGGTTTCATCAGGGACGACGAAAATGAAGCGCATTGCGATGACTATCCTGCCGGGCCTGCTGCTCGCCGGTTGCGCTGCGGGCGGCACCGCCCGCCCTGCCCGTGCGCCGTTCGTGCCGATCCCGACCGGCACGCTGGGGCTGGAAGGCGTGATCGGCCAGAACGCCCGCGGCCTGGTCGCGCGGCTCGGCACGCCGGTCGCCGACCTGACCGAGGGCAGCGCGCGCAAATTGCAATTCGCCAGCGGCACGTGCGTGCTCGATGCCTATCTTTATCCCAAGGGCAATGCCGAGCCGGTAGTGACCTATCTCGACGCACGGCAGAGCGATGGCAGCCCGGTCGACCGCGCCAGCTGCGTCTCGGCGCTGCAGATGAAGGCGCGCGGCGGGAAATAGCCGCGCGCCGCTCAGCCTCACTCGATCGTCACGCCCACCACACGCCAGGCGCCAGCCTCACGCTCGAGCGAGACCGTCTCGATCGCCTCCGCCTTGTTGGCGAAGCGCGTGCGGAACTTCACCACCTGATAGCCGGCCGGCGGGGCGGGCAGATCTTGCTGACTGACGAACGTGCGGGAGATCACCGCCCCCAAGGGCACGCGGACCTTGTCGGACGTTGCCGCCCAGACCTCGGCGGTGTTGAGCTTCTGGAACGCGGTGCCGGTACCGCGATAGCTATCGTCCCACCGCGCTTGATCCACCAAGACGAGCCATTGCCGCGCCGCATCCACCACCGCCGCGTCTGGCGCAGCTTGCGACACGGTTGGCGCAGTCGCCGGGGGCGCCGCTGCGGGAGGCAAGATGGCGAGCGCCAATAGGCCGAGAGCAAAGGTCATGAGCAGGACTCCGATGAAGATCAAAGGCGCGCGATACGCCCGCCTCACGCCGCTGATCGGCGCGTCTTCCTGATCGCCCTCGAAGCGAGGCGCGTCCTCCCCGATTTCAACGTCCCCCAACAAATCGGGGGTCGGCGGCGCCGCGCTGTCTTCGGCTTCCAGCAACAGGCGGGCGGCTTCGCGGCTGCTGGATACCGCCATCTTGCGACGCGCGTCGCGCAGCCGTTCGTTGATCGTGTGCACCGACAGCCCAAGATTGCGGGCGACCGATTTGGCGTCATGCCCCCGGACGATCAGGCGAAGGGTCTGCTTCTCCCTCTCGGTCAGCGCCCAGGCACCGCTGTTGACCTGCATGTTCATACCCTTGCCGAACTAGGTCGGGCACTGTGCCGCAGCTACCCCCAAAAACTTGTATCGTCCAACACGTGCCCGGCTATCGCGAAACAGCCGCTATCCGCGCCAGCGCCCAGCCCGCCGCATCGCGCACCACATCCGACTCGTCCTGCAGCAAGCGCGACAATGGCGCGATCAAAGCCGCCGCCCCGCTATTCCCCGCCGCGATCGCCACGTTGCGCACCATCCGGTCGCGCCCGATACGCTTGATCGGCGACCCCGCAAACACCTGGCGGAACCCCGCATCGTCCAGCGCGAGCAGATCCGCCAGGTCCGGCGCCGTCAGCTCTGCGCGCGGCGCAAAGGCGAGGTTGGCGCTGGCCGAGGCCGCGAACTTGTTCCACGGGCACACCGCCAGGCAATCGTCGCAGCCATAGATGCGGTTGCCCATCGCCGGGCGGAATTCCTCCGGGATCGGGCCGGCATGTTCGATCGTCAGGTACGAGATGCAGCGCCGCGCATCGAGCCGGTACGGCGCCGGAAAGGCATCCGTGGGGCAGGCGCGCTGGCACGCGTCGCACGAGCCGCACGTGTCCAGGCCCGGCCTATCGGGGGCGAGTTCCAGCGTGGTGTAGATCGCGCCGAGGAACAGCCAGCTGCCATGATCGCGACTGACCAGGTTGGTATGCTTGCCCTGCCAGCCGAGCCCCGCCGCCTCGGACAGCGGCTTTTCCATCACCGGCGCGGTATCGACGAACACTTTCAGGTCGTGGGGCACATCCTTGGGCAGGTCGGCGACCAGCCAGCGGGCCAGCGCCTTCAGATTGCGCTTGATCACGTCGTGATAATCGCCGCCTTGCGCATAGACCGAGATGCGCCCCACTTCCCCCGCCCCGGCCAGCGCCAACGGATCCGTGGCTGGCGCATAGCTCATGCCGAGCGCGATCACGCTCTGCACCTCGGGCCACAGGCCGGCGGGCGATTCGCGGTGATGCGCGCGCTCCTCCATCCAGATCATGTCGCCGTGCAGCCCCTCGCCGAGCCACTGCCTGAGCCGCATGGCAGTGAGCGGCGCGGCGTCGGCGCGCGCCACGCCGCAGGCGACGAACCCCAGTTCCGCCGCTTTCGCCTTCAGTCGATCGGTGAGTGACTTGTCTTGCTGCACCACACCCCGCTACCACGTTGAGGAAACGCCAACACCTCTGCCGTACGGCGGAGGTCCAAGCGGATATAAGGGGCGCCCAAGTGACAAGCGACACTCTGGCGATCAGCGCCACCGGGCTGATCAAGAATTTCGGCGGCCGCCGCGTGGTCGACGGCGTCGATATCGCCGTGCCCAAGGGCGCTATATACGGCGTGCTCGGGCCCAATGGCGCGGGCAAGACGACGACCTTGCGCATGCTGCTCGGCATCATCGAGCCCGATGGCGGCGCCCGCACCCTGCTCGGCCATGAACGCCCGCGCGAAGCGAGCGACCAGGTCGGCTATCTGCCCGAGGAGCGCGGGCTCTACCCGGCGATGAAGGCCAAGGATGCGATCGCCTTTCTTGGCGCGCTGCGCGGGCTGGATCGCAAGACCGGGCGCAAGCGCGCGGTGGAACTGCTCGAGGCGGCGGGACTCGGCCATGCCGTCGATCAGAAGATCCGCAAATTGTCGAAGGGTATGGCGCAGTTGGTGCAGTTGCTCGGCTCGGTCGTGCACCGGCCCGATCTGCTGGTGCTGGACGAGCCGTTTTCGGGGCTCGATCCGGTCAACCAGGAGCGGCTGGAGGCGCTGATCATCGCCGAGCGCGATCGCGGCGCGACGATCCTGTTTTCCACCCACGTCATGGCCCATGCCGAGCGGCTGTGTGACCGCTTGTGCATCATCGCCGGCGGTAAGCGCCGCTTCGAGGGCACCGTGGCGGAGGCGCGCGGCACGCTGCCGATGAAGGCGCATTATGTGCCGCACCATGATGGCGACGGCATCGCCGCCTTGCTGCCAACGGATGCCGTGCGCGACAGCGCCGGCTGGACCTTCACCGTGCCGGAGGACGGCGCCGAGGCGATCCTCAAGCGCCTGATCGACGCCGGCTTCGGCATTGCCACGCTGTCGATCGAGCGGCCCGGCCTGCACGACGCGTTCGTGCGCATCGTCGGCGCGGCGGCGCAGGACGATGAAGCGGCATCGCTGGAGACGGCAGCATGAGCGCGCAGACCAGCAACACGCGGCGGCTGATCCGCCAGACGCTGACCATCGCGCGGCGCGATTTCATCGCCACGGTATTCACTCCCACCTTCCTGATCTTCCTGTTCGCGCCGTTGATCATGGGATCGTTCGGCGCGATCGGCGGGCTGGGCGCGGCGAGCATCAACAACGGCAACGACGCCAAGGATCGCATCGTCGCGATCGTGCCGGCCGCGCAGGCGGCGACGATGAAGGCGGTCGATACGCGGCTGCGCGCGATCTTCCGCGGCCGCGAAGAGCGCCCGCCCCAATTGACCATCGAAGCGCCAGGCGGCGATCCCGCCGCGCGCGCCCGCGCCGAGCTGAACGCCAAGGACTATGACGTTTCCGCCATTCTCTACGGCCCGCTGACCACGCCGACCATCCTGTACGGCGCGCAGGGATCGCGCACCGCCGATTACCTCGCCGAACTGGCTGAAGCGACGTTGCGCACCGAACGCAGCGGCGGCAGCGCAGCGCTGAGCCGCGCCACCAAGCAATCGGTGATCCGCGCACAGGTCTCAAACGGCGGCAAGAACCAGGCGGCCTTCTTCACCGTGTTCGGCATCTTCTTCCTCACGCTGCTGCTGGCGGGCCAGGCAGTCGGCACGATGGCGGAGGAGCGCAGCAACAAGGTGATCGAGGTGCTCGCCGCGGCCGTGCCGCTCGAATCGGTGTTTCTGGGCAAATTGCTCGGCATGTTCGGTGTGGCGGTGTTGTTCGTCGCCTTCTGGGGCACGCTGGTCAGCCAGATCGGCGCGATCGCCCCGCCCGGCATGGCGGCAGCCATGGCCAATATCGGGCCGGCGGTCGGCATGCCGATCTATGTCATGCTGTTTTTCGCCTATTTCACCATGGCCTATATGCTGCTCGGTGCGGTGTTCCTGAGCGTCGGCGCGCAGGCCTCGACCATGCGCGAGATCCAGATGCTGTCGCTGCCGATCACCATCGTGCAGGTGGCGATGTTCGGGCTCGCTTCGGTCGCCGCCTCGCAGCCGGGCACCGCCGTGGCGACCTTTGCCGAATGGTTTCCATTGTCGTCGCCGTTCGCCATGGCGGCGCGCGCGGCCAACCGGCCGGAAATCTGGCCGCATCTGCTGGCGCTGGCGTGGCAAGCTTTGTGGGTGGCGATCGTCATCACCATCGGCGCGCGCGCGTTCCGCTGGGGCGTGCTGCAATCGGGCAGCGGAAAGTTCAGCGTGAAGGCGTTGCTGGGGCGGGGCTGACATCCATCCCTACGGCGTCATGCTGAACTTGTTTCAGCATCCAGGCGCGGTCATCCGCCCAACAGAAACTTTCCGTGGATCGGCTGACCGCGCCCGGATCCTGAAAAAAGTTCAGGATGACGGTGGAGCGGTTGGTCGCAACACTATTGACCTCAGTGTCAGTAAAGGATTGACTGCCGCTCAACCGCCGGCGCGCAATGCGAGCGGACACGTAGGAGAGGCGATCATGGCCACGATGCTGCAGCCGGTGGAGTCGCGAGCGGATTCGCTCGACGTCAGCCGCGCGGAATTATACCGCGACGACACCTGGCATGCGCCGTTTCGCACGCTGCGCGCCACTGCCCCGGTCCACCGCGTCACCGACAGCAGCTACGGCGCCTATTGGTCGGTATCCGGATACAAGCCGATCATCGAGATCGAATCGCTGCCCGAGGTGTTTTCCAGCCAGGCCGGCGGGATCACCATCGCCGACTTCATCGAGAGCGACGATACGGTGAAGATGCCGATGTTCATCGCCATGGACCGGCCCAAACATACCGGCCAGCGCCGCACCGTCGCGCCCGCCTTCACGCCTTCGGAAATGGTGCGGATGAGCGACGATATCCGCCGCCGCACCGGCGAGATCCTCGATACCTTGCCATGGGGGCAGGAATTCGACTGGGTCGATACCGTGTCGATCGAACTGACCACACAGATGCTGGCGATCCTGTTCGATTTTCCCTGGCAGGACCGCCGCAAGCTGACCTTCTGGTCGGACTGGGCGGGCGATATCGAACTGGTCAAGGACGAGAGCAAGCGTGCCGAACGGCTCGGCTATATGTACGAATGCGGCGGCTATTTCCAAAAATTGTGGGACCAGAAGGTCGGCCAGCCGCCGACGCCGGACCTGATTTCGATGATGGTGCATTCCGATGCGATGCGCGAAATGGATCATCTCGAATTTCTCGGCAATTTGATCCTGCTGATCGTCGGCGGCAACGATACGACGCGCAACACGATGACCGGCCTGGTCTATGCGCTCGACAAATTCCCCGACAGCCGCGCCAAGCTGGAAGCCGATCCGGCGCTGATCGGCAATACCGTGCAGGAAATCATCCGCTGGCAGACGCCACTGGC
Organism: Parasphingomonas puruogangriensis; assembly: GCF_036663635.1. NCBI lineage: Bacteria > Pseudomonadati > Pseudomonadota > Alphaproteobacteria > Sphingomonadales > Sphingomonadaceae > Parasphingomonas > Parasphingomonas puruogangriensis. The sequence continues at coordinate 18,985 of NZ_JAXOJI010000004.1, read as the reverse complement.
GCACATGCGCCGCACCGCCACGCAGGACGCCGTGGTGGCCGGGCAGCAGATTCGCGCCGGGGACAAATTGATCCTGTGGTATCTCTCGGCCAATCGCGACGAGAGCGTGTTCGAGGATGCCGATAGCTTGCTGGTCGATCGCCCCAATGCGCGGCGGCATCTGGCCTTCGGACATGGCATCCACCGCTGCGTCGGCGCGCGGCTGGCGGAGCTGCAGATCGCCACCTTGCTCGAGGAAATGGCCAAGCGGCGCATGCGGGTCAACGTGGTGCGCGAGCCGGAGCGCGTCGCGCAATGCTTCGTGCACGGCTATAAGAAATTGCCGGTGACGATCAGCAAATACTGAGGCGTTCCTTCTAAAGCCCTCTCCCATTCTTCATGGAAGAGGGTTGGGTGAGGGTCTTCTGTTTCTTCTTTGCGACGTTGGCAGAAAAGAAGAAGACCCTCACCCAACCCTCTCCCGCAAAGGGCGGGAGAGGGTTCAGTGCATCTCGCAACCAAGCCCGCGCGTACTTACATCTGACCCCGATGCCCGATGCGAGAACGCCCATGACCCAGACCCGCCGCCACTTCCTCACCGTCGCCGGCACCGGCGCGGCCGCGTTCGCATTGTTCGGCTGCCGCGGTGCCACCGCCGCGCCGGAAAAATTCGAGTTCGTGCTCAGCGATGCTCAATGGAAGGCGAAATTGTCGCCCGCCGCCTACCAGACCTTGCGCCACGAGGGCACCGAACGGCCGTATAGCAGCCCGCTCAACGCCGAGCATCGCGCCGGGCTGTTCAGCTGTGCCGGCTGCGCCCTGCCGCTCTATTCCTCGGCCACCAAGTTCGAGAGCGGGACGGGCTGGCCGAGCTTCTGGCAACCCCTGCCGGGCGCGGTGCGCACGCGGCGCGATGGCTCGATGGGTTTTACGCGGACCGAAGTGCATTGCCGCAAATGCGGCGGGCATCTCGGCCATGTGTTCGACGATGGGCCCAAGCCGACCGGCAAGCGCTATTGCATGAACGGTGTGGCGATGACGTTCCGCGCCAAGGGGTGACTTAGAACGCCACCCGGTTGACCAGCGAGAGCACGCCGACGGTCTGCGTCTTGGCCGACGCCATCGTCACCCGCGGCAGCGGCGCGACATCGTCGCTCGCCGCGGTGCCGCTCGAATAGATGAAGCCATTGGCCGGATAGGCCGAGGTGCCGAGATCGTGATTGGCGGCAAACCAGATCTTGACCATCGACCAATCGCCCGCCGCCGACACGTCGACCGCGCGCACGTCGCGTTCGATCCCGCCGCGGCGCGACCAATTGGCGTGGGTCAATTTGACCTCGCGGTCGCTGACCACGCCCGAAACCATCGCGACATGGCCGAGCCGCATGCGGCCGCTCGACTGCAGCGACAGCACGGCGCCGACTTTCGGCGCCTGGCCGCGCTGATACCGGCCGGCGGCCTGCGCCCACCAGGTATTGGCGTTGCCATGGATATTGATCCCGGAGATCGACCGAGCATACGGCGCGCACTGCCAGAATTGCGCGGCGGCAGGGGTCGATCCCATCAGGACGCACGATACTGCCAGTGCACAACGCACTGCAAAAGCCCGGAATTTCATATGACCCCCTCAGGTCCAATCGTTCAGTGAGGGTCTCAAAGCAGGTCGGCGGCGCGGTGGAAACCCCACCGTCAGGCGATCGGGAACCTTTCAGGGTGAAGTGAGTTGACCGTACGACGAAGCCCCCTCGCCCGTCTCAATCGCACGTCAGATGACGTATTCCACCGTCTTGCGCTGCGCCTCATCGGCCGCCTTGGCCGCCCGCATGTCCACGATCCGCTGGTGGAGCTTGGCGACGGTGCGGCTGCCGGTGGTCTTGAACAACGCCGGCACGAAGGCGTGGACCAGGCTGGCGCAGCCGGCGGCGATCATCGTCAGCCCGAAGCTGGACGCGACGCCGAAATGCTCGGCGAAACTCTCGCCGACCGATTCGGGGTGATCGAGGAACAGGCGGCGGATCATGGGGCGGACCTCGTGGCTGGTGCTTGGGGGCAGCTTATCATGCGGCGTAGGGAGTGTCAGCCTCGCGGGCCAACCGACGATGCCGCTTCCAACCGTTACCCCGGACCTGTTGGGTACCTGTACCGCCCGCACATACTTTCTAGTTCTCCTGCGAACGCAGGAGCCCAGGAATCTCGAGCGTCGTCTCCTGTAACCCTGGGCTCCTGCTTTCGCAGCAGAACTACAGGTTAATTGTCGGAGGATAACCGTCGAGCTGTTCCGGGGTGACGGTGTGATTTGGCGCTGCCGGGATCGAAAGCAGTCAGCCCAGCCCTTTCAGCATCTCCGCCGCCAACTGGCTCAGCGTATCATCTCGCGCGCCCATCACGACGATGCGATCCCCCGGCCGCGCCAGCGCCACCAGATGCGCCGCCGCACCGCTGCGATCGGCGATATGCACCGCTTGTGCCCCCGCCGCCACGATCTTTGCGACGATATCCGCACTGGTCACGTCGCGCGATACGGTGCCGCCCTGATAGACCGGATCGGGCAATACCAGCATGTCGTCCGGCGCCAGCCGCTCGGCGAACATGGCGACGAGTTCGCGCCGCATGACCTTCAGCGGGCCATAGCCGTGCGGCTGGAACAACACGAGCAAGCGCCCCGGGAAAGCGTGCAACGTCTCCAGCGTGGCGGCGATCTTATCGGGGTTGTGCCCGAAATCGTCGATCACCGCGACGCCGCCGGCTTCCCCCACCAGTTCGAAGCGGCGCTTGAGGCCAACGAACCCGGCGATCGCCTTGATCGCCTCCGCCAGCGGCACGCCCGCGGCCCGCACCGCGCCGAGCGCGGCCAGCGCGTTGGCCACGTTGTGCCGCCCCGGCACCGATAGCCGCACCTTGTGGCGCTCGCCGCCCTTGACCAGTTCGAAGCTGATCGCGAACGGCTCGGGCACCAAATTCTCCGCGCGCAGATCGGCCGAGGCGTCGATCGCGAAGGTCACCAGCCGGTCACGCGGCAAGCTCATCGCCAGCGCGGCGGATTCGGCATCGCCGACATTGACGACCGTCGTCACCGCTTTGCCGGCGAACGTACCGAACAGGTCGCGCAATTCCTCCAGGCTCTTGTGATCGAGGCTGACATTGTTGAGCACGGCGATCTTGGGATGATAGAGCGCGATCGAGCCATCGCTCTCGTCCACTTCCGAGACGAACGCCTCGCCCGCCCCGACCAACGCGCTGGCGAACGGCGCTTGCGGGGCCACGAAATTCTTCATCACCGCGCCGTTCATCACCGTCGGATCGCGCCCGCAGGCGTGCAGGATCCAGCCGATCATGCCGGTAACGGTCGATTTGCCGCTCGTCCCGGCCACGCCGATCGGCAGCACGCTGGCATTGAACAATTGGCTGAGCAATTCCGCGCGGCTCAATCGCGCCGCGCCCATCGCCTCGGCAGCGACGATATCCGGCACGGTTGCCTCGACCGCGGCAGAGGCAACGACGATCTGATTGGCGGAGGTAATGCCGCTGCCATCCTGCGGGAACAGCGCCACGCCCTTGGCGGCGAGATCGGCGAACTTGGCCGGCAACGCGCCTTTATCCAGCGTGCGGTCCGACCCCGCGACCTGCTCACCGCGGCCGGCAAGGATCATCGCCAGCGGCATCATGCCCGAACCGCCGACGCCGACGAAGAAGTAGGATTTGCGCGTGTCCATAGCGCCGGGCTATCGCGGCAATTCGACAACGGGGCAAGCGCTCCAGAGATGAGGCGATTGCACGCATGCGCATTGGGGTGGTCAGCCCGGCACGACCGATCGACCCATCGGTCGAAAGCATGATGCAGGCGCTCGTCGCGGTCAGCTTTCCCGAGGTGGATATCGTGTTCCACCCGCAATGCTTTCTGAGTGACGGGCATTTCGCGGGCGCGGACCCGGTGCGTGCCGCCGCCTTCCTGGATTATGCCAACGATCCCGCGTTCGACGCGATCTGGTTCGCGCGCGGTGGGTATGGCGCCAATCGCATCCTCGATACGGTATTGCCGCAACTGAATGACGCCGCGCGGCGCAAGACCTATCTCGGCTATTCCGACATGGGCTTCCTGCTCGGCGCGCTCTACGCCAGCCGCATCGGGCGCCAGGCGCACGGGCCGATGCCAAGCGAGATCCGCCGCAAGAACGATCATGCCGCCTGCGTGTCGCGGTCGCTCTCCTGGCTCGCCAGCGGCGATCGCCGTTCGCTCGAACCGACGATCGACGCGCGGCCGCATGCCGCCTTCAACCTGTCGATCCTCAGCGCGCTGATCGGCTCGAAATATCTTCCCGATCTGACCGATCACGTGCTGATGATCGAGGAAATCAGCGAGCCCTTGTACCGCATCGATCGCATGCTGTTCACCATGGCGCACGCCACGCAGCTGAAGGGCATTGCCGGCGTGCGATTGGGCGTGGTGGGCGACGTGATCGAGAATGACGTGGTGTTCAACGACACGCCCGAGCAGATGATCGTACGCTGGTGCCGGGACATGGGCGTGCCCTATCTGGGCCGCGCGCAGATCGGCCATTATGCCGCCAATTGCGTGGTCCCGTTCGGGGTGGCGTGAGCGGCACAACACTACCGTCATCCTGAACTTGTTTCAGGATCCATCGGGCGGCTAAGTTCGGCGGCATGGCGTGAGCGTTGCCATCCCGGCACAATGGATCCTGAAACGAGTTCAGGATGACGGTGGTGTGGAGGCGCCTCGCCTCTACACGCAACCTTGCCTATATACCCGCTCCAGGCATAAGCCCCGCCCTCTGCCCTAGTCACGAAAGACCGTTTCCCGATGTCCGAGATGTTCCGCATAACGCTGCCTGACGGTTCCGTCCGCGAGGTAGCGCCGGGCACTACCCCGGCGGACATCGCTGCGGCGATCGGCCCTGGCCTGGCCAAGGCAGCGATCGCCGCGCGCGTCGACGGCGAGCTGCGCGATATCATGCGGCCATTCGAGCAGGACGCGCAACTGGCTTTGGTCACCGCGCGCGACGAAAAGGATGCGCTGGAGCTCGCGCGACACGATTTCGCGCATGTCATGGCGGAAGCCGTACAGCATCTGTTTCCCGGCACGCAGATCACCTTCGGCCCCGCGACGGACGATGGCTTCTATTATGATTTCGCGCCCAAGGACCGCCAGTTCACGGAAGACGACCTCCCCGCGATCGAAGCCGAGATGCGCCGCATCATCGCCAATAACGAGCCGTTCATCCGCGAAGTGTGGAGCCGCGAGCAGCTGATCGAGACGTGGACCAAGCAGGGCGAGACGTTCAAGGCCGAATGGGCCGCCGAACTGCCCGATGGCGAGGAGCTGACGATCTACCGCCAGGGCCAGTGGCTCGACATGTGCCGCGGCCCGCACATGGTCTCGACCGGCAAGCTCGACCCCCAAGCGTTCAAGCTGACGCGCGTCTCCGGCGCCTATTGGCGCGGCGATCAGAACAACGCCATGCTCAGCCGCATCTACGGCACGGCGTGGCTCAACAAGAAGCAGCTCGATGCGCATCTCCTGATGCTCGAGGAAGCGGCCAAGCGCGATCATCGCAAGATCGGCCAGGAAATGGATCTGTTCCATCTTCAGTCCGAAGCCCAGGGCTCCGTGTTCTGGCATCCCAAGGGCTATATCCTGTGGCGCGAGCTGGAGGCCTATATGCGCCGCCGGCTCGATGCCGCGGGCTATCAGGAGGTCAAGACGCCGCAGCTGATGGACGCGCGCCAGTGGGAGCAGTCCGGCCATTGGGGCAAGTATCGCGAGAACATGTTCGTCGTGCCGGACGAGATTCCGAACACCGACGACGCGGCGGCGATCTTCAGCGGCACCGCCGATCTGATGGCGCTGAAGCCGATGAACTGCCCGGCGCACGTGCTGATCTTCCGCCAGGGCATCAAATCGTATCGCGACCTGCCGCTCCGGCTGGCCGAGTTCGGCTGCTGCCACCGCAACGAGCCGCACGGCGCGCTGCATGGCATCATGCGCGTGCGCCAGTTCACGCAGGACGACGCGCATCTGTTCGTGCGCGAGGACCAGCTGATCGGCGAGGTCGCGCAGTTCATCGATCTGCTCGACAGCGTCTACAAGCATCTCGGGTTCGAAGATTATGCCGTCAAGCTCGCGCTGCGCCCGGACAAGCGCTTCGGCAGCGATGCGATGTGGGACCAGGCCGAGGCGGAATTGCGCGAGGCGGTGATGGTCTCGAGCCTCAGCGACTCGATCAAGGCCAAGTTCGAGGAACTGCCCGGCGAAGGCGCCTTCTATGCCCCGAAGCTCGAATTCCACCTCACCGACGCGATCGGGCGGACCTGGCAGGTCGGCACGATCCAGTCGGATCGCGTGCTGCCCGAGCGGCTCGATGCGAGCTATGTCGGGCAGGACGGCGAGCGCCACCGCCCGGTGATGCTGCACCGCGCGATCCTCGGCACGTTCGAACGCTTCCTCGGCATCCTGATCGAGCATCATGCCGGGCGCTTCCCGCTATGGCTCGCACCGGTACAGGCGGTGGTGGCGACGATCGTCTCGGACGCCGACGAGTATGCCGCTGAGGTAACGGCCAAGCTGCGTGCCGCGGGGCTGCGAGTCGAGACCGATCTGCGCAACGAGAAGATCAACTACAAGGTGCGCGAACATTCACTGGCCAAAGTGCCAAACCTGCTGGTGGTGGGCAAGCGCGAGGCCGAGGAAGGCACCGTCGCGCTGCGCCAGCTGGGCAGCGACCGCCAGCAATTCCTAGGACTGGACGAGGTGATCGCTAAGCTGGTGGCGGATGCCAAGGCGCCGGATCTTTAAGGCAGTATGATGTCACCCCGGGCTTGACCCGGGGCCCAGCTTCTTCTTTGCCCGCGTGGAAAGCTGGGCCCCGGGTCAAGCCCGGGGTGACGGTGAGGTAAGCGGACTGCTTCTACAGCGCACACCTTTCGCTTGAACGCCTAAATCGCTATATACATCTGTCACAACCACAGGAGCTACACCTATCCGACCCCCAATGACCCGCCAGGCGCCGCCGATGAACGGCCCTCGCTTCAACGAATTCATCCTATCGCCCAAGGTCCGCGTGATCGATGGAGAGGGCGAGAATCTCGGCGTGATGTACACCCGCGAAGCGATGGAGCAGGCGCGCGAGGTCGGTCTCGACCTGGTCGAAGTGTCGCCCAACGCCGATCCGCCGGTGGCCAAGTTCCTCGATGTCGGCAAGTTCAAGTACGAGGCGCAGAAGAAGGCCAACCTCGCCCGCAAGAGCCAGAAGACGCAGGAGATCAAAGAGATCAAGATGCGTCCGAACATCGATGACCATGACTATAACACCAAGATGAAGAAGGTCGCCGAGTTCATCGACGAGGGCGACAAGGTCAAGATCACGCTGCGCTTCCGCGGCCGCGAACTGAGCCACGGCCAGCTCGGCATGGCGCTGCTCCAGCGCGTGCAGACGGATATCGCCGAAACCGCCAAGGTCGAAGCCTATCCGCGCATGGAAGGCCGTCAGATGCTGATGGTGCTCGCGCCGAAATAACGACACAGCGAATCGGGCCGGTTGCAAAGATGACAATCGTCATTGTTGCCGGCCTGTTACCATCGGCGCTTTCCGTAAGGGAAAATGCGATAACGATTGCGTAAAGCGCAATCGCAATCCTCCAGATAGAGCCGATCCGGCCAAAAATGGCGGTTTTCCCGCGATTTATGGGCTGGACCTAACGCGTCTGCGCTCTATGACATCGCGCTTAACGGCAAAAATGCCGGGCAAAAATATCAAGGAGAGGCTCGCTATGCGCAAAACCGCATTACTGTTGTCCGTCGCTACGATGGCGCTCACGTCCCCCGCATTTGCGCAGGATGCTACCGCCAGCACGACCACCACCGAGACGACGACGCAGGACGCGCAGGTCGCTTCCGAAGCCACCGCCCCCGCTTCTACCGACACGGCCGACAGCGACATCAATGCCGGTGACATCATCGTCACCGCCACGCGCCGCAGCGAGCGCCTCGCCAACGTGCCGATCGCCGTCTCCGCGGTCGGCCAGGAAGCGCTGCAGAATTCCGGCGCGACCGATATCCGCCAGCTGAGCCAGCTCGCCCCCTCGCTGTTGGTCAGCTCGACCGGCAGCGAATCCAACGCTTCCGCGCGTATCCGCGGCATCGGCACGGTGGGCGACAATCCCGGCCTGGAAAGCTCGGTCGCGACGTTCATCGACGGCGTCTATCGCAGCCGCACCGGCTCGGGTCTCAACGATCTCGGCGAAGTCGATCGCATCGAAGTGCTGCGCGGCCCGCAGGGCACGCTGTCGGGCCGCAACGCCTCGGCCGGTACGATCAGCGTGATCACCAAGGCGCCCGACCTGAACAATTTCGGCGGTTATGTCGAAGGCACCTACGGCAATTATAACAATATCCGCCTCGCCGGCGCCATCACCGGCCCGATCAGCGAAACGCTCGGCTTCCGCATCGACGGCATCTATGCCAAGCGTGACGGCTATTATTACGATGTCGTCAACAAGACCGATTACAATGATCGCAACCGCTTCTTCGGCCGCGCGCAATTGCTGTGGGAACCGTCAAGCGACATCCGCGTCCGCCTGATCGGCGATTACAGCGAGCGCAAGGAAAAGTGCTGCGGCGCGGTCTATACCGATCTCAGCGAAAAGATCGATCCGACCCCCGGCGTCCCCGGCGATTACACCACCAATCCGGCGGGCAACCGCATCGTCGATATCATGACCAGCCTCGGCGCCGTGTTCCCCAGCGCGGGCGACCCGTACAACCGTCGCATCGCCAATACGGAAGGTCGCGCCTACAGCAACACGACCAAGGATTATGGCGGCTCGGGCCAGATCGACATCAATCTCGGTGGCGCCTCGCTGACCTCGATCACCGCCTATCGCGAGTATAAGGCCGGCGGCGCGGCAGACATCGATTATGGCAGCCTCGACATCGGCTATCGCCCCGACGACGGCAACAACTACCGCCAGTTCCACACCTTCACGCAGGAGCTGCGGCTCAATGGCGAAGCGTTTGGCGGCAAGCTCGACTGGCTGGTCGGCGGTTATTACAGCAACGAACAGCTGCAGGTCGTCGATAACCTCAAGTTCGGCACTGAATATGGCCAGTTCGCTGCCTGCCGTGTCGTCTCGTCGATCAGCGCCTCTGCGGCGCTGCGTGACCCCAGCGCTGCGGGCTGCCTCAGCGCGACCGGCACTGCCGTGGTGACCAACACCTTCGGCGCCGCCGCGCCGCTGATCATCGGCAACCTCCGCCGCCTCAGCACGCTCAACGATCTCGGCAGCAGCCGCGACGTCTATAACCAGACGAGCAACAATTACGCCTTCTTCACGCACAACATCTTTAAGCTGACCGATCGCCTCAGCATCACCGCGGGCCTGCGCTATACGCGCGAGAAGAAGGATTTCGACGCCAACTTCCAGAACAACAACACGATCTGCCCGGCGCTGCAGGCCGGCTCGGCACAGGGCGGCCTGGGCGGCCTGCTCGCCAACCCGCAGCTCGCTGCACTGGCGGCCGGCATCATCACGCTCGGTTGCACCGGCAATTCGAGCTCGAACCTCAACAATGTGAAACTCGAAGACAGCCTGAGCGAAGGCGAGTTCACCGGCACCGGCGTGCTCTCGTGGAAACCGGTCGACTCGTTGCTTACCTACGCGAGCTATTCGCGCGGCTACAAAGCGGGCGGCTATAATCTCGATCGTTCCGATCTGGGGACTGCCTATCTGGCATCGACGCTCGCCAACCCGGATGCGTCGCGCCTGCGCTTCGATTCGGAAACGGTGAATGCCTATGAAATCGGCCTGAAATACAGCTCGCGCCAGTTCACCCTCAACGCCGCGGCCTTCCGCCAGGAATTCGCCAATTTCCAGCTCAACACGTTCAACGGCACCAACTTCGTCGTGCAGAACATCCAGTCGTGCAAGACCAGCCTGAACGGCGGCGACACCGATGCCAGCGCGACGACCGGTGGCTGCGCCAATGGCGACACGCAATATGGCGTGGTGTCGCAGGGCGTCGAGTTGGAGGCGGGCTTCTATCCGGCGCGCAACTTCTCGGTCGCTTTGGGCTACACCTTCTCCGATACCAAGTTCCGCAACAATCTGGTCGGCAGCAATTCGGGCGAGGCGCTGGATCCCGCGCTGTTCCTGCTCGCTGGCAAGCAATTGTCCAACGCGCCGCGCAACGTGGTGACGAGCTCGGTAAGCTGGACGCCGGAACTGGGCGGCAATGGCCTGAGCGGCCTGTTCTACGTCGATGGCCGTATGTCGTCGGACTATAACACCGGCTCGGATCTGTTCGTCGAGAAGGAGCAGGATGCATTCTTCGTGATGAACGCCCGTATCGGCCTGCGCGGGCCGGACAAGAAGTGGGCGGTCGAGCTTTGGGCGCAGAACCTGCTCGATACCAATTACCAACAGGTCGCCTTCAACGCCCCGTTCCAGGGCGCCGGCTCACAGGCACAGGTCGAGGCCTTCGGTGGCACCGGCAACCAGATCTTCACCTCGTACCTGGCCGAACCCCGCACCTACGGCCTGACGCTGCGCTCGCGCTTCTGACACGAGAGTATCTGACGCCAAAACGGCCCGTCTCCGCAAGGAGGCGGGCCGTTTTGTTTCATGCCGACGCGTTCCCCGGCGCAGGCCGGGGCCCAGTTACGCAACGATCATCGGCCAGCGCCGCGCCCAGTTATCACCGCCGGCGTGACTGGGCCCCGGCCTTTGCCGGAGAAAGGCCGAAGGGGCTCAACCCGTTATGCCCGGCTCCAAGCTCGGCCACATTGCTCTCGATATCGTGGATCCGCACGGTCAGTCCCCACCGCCCCCGCAGCCACCGCCGCCGCCGCTATCGCCGCCGCCACCGTCGCTATGCCCGCCACAGCCCGAATCGCCATCATGCCCGCTGCTGCCGCAGCTCGATCCACAGCCGCTGCCATCGCGCTTGCCGCGCTGGTTGTCCTGCCCGTACTGCCGGATGAACCGCACCGCCATTGCCGCCAATATCGCCACCGCCACCAGTGGCGCAATGAAGCCGAACGCGTCGCCGCCGGCCGCGGCGATCAGCGCCACGCCCGCCGCCGGCGCGGCGACGGTTACCCATGCGGCGCGTTTCGGTACCAGCCACACCAGATCACGATCGGCCCGTACGAACCGCGCCGCGAAACGCTGCTCTGCCGGCGGCCAGATCGCCGGCGGCGGCGCCATGCCGAACGCCGTTTCATACGTTGCCAGCGTCGCGATATATTGCGCACGGTAGCGCGCGCGCTCCTGCCCGCCGCCGGCGGTCGGCCCATGATGCAGCGGCCGGCCCAGCACGCCGCCGCACAGATCGTCCCAATAGCTGCGTGTATAGGCAAGATGCAGGTGCCACGCCTGATCGACCGCGTCGGACGGCGTTACCGCGCGCGTCCCCGTCGCCGCCAGGAACAGGAAGCGCCGATATTCATGCACCACCGCGGCGGCATAGGCCGCATCCCAGTCATTCTCGTCCGCCAGCCGCGACACGAAGGTCAGCCGCGCGCCCGGCGGATCGATCGCCAGCGCGGCGATCTTGGTCCACAAGGCAGCGTGTGCCGGCGTCACGCGACCGGCGGCTCCCACAGTTCGATCACATTGCCCTCGGGATCGTGGATCCGCGCGAACTGGCCCGTCGCCGGATCGTTCCATTCCGGCTTGGTGATGATCTCGATGCCAGCCGCATTCAGTTGCTCGAGCAGCGAATCGAGATCCGTCACACGCAAGTTGAGCATGAACTGCTTGTCGGCCGGGAAGTAATCGGTGTCGGCCTTGAACGGCGCGAACACCACCGGGCCGCCCTCGGCCTGCCAGCTCCATTCTTCCGGCGTCGCCCCCTCGGTCGCGACGCAGCCCGCGCCGATCCCAAGATGCTCCCGATACCAGGCGCTCAGCGCGTCGGGATCCTGCGCACGAAAGAACAATCCCCCAATACCCAGCACCGGCATGTCGAGTCTCTCCCCTCAGGCAGCCTCGATCATATCGATCCCGGCGGCGGCATCAAGCAGGCGCCGCTCCAACGCCTTGAGCCGCGATGGCACGCGGATCTTGTCGCCGGTCAGATCGGTCAAATAGAACGTATCCACCGCGCGCTCGCCATAGGTGGCGACGTGCGAGGAATGGATCGTCACCTTCGACTGGAACAAGGTGTGCGCCAATTGGTGCAACAAGGCCGGCCGATCGCGCGCATTGACCTCGATCACGGTGAAGCGGTTCGACGCCTTGTTGTCGATCAGCACGTTGGGGGCGATGTCGAACGCCTCGGCGCGGGTCCGCGGCAAGGGTTTGGCGCGCAAGCGATCGGCCAGCCGGCCGCGATTGGCCAGCGCATCCTCGATGCCGATCTTCAGCCGGTCCAACTGCCCGGTATCGTCGAACGGCCGGCCGAGCGGATCCTGGACGAGGAAATTATCCAGCGCCATGCCATCGCGCGTGGTGTGGATGCGCGCATCGATGATGTTGCCGCCGGCGGCATGGATCGCGCCGGCGATGCGGTAGAACAGACCGGGATGATCCGCCGCATACACCGTGACCAGGGTCGCGCCGCGCTCGGGATAGACCTGCGCCGCGATCGACAATTGCGCGTCGCCCGCCGCGACGATCTGCCGCGCATTGCGCACCAGCACGTCTTCGGGTTCGGCCACCCAATAGGGTTCGGGCAAGCGCCGCACGAGACTGGCGAACGCCGCCGCGTCCCAGCCCAGCGCCGCCTGTAGCGCTTCCTGCTTGGCCGCGACCCGCTCACTGCGCCCCTTCTGCTTGTGCCCCAGCCGCAGCACTTCCTCGGCCGATTCGTACAGATCGGAGAGCAATTGCCGTTTCCAGCCGTTCCACACGCCCGGCCCCACCGCGCGGATATCGACCACGGTGAGCGCCAGTAGCAGCCGCAACCGCTCGGGGCTTTGCACCACGTCGCAGAAATCGAGGATCGTCTTGAAGTCGGACAGATCGCGCTTGAACGCGGTGGCCGACATCAACAAATGGAACCGCACCAGCCACGCCGTCGTCTCGGTTTCCGCCGGGGTCAGGCCGAAGCGCGGCCCCAGCCGCTCGGCCACTTCCGCGCCCAGGATCGAATGATCGCCGCCGCGCCCCTTGGCGATATCGTGCAGCAGCACCGCGACGTACAGCACCCGGCGCGACACGATCTGCTCGAAGATCGCCGTGACCAGCGGGTGATCGTCGGCCAGCGTGCCATGCTCGATCTTGCTGAGCAGCCCGATGGCGCGAATGGTATGCTCGTCGACCGTATAGTGATGATACATGTCGAACTGCATCTGCGCGACGATACGGCCGAAATCGGGCACGAAGCGGCCCAGCACGCCCGCCTCGTTCATCCACCTGAGCACGATCTCCGGATCGCGCGGCGAGGTCAGGATATCGAGGAACAACGCATTGGCCGCCGGATCGGGGCGCAGTTCGTCGGCCAGCTTGGCGTCGCGCGCGGCGATGCGCATGGCCAGCGGATGGATCTCCAGGCCATGCCGGTCGGCCAATGCGAAAAGTTCGATCAACCGCAGCGGTTTCTGCGCCAGGAAATCGTCCGCCGGCAGCGCCAGCCGCCCCCGATCCAGCGTGAACCCGTTGAGCTTGCGCGGCGATCGCCGCAGCGTCGGCAGCCCGAAGCGCCGCCCGCGCGCGGCAAACTTCTCGTCGAGATGGGCCAGGAACACCCCGCTCAGATTTCCCACGGTCTTGGCCTGCAGGAAGTAATATTGCATGAACCGCTCGACGCTCGATTTGCCCGGGCGATCGGCAAAGCGCATGCGCTCGGCAATGTCGCGCTGCAGATCGAAAGTCAGCCGGTCCTCGCCCCGCCCGGCAATGCTGTGCAAATGGCAACGCACCGCCCAGAGGAAATTGTCGGCGCGGTGGAACTGGCGATATTCGTTGGCGGTGAGCAATCCGGCATCGACCAGCTCGGCCGCGCGCTGCACGTTATAGGCGTATTTCCCGATCCAGAAGAGCGTGTGCAGATCGCGCAGTCCGCCCTTGCCTTCCTTGACGTTGGGCTCGACGACATAGCGCGTATCGCCCATCTTCTTGTGCCGCACCTCGCGCTCGGCGAGCTTGTCGGCCACGAAGCGCGGCGTATCGGTCTGCACCTCGGCCTTGAAGCGCCGCGCCGCTTCCTCGTACAGAGCGGTATCGCCGCACACATAGCGCGCCTCGAGCAAGGCCGTGCGGATGGTGATGTCGCTCTTGGCCTGGCGCACCATCTCGTCAAGCGAGCGGCTCGAATGGCCGACTTTGAAGCCCAGATCCCAGAGCGTGTAGAGCATGGTCTCGATCACCTGCTCGGCCCAGCCGGTCTGCCGCCACGGCGTCAGGAAGCCGATATCGAGATCGGAATAAGGCGCCATCTCGCCGCGGCCATAGCCACCCACAGCGATCAACGTCAGCCGCTCGCCGGCGGTAGCATTGCCGACGGGATAGAGCCGCTCGAGCGTGAAATCCTGGATCAGCCGCAGCAACCGATCGGTCAGATAGGCCTGGCCGGCGGCGGATTCGAGCCCGCGCGAGGGATGCTCGATCAAGCGCCGCTCAATCTCCACCCGCCCCGCGTCGAGCGCGGCCTTGAGGATCGGCACCGTCGCGCGGCGCAGCGCGACGCGGTCGTCGCCCTCGAGCGCGGCGAGCTGCTCGGCGATGCGGGGCCGATCGATGATCGCGCGGCGTTGCGGGAGGGAGTCGAAGCGATTGTGCATTGCCATTGCAGATAGGGAGTCTCGGCCACCGCGTCACCCGGCTTCGCACTCCTCCCCGGCACGGGGAGGTGGCATGCGTAGCATGACGGAGGGGGTAGGCCGGCAGCGCAACCGTGGCGTATGCGGCGCCCCCCCTCCACCATTCGCCTGAAGAAGCCGAACGGTCCCCCTCCCCGTTCCGGGGCGGAGTAGATAGCCGCTCCCAAATTCCACCACAAAAATCAGGATGATCGCCTCCCCCAATCGGTGCATCATCGCGCCATGGCACCCCCCGCCCACCCGCTCGACCGCCCGATCTGGCACTCCCTAAGCGGCCCCCACGCCCCGCTCGCGCTCGGCGACGGCACCGCGCGACGCTACCGCCCCGACATCCACTTCTTCGCCGCCACCCCGGACGACGGCCCTGACAGCCTCGTCGCCCTCGCCCGCCTGCGGCCCGCCGGCGGCACGCTCGGCCTACTCCAGGCGGAGGCAAGCGATCCCCCGCCCGGCACCCGGATCCGCTCCCGCGCCACGATCAACCAGATGGTGCTCACCGATCTCACCACCACCGGCGCCACGAGCGCGTTCGACGAGCTCGGCGATCGCGACGCCCCCGATATGTTCGCACTCGCCACGCTCACCGCGCCCGGCCCCTTCTTCGCCGAAACGCACCGGCTCGGCGCGTTCATCGGCGTCCGCCACGAGCGCGAGTTGATCGCCATGGCCGGCGAGCGCACCAAGCCGCCCGGCTTCACCGAAGTCAGCGCGGTGTGCACCCACCCCGCTCACCGCGGCCAGGGCTTGGCGCGCGCGCTGATGCAAATCGTCATCGCCCGCATTCTCGCGCGCGGCGATGCCGCGTTCCTACACGTCTATGCGACCAACACCGGCGCGATCACGCTCTACGAAGCGCTCGGCTTCCGTTTCCGCCGCGAAATGCTCTACACGATCCTCGAAGACGCCTAGATCATCGGCGGGACAGCAAACAGTCGGCGAGCGCCCACAACACGACGTTCAGGCGCCGCGGGCGTTTCCCAACCCGGTCACTTTTGGCCGGACGGCGGCTTTCAAGCACGATCCGAAGCATCACGAGGGGCAATGTGTTCGTGAAGATGATCGAGCTCTGAAGCGCCCCTTAAAATCATTTCTCGGCATGCCTGGCAGGCTCGGTCTCGCTTAACGTCTTCCGCAGGCATCGATATGCCGCGCGAACATCAATGCAGCACGGTCGAGACTGGGATAAGGCTGAACATATCGCGGCGATCGCTGGCCGCTGTCGGGGCCGTCCAGCCGCCACCTTCCGGCTCCCCGGGCGTGCGAATCCAGATGGCGCTGCCCTCGTTCTTGGCCTGATACATCAGCCGGTCGGCAACCGCGACATGCGCTTTATCGACACGGGTTTCGCTCAGGTTCAACACCAGGGCGCCGATGCTGCAACCCAGCGGGAATGGCGTCTGCATGCAGTTCATCTGCACATGCAGCGCCGTGGCGAGCCGATAGCCTTCGGCTTCGCTGTCGACCGGCAGGAACAATAGGAATTCATCGCCCCCGATCCGGGCGAACACGTCGCTCGATCGAATCATATCGCGGACCCCGCTCGCGAAGGCCTGTAGTGCTTCGTCCCCCGCGGCATGGCCGTGCCGGTCGTTGATCTGCTTGAAGCCGTCGAGATCGACATAGGCGAGTATGCCCCACGCCCGATGCCGCGCGGCCGCACTGGCGTTGTCGTAAAAGGCCTGCTCGTTGACGAGCCCGGTCAAGGGATCGCTGCGCGCGCGAGTCCATTCGCGATCGTGCGAGCGACGCGTGCCGGACATCAATACGATGATGATCGTCACCGCCAGGATCCGCATGGCCATGTTCCACGCGAACGCCGTGTGACCGAGCGGATACGCCTCCGACCCGTTCACGGCGAGCGATACCGCCACGCACGCGACGCTGGTCAGCGCAGCCTCGCGCCACCCCAAGGTCCAGGCCGGCAGGCAGACGATCAGCAGGTAGATCGGGCCGAACCACAGGGTATTTCCGGTCGCACGATCGGCGAGTCCGGCGACGACCACAGCGGCGGCGGTCACGGTGCATGCCTGGGCGCGCGAGAGCGCGGTGGTCCAGGCAATCACAGCGTCCAGCCGGTCATGCCAGCGCCGGGCCGGCGGCATCGCTTGAGGAAACGAACGTTTATTCATTTTGCTGCCGTAACGACAAGAGGGTAAAGCTTGTATTACGATGGCTCGGCCAAGCCGTATCGGGCGTGAGAGGGCATTGGCGCAGCTTCAATGGCTGCCCGAAGAACCAACGGCCGCGCCGACAACGACAGAGGTTAGGGCCGTAGCGAAGGTCCTGAGACAAGAACGAAGTACGCTTACTCGGATCGTCGCTTCACGGGCCATGCCGTATTCCACCAATGGTCGCGGTTCAAATAATGTCAGGCCGATCAAGCCGCCCATTTTCGGCTAGTTTCGTGGCAGTTTCCAGGTCACCGCGTGATAGAAATATCGCGTTGCAGGACCCTCTGGACCAACAGCAGGTGCACGTATGCGTTCGACAAGAAGTCGACAGGTATTTACATCCAGCGTCTCCGACCCGGACTTGGCCACGACGCGACACGCAATTGGTTTTCCGTCTCGATCGATACTGGTCAGGCTCTGCAACCTGCCTTCTTCGTCGTTTTCGATGGCATTGATCGGATAATCGTTATTGGTAAACCAAAAAGGACTGGTTCCGTTTTTCGGCTTTAGGTAAACCATTGCGCTAGGATCGGCTCCCCAGCTTTTCAGCAGATCGTCTCCACATGTTTTTGCGGCTGCTCGAATCTGCTGAATGCCCTGCAGTGTGACGAATAGGTCATCCCTACGGGTTCCACTAATTTTCAGCGCCGACGATTTGTAGATGTTGGCCCATAATGCCTCGTCGGCGAATAAGCGTATCACGTGACTGCCTGAGGCGTATTTCGCTCCGACGACCGTGGATGACGACGTCTCGCCAGTGGGCATCAGTTGAACAGCAGCTGCACCGATCCTGACGTTTGTCGCACGCCCGGGAACGCTGAAATACACATAACCTTCCTTGTTAGTGGGATAAGGAACGAACGTCACCACGACCGGATGTTCGGGATCGCCGAAGCTGCGGGAAGCCGAGCATTCAGTCTCGTTGTACGAGACGACCCACCGGCTCACGGGTTGCAGCACAGGCGCCGTCACGGCTTGGAGCAAGTTCAGAACGACAAGCATGGTATTACCAACTCCAAGAACGCGAAGAAACGCCGCGCAATTTGCTCTTGTTGATCCGAGGATGATCTAATCACAAGCAACTATGTTTCGGCTGAGGAGTGGCCCCGCTTGTGACTGACGTGCTGCAGAGCGACAAACCGACGCTGATGATCTCGTTCCTGTGTCGCGGGAGCCCGACTTCCACCAGTTTCGGCCACGGCAGCTAACGCCCAGAGTCGGACGTTCCGATGGGAAACTCGCAGGCCAGAAAGCGGACATCCGTTCATCACGATGATGCCACTCGGAAATTCATGATGCAAAAATCAATAATTTTGCATCAAAATGAGAATGTCGGATATGTTTTAGGCCGTACTTGGCAGAGAACGTCTTTTTTTACCGAGCCGGTGGAGCGCGATCCAGTTAATGGATAGGTATGCGGCGGCAGTTATTGTCCCAACTATGATAATAGGTATGGATAGTTTCTGCGCCGCACTGCGAGATGCGCCAACATATAGTTCAAAAATGGCGAATGCTGCGTAGAACCACGCAAAGCCCATCCAGTAAGTTGATCTGCCATAAGTGATGTTAAAGGCATAGATTACTATGCCTGTGATTGCGATAAGTTCGACAGGAATAGCGGCAACGTCTATCCAGTCTTTTGGATCAAATCTGAATATTCCATCTGCTAACACAATGGCCGAGATTACGGCAAATATCTTCCATAGCATTGGGACACCCTTAGCGCGACTACCTCGACCGCAAGGATGCTAAGGCGCAGTCGTAACGAAAGGGTCAACGCCACGATCCACGACGGCGCGATGCGAAAATCACGAGTTTTGCATCGAGCAAAGAACGGAAGGAAGCATGGGGTTCCGCCGATGCAAAAGGCTGATGCATCTGGGACACCCAATCAGTGGCTGGTTTCCTGGGATGCGGGCCCGAAAGCGGAAGGTCCGCTTCCCACCGAGGCTGTGTGAGAACGGTGGTCGAGCAGCGCTGATAGCGGCGCGTGCTAGCGCGGGGCGCTCAGGCCTGCATCGCAGCGATTAGCCCCGGCACGCCGACCAGAGCGATGGC
>NZ_JAXOJI010000003.1:0-499562 GCF_036663635.1 Parasphingomonas puruogangriensis | reverse complement strand
TCAGGCAGGAAAAGCTGCTGCCGCCGATCGCAACCTTCGATGAAACGCCCCATCACCGGCCTCCCAAATCAGACCATGATCATAGCATATCAGCGCGTTTCCACACAGCCTCCACCACTTTTCGCCGTTCAGGACGTGCTGAAGCGATCAAGCCGCCCAAAAGCCGACCGGCAGCAAATGGAGTGAAAAGCGGTCGGGCGGGAATCGCCCACTAGCGGACATCGGCTACTCCGCTATTCGTTACAAGATGACCAACCCAACGACCTACGCTTCGCCTCGATTTGGTCGACAGGGCTGCTTCGGATTGGTGGTGCTCGGCATCATTCTGTGCGTCTGCCTGCTGTTAGACACCTGCGTTTCACAGGTCGTCGTTTCACGGGTGAATTCACCTGATGGTAGTCTGGCTGCCAGCGTTACGGAGACCAATGGGGGAGCCACTACGGATTTCGGTTATGAAGTTCATATCACGCGAAATTGGCCTCTCCGATGGGATCACTCGGTCGCCAGTTTCTACGGTGCCGGTCGCAGTGACTGTGCTTATGGGGTGAACTCACGATGGGTTGGCAACGACACGCTCCTGATCTCCTACAAGGACGCGACATCAGCAGACGTGGATAAGGCAGCACATCTCTTGGGCCGAACCGTCCGGGTTATCGTCAGAAGCGGCATCAACGATCCGACGGCCCCTTGTGGTGGGATGGAATATAGCCAGCACGCCCGATAACGAACGACCGCTCTCCACCCAATAGCCGACGCTTCATGGCCCAACGACAGCACCCCTAACAACGCGTCTCGCGGCAATCTCCGGTTCACGCAACGAAGTGCATCACCGCATCGTTACGCCCCCATCATCACTGGAGAGATGCCATGAAAACTCTTGCCCTACTTCCCGCCTTCGCCGCCGGCATGATGGCGTTGGCTGCCCCCGCCACGGCGCAGACCGCGCAGGACAGCCAGCGCTTCGCTGCCGCGCAGAGCCGCCTCAACAACGAGTTGCAGACCTTCCGCGCCGAATTCGATCGCTATCAGGCGGCGGTGCAACGTCGTGGTGGTGGCGGTGGCTATCGCGACGCGCCGTACAATGATTCGCGCAACGACCCGCGCTACAATTCGCGCGACGACGACGATTATTCGCGCGCCGAGCCCAATTACGATCCCTCGCGCTATTATCGCGACGGCAACAATTATCAGGAGCGCACGCTGCGCGCCGACGAGCGTGTCTATGCCGGCAATGACGGCCGCTATTATTGCAAGCGCAGCGACGGCACGACCGGGCTGATCCTCGGCGCAGCCGGCGGAGGCATTCTCGGCAACGTCATCGATGGCGGCCGCTCGCGCGTGGTCGGCACGTTGCTAGGCGGCGCGCTGGGTGCGGTCGCCGGCAAGGCGGTCGATCAGAACCAGAGCCAGGTGCGCTGCCGCTAACACGACAAGATGGTGGGTCGAACCACCCGTCGTCACCCCGGGCTTGATCCGGGGGTCCCGCTTCTTCGGGGACCAAGAAGCGGGACCCGGCTCAAGACCGGAGTGACTGGTGAGCAAACATTCAGCCGTCGCGGCTGAGCGCCTTCAGGCGGTACAGCACGTCCAGCGCTTCACGCGGGGTCAGCGCATCGACATCGATGCTCTCGACCGCCGCGCGGATCGCGTCGCATTGCTCTTCTTCGGCTTCCTGCAACGCGGCGAACAACGGTAAATCGTCCAGCCCCGCGGCCAGACCGCCGGTCTTGGCGCGCCCCGCCTCGAGCTTGGCCAGCACCGATTTGGCGCGCGCGATCGTGACGGGCGGGAGGCCGGCGAGCCGCGCCACGGCCAGGCCATAGGAGCGATCCGCCGGCCCCTCGCTCACTTCGTGCAGCAGCACCAGTTCACCCTTCCACTCGCGCGCGCGGACATGGTGCAGCGTCAGTGCGTCGCAGCGTTCGGCGAGGCGCGTGAGCTCGTGATAATGCGTCGCGAACAGGCAGCGGCAGCGATTGTCCTCATGGATCGCCTCGACCACCGCCCAGGCGATGGCGAGCCCGTCATAGGTGCTGGTGCCGCGCCCGACCTCGTCGAGAATGACGAACGAGCGCGGCGTTGCCTGCGCCAGGATCGCTGCGGTCTCGACCATCTCGACCATGAAGGTCGATCGCCCGCGCGCGAGATTGTCCGACGCGCCGACGCGGCTGAACAGCCGGTCGACCAGTCCGAGCGTGGCGGATGTTGCCGGCACGTAGCTCCCCGCCTGCGCCAGCACGGCGATCAGTGCATTCTGCCGCAGGAAAGTGGATTTGCCGCCCATGTTCGGGCCGGTCACCAGCCACAGCCGCGACTCCTCCGACAGCCGGCAATCATTGGCCACGAAGCGCTCGCCACGCTTGGCCAAAGCATCCTCGACCACCGGATGCCGCCCGCCAACGATGTCGAAACAAGCGTGGTCGACTAAGGCGGGTCGCGCCCAGCCACCCTCGACGGCACGTTCCGCCAGCCCCGCGGCAACATCGAGCCGCGCGAGAACATCCGCGGTTGCGGCGATATCCTCACGCTTGTCCAACGCCGCTGCCGTCAAATCCTCGAGATGCGCGGCCTCCGCCGCCAGCGCATGCGCCCCGGCCTGGGTCACCTTGGCGGCCACCTCATGCAGTTCCGGGGCATTGAAGCGCACTGCCCCCGCCATGGTCTGGCGATGCGTGAAGCCGCTCTCGGCCTTCATCAGCACATCCGCATTCTTGGCGGCGACCTCGATATGGTAGCCGAGCACGTTGTTGTGACGGATCTTGAGCTGCGCGACGCCGGTGCGCGTGCGATAGTCCGCCTCCAGCGCGGCGATCGCCCGCCGCCCCCCGGCGCCCGCATCGCGCAGATCGTCGAGCGCCGCGTCATAGCCCTCGGCGATATAACCGCCCTGCGCTGCATCGATCGGCGGCGCCGGTACCAGCGCCCGGTTGAGCAGGTCGATCAAGGCACCGTGCCCGCGTAGGTGCGGCGCAAGGTCCGTCAGCAAGTCCGGCGGCGTGAGGATCTTCTCCAGCCGCTCGCCCAGCCGCCATGCGCCATCCAGCCCATCACGCAATTGCCCGAGATCGCGCGGCGATCCGCGCCCCGCCGCCAGCCGCCCCAGCGCGCGCCCGATATCGGCCAGCCCGCGCAGCGTGGTACGGAGCGCATCGCGCAGTGCGGCATCCTCGACCAGCAATTGCACCAGATCGAACCGCGCCTCGATTTCCGCGCGGGCCATTAGCGGTGCGCCGATATCGGCGGCGAGCAGGCGCGCGCCCGCCCCGGTCACCGTGCGATCGACCGCGTCGAGCAGGCTGCCCTTGCGCTGCCCGCTCGTCGTCTGGGTCAGTTCCAGGCTCTCGCGCGTCGCCGCATCGATCGCCATGGCATTGCTCGCCTGGCGCAACCGCGGCGGCCGCAGGAACGGCAGCGCGCCCTTGGCGGTGTGCGCGAGATAGGCGATCAGCCCGCCCGCCGCGGCGAGCCCGGCGCGGCTGAACTGGCCGAACCCGTCGAGCGTCGCCACGCCGTACAATTCCTTGATCCGCCGCTCGGCCGCGCCGCTGTCGAAGTCCGCGCGGGGCCTGAGCATCGTCGCCACTTCGGCAAAGCCGCTCCCCTCGCACGCAATGGTCTCCGCCGGCGCCAACCGCGCCAGTTCCGCGCCCAATCCGCCCGCACTGCACTCGATCAGTTCGAACCGCCCGGTCGAGACATCCGCTGCCGCGATCGCCACACCGCCCGCCGCTTCGCCCACCGCCACGCACCAATTGGCCGTGCGCGCATCGAGCAGCGCTTCCTCGGTCAGCGTCCCCGCCGTCACCAGGCGCACGATGCCACGCTCGACCAGCGTCTTGCCGCCGCGCTTCTTGGCCTCGGCCGGGCTTTCGGTCTGCTCGGCGATCGCCACGCGGTGCCCGGCCTTGATCAGCCGCGCGAGATATCCTTCCGCCGCATGCACCGGCACGCCGCACATCGGGATCGGCGCCCCCTCATGCTCGCCCCGCGCGGTCAGCGCGATATCCAGGCACGCGGCGGCGATCTTCGCATCCTCGAAAAACATCTCGAAGAAGTCACCCATCCGATAAAACAACAGGCAATCCCGCGCCTCGGCCTTAAGCGCGAGATATTGCGCCATCATCGGGGTGGGGGGTGAGGTCATGCTTCGTAATCCGAACTTTGCTGTGCGCTGTGCCGGATGCTGAGGATCAGAACGACATCGTGCTCGACGGTATAGCGTAGAATGTAAGGACGAACGTTCACCAACTCGCGTTCGCCGTGCCCCGCCGGACGGCCCCGCTGTGGAAAATCGCTCAGGCTTTCCCCAATCTTCCATAGCCGCTCGGCAATCTTGGCTGCCGCGTTGACGTCAAAAAGCTCGATATAGCTGGTGATGAAATCAAGGTGATCGGTCGCTGCGTCGGACCAAACGACTTTAGGCATTCCGCGCGTTCAGCCATTCTTTGAACGGCAATCGCCCCGGTCTGCCCCATGTCTTCAGCCATTCCGCGACTACCGCATGATCATGATACCTACCCGCAGCGAAATCGGCCCGAGCACGCGCATCGGCGGCCAGGATCTCCGCCTCGGTCGTCGGCAGCCCCGGGCATGGCGGCAGCGCGTCAAGAAACGCGTCCAGCGCTTCGTCATCCCAGGCGTCATCGGGGGTTCCCGGCGCGCGTCGCTGGAACTCTGCGGGTTGGTGGGTCATGCCCAGTGTATAAACCCCCGCCCCGTCCTTGCCTAGCGTGATGCCACAACCTCGCGCCAAGCCGGTTCACATCCTGCCCCGCACGCCGTAAGGGCAAGCGCGTAACGAGAAGGCCCTCCCCATGTCCGAAGATCCCACGCTGCAATTCTCCGAGCGCGAAGCGCTGCTGTTCCACTCCGAGGGTCGCCCAGGCAAGATCGAGATCATCGCCTCCAAGCCGATGGCCACGCAGCGCGATCTCGCGCTCGCTTACTCGCCCGGCGTGGCTGTGCCGGTCCAGGCGATCGCGGACGATCCCGCCATGGCCTATGATTATACCGCCAAGGGCAATCTCGTCGCGGTGATCTCGAACGGCACCGCGATTCTCGGCATGGGCAATCTCGGCGCGCTCGCCTCCAAGCCGGTGATGGAAGGCAAGGCCGTCCTGTTCAAGCGCTTCGCCGATGTCGATTCGATCGATATCGAGCTCAAGACCGAGGACGTGAACCGCTTCATCGACGCCGTCGAACTGATGGAGCCGACCTTCGGCGGGATCAATCTCGAGGACATCAAGGCGCCGGAATGCTTCATCATCGAGCAGACCCTGCGCGAGCGCATGAACATCCCGGTCTTCCATGACGATCAGCACGGCACCGCGATCATCTGCGCCGCCGGGCTGATCAACGCCTGCCTGATCACCGGGCGCAAGCTCAGCGAGATCAAGCTCGTCGTCAACGGCGCGGGCGCCGCAGCGATCGCCTGCACCGAGCTGATGAAAGCGATGGGCGTGCGCCCCGACAATGTCATCATGTGCGACCGCACCGGCGTGATCTATCAGGGCCGCGACGACGTGAACCAGTGGCAGTCGGCGCACGCCACGACGAGCAGCGCGCGCACGCTGACCGAGGCGCTGGTCGATGCCGACGTGTTCTTGGGCCTCTCCGCAGCCGGCGCGCTGAAACCCGAGATGGTCGAACATATGCGGCCCGCGCCGATCATCTTCGCGATGGCCAATCCGGAGCCGGAGATCCGCCCCGAACTGGCCATGGCCGCACGCCCCGACGCGATCGTCGCCACCGGCCGCTCGGATTATCCGAACCAGGTCAACAACGTGCTGTGCTTCCCGTTCATCTTCCGCGGCGCGCTCGACGTGCGCGCGACGGGGATCAACGACGAAATGAAGATTGCCGCCGCCAACGCCATCGCCGAGCTGGCGCGCGAACGCGTGCCGGAGGAAGTCGCTTTGGTCTACGGCGTGCACCACACGTTCGGCCCGACCTATATCATCCCGACGCCGTTCGATCCGCGGCTGATGGAGATCGTGCCCGTCGCCGTTGCCAAGGCGGCGATGGCTTCGGGCGTCGCGACCAAGCCGATCCTCGACATGGAGGCCTATCGCCAGTCGCTCCGCGCGCGGCTCAACCCGACCACCTCGGTGCTGACGCTCGCCTATGAAGGCGCGCGCGCCCATCCCAAGCGCGTGATCTTTGCCGAAGGCGAAGAGGAAGTCGTGCTGCGCGCGGCGATCGCCTTCCGCGAGGGCGGTTACGGCACGCCGGTACTGGTCGGCCGCGACGACGTACCCGATCGCCTGCGCGCCTTGGGCGTCAAGGATCCGGAGAATTTCGAGCTGCACAACAGCCGCGTTTCGCCGCTGGTGCCCAAGATGGTCGATTTCCTCTACAGCCGGCTGCAGCGCCGCGGCTATCTGCGCCGCGATTGCGAGCGCATGGTCAACCAGGATCGCAACATCTTTGGCGCGCTGCTGCTGCAATTGGGCGAAGGCGATGCCATGATCACCGGCATCACGCGCACCTACGGCGAGACGATGCGCCAGATCTACCGCGTGATCGATCCGGCCGCCGGTAAGACGCCGTTCGGCATCCACCTGCTGGTCGGGCAGAGCCACACCGTGTTCATCGCCGACACCACGGTCAACGAACGCCCGACCGCCGAGCAGCTCGCCGACTTCGCCGAGCAGACCGCCGCCGTCGCGCGGCTGATGGGCCACGAACCGCGCGTCGCGTTCCTCAGCTATTCCAACTTCGGCAACCCGAAGGGCGAATGGCTCGACAATATCCGCGATGCCGTCACCGTGCTGGACGGCCGCCAGGTGGGCTTCGAATATGAAGGCGAAATGGCGCCGGACGTGGCGCTCAACCCCAAGCAGCTGGCCAATTATCCGTTCGCGCGCCTGTCCGGCCCGGCCAACGTGCTGATCATGCCCGGCCTGCAATCGGCGCATATCTCGGCCAAATTGCTGCGCGAACTGGGCGGCGATTCGGTGATCGGCCCGATGCTGATCGGCATGGAAAAGCCGGTCCAGGTCGCCCCGATGACCAGCACGGCGAGCGAACTGGTGACGCTGGCGGTGCTCGCCGCGGGCGGCATCGCGCGCTGATCGCGCTACCCTATAACGGATACTTCCCCGGCGGACGCCGGGGCCCAGTCGCGACGGTTGGAGTAACGACGCGCACCGCCCGAAACGTCCGTCGCGCGACTGGGCCCCGGCGTCCGCCGGGGAAGTGTCTTTGTCGTCTCGCCCTAGCAACGCCGCGCATCACGCATACATATCGTGCATCCCATGACCGATATCGTGACCAACCTCACCAACACCCCGAACTTCTGGCTGATCGTCGGTGGCGTTGCTCTGCTCGTCGTTCTGGCCTGCCGTATCCGCATCCTTGGCATGTTGCTGACGATCGGCCTGATCGCCGCCTCGCTGGCGCTCTTCACGCAGCGCGCGAGCTTCGATCCCGGGCTTGATGGCGTCGCCAAAGCCTTCAACCTCGGCGATCAGGGTCAGCAGGTGGTCGGCAAGGAGATGCGCGTGCCGATGGCGCGCGACGGGCATTTTTGGGTGCGCGTGAAGGTCGGCAAAACCGAGCAGCGCATGCTCGTCGATAGCGGCGCGACCGTCACCGCGCTGTCGAGCGAGGCGGCCCGGGCGATGGGGCTTAAGGTCGAGACGCCGCTCTTCCCGGTGGTGCTGCGGACCGCCAACGGATCGATCAATGCGGAGACCGCGGTGATCCCCGAACTGCGCATCGGCAACGTCCTCGCGCGTGACCTGCCGGTGGTCGTGTCGCCCGCGTTCGGCGACATGAACGTGGTGGGGATGAACTTCCTGTCGCGGCTGAAAAGCTGGCGGGTGGAGGGCAAGACGCTGATCCTCGAACCGCACCACCCGCAGGCGACGCCCGCTTAATTCCTTCCCGAGCTTGTCTCGGGGAGGTGGCACGCGAAGCGTGACGGAGGGGCACGCCACAGACGCTGCGCTTGCGGCCAAGAACCCCTCCACCACTCGGCTGAAGAAGCCGAGCGGTCCCCCTCCCCCAGCAAAGCTGGGGGAGGAATAGTTCACGCATCGATGCTCGTGCCCAGCGCGGCATGCACCAGCCCGCCATCCACGGTAATCGTATCGCCGACGACATAGTCCCCCGCCCGGCTGGCCAGGAAGATCGCCGCACCCGCCATATCCTCGTCCACCCCGATACGCCCTGCCGGAATGCCCTTGGCGATCGCATCGCCATGGTCTCTCGCCGCCTTGTTCATCTCGCTGGCAAATGCCCCCGGCGCGATCGAGGTGACGTTGATCGCATCCTTCACCAGCCGCGCCGCCATCCGCTTGGTGAGATAGATCAGCGCCGATTTCGACGCATGATAGCTGTACGTCTCCCACGGATTGAGCCGCTGCCCGTCGATCGAGGTGATCATGATCACCTTGGACGGGCGGTCCGGCCGGCCTGCTTGCTTCAGCGCCGGGTGCAGCGCCTGGGTCAGGAAGAACGGCGACTTCACGTTGAGGTCCATCACCTTGTCCCAGCCCTTTTCGGGAAAATCCTCGAAGGGCTCGCCCCACGCCGCGCCGGCATTGTTGACCAATATGTCTAGGCTGTCGGTATGCTCGGCCAGCTGCGCCGCCAGCGCCTTGCACCCGGCGACGGTCGACACGTCCTGCGGTAGGGCGATGCACTTCTCCCCCAGCTCCGCCGCGGTGGCGAAGCAGGCATCGGCCTTGCGCGCAGAAATATACACCGTCGCGCCCTGCGCGATAAAGCCCGCGGCGATCATCTTGCCGATCCCGCGCGACCCGCCGGTGACGAGCGCGGTGCGCCCGTCGAGGCGGAAGAGGTTGCTTGTGTCCATAGTCTTCTCTCCTGTTTTCTGCTCCCCTCCCGCCTGCGGGAGGGGTTGGGGAGGGCCTGTCAAAGTCGAAGACGCCGCTTGCGGACACGCCCTCCCCTAACCCCTCCCGCAAGCGGGAGGGGGATTTACGTCACCCACCCCGCTTGATCGTCTCCCGCGCGATGATGATCTGCTGGATCTGGCTCGTCCCCTCGTAAATCCGGAACAACCGCACATCGCGGTACAGCCGCTCGATCCCGTAATCGGCGATATAGCCCGCCCCGCCGAAGATCTGCACCGCGCGGTCTGCCACGCGGCCGACCATTTCGGACGCGAAATATTTCGCTGCGGCCGACTCCATCACCACGTCCCGGCCCGCATCCTTCGACGCTGCCGTCTCCAGCACCATCGCGCGCGCCACCAGCGCCTCGGTCTTCGAATCCGCGATCATGCCTTGGATCAACTGATGCTCGGCGATCGGCTTGCCGAACTGCTTGCGCTCCGTCGCATAGGCCACGCAATCGGCGATCAGCCGCTCCGCCACGCCGACGCACACCGCCGAAATATGCAAGCGGCCCCGATCGAGCACGCGCATCGCGATCTTGAACCCCTCGCCCTCCGCGCCGAGCAGGTTCTCGGCCGACACCACGACATCGTCGAAGATCACGTCGGCGACCTTGGCGCCCTTCTGGCCCATCTTCTTTTCGGGCTCGCCGATCGACACGCCGGCCAGGTCGCGCGGCACCAGGAAGGCAGACACGCCGCGCGTGCCAGGATCATCGCCGGTCCGTGCCATCACCGTGAACAGATCGGCCTTGTCGGCATTGGTGATGTAGCGCTTGGTCCCGCTTAGCCGATACGATTGCCCATCGAACACCGCACGAGTCTTCACCGCGCCGGAATCGCTGCCCACGTCCGGTTCGGTCAGCGCGAAGCTCGTAATGGTCTCGCCGCTGGCGATGCGTGGCAGCCAAGTGGCCTTTTGCTCGGCGTTACCAGCCATGACGAGCCCCTGCGAGCCGATCCCGACATTGGTGCCGAAGCTTGACCGAAACGCCGGTGTGGTCCGCCCCAGCTCGATCGCGACCTTGGCTTCCTCCAGCATGGTCAGGCCGAGCCCGCCATATTCCTCGGCAATCGACAGGCCGAACAGCCCGAGCTCGCGCATCTCCTGAATCACGTCGGCGGGGATCGCGTCCGCCTCCTCCACCGCGCCTTCCAGCGGACGTAACCGTTCGCTGACGAAACGCCGCACCGTCTCGATCAGCGCATCGAAGGTTTCCGGGTCGAGTGCCATGTTATCTTCTCCAAAGCCCCGTCATGCTGAACTTGTTTCAGCATCCAGGCGGGGTCGTCCGCCTCACTGACCCGGTCAACGGGGCCACCGACCGCGCCTGGATCCTGAAACAAGTTCAGGATGACGTTGGTGGAGGATCGATGCCTCAATACCCCGCCGCCTGCAAACCCGAAATTCCAAATCGCCGCGTTGACGGCTTCAAACCCCATACTATGCTAAGCAAAACACATCCCCCAGGAGAATCCGAGATGCGCTTCCAAGGCAAACGCGCCGTCGTTACCGGCGGCGCCTCCGGCATCGGCAAGGCCACCGCGCTGCGCCTGGTCAGCGAAGGCGCCGAAGTGTGGATCGGCGATATCGACGAAGCCGGCGCGCGCGACATGGCCGAAACCTCCAACGGCCGAATCCATTTCCTGCGCACCGACGTGACCCAGGCCGCTGACATCGAAGCGCTGATGACTGCTGCCGACGCGCATGTCGTGTTCAACAATGCCGGCGCGGGTGGCTCGCGCAGCCCGATCCACGAGATCAGCCCCGAAGATTGGGACCTGACGCAAAGCCTGTTGCTACGCTCGGTCGCGCTCGGCATCCGTTATGCCGCGCCGCTGATGATCGCCCGCCGGGAAAAAGAGGGCGGCTCAGGCGGCGCGATCGTCAATACCGCGTCGATCGCCGCGCTGCAGACCGGCGCCGCGCCCACTGCCTATTCGGCCGCCAAGGCCGGCGTGCTGCACCTGACGACGATGGCGGCGGCCGACCTGGCGCGCTTCGACATCCGCGTCAACGCGGTCTGCCCCGGCTTCATCACCACCAACATCTTCACCTCGGCGCTCGGCATTGCGGGCGACAAACGGGCGCAAGCCAATGGCGCGATCCGACATATCGCGGCCACGGCGCAACCACTGCAACGCGCCGGCCGCGCGGAGGACATTGCCGCCGCCGTCGCCTATCTCGCGAGCGACGATGCGAGCTTCGTTACCGGCACGCACATTACCGTCGACGGCGGCATCACCATCGGCCCGCGCCACAGCTGGGACGCCAATAGCCCGTCCTTATTCACCGCGCTGGAAGCGTTCGCAACGTGACCATTGCTCCCGTCGGGGCCGCCCCGGCGCAACGCCGCCTCGCGCCCCGCACGATGCTCAGCTACGGTTTCGGAGCGATCGCGTACGGCGTGAAGGATAACGGCTTCGGCACGTTCCTGTTGCTGTTCTACAATCAGGTGCTCGGTCTCCCCGCCGCCATCGTCGGCCTGGTCATCATGGTGGCGCTGGTCGCCGATGCGATCGTCGACATCTCGATCGGTTTCCTGTCCGATCGCACACGCAGCCGTTGGGGTCGGCGCCATCCCTGGATGTACGGCTCGGCCGTGCCGATCGCGGTCGGCTGGCTGCTGATCTGGAATCCGCCCGCACTCTCCCAACCGCTGACCTTGTTATGGCTGTTCGTCACCGCCGTCCTCGTGCGCAGTGCTGTCTCCGCCTATGAGGTGCCGAGCCAAGCGCTCACCGCCGAACTCACCTCGGATTATGACGAGCGGACGCGGATCACTGCCTATCGCTATCTGTTCGGTTGGGCCGGCGGGCTCGCCATGCTGCTCGCCGCCTATACGATCTTCCTGCCGACCGACGCCGCGCACCCCAGGGGCCTGCTCGAGCGCTCGGGCTATATGCAAATGGCCTGGGTCGCCGCCTTGGTCATGCTGCTCGCTATCCTGACCTCCGCGATCGGCACGCACCCGGAGATCAAGCGCCTGCCCACATCACCCACCAACGGCACGCTCGGGGCCAGCCTAAGCGAGCTTGGCGCTACCGTGCGCAATCGCGGCTTCCTGATGCTGATGGGCGCGGGGCTGATGGTCTATACCAATCAGGGGATCAGCTTCGCACTATCCAACTATCTCTACACCTATGTCTGGCAGTTCGGGAAACTGGCCTTCGTGCTGCTGATCTTCTCGCTCATGGCCGGCGCTACGCTCGCCTTCGTGATGGCGCCGCGGATCGGCCGGCGGCTCGGCAAGCCGCGCGCGGCGGCGATCGCGATGGTCGGCGCAGTGCTGCTGCTCACCCTGCCATACTGGCTCCGGCTGGCCGGCTGGTTTCCGGCCCCGGGCGATCCGCGCATGTTGCCGTTGCTGCTGTCGATCTTCGTGCTCAACACCGCGTGCAGCGTGTCCTCGATGATCCTCGGCGCGTCGATGATGGCCGATGTGGTGGAGGATTCGGAAGCGCGCACCGGGCGTCGCTCGGAAGGCGTGTTCTTCGCTGGCGGCTTCTTCATCCAGAAATGCACCAGCGGCTTCGGCATCGCACTGGCCGGGCTGATCCTGGCGCTCGCCCATTTCCCTGCCGCGGCGCGCCCCGGCCAGGTGCCCGTGGCGGCGGTCGATCGGCTGACGATCATATTCATCTTGGTCTATACAGTGCTCGGCCTGACCGGCGCGTTGCTCTACAGCCGCTTCCCGTTCGGCCGCACCGAGCACAATGCGCGGTTGGCCGGGCTGGCGGCGCCAAGCTTGCCATAGGAAGGGCGCAAAAGGCCGAAAGTCTGCCCGTCAGTTCGCCGTCAGCCGCACGAACGCGCTCGCCACCCAGCCACTTTGGCACGGCCCATCATAATCTCGCGCCGACGCCACCGGCGTGGTGACGCCGCAATCCGTGTCCGGCGCCGCCGCCGGCGGGATCACCACGCTCTGCCACCGCTGGTCGATCGAGCGCGAACAGGCGAACAGCCGCGTTTCGTCGGGCAGGCGCAGCACTTCCGCTGCCTCCTGGAACGGCGCCTGACGTACCGACAAATACGGCTGTTCGGCGCTGCCGACATTCACCACCCGGGCAGTATAGGCGCAGGCTTGGAACCCCGGCCCACCTTCCCCGATGCGCACCGCACGCACGCCGGGGCGCATCGGCTCTGCCGGCTGTTCAGTGGCGGTAGCGGCGACATCGTTACCCATCCCCTTGTCGCTCGAACAGGCGACGAGAAGCAGGCACAGCGCCGGAAGCAGGAATTTCATAACGGCAATACTAGGCCGCGCGGGGAGGCTTGGCGAGCGGATACGATCGGCTGCGCGCGCGCCGCTCCCCCCTCATCCTTGCCGGGGGCGACGGCGACCTGAAGTGCCCATCGCCAAATTCCCGGATCAGTTCAAACGGATAGCGCGCATCTCGAATGATGACGGCTCTTGACCCGCGCCCCGCCATCCGCTCCACCTGCCGCAACCGGGGGGTATTCAGACGTGAACGACGAATCAGAGAAGAGCGCATTCGCGTTCCATGGCGACTGGCGCGAATTCGCGCCGATCGCCTTCACCAACCTGCTGCTGACGATCGTCACGCTCGGCCTCTATTCGTTCTGGGCCAAGACGCGCGTGCGCCGCTATCTGTGGAGCCGCACGCGCTTCATCGACGATCGGCTCGAATGGACCGGCACCGGGCTCGAACTGTTCATCGGCTATCTGCTCGCGATCCTGCTCTTCTTCCTGCCGTTCGGCGCCTATCAGCTGGTGCTGCAGGGCGTGCTGCTGCGCGGCCATGCCGGCATCGCCGCGTTGATGATCGCGCCGATCTATTTTCTCGCTTTGTATCTCGTCGGCATCGCGATCTTCCGCGCGCTGCGCTACCGGCTCAGCCGCACCTTCTGGCATGGCATCCGCGGCGGCAGCGACGATCAGGGGCTCGGCTTCGGCTGGCAATATCTGTGGCGTACGATCGTCGGCACGATCACGCTCGGCCTGCTCATCCCCTGGTCGATGACCAGCCTGTGGAACCGGCGCTGGAACGCGATGAGCTTCGGCCCGATGCGATTCGAGTCGGCGGCCAGCGCCGCCCCGCTGATGAAGCGTTACCTGCTTTTCTATCTCGTGCCGATCGGGCTGGTGGTGCTGGGGGTGGTAGGCGGCATGATGATCGGCGCGACCGGCATCGGGGCAGGCGGCGGCGTGCCGACCCCATCCGGACTGGCGCTCGTCGGCATTTTGTTCGTCCTGATATTCTACGGGCTGCTGGGCGTCATCGCCTTGTTCTTCTACTCGGCCTATTTCCGCGAAGTGGTCGGCCATCTGCAGCTCGGCGGGCTTGAATTCGCCTTCACCGCGCGAACGATGGATTGGGTCAAGTTCGTGCTCGGCACGGTCGGGCTGGTGATCGTCACCTTCGGCGTCGGCTATATCTTCGTCGCCTATCGCAACTGGGCGTTCTTCATCCGCCATCTCGAAGCCTATGGCAGCGTCGATCTGGTCGACCTGACGCAATCGACCACGCGCAAGCCGGGCCAGGGCGAAGGCTTGCTCGACGCGTTCGACGTCGGCGCGTTCTAAGCCGTGACCTATCCGGTGTGGCATTATGACGGCATCACCGCGGTGCGACACACCGCGGATCTGCGCATCGAGGCCGATCGTTTCCGCTTGTCGGACGCGGCCGAAAGCCATGCGCTGGCCGAGCTCGAACCACGCGATACGGTGGGGCACGACATCGTGTTCGGCCTGGCCGACCGCCCCGGCTGGCGCATCGGCTTCAGTGGCGGCATTCCCGACGACCTCGCTGCGTTGCTGCCCAAGCAATATCGCTACGGACGGCTGATCGATCGCTTCGGCTTATGGCCTTCGCTGGCGGCATTCGCCGTGCTGGCAGCGATCGTCGTGGCGGTGTTCCTGCGCACGCCCGCCATGGTCGCCCGCGCCGTGCCGCAATCGGTCGAGCGACAACTGGGCGATCTGATGGTCGGCGATCTCGGCGGCCGCACGTGCGACGGCGGCGACGGCCCAGCCGCGCTCGCGGCCCTGGTCCAGCGTATCGACGCCGGCGATGCGGCGATCGACGTGCGCGTCGTCAACCTGCCGATCATCAATGCGGTGACCTTGCCGGGCGGCCGCATCGTCATCTTTGACGGCCTGCTCCGCGCGGCCAAATCGCCCGACGAACTGGCCGGCGTGCTGGGCCACGAGATTGGCCATGTGAAGAATCGCGACGTGATGGAATCGTTGCTCCGCCAACTCGGCCTCAGCGTCATCCTCGGTGGACTCGACGGCAATGTCGGGGGCTACACCAACGCGCTGCTCGCCTCGTCTTACTCGCGCAGCGCCGAATCGCGCGCCGACGACTTCGCGATTGCGATGCTGCGCGACGCCGCCGTCTCGCCCGTGGCGACCGCCGATTTCTTCCGCCGCCTTGGCGCCAAGCAAGGCAAAGATGGCAGCGTGACGCGCGCGCTCGCCTATCTCGCCAGCCATCCGGTCTCCAGCGGCCGCGCCAAGGCGTTCGCCGCCTCGGCCAAGGGCACCTACCGGCCTGCGCTGACGCCGGAGCAATGGCGCGCGCTGCGCTCGATCTGCCCCGCCGACCAGGATGTCGAAAAACCGCGCTTCCGCTTCTAGATCCACCGGAGCCGTCGTTGCCCAATCCTCCCCCGCCAGGGGGAGGTGGCACGCGCAGCGTGACGGAGGGGGAGGTAAGCGACGCACGCTGTTTGACAAGACGCCGCTTACCGCCCCCTCCGACACCGTCGGCGCCACCCCCCCCTAGCGGGGGAGGAGTCTTTGAACGCCGGTACGTCCTAGGGCTGTAAACTATCCGCGCGATTGCTAAGTCCCGGCGATGACCGACACGTCCCCCGCCCGCCCCGCGCTTGCTTACCATAAGACCGAGGGGACCGGCCCGACGGTCATCTTCCTGCCCGGCTATGCCAGCGACATGACTGGCACCAAGGCGCTCGCGCTGGAGGCTTGGGCCAAGGCCGCCGGTCGCGCATTCCTGCGGTTCGATTATGGCGGCTGTGGACAGAGCGAGGGCAATTTCGAGGAACAGACGCTGGCCGGCTGGCGCGACGATGTCGTGACGATGCTCGAACATCTCGCAGGCGGGCCTGCCGTTTTGGTCGGCTCGTCGCTGGGCGGCTGGCTCATGCTGCTCGTCGCGCGCGACCGGCCCGATCTGGTCGCCGGGCTGGTCGGCGTCGCGCCGGCGCCCGACTTCACCGATTGGGGTTTCACCACGGACGAGAAGCTCGCGATCCTGTCGGCCGGTCGCCTGGAACGCGCGTCGCCCTACGGCCCCGAGCCGACGCTCTATACCAACGCCTTCTGGGCGTCGGGCGAGGCGAACCGAGTGATGTTCGGCCATATCGCGGTGGATGGCCCGGTGCGGTTGGTGCAGGGGCAACTCGACAAGGAAGTGCCGTGGACGCGCACCGCGCGGCTTGCCGAACTGCTTCGTTCAGCGGACGTGCAGACGATATTGGTCAAGGACGGCGATCACCGCCTGTCGCGCGATGCCGATATCGCGATCATCGTCCGGGCGGTCGAGGATGTGATAGCCCGCTTATGATCCTGCCTTTGTTGCTCCTTGCCGCGGCCCAAGCCGGCCCGCCCGCCCCCGCGCTGCAGGAGCGCTTCGACCGCTGCGTCACTCTCGCCACCAGCAATCCGCATGCCGCCGCGGAAGAGGCCGGATGGTGGCGTCTGGCCGGTGGCGGCGTGCTGGCGCGACAGTGCCTCGGCATGGCCTATGCCAATGACGGCAAATGGGCCGCCGCCGCGGGCGAATTCGAAGCCGCCGCGCGCGCCGCCGAACTGGCCAAGGACCAGCGGGCGGCCTTGTATTGGGCGCAGGGCGGCAATGCCTGGCTGGCGGCCAAGGACGCGCCCAAGGCCCGCGCCGCGCTGGATGCCGCGCTTGCCGCGGGCACGCTGACCGGGCTGGATCGTGGCGAGGCGATGCTCGATCGCGCCCGTGCGCAGGTCGCCGCGGGCGATCTCGTCGGGGCGCGATCCGATATCGATCCCGCACTGGTCGATGCCGCGGCCGATCCACTCGCCTGGCTGCTATCCGCCACGCTGGCGCGCAAGATGGATGATTTGCCGCGCGCGCGGAAGGATATCGGCGAAGCGTTGCGACGCTCGGGCGATGACGCCTCGGTGCAGCTCGAGGCAGGCAATATCGCCGCCGCGGCGGGTGACGAAGCCGGCGCCAAGGGGGCATGGGTAAGGGCGGTGACGCTGTCGCCCGCCAGCGAAGCCGGCAAGCACGCCCAGGCCGCGCTGGCGCAGTTCGAGACGGTCAGACCATAACCATTGTCACCCGGATGCCCTGCTCCCCCCCCCTGGAAGGGAGGGGTTGTGGGTGGGTTGCTATCGTGGGAACGCTGCGACTGCCCCATACCGACCCACCCCCGCCTCCTTCCTTCCAGGGAGGGGAGAAGACTAAGTCCAGGGTAATCGAACACTGGCGAGCCGCCCATTGCCGCCCTATCTTGCAGGCACCATCTGCAGGAGCGTGCCTTGATCTATCTCCACACCATGATCCGCGTCACCGATCCCGATGCGACGATCCGCTTCTTCGAATTGCTGGGACTCAAGGAAGTCCGCCGCTTGGAAAGCCAGCAAGGCCGCTTCACCTTGATCTTCCTCGCCACGCCGGAAGACATGAACGGACCCGGCGAACGCGCCCGCGCCGAGGTCGAACTGACCTACAATTGGCCGCCCGAGAATGGCCAGCCCGAGGTATACACTGGCGGCCGCAACTTCGGCCATCTCGCTTACCGCGTCGAAAATATCTACGAGACGTGCCAGCGCCTGATGGATGCCGGCGTGACCATCAACCGCCCGCCGCGCGACGGCCACATGGCGTTCGTCCGCACCCCCGATAATATCTCGATTGAACTGCTGCAGGATGGCGTGCTCGAGCCGGCCGAGCCGTGGAAATCGATGCCGAACACGGGCGAATGGTGAGCCCGGCCATCGGCGCGTTCCTGGCACTGACCGGCGCGCGCGTGCCGGTCGTCCAGGCGCCGATGGCAGGATTTGGCGGCCGCGACTTGGCAATTGCGTCGATCGGGGCCGGCGGCGTCGGCTCGCTTGCCTGTGCGATGGTCGACGCGGCGACCGTGATTGGCGAAGCGAGCGCGATCCGCGCCGCGGCGAACGGCCCGCTTAACCTCAACTTCTTTTGCCACACGCTTGGCCCCCAGCCCGACGACAGCGCCTGGCGACGGGCGTTGGCGCCCTTCTATGCCACGGAAGGCGTTGAGCCTCCCGCCGCCGCAGCGTCGCCGGTGCGCCGTCCGTTCGATGCAACGATGGCCGCGGCGGTCGAAACGGTGCTCCCCAAGATCGTCAGTTTCCATTTCGGCCTGCCGGACGACGCATTGCTGGCCCGCGTGAAGGCGACCGGCGCTTTGGTGTTCGGCAACGCTACCAACGTCGACGAAGCGCAGGCGCTGGCCGCGCGCGGCTGCGATGCAATCATCGCGCAGGGGTGCGAGGCGGGCGGCCATGCCGGCTATTTCCTCGCCGGGCATCAACCGATCGGACTCGCCGCCCTGGTCCCGGCGATCGTTGACGCAGTCACCGTGCCGGTGATCGCCGCCGGTGGTATCGCCGATGAGCGCACCATCGCCGCGGCGATCGCGCTCGGCGCCGGCGCGGTGCAGGTCGGCACCGCCTATCTGCAATCCCCCGAGGCGCTGACCGGCGCGGTGCACCGCGCCCGACTGGCCGAGGCGACGGCGGACGACAGCGTGTTCACCACCTTGTTCTCCGGCCGGCGCGCACGCGGCCTGCGCAACCGCCTGACCGACGCGCTGGGGCCGACCAACGACGCCGCCCCGCCCTTCCCCTATGCCGGCGCAGCGCTCGGATCGCTCCGTGCCAAGGCCGAGGCCGATGGGCGCGGCGACTATTCCCCGCTGTGGTCCGGGCAAGGCGTCGCGCTGGCCCGCGCCGAACCGGCCGCCACCCTCACCGCGCGGCTCGGTGCCGCTGCCCTTCGGAGCCTGCCATGACTGACCTCGAGATCGTCCGCATTCCCGCGCTGAGCGACAATTACATCTGGCTGGTCCACGATGCCGCGTCCGGCGAGACAATGGTCGTCGATCCCTCCGAGGCCGCACCGGTGCTGGCCGAGGCGGACGCGCGCGGCTGGACGATCGGGCAGATATGGAACACGCACTGGCACCCCGATCACACCGCCGGTAATGCCGAAATTAAGGCCGCCCACGGTGCGATCGTCAGCGCTCCCGCGGCGGAGGCCGAGCGCATCCCGACGCTGGATGTCGCGCTCGCCGAAGGCGATACGGTGATGCTTGGCCGGCACGTCGCCACCGTGCTGGAAACGCCCGGCCACACTGCCGGTCATATCACCTTCACGCTGCCCGACGATGGCATCCTGTTCCCGGGCGACACCTTGTTCGCGATGGGCTGCGGTCGGCTGTTCGAAGGCGATGCGGCACAGATGTTCGCCAACATGCAGCGCTTCGCCACGCTGCCGGCGGAGACGATCGTCTACTGCGCGCACGAATATACCCAGAGCAACGGCCGCTACGCGCTCACCGCCGAGCCCGGCAATGTGGCGATCGCTGCGCGCATGGCCACGGTCGATGCCGCGCGCGCCCATGGCGAAGCGACCGTGCCGACGACGATCGGCGCCGAACTGGCGACCAATCCGTTCCTGCGCGCGACGTCGGTCGACCAATTGGCGGCGAGGCGGGCGGCCAAGGATGCGTTCCGCGGCTAGGTGTCTCGAATAGGAGAATGATGATGCGCGCGCTGATCCTGCTCTCGTTGCTCGCTGGCTGCACTTCGCTGCCAGCCGACACGTCCCGCGCCGATCGAGCACTGGCCGAGGCGCTTGCAGGTCGCAACGCCGGCGCACCGCAGCGTTGCGTCGACCGTTCGACCGTCAGCGGGCCACAGATCGTCGACGACCATAGGCTGATCTACATCCAGTCCAGCCGCCGTATCTGGGTCAACACGCTGGCCAGTGCGTGCCCGTCGCTGCGCACCGATTCGGTGCTGGTCGTCCGGGCCTTCGGCACACAGATGTGCGAGAACGACCAGTTCCAGCCACGCCAGCCGCAGGACATCGTCCCCGGCCCGATCTGCCGCTTCGGGCCCTTCACGCCGTACGACAAGCCCAAGCGGTAGAAGTTTACCCCCTCCAAACCAAGCGCTTCCCCGGCGCAGGCCGGGGTCCAGTAGCGGCCCCTCAGTGATCGAGCGCTGCACGCGGTTATGACTACCTTCGCGACTGGGCCCCGGCCTTCGCCGGGGAAGCGCTAATGGTAGGTAGGTTAGCGACGCATCACTTCGTGGCCACACCCAGCTCGGTCATCATGAACGCGGTATATTCCGCCGCATCCTTGTAACGCTGGAAGCGGCCCGACTTGCCGCCATGCCCGGCCTCCATGTTGGTGCGGAACACCAGGGGATTGCGATCCGTCTTGGTCGCGCGCAGCTTGGCCACCCATTTCGCCGGTTCGTAATATTGCACTTGGCTGTCCCACAGGCCGGTGCCGACGAACAATGCCGGATACGCTTGCGCCGTCACATTATCGTACGGCGAATAGGTCGCCATATAATCATAGGCCGGCTTGTTCGCCGGATTGCCCCATTCGTCATATTCGTTGGTCGTCAGCGGAATGCTGGCATCGAGCATTGTCGTCAGCACGTCGACGAACGGTACCTGCGCGATGATCACCTTGTAATCGCCCGGCGCCTGGTTGGCGATGCCACCCATCAGCAGCCCGCCGGCGCTGCCGCCCATCGCCGCGACGCGATCCTTGGCCGCATACTTATTGGCCACCAGCCAGCGCGTGACGTCGACGAAATCGTTGAAGCTGTTCTGCTTCTTCATCAGATGTCCGTCGTCATACCAGGCGCGGCCCAGCTCCTGCCCGCCGCGAATATGCGCCAGCGCATAGACCATGCCGCGATCGAGCATGCTGACGGTCTGGATCGAAAAGGCCGGATCCATCGACGCGCCGTAGCTGCCATAGCCATATTGCAGCATCGCCGCCTTGCCGCCGCGCCTGAACCCCTTCTTATAGACCAGGCTGACCGGCACTTTCACGCCATCGCGCGCCGGGACCCACACGCGTTCGGTAACGTACTGCGTGGCATCGTAACCTGGCACCGGCTGCACCTTCAGCGTGCGACGTTCGCCCGTGGACGTATTCACTTCATAGGTCGTGGTCGGCGTGGTCAGCGAACCATAGGTGTAGCGCAGCCACGGCGTCGCCGGCTCCTCGTTGACCGACAGGTTCATCGCATAGGCCGGCTCGTCCGACTGGACGAAGCTGCTCTTGCCGGTCGTCGTCAGCGTACGCAGCCGCTTGTTGCCGCCGGACCGCTCCTCGATCGCCAGGAAACCGTCGAACGGCTTGAAACCCTCAATAAACACGTCCGACTTGACCGGCACGAGATCGCGCCACGCCGTGCGCTGGCCGGTTACCTGCGCGTCCTTGACCGTCATCAACCGATAGTTCGGCGCATCCCAGTTGGTTCGGATGATCCAGCGGCCGCCCAAGTGATCGGCATCGTACAGCACGTCGCGCGCGCGCGGCGCGACGATGGTGAAATTGGTCGGCGCGGCCGCCGGGGCGCAGCGCGTTTCCGCGCTCACCGTGCTCTGCACGCCGATGCAGATGAACTTGTCGTCCGACGTTTGCCCCAGCCCCATGTAGAAGCTGTCGTCCTTCTCCTCGTAGATCAGCTTGTCCGCGGTCGCCGGCGTGCCCAGCACGTGCGCCTTGACGCGCTTGCTGAGCAAGGTGACCGGATCCTTTTCGACATAGAAGATCGTCTTATTGTCGTCGGCCCACACCGCGCCAGGCTCGACGTTCGGTACCGTCTCGGTCATCACCACGCCGGTCGCGATATCCTTGATTTTGAGAATGTACTGGCGGCGGCCGATCGTGTCCTCGGCCCAGGCGAGCAGCTTGTTGTCGGGGCTGACCGCGGTATCGCCGACCGAGAAGAAGCCCTTGCCGGCGGCCAGCTTGGGCTGGTCGAGCAGCACTTGTTCGGGCGCGTCCATATTGCCCTTGCGCCACGCGGTGACGGGATAATCCGCGCCGGTTTCGAACCGCGTATAATAGACATAGCCGTTATCCAGATACGGCACCGAGCTGTCGTCCTGCTTGATGCGGCCGACAACCTCTTTGTAAATCTCGGCCTGGAGCGGTTTGGTGGGAGCGAGCACCGCATCGGCATAGGCGTTCTCGGCCTGCAGATTGGCCAGCATCTCGGGATTTTTGCGGGTGTCGTCGCGCAACCAATAATAGTCGTCGGTGCGCTGAGTACCGAATGGGGCTTTCACGACAAACGGCTTCTTGGCCGCGACCGGCGGCTTGGGCGCGGTCTGCGCGCCAACCGGAACGGCGATGGCAGCGACGAGACCAAGCGCGACGATATGCTTCATGGTGTTCCCCCAAAGGATAGTGGGAGAAGCTAGCGCGCCGACGAGCCAAGCGAAAGCCCATGATCGCACGGCTGCGATCATGGGCTACGATGCTTTAGGCCAGCGTGCGCAGGTTCGGCTCGCGGGCGTAGAAGCGTTTCTTGGCCGCCTCGATGAAGTCGTCGCCGATCCCGGTGACGCCCTCATCATCCTCGACCCCGGCCTTGTCGAGCAGGGGCTGCGCGGCATCGGTCGCGCCGATCGCCTTGAGATGGCCGAATGCGTTCATCACGAAATCGACTGCTGCCGCCTCCTTGAGCAACGCCGCACAGCCTTGCTCGGACAACAGGATCGCCACGGCGTCGAACAGCTGCGACGGCGATCCGGCCAGTTGCCCGTCCGCTTTGAACTTGTCGCCGTCGGACAGGGTAGCGCCGCCGACCTTGGGGGCGACGATCACCGCCTTGGCCTCGGCCGCCTCGATCGCCTCGATCAACGCGTCGAGTTCGTCGGCATCGGTGCCGTCGGCGATGAGGATGCCGATCGCGCGGCCTTTCAGCGTGTCCTTCATGTTCTTGTGGATCGACAGCGCGTCGGACGGCGCCATGTCGACCGGCTCCTTCGCTGCGACGGCCTTTGGCGGCAGATCAATGCCAAGCCCGTCGGCAACCCGCTGCGCGAGATCCTCGTCGACGTTGCGCAGGTTGGCTAGCATGCGCGGCGGCACCTGATCGAGCAGCCCTACCTTGGACAGTTCGAACACGAACGACGACGCAATGTGCGACTGCTCGTTTTGAGTCTGCGACCGATAGAACAACCGTGCCTGGCTGTAATGATCGGCAAAGGTCCCGGCGCGGACGCGCAGCTTGTCGCCTTGCTCGTCCGGCCCAGTTGCC
Source organism: Parasphingomonas puruogangriensis (assembly GCF_036663635.1). Taxonomy (NCBI): domain Bacteria; kingdom Pseudomonadati; phylum Pseudomonadota; class Alphaproteobacteria; order Sphingomonadales; family Sphingomonadaceae; genus Parasphingomonas; species Parasphingomonas puruogangriensis. The sequence goes on along the minus strand of NZ_JAXOJI010000003.1, from coordinate 476,399 downwards.
GCGTTGGTGGTGACGAAGCCGGACGTGCTTTCGCGCGGGCCACCCTCCTCGCCGTGCTCGGCCAGGCTGTTGGGTTCGTAATTGGCGCGACCCTTGGGCACCATCGTCTGCATCAGGCCGTCGCGCTGAAAGTTGCCGAACGGGCAGCGCGGCGTATTGATCGGGATCTGGTGGAAATTGGTCGTGCCGAGCCGCGACTTCTGCGTGTCGAGATAGGAAAATAAGCGGCCCTGCAGCAGCGGATCGTTGGAGAAATCGATGCCGGGGACGATATTGGTCGGCAGGAAAGCCACCTGCTCGGTCTCGGCAAAGAAGTTGTCGACGTTACGGTTCAGCACCATGCGCCCGATGATGCGCACCGGTACATCCTCTTCCGGGATCAGCTTGGTCGCGTCGAGCACGTCGTACGGCTGCGCCTCGGCAAAGGCCTGATCGAACACCTGGATGCCGAGCTCCCATTCCGGGAACGCACCGGTATCGATCGCTTCGAACAGATCGCGACGGTGATAATCGTTATCCGCCGCCTGCAACTTGAGCGCTTCGTCCCAAATGGTCGATTGCAGCCCGAGCTTGGGCTTCCAGTGGAATTTGACGAAGCTCGATTTGCCCTCGGCATTGACCAGCCGGAAAGTGTGAACCCCAAAACCTTCCATGGTGCGGAACGACCGCGGGAGCGTGCGATCGGACATGGCCCACATCAGCATATGCGTCGTCTCGGGCATCAGCGACGCCCAGTCCCAGAAAGTGTCGTGCGCGCTGCCGGCTTGGGGATAGCCGCGATCGGCCTCCATTTTCACGGCATGGACGAGATCGGGGAATTTGATCGCATCCTGGATGAAGAATACCGGAATATTGTTGCCGACCAGATCCCAATTGCCTTCGCGAGTGTACATCTTGACGGCAAAGCCGCGCACGTCGCGTGGCGTATCGACCGAGCCGGCGCCGCCGGCGACCGTCGAGAAGCGCACGAACACTTCGGTCTTCTCGCCCTTGGTGAACACAGCGGCCTTGGTGAGATCGGAAATATCGTCCGTCGCCTCGAAAAAGCCGTGCGCGCCCGAGCCGCGAGCATGGACGATGCGCTCCGGAATACGCTCGTGATCGAAGTGAAAGATCTTTTCGCGCAGCACGAAATCTTCGAGCAGCGTCGGCCCACGCGCGCCGGATTTCAGACTGTTCTGATTGTCGGAGATCGGCACGCCATGATTGGTCGTCAGCACCGGGGTGTCGCCGCCAGCCTGCTGATGCGTTTCACCGCCATTGCCGGGATTGCGGGGGGTATCGCTCATAGGAGATCCTTCGAGTGGAGGCATTCAGCACACCAACGGTCAGGATCGCCAGAGGGTCCGGCAGGCGGCAAGATCAGCGCGTCTTGTGCGCGCTTTATCATCCGAGGTAAGCCGTTAGGTCACCCGTCCCCAGCGCGCTCGATATCCGCGCCGACCGCGCTCAATTTTTCCTCCAGCCGCTCGTAGCCGCGATCAAGGTGATACACCCGCCCGACTTCGGTCTGCCCGTCCGCCACCAGCCCGGCGATGATCAGGCTCATCGAGGCGCGCAGATCGGTCGCCATCACCGGCGCGCCGGTCAGTCCGGCGACCCCGCGTACGATCGCCGTGCGCCCGCTGACCTGGATATCCGCGCCCATCCGTGCCAGTTCCGGCACGTGCATGTAGCGATTTTCGAAAATCGTTTCGGTTAGGACGCTGGCGCCGTTCGCGAGGGTCAACATCGCCATGAACTGCGCCTGCATGTCGGTGGCGAACCCTGGGAAGGGGGCGGTGGAGAGCGTTAGCGGCCCGAGCCGATCCGGCGCATCGACGAACAGGCTGCCGCCGCGTTCCTCGACCTTTACGCCGGATTCGACCAATGCCACCACCGTCGCACGCATATTATCCATGCCGACGCCGACCAATTCGACCGACCCGCCGGTGATCGCCGCGGCGCAGGCATAGCTGCCCGCCTCGATCCGGTCCGGCATCACGCGGTAGGTCGCGCCGTGCAGCCGATCGGTGCCTTCGATGGTCAGCGTCTCGGTCCCGATGCCGTCGATCTTTGCGCCCATCGCCACCAGGCAGTTGCACAGATCGACGATTTCCGGCTCGCGCGCGGCATTCTCGATCACCGACGTGCCCTTGGCGAGCACCGCCGCCATCACGACATTCTCGGTCGCGCCGACCGATACGATCGGGAAGGTATAGTTGCCGCCCGCCAGCCGCCCGCCAGGAGCGCTGGCCTTAACGTAGCCCGCTGCCAGCTCGATTTCCGCGCCGATCGCTTCCAGCGCTTTCAGATGCAGGTCGATCGGCCGGTTGCCGATCGCGCAGCCGCCCGGCAGCGACACCGTCGCCTCGCCGGCGCGGCCGACCAACGGCCCGAGCACCAGGATCGATGCGCGCATCTTGCGGACGATGTCGTACGGCGCTTCGGTCGAGGTGAGCTTGCCGGCACGGATCGTCATCACGCGCCCGAAATCTTCCGGCCGGCTGCCCTCGATCTGGGTCGACGCACCAAGCTGGTTGAGCAGATGCCCGAAACTATCGACATCGGCGAGCCGTGGCAGATTGCGCAAGGTCAGCGGTTCGTCGGTCAATAACGCGCATGGCATCAAGGTAAGCGCGGCGTTCTTGGCACCGGAAATGGGTAGGCGACCGGCAAGGCGATTGCCGCCGCGAATGAGAATTCTGTCCATGCCGGGAGCTTTATCGTCAGAACCGCCCCATGCAAGCTTGGTGCACATCGACGGTCGTGATTGATCGACTTTAATGCAACCATTTCCGTGCGATGCTCTGGGTGTGGGCTACCGGGGGGAAGTGCTGCGTGCCAGTCAGTTGTTTTGCGGAGCGCTTAAGCGGGTTTATCGCGCTAACGCCGGGGGAACGCGCCGCGTTGGACCGGCTGGAGGAGCGCGAGCGCGTGCTGCGGCGCGGCGCCACGCTGGTGCGCGAAAAGGATCATGGCAGCGAGATGTTCGTGCTGCGTCGCGGGACCATGATGAGTTCGGTGTTGCTCGACGACGGCAGCCGGCAAATCTTACGATTCATGTTTCCCGGCGAGCTGCTTGCCGGCTCCACCCTGGTGTATCGCGAGGCGACGGAAACGCTGACGGCGCTGACCGATTGTACGGTCAGCCCGTTCGAGCGGACCTTGCTCGCCAAGGTGATCGAGGAGCATCCCCGCCTGGCCGCGGTCATCATGGTCTATAGCCAGATCGAGCGCGCCGCGCTGACCGACCGTCTCGCCGCGCTGGGCCGCACCTCGGCCAAGGCGCGGGTCGCCGCGATCCTGATCGACATGCGCAACCGCCAGCGCATGTCCAACCCCGGACTGGGCAGCAGTTTCGTGCTCGGCCTGACGCAGGAAGAGATTGGCGATGCCACCGGGCTGACCGCGGTGCACGTCAACCGCATGCTGCGCCAGTTGGAGGAAGAGGATCTGATCGCGCGCGAAGCGGGACGGATGATCTTCAAGGATGAGCGCGCGCTGTCGCGCGCGGCCAACTATATCAATCGCTATGCCGGGCTGGACCTGGGCTGGCTGCCGCCGGCGCGCTGATCGGCTTTTACACCGCCCCTCCGGGGGCGGCCCAAGTCAAATCACGCTTTTTCCAGCGTACATTGCAGCGGATGCTGATGCTGCCGCGCGAATTCCGTCACTTGCGCGACCTTGGTTTCGGCCACTTCGTAGCTGAACGTGCCGCAGATGCCGACGCCCTTCTGATGGACATGCAACATCACCCGCGTCGCCGCCTCCATGTCCATGCGAAAGAAGCGCTGCAACACCAGCACGACGAATTCCATCGGGGTGTAATCATCGTTGAGCAGCAAGACGCGGTATGGCGTCGGTTGCTTGGTCTTCGCGCGCGTGCGCGTGGCGACGCCAAGGCCGGTGCCATCTTCATTGCCGTCGCCATCGCGGCGCTCGGCCATGGCCGTGGGGGTGTGCTGATCGATCATGTGTCCGTAAAATATGGCATTCCGGGGCGTTAGGGCAAGGGGCGTGTTGGGCAATAGAAATGAAAAGGGCGGCACCCTGCGGCGCCGCCCTCTTCCGTCGAAGATACCCGAATCACCGCTTATGCGGCGACCTTGACCTTCTCGACGGCAACCGCGACCCGGTTCTGGATCGGCTGGGCGACTTCGCCGGCCAGCTTGAGCACCGTTTCGGTATTCTTAGAGGTCTGAGCGACCAGCGAATCGAACGACGCGCGGAAATAATCGCTCTGCAGCTTGAAGAAATCGGTCGGCGACTTGACGCTCGACAGGCTCTTCAGCGCGGCAGTCGCGCTTTCGAACTGGCGACGGCCATAATCGGCGCTATCCTGGCCGAATGCTTCGACGCCCTTGGCGGCGATTTTGCCGCTTTCGACCATCGCTTCGATATTGCCCTTGCCGAATTCATTGATCTCGGCGAGCGCCTGCGTGCTCTTGGCATTGGCGTCGGTGAACAGGGTCTTGGCCCGCTCGGCGGCGTTCTTGATCGTGGCTTCCATGATGTTGGCTTCCTTGGCTGCGACGGTTTTCGCTCTGGCCGTAGCTGAGACGATCGCCGGCTTGATGGTTTCGATGACAGACGTGACGGCGGTCTTCGCGGCTGCCTTGTTCTTGGCCGGCGGCGTTGCCGCACCGGCAGTTGCGACCCGGGCGGGCTTAGCCGCCTTGGCCTTCACCCGCGCGACCACCGGCTTGGCGGTCTTGGGGGCCGGTTTGACCTCAGCCTTGGCCGGTGCAGCAACCGGCGCCGCGGCGGGCGTTTCCGCCTGAGCGATGGGTTCTTCTGTCGGCGTCGTGCTGGCCATCATGGCCTCCTTACGGTTCATTGCTGCACTGCAATATAAATATCCGGAAGGTCGGGCGCAAGAGGAATTTTGCTGCAGTGCAGCATGCCTAAATAATGTTGATTTTCAATGGCATATTTCAGTCAACGCGCCCGGACGTAATTCCCCGGCGCGTCCGTGATCGCGGCCAATGCGCCCTGCCCTGGGACACGGCTGGCAAGGGCCGGCACCGTCGTCGCGTCCTGCTGCCGCAACCAGTCGATCCAGTCCGGCCACCAACTGCCCTTGGTCTCCACGGCCCCCGCGACGAAGTCGGCCAGCGTCTCGACCGGTTCGCTATTCAGCCAATATTGGTATTTCTGCTGCGAGGGTGGGTTGACCACCCCGGCGATATGGCCGGACCCTGCAAGCACGAACTTGATCGGCCCGGTGAAATGCCGCGTCATCTGCCACACGCTCTCGACCGGGGCGATATGGTCCTCCTTGCCGGCCTGGATATAGGCCGGCGTGGCGACCTTGGTGAGATCGATCGGCGTGCCCCCCACCGAGAGCGCGTTCGGCGTGGCGAGCAGATTGTCGCGATACAGATCGGTGAGATACGACAAGTGCCACTTCGCCGGCAGGTTGGTGGTGTCGCCGTTCCAGTGCAGCAGATCGAACGGCACATAATCCTGCCCGAGCAGGTAATTGTTGGTGACGTAATTCCAGATCAGATCGCGGCCGCGCAGCAGGTTGAAGGTCAACGCCATATAGCGCCCGTCGAGGAAACCGTCGGGGGAGAGTTTGTCGATCGACGCTAGTTGCTCGTCGTCGATGAAATTGAGCAATTCGCCGGCATTCGAAAAATCGACCTGGGCGGTGAAGAAGGTCGCGCTCTTAACCTTTTCCGCCTCGCCTTTCGCCGCCAACACGGCGAGCGTCGCTGCCAGCGTGGTGCCGGCGACGCAGTAGCCGATGGTATGCACCGCCGGCACGTCGAGTGCCGCGCGGATCACATCGACCGCCTCGATCTGCGCAGCGACATAATCGTCCCATTCGATATGGGCGAGGCTGGCATCGGCGGATTTCCACGACACCATGAACACGGTGACGCCCTGCTCCACCGCCCAGCGGATGAAGCTTTTTTCGGGTGTTAGATCGAGGATGTAGAAACGGTTGATCCAGGGTGGGAAGATCACCAGCGGGACGGCAAGCACCTTCTTGGTGGTCGGCGTGTACTGGATCAGTTCGTAGAGCGGGGTGCGGTGAACGACCTTGCCCGGCGTCATCGCCAGGTTGCGCCCGACCTCGAACGCGTCCGGATCGGTATGCGTCAATTGCCCCTTGGCGATGTCGGCTAGCATGTTCTGCAGGCCCTTGAGCAGATTCTCGCCACCGGTTTCGATCGTCTTTTCCAGCACCACCGGATTGGTGGCGGGAAAATTGCTCGGGCTCATCGCTTCGAGGAAGCCGCGCGCGGCAAAGCGCATGCGCTCCTTCTGTTTGGCGTTCACCCCATCGAGTGCGTCGATGCCCTGCAGCATGTGATCGGAGATCAGGAAATAGCTCTGCCGGATCCAGTCGAATACCGGATTGTCCCAGGCAGGATCCTTGAACCGCTTGTCGCGGCTACGGTCGGGCGTTGCCTCGACCGGGGCGGTCCTGGCGGGATCGAGGAAGCGCTGCCATAATGTGAGACTGTCGCTCCAGAAGCTCTGCGCGCGGGCCAGCGTGGCGGGATCGGTGAGTCCCGGGATCGTCGGCAAGGCGCTCGCGGCCGGCGCGAGTCCCTGCTCCAGCACCATCTGCTGCGCCCGGCCGAGCACCCAGGTCCAGTGCTGCATGTCCTCGAGGCTGGGGAGCGTTGGGGTGGGCTTGGCCATTGTTGATCCTCTCGCGGCTACCCTAGCCCTTCCCGTCATTCCCGGGGAAGTCCCCAATCCTACCGTCACCCCTGCGCAGGCAGGGGCCCATCGCTCTCTCCTCGACGGATCATCGTTTGAGGAAAACAGCGATAGGCCCCTGCCTGCGCAGGGGTGACGAAGGGTTTGCGCAACGATCACGCTTTCGCGGGGATGACGAGAGGGTGTGGGATGACGTAAGGAATAGGCTCCTCAAACCGGAAACGCCCCATGTCCGAAGAATTCTACCGCATGAAACGCCTGCCCCCCTACGTGATCGCCGAAGTGAATGCGATGCGGGCGGCGGCGCGCGCGGGCGGGGAGGACATTATCGATCTTGGCATGGGCAATCCCGATCTGCCGCCGCCGCCACACGTGATCGAGAAACTGATCGAGGTCGCGCGCAAGCCCGATGCGCATGGCTATTCGCAATCGAAGGGCATTCCCGGGCTGCGCAAGGCGCAGGCCAATTATTACGGCCGCCGCTTCGGCGTCGAGATCGATCCCGAAACCGAGGTCGTCGTGACGATGGGATCGAAGGAAGGGCTGGCCAGCCTCGCCACGGCGATCACCGCGCCGGGCGACGTCGTGCTCGCGCCCAACCCGAGCTATCCGATCCACACGTTCGGCTTCATCATCGCCGGCGCCACGATCCGCGCCGTGCCGACCACGCCCGACGAGCATTATTTCGAATCGCTCGAGCGCGCGATGGCCTTCACCGTGCCGCGCCCGTCCATCCTGGTGGTGAACTATCCGTCCAACCCGACGGCCGAAACGGTCGACCTCGCCTTTTACGAGCGGCTGGTCGCCTGGGCGAAGGAGAACAAGGTCTGGATCATCTCCGACCTCGCTTATTCCGAGCTGTATTTCGACGGCAATCCCACCGTCTCGATCCTGCAGGTGAAAGGCGCGAAGGACATCGCGGTCGAGTTTACCTCGCTCAGCAAGACCTATTCGATGGCCGGGTGGCGGATCGGCTTCGCGGTCGGCAACAAGACGCTGATCGCCGCGATGAGCCGGGTTAAATCCTATCTCGACTACGGCGCGTTTACGCCGATCCAGGCCGCAGCCTGCGCCGCGCTGAACGGCCCGCAGGACATCGTCGAGACCAACCGCTTACTCTATCACAAGCGCCGCGACGTGCTGGTCGAGAGCTTCGGGCGTGCTGGGTGGGACATTCCCTCCCCGCGTGCGAGCATGTTCGCCTGGGCGCCCTTGCCGCCGGCGCTGGCGCATCTTGGCAGCCTCGAATTCTCCAAGCAGATGCTGCTTCATGCCAAGGTCGCGGTGGCGCCGGGCGTCGGCTACGGCGAGAATGGCGAGGGCTTCGTGCGCATCGCCATGGTCGAGAACGAGCAACGGCTGCGCCAGGCCGCGCGCAACGTGCGCAAATATCTGCAGAGCATGGGCGTCAACACGCCCGCCCGCTCCGCCTGACCTTTAGAGAAAGACGATCATGACCGAACGCGTTGATACCAAGCTGGCCGAACTGGGCCTGACCTTGCCGCAGGCCGCAGCGCCGATCGCCTCTTATGTGCCCGCGGTGGAAGCTGGCGGGTTGTTGCACGTTTCCGGGCAGCTGCCGTTCAAGGATGGGGCGGTGATGACCGGACGGTTGGGCGAGGACCGCGATCTCGCCTTCGGCCAGGAAGCGGCGCAGGCCTGCGCGCTGATGGTCGTCGCGCAGGTCAAGGCCGCGTTGGGCGACCTGTCGCGGGTCAAGCGGATCGTGAAACTCGGCGTGTTCATCAATTCCGCCGCCGATTTTACCGATCAGCCCAAGGTGGCGAACGGGGCGAGCGACCTGATGGTCGCGCTGTTCGGCGATGCCGGGAAGCATGCACGAGCGGCAGTCGGCGTACCGGCGCTGCCGCTCGGCGCGGCGGTGGAAATCGACGCGATCGTCGAGATTAGCTAATACTGCTGCTCTCCCGCGAACGCGGGAGCCCAGGGCCACCTGACACGGCGTTCGTGGCTCTGGGCCCCTGCTTTCGCAGGGGAACAACGTGTTGCAACACCTTGGCCTTAGTCCCTCGCCATCCTACCTGTACCTCAATGACCGCCGTCACCGCCCGAATCGCCGACGGCGTTGCTGCCATCCCCGCCGCCGCGTGGGACGCCTGCGCCGGCGCGGACAATCCCTTCCTCAGCCACGCCTTTCTCTCGATCGTCGAACAATCGGGCAGCGCCACCCCGCGCACCGGCTGGCAGCCAATCCCGATCGTCGTCGATGGCGCGGATGGCCAGCCCGCGGCGATCGCGCCGGCCTATGTCAAGAGCCACAGCCAGGGCGAATATGTCTTCGATCATGGCTGGGCCGATGCCTGGGAGCGCGCCGGCGGGCGTTACTACCCCAAGCTGCAGATCGCCGCGCCGTTCACGCCGGTGCCCGGCCCGCGCCTGCTGTTGCGCGATCCGGCGATGGCCGCGCCGCTGATCGCCGCGATCGAAGCCGTGACCGACCAGCACGGTTTGTCCTCCGCCCACGCCACCTTCATCGCGCCCGATCAGGTACCGTTGTTCGAGGCGGCTGGATGGCTGATCCGCGCCGGCACGCAATTCCACTGGCACAATGATGGCTATGCCAGCTTCGACGATTTCCTCGCTGCCTTGGCCAGCCGCAAGCGCAAGGCGATCCGCAAGGAACGCGCCGCCGCGATCAAGGGGCTGACGGTTCGCCACATTAGCGGCGCCGACATTACGGAAGCGGAGTGGGACGCGTTCTGGATATTCTACCAGGACACGGGCAGCCGCAAATGGGGCAAACCCTATCTCACCCGCGCCTTCTTCTCGCTGCTCGGCGCGACCATGGCCGATCGCGTGCTGCTGATCATGGCCGAGCGCGACGGCGTGCCGATCGCCGGCGCGCTCAACCTGATTGGCGCGGATACGCTGTACGGCCGTTATTGGGGCTGTACCGAGGACGTGCCCTTCCTCCATTTCGAACTATGCTACTATCAGGCGATCGACGCCGCGATCGCGCGCGGCCTGACCACGGTCGAGGCCGGCGCGCAGGGCGAACACAAGCTCGCCCGCGGCTATGCCCCCGTCACCACCTGGTCGGCGCATTATATTCCGGACCGGAACTTCCGCCGCGCGATCGCCGATTTCCTCGAGCGGGAGCGGGAGTCCGTCGCGTCCGACCAGGAATATCTGGCCGAGTTGACGCCGTTCAAAAAGGCCGCGGGCTAGGCGTCAGAATGGCGAGCGCCAGATGATCCGCGGATGGACCTCGGCATCGCTGACGAACACGCCGGGCTTGCTGTGATCGACCTGGTACAGCACGCTGGTGCCGTCGCGCCACACTTCGATCAGCCCCTGGTTGAACTTCGGATCATAAGCCGGCGGCGAGACCAACCAGACATAGTCGAACGCATTGCGCGGGAACCGCGCCAGCGCCCGGTTGATCGGACGCCACCATTCGCGCGGACATTGGATGCTGGTGACGATCTGCGACGGATCATGCGCGAAGCGGCCAGCGGGGAGATATTTCACGGTCAGCAATTGCGCGCCAGCCATTGACCATTGATCGTTGGAATAAGCCAACCGCCGCTCCAGCGCGAGCGCGGGAAAGTGTTCGAGCCGGGTCATCAGCCACTGGTTGCCGCACCGCTCCCCGACAAAGGTGAGCAAGCGCGCGCCGATCGGCACATGCTCCAGCGCTTTCAGTTCGCGATCATATTTGGCGTCGAACATCCAATAGCTAACCGTCGTCGCGCCGATCCGGACGACGAAGAAGGCGCAGCCCAAAGCGGCCAGCAGCATCACGCTGCGCGCCGATGCGTCGATGCGCGGGCGCAATGCGATCAGCGCCACCGCCAACATGAACGGCGCCAGCCGCATATCGGCATAGGCCGAACCGAACACGATGCGCGGCAACAGGATGAATACCGCGAGCAGGAACAAGGCCGACAGGCCGAGATTGCGCGAATAGCCGATATTGGGATCGCGAAACCCCTTGAACAGGATCAGGTACAGCACCGCCGTCGCGGCAAGGTCGAAGCCCTGCCAGCGATCCTTGAGCACCATGGTCAGCCAGCCCATTTTCGCACGCCAGTTGAACCAATCGCCGGTCTGGCCGGTGACGTGATCGCCTGAGCGCCAGACGATCATCAGCACCATCGGCAACGCAAGCGGCACGCAGTGCAACCCGGCCTTGGTCCAGGCGGCGAGCCAATGGCCGCGGCGCAAGCGATCCCATAATGACGTGGTGACGCCGCGCCGTTCGGTCAGCAGATCATGCTGCCGGATCATCTCGGCGGAAAAGGCGAGCACGCCGAGCACGCCCCAGCCGAACGTGTGGCACAGCCACACCAGGCAGGAGAGCGGCACGAAGACGATCGCCCTCAATCGCAGCCTGCCCAGCCGCGCCAGGCGCAGCCACAGGGCGAAAGCGTTGAGCGCCAGCGCCATCGACAGCGCGAAATTGACGAAGCCGAACTGGAACGGAAAACTATATGCCAGCGGCAGCGCGAACAGGGCGGTCGCCGGGATGCGACCATGGACTTCGCGCGCAATCCACAACAGGCCGAGCACGGTCAGCGCCGGAATGGCGATGACGATCAGCTTGACCGCCAGTTCCAGCCCGAACACCGGTGCCAGCGGCACGATCAACAGATCGACGCCGAGATTGCCGATCAGCGACCAGTTGAAATCATACCAGTCGCGCAGCCACCGGACCTGATCGATCTCGAGCTGGACACGGAAGCGGCCCATATGGCCAGGCAGGTCGACCAACGGGGGAATGTCGGGCTTGAGCAGCGGAATGATCGAGACGAACACCATCAACGCCACGAACCAGCGTGTCTGCCACCAGTACAGCCGTTCGATTTGCCCCTGCATCGCCAAGCCCTACCGCTTGGCGGGGGCAACTAACAAGCGCGGTTCGATGCTAAATAGCGTCAAATCGTCACGCGACGCTTCAATCCGTCGCATCCAGCCGGGCGCGCGCCCGGCTCGGAGCTGACCGAGCAATGTCTTGGGCGAGGGTTTGCCAATCTCGCCGAAGCTGCCGCCGCACAAAGCGACATAGCGCAACTGCCAGTGCGCAGCGATGCGCCGCGCTCCCTCCGGCGAGCCGAGGAAGAAGCGATAGACCGCCGCATTGCCATCATTGTTGCGATGATAGGGTGCCCCCACGACGCTCAGCTTGCTTGCGCCGACCGCATAGGCGCCGAGATCGAGCGGCGCGATCAACCGGCCCTCGAGCGGCGCCAGTCGCGCTAGCGCTTGCGGATCGGTGCATGACCCCGTGGTGTTCGACGGCCCAGCGACCGACGGCTCGGCCGGCGCGAGGGCACTGGCCGCCAGCGGATACAGCATCCCCGCCGATCCGATCCACGCCGCGGCCAGCGCCAGCGTGCCGCGCGGTCGCGCCGCCGCGATCATCGCCGCCAGTGCCGGCGCCGCCAGGATCGCGCCGGCATAAGCGCCGCGCAGCTGCACGCAGGTCAGTGCCAGTGCGGCTAGCTGGAAGGCCAGCAGCGTTAGCCAGTCCCCGCTCCTGGTCACGCGCACGCGCCACAAGCTGGCAGCGATCCCAACCAGCATCAGTCCGGCATGGCCCAGGATCATCTCGGGCCGCGCTCGCAACAAAGGCTGCGCTTCGCCGACATTGCTCAGCCAAAGTTTGGCCAGCAGTGGATCGACCGCGCCATAAGGCGACAGGCACATCGGCGCGAACCGCCACACGCCCAGCACGGCGATGCCCGCCACCAGCACCGCCAGCGCTGCACGCACGTCGCGCCGCGATACGACATATCCGGCGCCGGCCAGCCCGATCGGCAGGAAGGAGGCGAGTTCCGCGACGCGCCAGCTGATCGCGGTAAACCCGTCACAAGCAGGATAGCCGAATTGGTCGGCATGGAGCGCAAGGCGTGCCACGAACAGGCCGATCGCCAGCGCGAGCCCGAAGCCGAGCAGCGGCGCGTTCGACCCACGATCGATCCACCGCACCACGATCACCGCGCCGGCCACGACCAGCAGCGGCAACGTCTCCAGCCCGATAGCGATGCTGGCGGCGGCAGCAAGACCGGCCACCGCCCCCTGCATCATGCCGCGCCGCGCGAGCAACGCGTGGACGATGGCCAGCAACAAGACCACCTGCAGCCCGTGATGGTCGATCCGCCCGGGCAGGAAGATTGCCGACGACGGATAGGCCAGCGCCGCCACCACCAGGGCAGTGCGCGCGATCTCCGCCCCGCCCAAGGCGCGCGCGATGCGTGCCGTCAGGAACAAGGCCATGCCCAACAGCATCGCCGGCCAGGCGATCACGGCAATGATCTCGCTGGCATGTCGGCCGAACAGCGAGGTCAGCGCGGCGATGATCGCGCCGGGCACCAGATCCGGCAGCCGCGACCAATGCATCGCCAGGCCGGGTGTGGCGCCCAGCCGATGTTGCGACAGATCGGCGAACCGCTGGCCATCGATCCAGTCGCGGATCTGCTGCAGCCGCATGACATCGTCGGTGTCGGGAAGCACCAAGGCTGACAGGGCGGACCAATCGTGCACCGCCCAGGCGATGCTGAGGATCAGACAGAGGATCAGCGCCGCGACCGCGTCGCCCCAAAGTCCCTGCCGATCGCGCGCGAATGTCATGCGGCGCGCATAACGCGACTATGGTTAACGAGTTGCTTGTGGCTCCGCCGGAATTCCCCTGCGAAGGCGGCGCCCAGGGTCATGGGCGCTGCCCTCACTACTCTGGCCTCGTGCGGCCGTAGGAGCGCAATGCTCCTATTGGTCGCGCCGCCCCAACAGCCGCAGCCTGAGCGCCTGCAGCTTGATGAAGCCCGCCGCGTCGCGCTGGTCATAGGCGCCCTGATCGTCCTCGAACGTCACGACCTTTTCCGAATACAACGAATTGGGCGATTTGCGCCCGACCACCGAGACATTGCCCTTGTAGAGCTTGAGGCGCACCGTGCCGGCGACCTTCTCCTGGCTGTGATCGATCGCCGCCTGCAGCATCTCGCGCTCGGGCGAGAACCAGAAGCCGTTATAGATCAGTTCGGCATAACGCGGCGCGAGTTCATCCTTGAGATGCGCGGCGCCACGATCCAGCGTCAATTGCTCGATGCCACGATGCGCGAGATTGTAGATCGTGCCGCCCGGCGTTTCGTACATGCCGCGCGACTTCATGCCGACGAAGCGGTTTTCGACCAGATCGAGCCGGCCGATGCCGTGGATGCGGCCATAATCGTTGAGTTTCGCCAACAGCGTCGCGGGACTCATTCCCTCGCCGTTGATCGCTACGCCGTCGCCACGCTCGAAATCGATCGTGATATATTCCGGCACGTCCGGCGCATCTTCGGGATTGTTGGTGCGCGAATAGACATAGTCCGGCACTTCGTCCCATGGATTTTCCAGCACCAGGCCTTCGGAGGAGGTGTGCAGGATGTTGGCGTCGGTCGAGAACGGCGCTTCGCCGCGCTTGTCCTTGCTCACCGGGATCTGGTGCTGCTCGGCGAATTCGATCAGCCTGGTGCGGCTGGTCAGATCCCATTCGCGCCACGGCGCGATCACCTTGATATCGGGCGCCAGCGCATAATAACCGAGCTCGAAGCGCACCTGGTCATTGCCCTTGCCGGTCGCGCCATGGCTCACCGCGTCGGCGCCCAGCATGCGCGCGATCTCGATCTGGCGCTTGGCGATCAGCGGCCGGGCGATCGACGTGCCAAGCAAATACAGGCCCTCGTACATCGCGTTGGCGCGCATCATCGGGAAGACATAGTCGCCGACGAACTCCTCGCGCAGATCGTCGATAAAGATGTGCTCGGGCTTCACGCCGGCCATCTCGGCCTTCTTGCGCGCCGGCTCGAGCTCTTCGCCCTGGCCGAGATCGGCAGTGAAGGTCACCACCTCGCATTCATAGGTCTGCTGCAGCCATTTCAGGATGACGCTGGTGTCCAGCCCGCCCGAATAGGCCAGCACGACACGGTTGATTTTGTCGGTCATCGAATCCATCCTCAGCTACAGGCCCCGCGCCCTATGCGAGCGCGGAAGCGCGCGCAACCGGAGAGGTATCGTGGCGGCGAACAAGACCCAGGCGACCGAGACCAGCGTCGACGACTTCCTCGCTGCAGTCGAGCCGGCGCAGCGCCGCGACGATGCGCGCGCGGTGTGCGACATACTCGCGCGGGTGACCGGCGAACCGGCACGGATGTGGGGGACGACGATCGTCGGCTTCGGCAGCTATCATTATCGCTACGACAGCGGGCGCGAAGGCGAGATGTGCCGGATCGGCTTTTCGCCGCGCAAGGCGCAGACCGTACTCTACATTCCCGGCGGCTTCCCGCGCTATGAGCAATTGCTCGCCAGGTTAGGCAAGCATTCGACCGGCACGGGGTGCCTGTACATCAAGAAGCTTGGCGACGTGGATACCGCCGTACTCGAGACGCTGGCCGGCGAAGCGTTCGACTATATGCGCACGGCTTATCCGTAAGCGGCATGATACCCTAACCGTCACCCCGGCTTTGAGCCGGGGCCCAGCTTCTGCTTCGACGGTGGAGAAGAAGCTGGGCCCCGGCTCAAGGCCGGGGTGACAGAGGTTAGGTCTGTATCACCTACCTGCGCTCAGCTTCCCCGCAACCGCCGCTCTTCCTCGATCATATAGTCCCGCGTGATCGGCAATTCCGTCCGCGAGCGCGACATCTGCAGCTGATAATTGACCAGCCCGCCATAGCGGAAAGCTTGGGCGGCCCCGGCGAGATAGAAGGTCCACATGCGGTAGAAGCGCTCATCGTACAACGCGACGATCTGCTCCCGGGCCCCCACCGTGCGATAGTACCAATGGTCGAGCGTATATGCGTAATGCAGCCGCAGCACCTCGATGTCCGTCGGGAGCATCTTGAGGCCTTCATAACCGCGCACGATCTCCGACAGCGCCGGATTATAGCCGCCTGGGAAGATGTATTTGGCGGTGAAATCGTCGGTCACGCCGGGCTTGCCCATGCGGCCGATCGTGTGGATCAGCATCACGCCCTCGGCGGTCAGCAGATCGCGGCATTTGCGGAAGAACGCCTTGTAATGCGCCGGCCCGACATGTTCGAACATGCCGACCGAGACGATGCGATCGAACTGCCCGGTAACGTGGCGATAGTCGATCAGCTCGAACTTGACCTTGTCGGCGACGCCCGCCTCCTCGGCGCGACGCTTGGCGACCTTGATCTGCTCCTCGGACAGGGTGACGCCAAGCACCTCGGCGCCGGTCTTGGCGTGCAGGTACAGCGCCATCCCGCCCCAACCGCAGCCGATATCCAGCACCTTCATGCCCGGCTTCAGCGCCAATTTTGCGGCGATATGCGCCTTCTTGTCGTCCTGCGCCTGCTCGAGCGCATTGGCGGGATCGGTAAAGTACGCGCAGCTATATTGCCGGTCGGCATCGAGAAACAGGTCGTACAGCCGATCCGACAGATCGTAATGATGCGCGACGTTCTGCTTCGCTTTGCGCGTCATGTTGATGCGGTTGAGCCGGTGCGTCACTGCGGCGACCATCTCGCGTGCCGGATGCGGCTTCAGCGTGCGCTTGCCCGCTTCCCATTGGCCGTTGCCCGAGAGCAGATTGACTAGGTCGCGAATATCGCCCTGCTCGACGATCAGCCGGCCATCCATGAACGCCTCGGCCGCGCCGAGCCCGGGATTGCGCACGATGAAGTTTGCCGCTCCCTTGTCGGTGAAGCGGATCGTCACGTCGCGCAAGACGGGATCGGGCGTGCCGAAATGGGTGGTCTTGCCGTCGGCATGATGGACGGTCAGTTGGCCGCGCTTGACGCGGCGGGCGAGAAAAAGGTCGATCAGGGCCATGCCGTATACGTAATGACTTAAATGCCCGCATACCAATCGTAATCGACGGTATCTTCCCAAAAACCACCCTTGCCCCGGCCGATCCCGACCAGGCTGGCGACGGCATCGATGCGCATCACATATTTGGCGTGCTTATAGCCCAGTTGGCGCTCGACGCGGAGTCGCAGCGGCGCGCCGTGGCCGATATCGAGCAGCAGATCGTTCATCATCCAGGCCAGGATCGTCTGCGGATGGCGCGCGTCGATCAGGTCGATCGATTCGTAATAGGGTTCGCCATTATAGAGATCGGCGCAGGTGAACACGATGTAGCGCGCCCGCTCGCTCAGCCCCGCCGCGTCGAGAATGGTCGACAGCTTGGGCCCGCCCCATTTGCCGATCGCGCTCCACCCTTCGACGCAGTCGTGGCGGGTGATCTGGGTCCGCTGCGGCAGGCCGCGAATATCCGCCAGCGACAGCGCCAGCGGGCGGGCGACCAGCCCCTGCACCACCAGCCGGTAATCGGCGAAGCGCGCGGCGGCCTGCGCGGCATAGGCCGGCGTGTTGGGATTGCGCGTACCGTTGGTGCGGAAGATCGGCGACATCTGATCGGGGCGGAATTCCGGCGCCAGCGCGCCGCGATTGGTCAGCGCGCGCTGCAGCCCTTCGTTCATCTTCTCGCCGGAGAACAGGATCGTGCGGAACTGTTCGTTCTGCGCGAGCTTGTCGCACCCCGACAGCAGCAGACCGGCCGAGGCCGCCGCGCCGCCGATCAGCGCCCGCCTGGTGATCAAGCTCATGCTCGGTCCTCCGGCACGCGCCAGCGCCCGGTGATCATCGAGCGCACTTCGTTGAAGGGGCCGGCAAGGATCACCAGCGCGAGATGCACGACGATGAACACGGTGATCCCGAAGGCGGCGATAAAGTGGATCGAGCGCGCCGATTGCCGCCCGCCGAACACGTCCAATAGCCAAGGCCAGGCCGCATTCATGCCCGGGGACATGGTGAGGCCAGTCAGGATCAGCAGCGGCAGCAGCACGAAGATGACGCCGACATAGGACAGCTTCTGGAAGATGTTGTACGCGCTGGGATCGGCCGGATCGTGGAAGCGCAGCGCGAGATGCTCCTGCAGATCGTGCAGCACGTTGCGCGGCGCGAGTTCGCCGGCGCGGACGCGCAACTGGCGCTGGAAGTGGCGGTTGACCAAGCTGACGATCATGAACGCGAGCAGGGCAAAGGCCAGCACCAGCGCGAACAACAAATGCCAGCGCCGCGATAGTGCGAGGTTGTAGCTGGTCGGCAGGGTGAGGACGTTGAGGCCGGTACTGACCCAGGACGGCATCCAGCTCAGCGACAGCCACGGCTGATCGAAATTGGCGCCATAGCGTCCCCAATAAAGATGCGGATGCGCCTTGAGGATGCCAATGCCGCTGCCGATCATGATGAACATGGCGATCGCCGTCACCCAGTGCCACAGCCGCGTCGCCAGCGCGTGGCGGTGGATCGTCGTGCCCGGCGCGGCGGGTGGGGATTGCTCGACCATGACGCTTGCTTATCTGCTTCCGCCGCATTCTAGAACCGCAATCTTGCCCGCGAGGATACCCATGGCCGACATGCATTTCTACGAACCCGCTGACGGCCACGGCCTGCCGCATGATCCGCTCAACGCGATCGTCGCGCCGCGGCCGATCGGGTGGATCAGCACGGTCAGCGCGGCGGGGGTCCGCAATCTCGCGCCCTATTCCTTCTTCAACCTGTTCAACTATCGCCCGCCGTTGATCGGCTTTTCGTCGATGGGCTGGAAAGACAGCGTGGCCAATATCGCCGAAACGAAGGAGTTCGTGTGGAACCTCGCCACGCGCCCGCTGGCGGAAGCGATGAATGCGACGGCCACCGACGCCAAAGTCGACGAATTCGACGCCGCCGGCCTGGAAGCTTTGCCCTCGCGCCTGGTCGGGCCGGACCGCGTTGCGGCAAGCCCGGTGACGTTCGAATGCCGGCTGACGCAGTTGATCCGGCTCGAGACCAAGGAAGGCCGCGAGCTCGATCAGTGGCTGGTGATCGGCGAAGCCGTGGGCATTCATATCGACACCGCCATGTTGGAGGGCGGCGTCTACCAGACGGCCCGCGCCCGCCCGATCCTGCGCGGCGGCGGCCCGGCGGATTATTTCGAGCTGGGTGAGCTGTTCCAGATGCGGCGGCCGGGATGAACTGCCGTGCTCCTGCGAAAGCAGGAGCGCAGTGTTCCGTGCGCAGCCCTTGTGGCCCTGGGCCCCTGCTTTCGCAGGGGAACGGTATCGAGTTGAAACGCAGCGCTTAGAAATACGCCCGCCAGAAAAACACCAGCGTCGTCGCCCCAGTCACCAGCAAGGTCCAGGCGCGCACCGCCCCCGGCGGGAGCCGCTTGCCCACCTTCGCCCCCAGCCACCCGCCAACCACCGCCCCCAGCAGCATCGGCACGCCCGCCGCCCAGTAAACCAGCCCCGCCCACACGAACACGATCGCTGCCGCGGCATTGGCCACGGCCAGCATCAACGTACGCGGCGCGAACAAGGCGCGCGGGGTGACATTGGCCAACAGCCCGTACGTCGCGGTCATCATCATGCCGACGCCGCCACCGAAATAGCCGCCATAGATGCCGAGCAGCACTTGCCCGGCGACCAGGCTGCGCCGCCCTATCGTCACCCGGGCATGCAGCCAATCGGCCGCGCGGCGGCCGAACGCGATCACCACGAAGGCAAGCAGCAACAGCCACGGTATGATCAGATCGAACGCATCGCTCGGCGTGACGACCAGCAACGCGCTGCCCGCCAGCCCGCCCAGGAACGTGATCCCGCCGAGAATGCGGATATCGACCCCGCCGAGCGGGCCGAGTTCGTCACGAAACCCCCAGGCGCTGGTCGCCGCCCCCGGCAGCAGGGCGACGTTCGAGGTCGAATTGGCGGCATTGGCGGGCAGGCCCAAGGCGATCAGCGCGGGCAAGGTGGCGAAGGTGCCGCCGCCGGCCAACGCGTTCATCGCCCCGCCGACCAGCCCGGCCCCGGCCATCACCGCCATCGCGGCGATCGATAGATCAGCCAAGCGCGATCAGCTTTTCCTCAGCCTGCCGGTCAAGCTCGGCGCGCGAGACCTTCTCGCTGGCGGTCTTCAGCTGCCCGCAGGCCGCATCGATATCGCGCCCGCGCGGGGTGCGGATCGGTGCGGAGATGCCGCCGTCGAAGATGATGTTGGAGAAGGACTTAATCCGCTCCGGCGTCGAACATTCGTACGGCGCACCCGGCCAGGGGTTAAACGGGATCAGATTGACCTTGGCCGGCAGATCGTAAGCTTTCAGCAGCCGCACCAGTTCGTGCGCCTCAGCATCGCTGTCATTCTTGTCCTTGAGCATGACATATTCGAAGGTGATGCGCCGGGCATTGTTGGCGCCCGGGTAATCGGCGCAAGCCTGGAGCAATTGCTCGATGCCGTATTTCCTGTTGATCGGCACGATCTCGTCGCGCACTTCCTTAGTCACCGCGTGCAGCGAAACCGCAAGGTTGACCGCAATCTCCTCGCCAGCGCGGGCCATCATCGGCACCACGCCCGAGGTGCTGAGCGTGATGCGGCGGCGCGACAGGCCGAGCCCATCGCCATCCATCACGATCTTGAGCGCGTCGCGCACGTTATCGAAATTATACAGCGGTTCGCCCATGCCCATCATCACGATGTTGGTCAGCATCCGCCCCTCGGGCTGGCTCGGCCATTCGCCAAGGCCATCGCGCGCCAGCATCACCTGCCCGACGATCTCGGCCGGCGTCAGGTTGCGCACCAGCCGCATCGTGCCGGTGTGGCAGAAAGTGCAGTTGAGCGTGCAGCCGACCTGACTCGACACGCAGAGCGTGCCGCGATCCGCGTCGGGGATGAACACCATCTCGTAATCCTGCCCGTCATCCGAGCGCAGCAGCCATTTGCGCGTCCCATCGGTCGAGACCTGCGCTTCGACCACTTCGGGCCGGCTGATCACGAAGCGCTGCTCGAGCCACGGCTGCATTGTCTTGCTGATGTCGCTCATCAGCGAAAAATCGGTGACGCCGCGATTGTAGATCCAGTGCCACAATTGCTTGGCGCGCAATTTGGCCTGTTTGGGCTCGAGCTGCGACGTCTCCAGCGCCATGCGCAGATCGAGCTTGGACAGGCCGAGCAGGTCGATCCGGCCATCGGCGCGGGGCTTGATGTCGCGGGGCACGGGCACGGGGTCGAAGTGCCCAGGAATGGGCATCAGGGTCGTCGCGGTATTGGGCATGGGGAGCATGTAGTCGAAAATCGCAAAGATTTCCAGTTCAGCGATTCTACCCGGCAACCACGCCACCAACCTGTTCCCCCGCGAAAGCGGGGGCCCAGCGTCTCAAGCGCTGCGCGGGGTGCTCTGGGCTCCTGCGTTCGCAGGAGAACAGTAGGTTAAAAGGCTGCTACCGCGTGCACCCCAAAGACGCCGCATCGATCGCCGTCGCCGCGCCACGCAGCGCATAGACGTCGGCGAACGGCTGCCCGCTCTTACTCAGCGATTCGACGCTCATGCTGCGCCCGGAGCGGATCGCGGCGACCACCGCGGCATCGGTGCGCTTGTCCGGCGCCCAAGCATCGGCATTGCCCGCCACCAAGGCGAAACGGCGCTCCCCGACGGACAGGGTCACGCGCGCGCGGGCATCGCGTTCACGGCTGAGCCGGATATGCAGCTGGTTGCGCGCGCCCCGCCCCGGCCAGGTCGCGATACTGGCAAATGGTCGCCAGCGCGCCCCCGCAGCGCTGGCCTGAACCGGTTGCGCGATCGCGTAGCAACGGCGGGGCGCGGCGTCGCTGAACGCACCCCAGCGCTCGAACACGCCGAGCGACTCCTTGGCCTGAAGCGGGGCCGCAACGAGCAACGCGAGCAGCAGCGCGCGCTTCACGCCGGCGCATAGCCCGTGCCGAGATGCACCATGCGCTCGACGCCGCCGTCGATCATCGTCACCGATCCCTGCGGCAGGCCCGGCAGCGCCGGCGCCTCGAAGCCAGCGATCGACGCTGCGCCGGTCATCACGCCGCGCATCACGCGGCTGGAAATGCCGTGCATGATCACCAGCCGGTCGCCGCGGTCGTCCGCCGTCTCGTCCAGCCAGCCACCGACGCGCGTCGCGATTTCATCATAACGCTCGCCGTCCGGCGCGCTCAGCAATAACCCGCTGGCGGGATCGACCACCGAGCCGACCTCGGCGATCACATCGGCATAATAACGCCCGCCCCATGACCCCATGCCGATCTCGACCAACCGGGCATCGGTCTTGGCATCATGCCAATCAAGTTCGAGATGCTCGGCGATCACCGCCAGCGTCTGCAGCGCGCGCCCGGTCGGCGAGGCCCATAAGGTCAATGCGGGTTTCACGCCGAGTTCGGCGCGCAATGCGCGGCCCATTTCCTCCGCCTGGGCAAAGCCGGCGCGGGTCAGCGGCGTATGTGCCGCATCGCCCTGCAATCGTTTCGCCGCATTGAAGACGGTCTCGCCATGCCGAGCGATGAAGTCACGGCCCTGCCGTGCCGAAGGGGCGGTCTGTGCCTTGGAAGTCATGCCCCGGCATTCAACCCAGTGTGGCGCAAAAGCAACGATTTTCGTTGTTTATCTGAGGTTCATGCAAAGCGGGATCGGCGCGCCTATTTACCTGTTCCCAGCCGCGGAGACGGCGGGATAGTCCAACTGGAGTTATACCAATGCGCAAGTTTGCTTTGTCCGCCGCTGTCGGCACGATCGCCCTCGGCCTTGCTGCTCCCGCCTTTGCCCAGGACGTGCCGGTCGAAGCCGCACCGTTCACCGGCCCGCGCGTCGAAGCGATCGCCGGCTATGACCATATCGGTGGCGAGAATGGCTTTGATGGCGTCGTCTATGGTGGCCAGCTCGGCTATGATGCGCAGGTCGGTGGCGTGATCCTCGGCGTCGAAGGCGAAGTCAGCGGCACCACCGCCAAGTCCGACGACGCCAGCGTGTTCGCCACGGGTGACCGCTTCCGCATCAAGGGCGGCCGCGATCTTTATGCCGGCGCGCGTCTCGGCTATGCCATCTCGCCCGTCGCGATGATCTATGCCAAGGCTGGGTACACCAATCAGCGCATCAATTCGCGCTACACGCTGGGCACCGTCACGATCCGCGATCACGACGATGCCGAGGGCTATCGCCTGGGTGCCGGCCTTGAATATAAGATGAGCGGCAACGCCTATGTGAAGGCCGAATATCGCTATTCGAACTATAACAACCTCGACGGCGGCGACGTGGACATCGACCTTGATCGTCATCAGGTGCTCGCTGGCGTGGGCGTACGCTTCTAAAATTTCGAGATAGCGGGGTCGGCCTTTGCCGCCCCATTTCGGACAGCAAGGAAGGGCTGGGGCGCTTGCTCCGGCCCTTTTTTTCGTTAAGGTTAGGAGACGGTCAACACCCCCGACTCTACACGTTTGGCGGGTTATAAATCAGGTGGCGGGGCGCACTATTCGCGCAGCCGGCCCGGGGGAATTGAAGATGAAGGCGACGATCGAACGCGCAACCCTGTTGAAGGGGCTGAGCCATGTGCAGTCCGTGGTCGAGCGCCGCAACACCATCCCGATCCTATCCAACGTGCTGATCGAGGCGACCGCCGAGGGCGGCCTCAAGCTGATGGCCACCGATTTGGATCTGCAGATCAACGAGACGATTTCCGCGGCGGTCGATCAGCCCGGCGCTACCACCGTCTCGGCGCACACCTTGTTTGATATCGCGCGCAAACTGCCCGAAGGCAGCGAGGTCAGCCTAGCCGCGGCCGAAGGCAAGATGACGATCATGGCCGGCCGCGCCAAGTTCCAGCTCGGCACGCTGCCGCGCGACGATTTTCCGGTCATCGCCGAGGGCGAATTGCCCGTCTCGTTCGAACTGCCGGCGGAAACGCTCAAGCAATTGATCGACAAGACGCGCTTCGCCATCTCGACCGAAGAGACGCGTTACTATCTCAACGGCATCTTCCTGCACGTGTCGGACGATCCGCTGCCCGTGCTGAAAGCCGCCGCCACCGACGGCCACCGTCTCGCCCGCGTGACGATGCCGCGCCCGGACGGCGCCGAGACGATGCCCGACGTGATCATCCCGCGCAAATGCATCGCCGAATTGCGCAAACTGCTCGACGAGATCGACGGTTCGGTCGGCGTGTCGCTGTCGCCGACCAAGATCCGGTTCGATCTCGGCCAGGCCCTGCTGACCTCGAAACTGATCGACGGCACCTTCCCGGATTACAGCCGCGTGATCCCGACCGGCAACGACAAGATTCTCAAGATCGATCCGCGCAGCTTTGAGGAGGGCGTCGACCGCGTCTCGACCATCGCCACCGAAAAGACCCGTGCGGTGAAGATGGCGCTCGATCGCGACAAGATCATCCTGTCGGTGACCAGCCCGGAAAACGGCACCGCAGCGGAAGAAGTGCCCGGCGAATATGTCGCCACCGGGTTCGAGATCGGTTTCAACAGCCGCTATCTGCTCGACATTCTCGGACAACTCGACGGTGACACCATTGAGGTGCATCTGGCGGACGCCGCTGCGCCGACGCTGATTCGCGAGAATGACAAGAGCTCGGCACTCTATGTATTGATGCCGATGCGAGTCTGACGTGGGCGTTCGGTAAGGCGAGAAATATCGCGGCAACGCGGCGCTGCCACCGGGGTGGTCACGTCACCGCCAACCCCAGGGAATCTTCTTGCTGGACATCGTAACGCCTGAGTCTGCCGAGGCCCGTACCATCGGGACGCGGTTCGCTCCGCCCCTATTGAGATCGCCGTGGGCCAATATCCGCGCGGGTGCCATCGCTACGCCCTGGGCCATCGTGATCCTGATCGCGGTGGCCTTCGCCGCACGCGCGATCCAGTTCGGCAATGCCGTCATACAGGTCGATGATCAGTTATATCTGCTGATCGGCGATCGCATGTTGCACGGGGCGCTGCCCTATATCGACATCTGGGATCGCAAGCCGATCGGTTTGTTTCTGATCTATGCCGCGATCCGCCTGCTCGGCGGGCTCGGCGTTACGGAATATCAAATCGTCGCCACGGTGTTCGTCGCCGCCACGGCCATCACCATTCGCCAGGCGGCGCTGCGGGTCGCCACGCCCGCCGGTGCGCTCGGCGCCGGCGTGATCTACATCCTCATGCTCGGCATGTTCGGCGGCGATGGCGGCCAGTCCCCGGTATTCTACAATCTGTTCGTCGCACTGGCCGGGCTGTGTCTGGTGCGGATCGTCCGTCGCACGCGGTTCGGCCCGGCGAGCCATCTCGATGCCGCCGCAGCCATGCTGTTGATGGGCCTGGCCATCCAGATCAAATATTCGGTCGTGTTCGAAGGGGCGTTCTTCGGCTGCGTGCTGCTCCACCATGCGTGGCGCGCGAAGATGTCTTTGAGCGCGCTGGCCGCTGCCGGCCTGGCCTGGCTGGTACTGGGGTTGGGCCCCACTGCCGCCGCCTGGGCCAGTTATGCTGCGATGGGCTATAACGACGCCTTCATCTACGCCAACTTTACCTCGATCTTCGCGCGGTCCAGTGATGGTGCCGGGCCGACGATCGGGCGGTTGTCCGGCATGGCCGCTTTGCTCCTGCCGCTCGCTTACGCTGCCTTCATCTCGCTATGGCCTGGCCGCAGCAATGCTTTCGATCAACCGCAAAAGCTGCTGTTCGGTTGGTGCCTCGCCGCGATTGCCGCCGTTTTGGTGTTTGGCAGCTATTTCGATCATTATGCCCTGCCCATGCTGGTGCCGCTCACCATCGGGGCAGCGCCAGTTCTGAGTGATCGGCGCGCCGGGCTGCGGTTGATCGCCGGACGTACCGACAAGCTCATGCCCGCGATAATGGTGCTGGCGCTGTTCGCCACGGCCTTTTCGATCGTGACGATCGATCGCAACGTCCGCAACCGCGGGCGGGGCGCACAGGCACGGCAGATCGCCGCCTGGCTCAAGCCGCGACTGACCGATTGCCTGTTCGTCTTCGGGGGCGAGACGATATTGTATCACCTGACCGGCAGTTGCCTGCCGACGCGCTGGCCCTTCCCCGAGCATCTCGACAACAGGCGCGAAGACGGCGCGCTCGGGGTGGATGTCCTGGCCGAGATCCAGCGCATCATGGCGCGCCGACCTCAATATGTCGTGTCGAGCGATCGCCCGGAAAGCAAGACCAACATGCGCACCTGGGACTATATGGTCGGCGCGCTGGCGCGCGATTACCGCGTGGTGATGCGACTGCGCGTCGGCTCCAAGTTCCGCCTGGTGTTCGAACGCTTGCCCGGCCATTGACGTAACGTAAGCGACCCGATACTGACACTCTTGTTAATAAGGAGTGTGAGTCGATGGCCAAGCTTCCTCCCTTCCCCGGCACGACCGGCCGGCGTGACTGGCGCACCGCGTTCGATGCGATCCGCAAATTGCTCGCCAATGGCGACGACACGACGCAGGTCTTCCGTATCATGCGCGCGCTGAACGTCGGCAATTCGCCAATGAATTACGCGCGGCTGATTGCCACGGCGGAGGGCGGTCGGCTGGCCTATGAGCGTACCGAACTGGCGCAGCTCTTCGCACAGCCGGGTTTTGCGCGCCACTTCGCGCCCGGCACGGTGGGTGCGGCTTATTGCCACTTCCTCGACAGCACCGGCTATTCCGCCGACGGCCTGGTCGAAGTCAGCCGCATCAACAAGGAAGAGGATCTGCCCCATCCATACGCCTGGTTTGGCCGGCGGGTGCGCGACACGCATGACATCTGGCATGTGCTGACCGGCTACAAAGCGGATGAGAGCCTGGGCGAAGCGGCGTTGGTCGCCTTTTCCTACGCGCAGGTCGGCGGGCTGGGCTGGGCCTTTATCGGCGGCGCGGCGGCGCTGAAAAGCCTGCGCGTCACCGGCAATACGCTGTTCGCCAAAGCGGTGTGGGAGGGATACCGCCATGGCCGTCAGGCCAAGTGGATCTCGGGTGAGGATTATGTGAAGCTGCTCAGCGAACCGCTCGAGGCGGCGCGGGCGCGCCTCGGGATCGCCACGCCGGTTGCGTATCTCAAGGCGCAGCGCGAACTTGGCGACCTGGCTTCCTATCTCAGCAACCGCGTGAGCGCCGCACCGGAGAAGCTTGCCGCGTAAAGCGCCGCGCGACTCGCGCGCCAAGTGCCGCTAGGAAGCGCGCTCATGCTCGCGCGCCTCGTCCTCACCGATTTCCGCAACCATCGCGATACCGTCATCGCGCCGGGGCCGGGCTTCGTCGTGCTGACGGGCGAGAATGGGGCAGGCAAGACCAACGTGCTGGAGGCGGTGTCGCTGCTGGCGCCCGGACGCGGGCTGCGGCGCGCGGCCTTGGGCGAAATGGCTCGGCAGGGTGGGCCGGGTGCCTTTGGTGTCGCCGCTTCCCTTCTCCCCTCCCGCTTGCGGGAGCGGTCGGGGGAGGACATGTCCCGAAACGCTCCCGCACCCATCGGACAGGTCCTCCCCCAGCCCCTCCCGCAAGCGGGAGGGGAGGAACTTGTCGACTTCGCCACCGGCACGCTCCCCTCCGCCCCAGAACGCCGCATCGTCCGCATCCAGGGCGCGCCCGTCGCTGCCACCGCGCTGGCGGAGTGGCTTACCATCCTGTGGCTAACCCCCGCGATGGACCGCCTGTTTGCCGAACCCGCCAGCGAACGCCGCCGCTTCCTCGATCGCCTGACGCTGGCGCTGAGCCCCGGCCATGCCGTGCACAGCAACCGCTACGAGGCAGCGATGCGCGCGCGCAATCGCCTGCTCGCCGACGATGTCCCGCCCGACCCGCATTGGTTGAGCGCGCTCGAAACGCAAATGGCCGAGCATGGCGCGGCTATCGACGAGGCGCGCCGTGAAACCGTCGCAGCGCTCAGCGCCGCGCTCGCCGATCAGCCCGAAGGCCCGTTTGCGCGCGCCGGTCTCGCACTCGAAGGCTGGACCGGCGCCGGGGACACGCTCGCCGCGGATCTAGCGCATGGCCGCCGCCGCGATACCGCCGCCGGCCGCACGCTGATCGGCCCGCATCGCAGCGACCTGGCCGTCACCCATCTCGGCAAGCAGCAGCCCGCCGCCCTGTGCAGCACCGGGGAACAGAAAGCGTTGCTGCTCGGCATCGTGCTCGGCCATGCCGATCTCGTTGCGCAGCGCACCGGCCGCGCGCCGATCCTGTTGCTCGACGAGGTCGCCGCGCATCTCGATCCGTCGCGCCGCGCCGCACTGTTCCAGCGCTTGGCCGGCAAGGGTCAGGTGTGGATGACCGGCACTGAGGATGCGCTGTTCGCGGCGCTCGGCAACGATGCGTTCCGCCTCACGCTCGGCAAGGCCGCCTGAACCTCGCCTGTCGCGGCAACTCACCGCGCGTTCAAGCGGCTCGTCGCATGTGCCGTCCATCGGGCGGGGGCTCGAGGAGATAAACAATGAAACGCACCGCAATTCTGACCGCCGCTCTGATCACCGCCACGCTCGCCACCGGGGCCTCCGCGCAGGGCCGCTGGGACTTTGACGGCGGGCGCCAGGGCGACCGTGAATACCGGCTCGTCGGCGCCGGCGTGCCGACCCTGTACCGCGAACTGCGCGCAACCAATCGTGGGCGCGCTTTCGTGATGCGCAACTTCGACAATAACCGTGACGGCCGCATTTCGCCACGCGAAGCGCAGGCCGCCAACCGCGCCTTCTCTGGCGTCGCCGGCCCGCGCCGCGACCGCTTCGATTGGGATCGCCGCGGCAGCGAAGTCGTCGTCGTCGAGCAGGGCGGTGGCCAATGGGATCGCGGCGCGATGCGGAATTACGGCTTCCGCCAGACCTCGCGCGGCGCCACGCTCAACCTGCAGGAAGACGTGCTGTTCAAGACCGACAGCGCCGTGCTGCGCCCCGGCGCGATCGACAAGCTTCGCCCGCTGGCCAATTACCTCCGCGCCGAACGCGGCGTGCGCGTGGCGATCGACGGCTATACCGATTCGCGCGGATCGGATGCGCACAACCAGGATCTGTCCGAACGCCGCGCCGCCAGCGTGCGCGCCGCATTCGACACGATGGGGGTGACCCGCGCCCGCTTCGCGGTGGTCGGGCACGGCGAGACCAATCCGGTCGCCAGCAACGCCACGCCGCAGGGCATGCGCCAGAATCGCCGCGTCGAAGTAACCCTGCTCGGCCAGCGCGCCGACCGCTTCTAACGAGCCACTACCGGCCCTGCGCGCATGCGGAGCAAGCGTCGCGCAGGGCTCGTTATGCAGCCGTTCCGGAATTTCAGGAGTAAGATTATGCGTACTTTAGGACCGATCATGCGCACCTTGTGCGTTTCGGCATTGCTCGCCACGTCGGCCACGCCGGCGCTGGCGCGCGGCAAGATGGACCGCGCCCGCGAGGCTGTCGCCGCGGCGCGCGCCAAGGTGGAAGCCGCCAACAAGCTCGGCGCGTCGGGCGATGTGCCCCGCCTGCAGGCCGAGGCCCAGGCCGCCCTGCGCACCGCCGAGGAGGATGTCGCCAGCAGCCGCAAGGACGAAGCGATCGCCCAGGCCAATCGCGCCTCGCAGCTGGCCGACACCGCGATCGGCATTTCCGAGCGCAACCGTAACGTCGAGGCGAACGTGAATGCGGCGCAGGCCGCCAATGCGCAGGCCGATGCCGCCGGCGCACAGGCGGCTGCCGCCGAGGCCAATGCCCGCGCCGCCGCCGCCGAGCAGGCCGCCGCTGCCGCGCAGGCCGAGGCTGCTGCCGCGCGCGCCACGCCGCCGCCAGCACCAGTCGCCACGACCATCACCACCGAGACGGTAAAGACGGCCGCCCCGGCCCCGGCCCGCGCCACCACGGCCAAGAAGCGGGTCGTCAAGAAGACCGCCACGCGCGCCGCGCCGGCCCGCGCCGTAGTGGCTGAAAAGACCACCACCACGGTGACGACCACGCCGCAATAACGAGATCGTTAACGGCCGCGTCGCCCCCTGGGGTGGCGCGGCTGTCATCGAACTGACCATTTCGCTTCCGTTTTCGCCCCCCCAACCCTATATGCTGGGCATGGCTGAAGACCCCAATACCAACGATTATGGCGCAGACTCGATCAAGGTCCTGAAGGGACTGGATGCGGTGCGCAAACGCCCCGGCATGTATATCGGCGATACCGACGACGGCTCTGGCCTGCACCACATGGTGTTCGAAGTATCCGACAACGCCATCGACGAAGCGCTGGCCGGGCATTGCGACCGGATCGATATCACGCTCAATGCCGACGGCTCGGTCTCGGTCGCAGACAACGGCCGCGGCATCCCGACCGGCATCCATACCGAGGAAGGCGTTTCGGCCGCCGAGGTCATCATGACCCAGCTTCACGCCGGCGGTAAGTTCGAGAATACGTCCGACGACAATGCCTATAAGGTCTCCGGCGGCCTGCACGGCGTCGGCGTCTCGGTCGTCAACGCGCTCAGCGAATGGCTTGATCTGACCATCTGGCGCGATGGCCAGGAACATTACATGCGCTTCGCGTTCGGCGACGCAGTCGCCCCGCTCAAGATCGTCGGCCCCGCCGCGATCGGTCAGAAGGGCACGCGCGTCACCTTCTTCCCGTCGCCGGCCACGTTCAAGATCACCGAGTTCGATTTCGACAAGCTCGAGCATCGCTACCGCGAACTCGCCTTTCTCAATTCCGGCGTGCGCCTGTTTCTCAACGATGCGCGGCATGAGGAACTGAAGACGACCGAGCTCTATTATGAGGGCGGCATCGCCGCGTTCGTGAAGTATCTCGATCGCAACAAGATCCCGCTGATGCCCGAGCCGGTCGCGATCAGCGGCACGCGCGACGACGTGACGATCGACGTCGCGCTGGAGTGGAACGACTCCTATTACGAGAACGTCCTCGCCTTCACCAACAACATCCCGCAGCGCGACGGTGGCACGCACATGGCCGCATTCCGCGCCGCGATGACCCGCACGCTCAACAATTATGCCGAGAAATCCGGCATGTTGAAGAAGGAAAAGGTCACTCTAACCGGCGACGATATGCGCGAAGGCCTGACCGCGATCGTCTCGGTCAAGCTGCCCGATCCGAAGTTCAGCAGCCAGACCAAGGACAAGCTCGTCTCGTCCGAAGTGCGCCAACCGCTCGAAAGCCTGATGGCCGACAAACTCGCCGAATGGCTCGAGGAAAATCCCGCGCACGGCAAGGCGATCGTCGCCAAGATCATCGACGCCGCCGCCGCCCGCGAAGCCGCCAAGAAGGCGCGTGAACTGACGCGCCGCAAGGGCGTGATGGATATTGCTTCGCTGCCCGGCAAGCTGGCCGATTGCCAGGAGCGCGACCCCGCCAAGTCCGAACTGTTCCTGGTCGAGGGTGACTCCGCCGGTGGCTCCGCTAAGCAGGGCCGCGACCGGCATTATCAGGCGATCCTGCCGCTGCGCGGCAAGATCCTCAACGTCGAGCGCGCGCGCTTCGATCGCATGCTCTCGAGCCGCGAAATCGGCACGCTGATCCAGGCGATGGGCACCGGCATCGGCCGCGACGACTTCAAGATCGAGAAATTGCGCTACCACAAGATCGTCATCATGACCGACGCAGACGTGGATGGCGCGCATATCCGCACGCTGCTGCTGACCTTCTTCTACCGCCAGATGCCCGAGATCATCACGGGGGGCTATCTCTACATCGCCCAGCCGCCGCTCTACAAAGCCAATCGCGGTCGCAGCGAAGTGTATCTCAAGGATGATAACGCGCTCGACGATTATCTGATCGAGAACGGCGTCGCCGCGACGGTGCTGGAAGGCCCGGGCGGCGCGCGCTCCGGCGCCGATCTGCGCAGTCTGGTCGATCACGCGCGGCGCATGCGCACGTTGATGCGCTACATTCCGCGCCGCTACGATCCGACCATGGTCGAGGCGCTGGCGATGGGCGGGGCGCTCGATCCCAACGCCAAGCGTGAGGATCGCCTGGCGCATGTCACCACCGTATCGAAGGGCCTGATGGCCGCCGATCCGGAAGCCAAATGGACCGTCAGCCTGACCGAGGATGGCAGCGTGCATTTCGAACGCGCCTGGCGCGGCGTGACCGATCACCACATCATCGAAGCGGCGTTCCTCGGCTCGGCCGAAGCACGCAAGCTCCATGCCTTGGCCGAGGAACAGGCCGAAAGCTTCGAGCAGACGGCACGGCTGGTCTCGACCAAGGCGGCGGCAGCGCAGGCCGAAGCCGAAGAAGCCGCGGCGGATGCCGAGGAAGACGCCCCGCAGGCCGCGGCAAGCTCGACCAAGGGCACGACGATGGTCGCGCGCCCGAGCCAGCTGCTCGACGCGGTGCTCGCTGCCGGCCGCAAGGGCCTGACCATCTCGCGCTACAAAGGCCTGGGCGAGATGAACGCGGAACAGCTCTGGGAGACCACGCTCGATCCGCAGAACCGTTCCTTGCTCCGCGTGGAAGTCGATCAGGCCGATGTCGCCGACGAGATCTTCACCCGCCTGATGGGCGACGTGGTCGAACCGCGCCGCGAATTCATCCAGGAGAATGCGCTCAGCGTCGCCAATCTCGACGTCTGACTGGAGACCCTGATGATTGACGGCGCGCCAGTCTATCGCAGGTGCGAGCGCATTCGGGGCGGCACGCCGAAACGCTCGTTCTGCGTTCGCACGCCGGCTGGCCGAAGATCCACGATGACGACTAATGGCCCTGCGTTCGTCCCGGGCGCGGGGGCGAACGTTGCGACGACGGAGCCGGTCGCGATGAGCGCCCTGTAAGCGGCATATTCGCGGGGAAACAGCGCGCGCTCCTGGCGATAGCGGCCATAATTCGTCAAGATCGCAAAGTCGGCGCGACATTCGGCACGGCGTTGCGGCGCCATCGTCCCGTAATCGACATTGGAGCGACCGTCGCGGGCCAGATCGATCGTGGCATAGCTGGCGCGTCCTTCGATTAGGGCAACGACATCGACGCACCCGGCATTGCCCATCGGAAACAGGAACGACCAAGGGCGATCGAGCATATCGAACGCATTATGTTCGATCAGCACACGGCTCCCGCGCGGAATATGGCCCCGGGCCCAGGCCGAGGCTTGCTGGCGCGTATCGTTCATGCGTGCCCGGCCATCCGCTGCGGCACGCGCGCTCAACGGCAGTACGGTCGCCAGCAGCAGCGCCGCCGGCACATACCGCACCCATCCCGCGACGAACGATCGCTGCAGCCGTTCGGAAAACTCTACATACCCCCATGCCGCAACCATCGCCGCGAGCGGCATCAACGGCAGCGCCCAACGCTCCCACACCAAATGCTGTAGGCAAAACAAGACGAGGAACGCGCCCGCGACCGGCACCAGCACGACGATCGCCCGGCGACGATGCCCAAGATGCAGCGCGCCGAACGCGACGAGCGCCAGCCCAAGCACGCCGAAGCCGGTGAGCAGCGGTCCGCCCAGATACCATGAAAGATTGTACCAGGGGCTTCCGCCCGTCGCGCCGAGGTGGCGTGCCTGCCCCTCCCCCTGCACGTTCTTCAGCACCGTTGGATAGTCGAGCAACAGATAGGGCGAGACCAGCAACAGGATCACGAGCCCAGCGATGCCCGCCCCGACGGCGCGCGCCATGGCCGTACGCCGCGACAGGACGCCGTTCTGCGCCGCCGCGATGCTCGCCGCGGCGATGGCGAGGCCGGACAGGGCGAACGGCCATTTGGTCGCGATGGCCAGGCCCAGCCACAATGCGGACCAGGCATAATCACGGCGCTTTCCGGAATCGGCAATCGCCGCGCACGAACGCAGACATAGCAGCATAAACAGGCAGGCCATCATGTCCGAGCGGATGATCTGCGACCAGGTGATGTGCACCGGATTCAGCGCCAGCAGCAGCGCCGCGACAAGACCCGCGCGGGGGCCGAAAAACCGTCTGGCCAGCGACCATGTCAGCCAGATCGTGCCAAGTGCGAACAACACCATGGCAATGCGGCCGGGCAATACGATCCAACTGGGATCGGCATAGACCATGCTGCCGAATTGGCGCGCAGAGGCGGCGCGCCCGGTGAGCGTGGCAAAGCCGAAGACCGCCGCATCGATTACCGCCAGCACGTACATCGTCGTGGTCGCGGGATGGCCAAACCAGCCGGGATCGAGCGAGTGGGTGCGCAACATGCGCAGGGCGCCGAGTTCGAACATCAGTTCGTCCGGATCATTCATCGCCGGCAGGCCGAAGGCGATCGTGGCGAGGCGCAGGTACAAAGCGACGCAGAGGATGGCGAGCAGCAGCCATGCCTGCCGCCCGAGACGCAAGGACGGCATTAAGTCACCGTGCCACCAATGAGTGATGCCAGTGCCCTCAGGCTATATCGTGCAGGGGTCATTTCTCTTTGCCTGCCCCACCGCTTCGAGCCGGTGGCAATGGCGTTAGAATATTGGGAAACACCGCCAAATCGGATCGATAACGCCACCGTGATTGCCAACCTTGGGCCAGGATATCCTTCCGGACATCGAGGATCGTTATAGCCGCTAGGATTGCTGTCGCGATAAGGTTCAGGCCAGGCCGCAAGAGCGACATGATTCCAACACCATATTCGGCAATTACCTCGGCTTGGCCAAGGAAACTATCCCGCACCACGGGGGGGACCTTTCCGAGGCTGATATCGAACGAGATGCACAAAAAGTAAGCGATGGTGATCGCGGTTTTTCGGCCGATCCCTTTCCAAGGCTCCATGAAGATAAACATGAACAACAGTATCTCGGTATAGCCACCCGCTTCCGAGGCACTGAGCGCCAGCGCTGTGGCGAGATACACCATACGATAGGGTGGAACCACCTCCGGACGCAGCCAGGTGGCGACGGCTGCGCCGACGATGAGTAGCTGGATACTTCGCGTGAACGTCGTCACACCAAGCACGATCATGTCAGCCTGATTGGAACTCACCACGACGTAGACGGGAAACGTTCCGGTCATCAGCGTTTGAACCGGGATGTAGCTGGATGCGAACCATAGATCGAGCGCTGCGGCGGCGCCGAAACCACCGGAATAATTCCTGATGTTGCGAATGATCTGTGCAGGGCTACCCTCGCCGAGAATATACCAAGTAGCTAGATAGACGAGCACGGAACATATGATCGTGCCCTCGACAGCGACCCAGCGGCGACGCAGTAGCGGCGCGACGACCGCGGAGATCAGATATACTTTGAAATTCAGCGCACAGGCCGCGAACACCCATCGCAGCCGCGCCGATTTCAATAGCGGTCCGAAACCGAGCAACATGCAAGCATAGCAAAAGATCAGCACGTTCCCGCGTTCGAACGCAAACAGCATCGGATAGCCGCAGGTTATCGCAAAAGTGCGCGGCACCGCCGTGGCGCGGTCGATTTTGCGGAAGGAAAGGTAGGTCAACACGATGTTGATCACCCACATGCCCGTCAAGGCAACACCGCCGATCCAATCGCAGGATCGCGCTTCTTCTGAATAGGTCAATTCATAGCAACGCGGGAAGGTGAATAGCCGCATGAGCACGAACGACAATGGCGGATAGATCGTCTGGGCGACGTCATAGGCGCCCTGATGCTGCGACCATTGCGTCAATGAATACCAGTCCATCCACGTCCCGCTGGGTTCGTAGAAGAACGGCTGCGGCAGATAGTGGTATTCTACAAAGAACCAGATCGTATAGGCTATGCCAAAGACGATAGGGATCGTCATGGCATATTCGGGCCAGGGCCACCGGCGCCGTAAGGCGGGGGTAACAGTCATGCCGCGCGCTTTAGAAAGATCAGGTATTTGAGAAAGAAGTAGTTCACGAAGGATACCAGCAGCGCCGTCACCAAGCCGATGAGATACGGCGATACCAGGATCCGCGCCACGAGAGACAAGACTGCCAAACCGAACAGATAGTTAAGGCAATAGGAGAGAGCGAAGCGCAGTTTCGCAGGCTGCGCGTCGCGAAAGACGTGGCGGCTATAGGTCATATAGTTGAACACCACGCCGGCAAAATGCGCCAAGAACTGCGCCAAATAGATGCTCAACCCCGCCCAGACGAGCAACGCATAAGCGCCCAAGCCAAAGGCTGTATTTGCCAGCCCGGCTTGATAATAGCGCCAGATCTCGACAAGTCGTGCCCGCGACACGTGAATGACCATGTCAATCGGCCGGGAAATTGATCCGCTCGCGCTCAAGTACGAGCGGCGTACCACGCGTTCGCTCGGAGATGATCCGAACGTTATCGCCCAATAGCCCGAGGAATCCGAACAGCAAGGCAAACTCCGCCTGGACAAGGGAGGCAATGAACCACCCGGCGATCGGCCTTCCCAGAAGATAGGCGGCCAAGCCGCCCACCAGCATCATTGCCGCCATTAGTGCGCCGAACACGCCAATATAGATTGGCAGCCGCAGCAGCCGTTTTGACGACCCGGCCAGGGTCGACATGGCGAAATCGAACAGCGCGGGAAAGTTGTTTTTCGATTTTCCAGCGGCGCGCGGCGGACGCGCAAAGGGGATCGTTTCCAGTCGGTAGCCCGTCTCCACCAACATGCCCCGGAAAAAGGGTTCCGGCTCGTCAAGCTGGCGCACGGCGTCCACCACGCGCGCATCGTAGAGCCCGAACCCCGTGGCACCCGGCAGGACAGGGTAATCGCTGAAATTGCGCGCCAGCCAGTATGACAAGCGACGCATCATCCGCAAGGCCGGGCCGTTCTTCGCCTCACCCTGTCGTACGGCCAGCACGATATCCGCGCCGGCTTGCCAGCGCGCGACGAATTCCGGCAGCAGCGCCGGCGGGTCCTGGAAATCGGCACACATGCCGATCGTGGCACGACCGCTTGTTTGATAGATCGCATGGGTCGGCGACCGCATCTGGCCGTAATTGCGCGTATTGACGATCAGGCGAACCCGCGGATCGCTGGCGCAAATATCCTTTATGATAGCCACGGTCGAGTCGGTCGATGCGTTGTCGATAAACAGGATCTCAAAGCTCAATTGCAGTGGTTCGAGCACACCAATTACCGCTGCGCAGATGGCGGCCGCGTTCGCCGCCTCGTTATAGCACGGGATGACGACCGAGAGGTCTGGACGCGCCTGGTCCGTCATGCGGCCGATCGCGAGAGTCGCGCCTCTACCACCGGTGGACGGAGCGCATAGAATTCGAGCATGAGCGCCAGGAGGAAGATCACAACGCCCACAGCCAGCGGGGCCACGTTATATTGACGACTAGTATCGATATAGGCAGTTTCGAGGATGCGAACGTTCACGCTGGATGTCAGGTCCTCAACGGACGTGCCTTGCAAGAACCGTTTGTAATTGTCGTAGAGCGTCTGCGCGATATCCAGTTCGCGCTTCAATTTCTCCGCCTGAGTGGTCTGCCGAACGACTTGGCCGACCGAACTCTGCTGTCCCGGGGACGTAGATCGCGCGGTGGCGAGCTGCTGTCGTACGGCGTTGATCCCGGCTATTAACTGGCGGACGCGGATGTTGTCGTCCGTCGCGAACTGCCGCATCGCGCTCAGTTCCACTTCCTTGGCACGGATGTCGGCTTCGAGCGCCGGAATACGATCGCCGGCCGCATAGAATGCGGCCTGCGGGCTGCTATACCGCGTGGTCAGACGGAAGGTGTCGTAATCGCCCCGTGCGCGAGCCAGTCGCTCGCCGGCATCGTCAAACAATTGCAGTAGGATGGCGCGTTTCTGATCGGTTTGTCGGCGCGCAATCAAGGTCAGTTGGTCGCGTACGGCGACCCCATAAGCGGAAACCACATCACGGGCGAGGTTCGGATCGCGTTGCTTCAAATCGATCTGCAGGATGCCACCGCGCAGCACCTGAATATCGACATGGTGATCAAGCCAGCGGTGCGTCTCAAGTGGGGAGAGCGCCAAACGTCGATCGAGCTTCAGTTGCTTGATCACCAGTGCCCGCACGGCTTCGCTGCGCGCTACCTTCAGGCTGACTTCCACCGCCGCCTGATTGCCAAACACGCTGTTGACCGCGCCGAGCTGGCCAAGCGTACCACTTAGCCCAAGGCTGCCCGGATCGGTCGGGGTCAGGCTCACTGACGCGAGATAACGCTGTGGGAATAGGGTAAGAAGCGCGCATATCGCCACTAGCGCGACGACCAATGCGCGCCGCGGCCAAGGATTGCGGATCAGCGGCAACCGAGCAAACCAGCCGGTGATCGAGCGAGGTTGCGTCATCACTTGAGCACCGCGATGGCCGCAGCGCCAAGGCCGAGCTGGTAGACGATCTGGGTGATGTCGCGGATCTTGGCCCATATCGAGGACGACTGCGTCCGGACCGGAACGAACACGGCATCGCCGGGCAAGACATGCGCATTGAGCGCGCCGCGGCGCTTGGTCAGCACCGAACCGTTGGCGCGGACAACGAAGATGTTCCCGCGGTCACCGCCGCGGATCGGCCCACCGGCCTGTTCGACATAATCCTTAACGCGCAAGCGCTTGCCCGATCCAAGCAGGAACGATGCCGGGCGGTACACCGCGCCGAAGACGCCAACGGTGTCGACCCGCGGCGGGACGACGATGCGATCGTTATTCTCAAGCAGCAAGGTGCCCGGCAGCGCCTGGTCGGCGGGCGCGAGGTCGATCACCAGGCGACCATCGGGTTCCTTGCGCCGCAACTGATCGAGGAAGGCGCGCGCTGCGGTCAGCTGCGTTTGGCGTTCGGCCGAATCAATCAGCTGATTGCCGTTGAGGGGCGCCACCGCAAGTGACAGCTCCATCTGGTCCACCGCGTCGAGGAAGCTCGCGCGCTGCTGCGCGCGGACAGATTCGCGCGAGAAGCGCGTTCCATAGACATAGGCGCGCGAGGTGAGCCCACCCGCCAGCTGGATGACCTGTTCGAGCGGGGTGTTGGGCGCGACGTAATAATTGCCCGGCTTGTTCACTTCGCCCTCGATCCGCACGATCGCTTGCTGGCGCTCGAGCGGCCGGGCGAGCGAGCCCTGCGGCAGCATCTGGACGATGTCGCCACCTTCGGCGGGCAGGCCCGCCGCGGCGGCGCGGTCGAGCTGCTGGCTGCCAACCGTATCCTGGTCGCCGAGGCGATAGAGGATGACGCGCGATGGATCGGCCACGTTGGTGGGACCGCCGGCGAGCTGGACCAGGTCGGCGACGCTCTCGCCGGGCTTGGTTTCGTAAATCGCTTCTTCGTTGACGCTGCCGATCACCGCGACCTGCGCGCCAAGTGCGGGAATGAACAGCACGTCCTCATTCTCGAGCAGCGGATCGCGCGCGCGATTGCCCTTGCGCAGCAACTCGTACAGATCGAAGTCAGCGACTTCGCGCCCATTGCGATACAATTTGACCGAACGGAAGCTGCCGCCGGCCGCCGGGCCGCCGGCCTGCAGCACCGCGTTGACCAGCGTCGACAGGCTGTTGACCGAATAGGCGCCGGGATGGTTGGCGAAGCCGGTGACATAGACGCGCACGCCGCGCAGTCGCTGGATCGACACCGACACTTCATAGCCGCGATACTTGCGGCCAACCGCGTTGGCGATGCGGTCGCGCAGGTCGCGATAGCGCGTGCCGAGCAGCGAGATAGTGCCGACATTGGGCAGGAAGATCTTCCCGTCGCGGTCGATCGGCACGTCGATGCTTCCTTCGACCGATCCGGTCAGCGAGATCGAGATGGTGTCGCCAATGTTCAGCGCATAATCGGGCGGTATGGTCGAGGTTGCGGGCATCGCGAAGTCGCGCGCGCTGGGCAGCAGCAAGTCGCTGCCATAGCGCTTGAGGTTGCGCCCGGTGACCTGCTTAGCCCAGATCTCGAATTCGCCCGGCTTGGCCGGCTGGCGGAGCCGCAGGCTGTCGAGATCGAGCAGCCCATTCTCGCCGACGCGTGGGCCGTTCGCGCTGTTGCTGTTGCTTCCGTTGGTGTTGTTCAAGCTGCTATTCGACGAGCGGCCGTTGACCGCGACCGGCTCATAGATGGTCGACTGGCTGCTGGTGCCGTTTTGGTTCTGGTTCTGGTTCGAATTCTGACTCTGATTCGTGTCGTCCTGCGAGCCGTTCTGGCCGTAGCCGGTCGGATCGAGCGGCGATCCGGTGGGCACGTTGGTCTGGCCGAGCACCTGCGCGGAAACCGGAGCTGTGCCCATGACCATCACAATCGCCGAAGCCGACGCGAGACAGCGCCGCACCCGACAGGACGCTTGGCTGACCCGGATAGTGCGGAGGCCAGTGGAAATGGGGAAGGTCATGAGGTTCGGATTTCCTTTGAGCGTCCTGAAGCATAGTGTCATTGCGCCGTCCTGTACTGCGATCATTGCGCCATGTATCGGCCGGTTTCGCGCACCTGTTGGTCGAGCGCCACGGGACGAATGCCGTGTTGGTCTAAGAGCGCCGCATAGGCCGCGCTATCGCCGACATAGCGGTCCGCCACCGCGTCGATGATCGCGGCGCGCGCGACCGGTCCGCCACCAAGCGTTTGCGCGACTATCCGTGCGACCTCGCCGAGCTCCAGTGCCTCGCCGCCGCTGTCGAACCGGACCACAGCATCGGGCGCCACTCCCAGCAGCGCAAAGACCAGCGACATCAACTCGCGTATCGCGACATAGCCGCGGATCACGGCGCGCGGCGCGTGGACAGCGATCGGCCGTGCGGCCTGCGCATCACGGATAAAGCTCGCAATCGCGTAAGCATCGTGTTTGTTGATGTACGGACCGGTGAGATTGAAGATGCGCCCGATCACCGCGCGACGCCCGCGCTCACTGGCCCAGGCGGAAAAACGTGCCTCGTCATCGCGCTTCATCGCGCCATAAAGCCGCATCCCCGCCGTCGCGGCAGGATCATCGGCTTTACCGGCCGCGCCGGACGACGCGACGAACACTGCTTCCACGTCAATCCTATCCAGCGCATCGAGCACCGTATCGGCAATCGCTTGGTTCGCGGCGCGATAGGCATCTTCGGACATTTCGTCGGCACGCTCCTTCGTCTGGAATGCGAAATGCAATAGCCAGACGGGACCGGACCCCAATTGCGCAAGGTCCGACAGAGCGTGCTGTGACACCACGCGTCCCTCGCCGATATCGATTGCCCGCGCCGAAGACCCATAACAGCTTACGCGCGTGGCGAACGCGTCGCCCAACGTGCGTTCAAGCAGATCTAGCGTGGCGCGTCCGATCCATCCGCTCGCCCCGGTGATTGCAATATGACGATCGTTATGCGCCAGCGCCTTGGCGACCTCGGCTTCAAGCATCGACATGTTGCGCCAAGAGCGTTTCAGTCAGCGCCCGAAAACTGTCGAACGTTGCACCGACAGCCGGCAGCCAACCGTCTTCGGCATAGCCATAGGTCAGGAAATTGAACGGTATCCGAGCATCACGAGCGATCTGGTAATCGAGTTCGCTATCGCCGACGAACAGACATTCGGCTGGGACGGCGCCCAGGCCTGCGAGCGTGGCGGCGAGCAGATCAGGGGCGGGTTTGGGTCGCCGCCCCGCTTGCGCACCGATCACCAGCGCGAAATGATCCGCCAAGCCGGTATCGCTGAGCACCTTCTCGCACAATTCCTGTGGCTTATTCGAACAGATCGACAGGATGAAGCCTGCTGCTTGCAGACGATACAGGCCTTCCGCAACGCCGGGATACACACTGCCCATAGGGGTATCGCGCACACGGTAACGCGCACGAAAATCGGCGAGGTCGCTGGCCGGGTCGGCACAGGCAGGCCCCAGCAAGCCGGCGACCATTTCGAGCCCGCCCCGGCTCATATAAGCGCGCGCCGCGGCGAGGTCGATCGTCTGGCCACTCCCCCGTTCGACCAGAATGTCGGACAGGATGTCGACGCAGGTTGCGCAACTGTCCACCAACGTCCCATCGAGATCAAAGATGATGTGGCGGATCAAGCGACGACCTCGCCCGGCGCCATCGCCGCAGCGAGTTCCTCGCGTGACAGGAACGGCGACAGATCCTCGAGCGTTGGCGAGACCATTGTTCCATCGTCGAGCTTGCGCGAGTTGAGCTTCGGGGCGAATTCCTGCCGCTTGTCGATCATTACTTCGCACAGTTGCGGGCCGTCCGAGTCAAGCGTCGCACGGATCACCGACGCCAGCGCGGCATGCGTGTCGACCCGCGATGCGGCCAACCCGAAGCCCCCCGCCAGGCGAGTGAAATTCGGGAACGTAAGGCCACTGTCAGGGCCGCAGCCGACGATATTGTCCGGAAAATGATTCTGCTGCGATTGGCGGATCGAGTGATAGCCGTCATTGTTGAGCACGAAGATCTTCACCGGCAGCGCAGCCCCGACGATGGTCTGCAATTCCTGCAGGTTCATCATGATGCTGCCGTCACCCGCCAGGCAGATGATCCGCCGCCCGCCACCGGCATGATAAGCGCCGATCGCCGCCGGCAGGTCATAGCCCATCGAGGCGCACCCCGAATTCGTATAGAGCCGCTGGCCGGGCTTGAGATCGGCGGTTTGGAAGATCGTGACGCACGCCGTGCCGTCGCCGCTGACCACGATATCGCCTTCCTCCAGTTCGGCGAACAGTGCCTCGCCGAAGATGTACGGATTAATCAGGCCTTCGGTCGTGCGATATTCGGGCAGCACTACCGGGTAGCGCGCGGCGCGCTCCACGCTGCGCTTGAGGAATGCCGCGCGCGCGTCGGCGCGATCGCCGTCGGGCGTGGCGATATTCTCAGCCGCGGCGAAGAAATCGCGCAGGTCGGCATGGATCGGGCGGTGCAGGGAAAGTGTCGGCTTGTCGAGTTCGGCCTTGTCGATATCGACCATGGCGATGCGCGCGTTGCGGGCGAAGCTCTGCCAATTGTAGCTGATCTGACGGATGTTGAGCCGCGAGCCGAGCACCAGAACGTAATCCGCCGTCTGCACGGCAAAATTGCCGCCGCGATCGCCAACGGTGCCGGGTCGCCCGACATAGAGCGGGTTGTTGTTGGGAATCGCGTCATGCGCGTTCCATCCGGTCACGACAGGCACGCCGAAGCGCTCGACGAAACGCAGGAACGCGTCATGCTGCCCCGACAATCGCACCCCTGCGCCAGCCAACACCACTGGTCGCTCCGCGGCACAAAGTTCGCCCAACATCGCGGCAACTTCCGCGCTCAGCGCCTCGCCGGCCAGCGCACCAAGCTCGCCCGAGGTGTTTGCCGCCTCGTCCTCACGGTCGAGATCCGCCGGATCGAATGGTGCGAGTTCGTCGAAATCGACCGGGGCGGCCTGCACGTCGATCGGCACATCGATCCAGACCGGCCCAGGGCGTCCGCGACGGCACAGGTGAATGGCCTTCTCGACCACGCGGCGCGCATCCTTGGGGTCGTCGAGTACGACGGCGTATTTGGTGATGCCGCGCGCCATCGCAACAATGTCGACCTCCTGATCGCCCAATTGCCGCAAAGGCATCGGGTAATTGAAGGCGCAGGTTTCGCGCTTCACCTGGCCTGAGATAACGATCATCGGGATTGAATCGACATAGGCGCCGTAGACGCCATTCAGCGCATTGACGCCGCCCGGCCCGGTGGTCACGTTCACCGCTGCCGGTCGGTTGGACAGCCGGGCATAGCTCTCCGCCGCGATCGACGCCGCCTGTTCGTGATGGACGAACACCTTATGCAGGCCTGGCGCGCGCCCCAAGGCATCATTGAGGTGCATCGCGCCGCCGCCCGTGAGCATGAAAACGTCGGTAACGCCATGCTCCACCAGCAGGCGGGCAATCAGATCGGCAACGCGCATCTTGGCCATGTCGATCAGGCCGCGGCTTTGACCGCGCCCTGCTGGCGCTGTTCCATCATGCCGATCCGCGCCGCATCCTCGGACGCGATCGTCTGATAATAATCGCGCTTGTTCTTCAGCCACAGCAATTCGAATTCGATCGCCAGCTCCATGCCCGCCCGGGCCGATGCCGGGTTGTCCACGACCGTCGCATCGAACACCACTTTGCGCGTTTCGAACCGGTCGAGGCGCGTTTCCAATACGGCGGACAGCAAGGGAACGGAATCCGGGCTGACGCCGCCACCGACGACGAGTTCGAGATGATCGTCGCGGCACACTTCAGCAACTTTGCAGATATAACCCAGCATCTCGTCCGAATTGACGAACCCACGATCCTTGCCCATCGACCCGGCAAAGTCGACGCGACCGAACACCATGCCAACCCTGCCTTCCTTGGCGACGGCGGCCATCTGCTCCAGGTGATCGAACGTCTCGCGTGTCTCGAGGTTGAACAGGAAGCTAACCTCGTCCTGCTCGTTGCGCGGATAGACCTTGTCCTTGGCGGCAATATATTTGCTCAACGCATACGGCGTCTCGATCATCGGCCCGATGATATAGTCGGCCCCGTAAATGCGGCATTCGATCAAATCGCGCACGGCTTCGCAGCCACCGATCTTGATGGCGACCTTCACCCCCGCCCGCCGGGCAATTTCGAGCAGCCGCAATAGCTCATCGACACGCGTGCCTTCAGCTTCGAATTCAGCCTTTACGGCCAAAATCTTATGATTGGCTTTTCCCTCTTCGAGGATCGCGAGCATCCGCTTTTCGTACTGATTCACGTCAATTCCCCCGAAATACTAATCTATCAATGTGTGGCGACTCCGCGGCGAGCGACGAGCTCTCGCCTTCCAAGCGGTATTAGGTAATGCGGCGTTTGAAGGGCGACCGGGTCAGTTGGCGCGACACACCGCGTCTAGTAGCAGCGACGGTCACCCTCTGGGCAGAGCGTGTGCCTCCTGATGCCGATCGACATATGCTCTATAAGCTGGATGTGTCCATTCACCCAGGTGCATCGAAGCAGCCTGCGGAGTGAATGAAACGTATAATCCTGGCAATCCGGCCTCCGGCACAAAGTCATCTATTCAACACACGATCGCTACCGACCGCAAATCACCACGCGCACTCTCGACCACACCGTTCATTGGTCGTCTTTTGCCTTT
This sequence comes from Parasphingomonas puruogangriensis, assembly GCF_036663635.1. Taxonomy (NCBI): domain Bacteria; kingdom Pseudomonadati; phylum Pseudomonadota; class Alphaproteobacteria; order Sphingomonadales; family Sphingomonadaceae; genus Parasphingomonas; species Parasphingomonas puruogangriensis. Next base: position 432,128 of record NZ_JAXOJI010000003.1, on the reverse strand, counting down.
CCTGTCAATGCCCTGCCTGTCGCCTCATGCTGTGTCGGCCCATGAGACGGGAGCTTTGTCGCGACGATCGATAGGTCTGCCGATAGAAGTGTAATATTTGTGTAATGGAAAAGCAGAACGAAACTTGCGTTTTATCATTGCTATACATCAAACCTGCAACAGCGCTTTGCGCGGGATGATAACGACCTGGCACTATACGGCGCGCGCGATCGAGGTCGGCGGCAGGGACGCCGGGTACAATGGCATACCGTCTTCATGCTGGACTGCGGACGATAAACAACTATCAACGCCCCGCTATGTCTTTCGTAACGCTAAACAACGGCCGCACCCTGATCGCGGATTCAGCTACATCCATACTTGATTCGGCACGAGCCCAAGGCATTACGCTGGAATATAGCTGCCGCACGGGGCGTTGTGGCGTGTGCAAAGCGCCGGTGATCCGTGGCGAAACCGTGATCCTGCGGCCGGAAGACGAATGCCTGTCCGCCGAGGAGGTCGCGCAGGGCCTGATCCTGACGTGTTGCCGTGCCGCGGCGGGTGACCTCACTCTGGATATCGAACCGCTCGACCGGCTCCACGATATCGCGATCAAGACCATGCCAAGCCGGATCGTATCGATCGAACGGCTCGCGACCGACATCGTCAAAGTTATCCTCAAAACGCCGCCAATGTCGCCAATGCACTTCCTTCCCGGGCAATATGTCGATGTAATCGCCGACGGTGTGCGCCGAAGCTATTCGCTGGCCAATGCGCCGCGTGCCGATAGACTGCTCGAGCTCATCATCAAGCGCTATCCGGGCGGCATGCTCAGCGCCTACTGGTTCGACCGTGCTCAGTCAGGCGATCTGCTGCGCATCGAGGGCCCGTTCGGCACCTTCTTCCTGCGTGAAGACGGGCCGACCGACATCGTGTTTTTGGCAACCGGCACCGGCATTGCTCCGGTCAAGGCGCTGCTCGAAGAACTCGCCACGGACCCGGACCGGGCTGCTCGACACCGATTGCACGTCTTTTGGGGAAACCGCGAGACGGAGAGCTTCTGCTGGGATCCGGCATCGCTCGGGCTCGATATCGGCGTCCATCACTTGCTGTCGGGCGCCGCTACCGGCTGGGCCGGCCGGCGGGGTTATGTTCAAGACGCTGCGATCCATCACGGTTTCGACGCCGATGACACGGTGTTCTATGCCTGTGGGTCGAGCGCGATGATCGCGTCTGCCCGTGCCGCCATGGTGGCGCGCGGCTTGCCGCCTGGACGCTTTTTTTCCGACGCATTTGTCAGTTCCAACTGAGGTTACAACCATGAAGGCAGTCATTCTCGCCGGCGGACTTGGCACGCGTTTCGCCGAGGAAACCAGCCTGCGCCCCAAGCCGATGATCGAGGTCGGCGGGCGACCGATCCTGTGGCACATCATGAAGATCTACGCAGCCCACGGCGTCACCGATTTCGTGATCTGCTGCGGCTACAAGGGCTATGTGATCAAGGAGTATTTCGCCAATTACTTCCTGCATATGTCCGACGTGACGTTCGACATGCGTGAAAACAAAATGATCGTACACGAGAAGCGCGCCGAACCATGGTCCGTGACTTTGGTCGATACCGGTGACCATTCTCAGACCGGCGGGCGACTGAAGCGCGTTGCCGCGCATGTGAAGGACGAAGACTTCTTCTTCTTCACGTATGGCGACGGCGTCGGCGACATCGACATCACGGAATCGATCGCCTTCCATAAGGCGCATGGCAAGGCGGCGACGCTGACCGCCACCTATCCGCCGGGCCGGTTTGGCGCACTGCAAATCGAGGATGGTCGGGTCGCGAACTTCCTGGAAAAGCCGCAAGGCGATGGCGGCATGATCAACGGCGGCTTCTTCGTACTCTCGCCCAAGGTGCTCGACTATATCGAGGGCGACGATACGCTGTGGGAACAGGAGCCGCTGCGCAATCTGGCGCAGGAAGGCGAACTGATGGCGTACGAACATCACGGTTTCTGGCAGCCAATGGACACGCTGCGCGAAAAGCAGATGCTCAACAACCTTTGGGAAAGCGGCAATGCGCCGTGGTGCGTATGGCGGTGAAGGGCACTGTTGACCCTGCCTTCTGGTCCGGCAAGCGCGTCTTCCTGACCGGACATACCGGTTTCAAGGGCAGTTGGACCGCGCTGTGGCTGCAGAAGATGGGCGCCCACGTTACCGGCTTCGCGCTGGCGCCGCCGACCGCGCCCGCGTTGTTCGAGGTCGCGAACGTCGCGTCGGGAATGACCTCGATCATCGGCGACATTCGCTACCGCGACACGCTTGAGAACGCGCTGGTCGACGCCAATCCCGAGATCGTTCTGCACATGGCTGCCCAGCCGCTGGTCCGCGCATCCTATGAAGATCCGGTCGGCACCTATGCCACCAACGTCATGGGCACGGTGCATCTGCTCGACGCAGTGCGCAAGGCAGCGGCCGTCCGCGCCGTCTGTGTCGTCACGACTGACAAATGCTACGAGAATCGCGAGTGGGTGTGGGGCTATCGCGAAGACGAGCCGATGGGCGGGCATGATCCGTACAGCAATTCGAAGGGCTGCGCCGAACTCGTCACCGCGGCTTATCGCGCATCGTTCTTTCAACATGGCCGCGCGGCGATCGCCACCGGCCGCGCCGGTAACGTCATCGGCGGTGGAGATTGGGCAGCCGATCGGCTGATCCCCGATATCCTGCGCAGCGTAAGCGACGGGCACCCCGTGGCGATCCGCAATCCGCTCGCCATCCGCCCGTGGCAGCATGTGCTCGAACCGGTATCCGGCTATCTGGTCCTCGCTCAAGCGCTGTGGGAAAATCCTGCCGCGACCGCCGAGGCATGGAATTTCGGTCCGCGCGACGACGATGCCCGCCCCGTGCAGTGGATCGTCGAGCATCTGTGCGCCTTATGGGGCAACGGGGCCGATTGGGCGCGCGACGAGAGCGTGCAGCCGCACGAGGCGCGCTATCTCAAACTCGATATTTCCAAGGCCCGCGCCGGGCTTGGCTGGGAGCCGCGCTGGACGCTGGCGCAGGCGCTGGACAGCATCGTTGCCTGGCACCGTGCCTGGCAAGCGGGCGCCGACATGCATGCATATTGCCACACCGAACTGGATCGCTTTGCCAGCGCCAGCACCGACATTACCAAATAGGATTTGAACATGACGACCGATGACCTCCGCAAGGAAATCCGCAAGCTGGTCGGGCAATATGCCGAAGCCCAGTTTGCGCCCAAGCCGTTCGTGCCCGGCGAAAGCGTAATCCCCCCTGCCGGCAAGGTGATCGGTGCGCCCGAGATCGAGTTGATGGTCGAGGCATCCCTCGACGGCTGGCTGACCACCGGACGCTTCAATACCTTGTTCGAGGCCGGACTCGCCAAGTTGGTCGGTGCGCCGTTTGTGCTCACCACCACATCGGGGTCGTCGGCCAACCTGCTCGCATTATCGTGCCTGACCAGCCACAAACTCGGCGATCGCCGCCTGAAGCCGGGCGACGAGGTTATCACTGTCGCGGCGGGCTTCCCGACCACGGTCAATCCGTCGATCCAGCACGGCCTGATCCCGGTGTTCGTCGATGTCGATATCCCGACCTACAATATCGATGCGAACCTGATCGAGGCCGCTATCACTGACAAGACCGGGGCGATCATGATCGCCCACACACTGGGCAATCCGTTCAACCTGGCCGAAGTGCGTCGCATCTGCGACGAACACGATCTTTGGTTGGTCGAGGATTGCTGCGATGCGCTCGGCGCGACCTATGACGGCAAGAATGTCGGCCTGTGGGGCGATGTCGCGACCTTGTCCTTCTATCCTGCGCATCATTTGACGATGGGCGAAGGCGGCGCGGTGTTCACCCAGTTGGCCGAATTGCGCCCGATCATCGAATCGATCCGCGATTGGGGCCGCGACTGTTACTGCGCGCCAGGCTGCGACAATACCTGCGGCGTGCGTTTCGGGCAGCAGCATGGCACGCTGCCGTTCGGTTACGATCACAAATACGTTTATTCGCATCTTGGCTACAATCTCAAGATCACCGACATGCAGGCGGCCTGCGGGCTGGCGCAGCTCGATCGCGCAGAGGACTTCATCGCCGCGCGGCGGCGCAACTTTACGCTGTTGACCGAACGGCTGAAGGGCATGGAGGATATCTTCATTCTGCCTGAGGCGACACCGAACTCTGATCCGTCATGGTTCGGCTATCCGCTGATGCTGCGCGACGGAGTCGATGCCAAACGCGTCGACATGACCCGTTTTCTCGATCAAAATAAGATCGGCACGCGGCTGCTGTTCGCAGGCAACCTAACCCGCCAGCCCTATTTCGAGCACGTCAACTACCGCGTGGTCGGCGAATTGACGCAGACCGACCGGGTGATGAATGACACGTTCTGGCTCGGCCTGTATCCGGGTTTGGGCGCCGAACAGTTCGATTATGTCGGAAGCAAAATCGAGGAATTTTTCGGGCTGAATTTCTGATGCTCACGGCTCAGCCCTGACAACGCTGGGCCGCAGGATCGCGTTGTCCGACACAACCTCGCGGTAAGATAGCCTTCTTGCGTGAGACTCTTGCCCGCACGGTGAACGGCGGGAACGGCCTTGGTGCGCCGCCGCTCGCCTGGACGCTGAACCCTAGACGCTGGACGACGGCGACGCGACCGTCGATGAAAGGATGGTTGAATAGGGGTCGCACGATGAAATTCTGGATGATCGCCGCGATCGGCCTGATTGCTGGTCCGGCCGCGACGCAAGTCACGCCGCGCACGCCGCCGCCCCGGGTGGTGCCGACCGCGGCGGGCGCGCCGCGCACAATTCTGTTCATCGGCAACAGCTTTACGCAGGGTGCCCATTCCGCAGTGCGCAATTGGCGCGCGAACACGGTGAGCGATCTCAACAATGCCCGCTATGGCGGCGTGCCGGCCTTGTTCAAGCATTTTACCGAGCGGGTCGGGCTCAACTATCAGGTTAGCTTGGAGACACAGGGCGGCCAGACCCTCGGCTTCCATTACGAGCAACGCCGGCACTTGTTCGACCGCGCCTGGAACATTGTCGTGCTGCAGGAATACAGCACGCTCGACCCGCAGCGCCCCGGCGAGGCCACCGGCTATCTGCGCGATGCGGCGCGGCTCACCGCGTTGTTCAGGGCGCGCAATCCGGGCGTCGCGGTGCACCTGATGGCGACCTGGACACGCGCCGACCAGACCTATCGCCCGACCGGCGCCTGGTACGGCAAACCGGTCACGGCGATGGCCGACGATCTGCGCCGCGCGGCGGATCGCGTACGTGGGGCGACGCCGGGCGTGGCCAGCGTGCTGCCGGTCGGCCAAGCCTGGAACCGCGCCTTCGCCACCGGCGTGGCCGATGCCAATCCCTATGACGGCGTCGCGTTCGGGCAACTCGATCTCTGGTCGTTCGACCAATATCATGCGAGCATAGCGGGCTATTATCTCGAGGCGCTCGTGGTGTTCGGGCGGGTCACCGGGATCGACCCGCGTATTCTCGGGCGGAACGAAAGCGCGGCGGACGAACTCGGCCTGTCGCCGGCCCAGGCGGTGGCATTGCAGACGGTGGCGAGCGAAGAACTGGCGGCGGATCTGGTGCGCCCACGGCGCTGATGCGGCCCGACCGTTTCTCGGCAAGGCTTGGGGGTGGTCCAGGAAGTGGCCGTGGCGATGCGCCGCAACAGCACGCCGTCAATCGATGAACACCGCCGCGCGCTTGCCCATGTTGGCCGCGACCGCCTCCATCATATTGGGCCTGCCGATCACTTTCATCTGCTCCTCGGTTTCCGCCACCAGCATGGCGCGCGGATCGGCGTCGTGCGCCATGTTGCACAATCGCTTCGCGCCGCGGATGGCGTGCGGACTGCGCCCGGCAATCACTGTCGCGAGGTCCATCGCCGCGGCGTGCGGATCGTCCGCCAGCCGCGTGACGAAGCCGTGCTGCAGCGCTTCGTCGGCCGCGAATTCCCGCGCGGTATAGACGAGCTCGCGCAGCACATCGTCACGCACTAAACCACGCCAGATCGGGAAGCCGGCCATATCCGGCACCAGCCCCCAATAGGTCTCGCGGATCGCGAAGCGCGTCGTCGGCGCGGCGATGCGGATATCGGCACCCGACATGATCTGGAAACCGCCGCCCATCGCCACGCCGTGCACCGCCGCGATCACCGGCATCGGCAGATTGCGCCAGCCCCAAGTGACATGCTGCGGCAGGATCGAGCCCTGAGCGTTGCGGGGATCGAGCGCGAGGCCCGATCCCCCCGCCGCCATGCTCGACATGTCCAGCCCGGCGCAGAATGCCCGGCCCTCGCCCGACAGCACGACGCAGCGCACGTCGGTCATCCCGGCCAGCGCATCGATCGCCTGTCCGATGCCGACGAACATGGCCGGATCGATCGCGTTCATCTTGTCGGCGCGGGTCAGCTTCACGTCGGCGATGTGGTCGGCGACGGTGATCGAGACGCGCTCGTTCTGAAAGGTCATATCGCTCTCCCCTGCTCGTCGCCCCAGCGAACGCTGGGGTCTTTGGCGGGCGGCGTGGCACCAGCCCAATGATATCCCGGCCTGCGCCGGGATGACGGTTCCTGCAGAGTGCTGCCGCGTCCGGTTGCGCTTTGCAACCCACACCGTGCTTTGCGCGCGGGCCTTGCGTGTATAGACGCGCCCCATGAGCATCCCGACCTTCGTCTTCGATCCCGCGCGCTTCCTGAAAAGCGGCGCCGGCGGCCATGGCAAGCATCTTGGCCTGAGCTATCAAGCGCACGGCCCAGATTGGGCCGAGATGGCGATGCCGTACGACCTGCGCCTGGTCGGCGATGCCGACAGCGGCGTGATCGCCTCGGGCCCGATCCTGTCGATGATGGACATGGCCACGAGCATGTCGGTGTGGCTCAAGCTCGGCGGGTTCCGCGCGCATGCCACGCTCGATCTGCGCGTCGATTATCTGCGCCCGGCGACACCCGGCAAGACGGTGATCGGCCGCGGCGAATGCTACCGCGTGGCTCGCTCGATCGCCTTCGTGCGGGGCCAGGCGCATGATGGCGATCCGGCCGATCCGCTGGCGCATGTCGCCGGCACGTTCATGGCGCCGGAGGGGTATTTCTGATGCTGCCGCCTTATGCCGAGACGCTGGGTCTCTATGTCGATCCCGAATGCGCCGATGGCTGCCGCCTGATCATGCCTTATGCCGATGGCGTGCTCGGTCGCCCCGGCTTCCTGCATGGCGGCGCGATCAGCGGGCTGATGGAGATGGCCGCGATCGTCGCGCTGCAGCGCGCGCTGGCCGATGACGGTGGCGGACGGATCAAGCCGATCAACGTGACGGTCGACTTCATGCGCGGCGGTCGCGACAAGCTGACTTACAGCGCCGGGCTGGTCACCAGGCTGGGCAACCGTGTCGCCAATGTCGAAGCAACCGCCTGGCAGGATGACCCCGCCAAGCCGATCGCGGCGGCACGGATGAATTATCTCATCGTGCGGGGGTGAGGGCGCACCATCGTGGGCCCTCAGCGTCATCCCAGCGAAAGCTGGGATGACGTTCATGGGCGCTACCCCAGCGCAGTCAGCTTGATCAGCCGCCCCTGCGCGCCCTGCGCGCCATCCTCCAGCACCCAGATCGCTCCATCCGGCCCCTGCTCGACCTCGCGGATGCGCGCGCCCATGTCCCACTGATCGCCCTTGGCCGCTTTCGTGCCGTCGAGATCGATTCGCACCAGCGCCTTGCTCGATAACCCGCCTATAAACGCATCGCCCCGCCACTGCGGGAACATCTTGCCGGAATAGATCATCAGTCCGCCCGGCGAGATCACTGGGTTCCACGATACCTTGGGCGCCTCGTAGCCGTCGCCAGGCGCGTGATCGGGAATATCGCGGCCGTCATAATGGCTACCATTAGAGGCGTTGGGCCAGCCGTAATTCTTGCCTGGAACGATGAGATTGACCTCGTCGCCGCCCTTTGGCCCCATTTCCTGCTCCCACAGATTGCCCGCGCCGTCGAATGCGATGCCCAGCAGGTTGCGATGGCCATAGGACCACACCGCGGGATGGAAGCCCTGCGCCGCAAGCGGGTTGCCTGCGGCGGGTTGGCCGTCGAGCGTCAGCCGCAGCACCTTGCCCAGGGTCGACTTGGGATCCTGCGCGGGGGTAAATTTCTGCCGCTCGCCATTAGTGAAGAACAGAGCTTTGCCGTCGGGAGAGAAGGCGATGCGGCCGGAATAATGGCCGTTGCCCTCAACGAATTGGCTGGCGCGAAACAGTATTTCCACGCCCGACAGCGTCTCCACGCCAACCGCGCCGGTCAGGCGGCCGCGGGCGAGGATGACGCCCTTGCCGCCGGGACCGGCCGCAGAATAGCTGAAATAGACATTCTGGTTTTGCGCGAAACCCGGCGCGAGCACGATATCCATCAGCCCGCCCTGCCCAGCCGAATCAACCGCAACATCGGCGATCTTGCGCGACGATTTCCCATCCTTGGCGACCAGCAGGATTTGCCCGGCCTTTTCGGTCACCAGCATCCGCCCGTCGGGCAGGAAGGTCATCGCCCATGGCGAGGTAAAATCAGCGACGACGGTTTCGGCAAACGGTTTGGCGGCCGTAGCCTCGACCGGCGCGGCGGAACAGGCGGTGCCGACCGCAAGTCCGGCAAACAGAAAACAAGACTTCATGGCGATTCTCCAACGCTGCTTCACATCATACCGTCGTCGCCCCCGACTTGTTCCGAGCCGACGGTATGGGACCAGGGCATGCGAGCGCTTGCCAGCGCCGCGCCAACGGACTATATCATGGGCACATTCTCTACATCGTCAGGTGAAGAGGCTGGAGCCACTCGGCTCCGGCGGCACGAACCCATGTCTGCAACGCTATGTCTGGAACCCCATTGGCCGATATCGCCAAGCTTACTGCACTGATCGCCCCCGAAGCCGAGGCTTTGGGTTTCGATCTCGTGCGCGTGAAGCTGTTCGGCGGGGCGGGCGACATCACGCTCCAGGTGATGGCCGAGCGGCCGGACACGCGCCAGTTGACGATCGACGATTGCGCCGATCTGTCGCGTCGCATCTCCGACGTGATGGACGCCGAGGATCCGATCGAGAGCGAGTATCGCCTGGAGGTCTCCTCCCCCGGCATTGATCGCCCGCTGACCCGGTTGCAGGATTTCGCCGACTGGGCGGGGCATGAGGCGCGCATCGCACTGACCGCGCCGGTAGAGGGCCGCAAGCAGCTCACCGGCGATCTCGTCGGCGTCGACGGTGATCGCATCACCATCGCGGTCAACAAGCATGCCGAGATGACCATAGGGTTCGATCAGGTCGCCGATGCCAAGCTGCTGTTCACCGATCGGCTGCTGGCCGCCACCCGCCCGCTCTCGATCGAGGGCGCGGACGAGGAAGAACTGGTCGACGACATCGACGACGAAGACATCGAAGACATCGACGATCTAGCTACCGACATTGACGACGCGGCGCCGACCAGCGCCACTACTAGGCAAGAAGGATAAATCATGGCTCTCAGCGCCGTTTCCGCCAACAAGGCAGAGCTGCTCGCGATCGCGAATGCCGTTGCGACCGAGAAGATGATCGACAAGGCGATCGTCATCGAGGCGATGGAAGACGCGATCCAGCGCGCCGCGCGCTCGCGTTACGGCGCCGAGAACGATATCCGCGCCAAGCTCGATGGCACGACCGGCGATCTGCGCTTGTGGCGCGTCGTCGAAGTGGTCGAGCAGGTTGACGACTATTTCAAGCAGGTGAACCTCAAGGAAGCGGAGAAGTTGCAAAAGGGCGCGGTCGTCGGCGATTATATCGTCGATCCTTTGCCCCCGATCGAATTCGGCCGCATCGCCGCGCAGGCCGCCAAGCAGGTGATCTTCCAGAAGGTTCGTGATGCCGAGCGCGATCGTCAGTATGACGAGTTCAAGGATCGCATGGGCGAGATCATCACCGGCGTCGTCAAGCGCGTCGAGTTCGGCCATGTCGTGGTCGATCTCGGCCGCGCCGAAGGCGTCATTCGTCGCGACGCGCAGATTCCGCGCGAAGTGGTGCGCGTCAACGATCGTATCCGCTCGCTGATCCTCAACGTCCGCCGCGAAAACCGCGGGCCCCAAATCTTCCTCAGCCGCGCGCACCCCGACTTCATGAAGAAGCTGTTCGCGCAGGAAGTGCCGGAAATCTACGACGGCATCATCGAGATCAAGGCCGCTGCCCGTGATCCAGGCTCGCGCGCGAAAATCGGCGTCATCAGCCATGACAGCTCGATCGATCCGGTCGGCGCCTGTGTCGGCATGAAGGGGTCGCGCGTTCAGGCCGTCGTGCAGGAAATGCAGGGCGAGAAGATCGACATCATCCCCTGGTCGCCCGATATCGCCACCTTCGTCGTCAACGCGCTGCAGCCGGCCTCGGTATCGCGCGTCGTAATCGACGAGGAAGAAGAGCGGATCGAGGTCGTCGTGCCCGACGATCAGCTCAGCCTGGCGATCGGTCGCCGTGGCCAGAACGTGCGCCTCGCTAGCCAGCTGACCGGCAAGGCGATCGACATCCTCACCGAAGCCGACGCCTCGGAGAAGCGCCAGAAGGAATTCGCCGAGCGCACCGAGATGTTCCAGACCGAGCTCGACGTCGACGAGACGCTGGCCCAGCTGCTCGTCGCCGAAGGCTTCGGCGCGCTGGAAGAGGTCGCCTATGTCGAAGTGCAGGAAATCGCCTCGATCGAAGGCTTCGACGAGGATCTCGCCGCCGAGCTGCAGAGCCGCGCGACCGAGGCGCTCGAGCGCCGCGAAGAAGCCAATCGCGAGCTGCGCCGCGGTATGGGCGTGGCGGACGATCTCGCCGCTTTGCCGCATCTCACCGAAGCGATGCTTGTCACGCTGGGCAAGGCCGGCATCCTGACGCTCGACGATCTCGCCGATCTGGCGACCGACGAGCTGGTGCAGAAGAAGCGCCAGGAACAGCGCCGCCGCGCCGAAACCGACAATAAGCGCCCCGAGGACAAGGGCGGCGTGCTTGGCGAGTACGGTCTGTCCGACGAGCAGGGCAACGAGATCATCATGGCCGCGCGTGCGCATTGGTTCGAGGACGAGCAGGCCTGATGCCGTTCGTCAGCATCCGTATGGCGGGCTCCGCGACCAAGGAGCAAAAGGCCGGTATCGTCGCCGACGTTACCGCCAGCCTGGTCGCGCGCCTGGGCAAGAACCCGCAGGCGGTGCAGATCGTGATCGAGGAAGTGAATACGGAGAATTACGGTGCGGGCGGTCAGTTGATCGCCGACCGGGATGCGCCGCCATCGAGGGAGGACGCGCATGCGGTTCCCTCACAATGATACTTTAGGGCTACAGATACCCACTGCGCGACTGTCACCCCAGACTTGTTCCGGGGTGCACGCAGCCACGCGTGTCAGATCTACCGAGATTGGCGCACGGGATGGACTATCCCCCATCCGTCACCCCGGCCTTGAGCCGGGGCCCAGCTTCTTGGCCGACGAAAAAGCTGGGCCCCGGGTCAAGCCCGGGGTGACGAGTATGGTGTGGGAGCGCCGCGCATGACCGTAGCCGAATCCCGTCCCGACACGCGTGCCAGTTCGCGCGAATCGAAGGAGCCGGTGCGCCGCTGCATCCTGCTCGGCGATCGCGCGCCGCGCGCCGCGTTGGTGCGTCTCGCGCTCAGTCCCGACGGCGACGTGTTCCCCGATGTCCGCGCCAAGGCCCCCGGCCGCGGCGCCTGGATCGGCGTGACCAGGGCGGAGCTTGAGATCGCGATCAAGAAGGGCAAGCTCAAAGGCGCGCTGGCCCGCGCGTTTAAGACCGGCCCGATCGGCATTCCCGACGACCTCGCCGACAAGCTTGAAACCGCGCTCGAACGCGCTGCGCTCGACCGGCTGGGGCTCGAATCGCGCTCCGGCGGGCTGTTCAGCGGCGCCGAGAAGATCGAAACCGCCGCGCGTTCCGGCAAGCTGCACTTGCTGCTTCATGCCTGTGATGCCGGCGCCGATGGCAACCGCAAGCTCGATCAGGCCTGGCGCGTCGGCAATGACGAAGAAGGCAGCGATCGCAGGGGGTTGGTTCTGCCGGTGCCCCGCACCATATTGGCCGTGGCACTGGGCAGGCAGAATGTGGTACATATCGGCCTGACTGATCCCGATGCGGCTAGGCGGGTGCGTGAAACGCTCGACCGCTGGCTGCATTTCATCGGCCCTGACCCAATCCTCCCGCCTTGCGAAACGGCCTCGCAAGGCGCATCGGCGTCCCCCGAAGACGCTGGTGACCGTGATACACTGACGGCCGACGATAGTTACGAGGAATTCGAGTGAGCGATACCGACAACGAGAAGCCGAAACTTGGCATGCGCGCACCGCTTGGGGTGAAGCGCACGGTCGAGACCGGCCAGGTGAAGCAGAGCTTCAGCCATGGCCGCTCCAACACCGTGGTGGTGGAAGTGAAGCGGCGTCGCATCCTGGCACCTGGCGCTGCGCCCGAAGCGCCGGTCGTCGAGCAAGCCGCACCGGCACCGGTTGCGGCGCCGGCTCCTGCTGCCCCGCCGCGCCCGGCCCCTGCCCCGGTCTCGCCTGCCAATTCCTTGCTGTCGCGTCAGGAACTGCAGACCAAGCTGCTGCGCGAAGCCGACGAAGCGCGCATGAACGCGCAGGAAGAAACGCGTCGTCGCGAAGAGCGCGAGCGTCTCGAAGCCGCCGAAGAAGCGCGCCGCCGCGCCGAGGAAGCGCGCCGCGCCGGTGACGCCGCCGATTCGCCCGCTGCGCCGGAACCTGCGCCGCAGCCCAAGCAAGCCGAAGCACCTGCGCCCGTGCCAGCCGCACCCGCCCCGGAAGCCCCGGTCGTCATCCCGACGCCTGCTGCCCCATCGCCTGCTGCGGCCGCACCGGTCGTTGCCAAGCCTGTGGCAACGCCTGCGCCGGCCGCGCCCGCCCCTGCCCCAGTCGCCCCGCCAGCACCGCCGGCGCCGACCGTGTTCGGCCTCGATCCAAGCATGCCGGCGCCGCGTCGCTTCACGCCCGTCGCCCGTCCCGAGCGGCCCAAGCCTGCGCCAGCGCCCGTCGCCGCGCCAGAACCGGCCGCGCAGCCGACCAACTCCAATGCACCCTCGGCGACGGCCAGCCCTGGCAGCCCGATCAAGCGCGCTGGCGAGACGCTGCAGCGTCCGCAGCCGACGCGTGGCCGCACCGGCGACGAACGTCGCGGTGGCAAGCTTACCGTCAACCGTGCGCTCAACGATGGCGATGGCGCTCGCGCCCGCTCGCTGGCCGCGCTGAAGCGGGCGCGCGAGAAGGAAAACCGTCGCATGGGCGGCCCGCGCGAAGTGCAGGCCAAGCAGATTCGCGACGTCGCCGTACCGGAAGCGATCACCGTCCAGGAACTCGCCATCCGCATGGCCGAAAAGGGCGCGGACCTCGTTAAGACGCTCTTCAAGCTGGGCATGCCCGTCACGCTGACGGAGACGATCGACCAGGACACGGCCGAATTGCTGGTCACTGAGTTCGGCCACAATATTGTCCGCGTCAGCGATTCGGACGTCGATCTGGCGATCGAGGGCGATGTCGAGGCGGATGAGAATGCGATCCCGCGTCCGCCGGTCGTCACGATCATGGGCCATGTCGATCACGGCAAGACCTCGCTGCTCGACGCACTGCGCGGCACCGATGTGGTGCGCGGCGAAGCCGGCGGCATCACGCAGCATATTGGCGCCTATCAGGTCACGTTGAAGGACAAGTCGAAGATCACTTTCCTCGACACCCCCGGCCACGAAGCGTTCACCGAAATGCGCCAGCGTGGCGCCAATGTGACGGATATCGTGGTGTTGGTCGTGGCCGCGGACGACAGCATCAAGCCGCAGACGATCGAAGCGATCAACCATACCAAGGCCGCTGGCGTGCCGATGATCGTGGCGATCAACAAGGTCGACAAGCACGGCGCCAATCCGCAGAAGGTCCGCGAGGAACTGCTGCAGTACGAGGTGATCGTCGAGGAGATGTCGGGTGACGTGCAGGACGTGGAAGTCTCCGCGCTGCAGAAGACCGGGCTCGACGAGCTGATTGAGAAGATCCAGCTCCAGGCCGAACTGCTCGAGCTGAAGGCCAATCCCGATCGCGCCGCCGAAGGCACCGTGATCGAGGCCAAGCTCGACAAGGGTCGTGGTCCCGTCGCCACGATCCTGGTCAACCGCGGCACGCTCAAGGTCGGCGACATCTTCGTCGTCGGCGGCGAGAGCGGCAAGGTCCGCGCCATGACCAACGACAAGGGCCAGCAGATCAAGGAAGCCGGTCCGTCCATGCCGGTCGAAGTGCTCGGCCTGTCGGGTGTCCCGCGTGCGGGCGATCCGCTGTCGGTGGTCGAAAGCGAGGCACGGGCCCGCGAAGTGGCGGAATATCGCCAGGGCGTGATGACCAGCAAGCGCACCTCGACCGGTCCGGCGAGCCTCGAGAGCATGTTCAGTGCGCTCAAGGAAAAGCAGGCGATCGAATATCCTTTGGTGGTCAAGGCCGATACGCAAGGCTCGGTCGAGGCGATCGTCAATGCGATCAACAAGATCTCGACCGATCTGATCAAGGCCCGCGTGCTGCATTCGGGCGTCGGCGGGATCACCGAGAGCGATGTGACGCTGGCCGGCGCCAGCGGCGCGCCGATCATCGGCTTCAACGTCCGTCCCAACGCCAAGGCACGCGAGATCGCCGAACGGCAGAAGGTCGCGTTCAAATATTACGACGTGATCTACACGCTGACCGACGAAATCCGCGCCGGCATGGCCGGCGAGCTTGGCCCCGAGGCATTCGAAACGGTCGTTGGTCGCGCCGAAATCCGCGACGTCTTCTCGGCCGGCAAGCACGGCAAGGCGGCCGGTCTGCTGGTTACCGAGGGCATCATCCGCAAGGCCCTCAAGGCGCGTATCACCCGGGCGGATGTCATCATCTACCAGGGCGAGATCGCTTCGCTGCGCCGCTTCAAGGACGATGTTGCGGAAGTTCGGGCTGGCCTGGAGTGCGGCGTGACCTTCACGTCGAACTTCGTGGACATCAAGCCGGGCGACTTCCTCGAAACGTTCGAAGTCGAACTGCGCGAACGCACGCTGTAAGTGCCTAACCCTCTCCCTGTGGGAGAGGGTCGAGCCGCAAAACGGCGAGGGGTGAGGGTGACGGCAGACGTCGCCCTCACCCTCCCATCGCTGGCGCGATGGGCCCCTCCCTCTCCCGCCGGGAGAGGTGTAAGGAAGTAAGAATGCGTCCCACCGATACCCCAGAATCCCGCATCGTCCGCCTGCTTCGCGTCGGCGAACAGATGCGCCACACGCTGAGCGACATTCTCGCCCGCGGCGACGTGCATGACGAGACGCTGGCCAAGCATATGGTCACCGTCACCGAGGTGCGCATGTCACCCGACCTGCGCCACGCGACCGTGTTCGTGAAGCCGTTGCTCGGCAAGGACGAGGAAGCGGTGCTGAAGGCGTTGCGCACCAACACCGCCTATCTGCAGCGCGAATGCGCCAACCGCATCAGCATGAAATATGCCGCCAAGCTGAAATTCTTGATCGACGAAAGCTTCGACGAGGGCAGCCATATCGAGAAGCTGCTGAAAGACCCGAAAGTGGCGCGCGACCTCAATCCGGTCGACGACGCGGACGACGCGCAGGGCTGATGGCCAAGCTCTATTTCTACTATGCCAGCATGAATGCGGGCAAATCGACCAACCTGCTGCAGGCCGATTTCAACTATCGCGAGCGCGGCATGCGCACCGTGCTGTTCACCGCGGCGGTCGATGATCGCTTCGACGCTGGCACGATCACCTCGCGCATCGGCCTGCAGGAAAACGCGATCGCGTTCGAACGGGATACCGATCTGGTCGCTGTCGTGCACCGTGAGGGTGAGGCGCCGCCCGCCTGCGTGCTGGTCGATGAGGCGCAATTCCTGACCAGCAGCCAAGTCGACCAACTCGCCACCCTAGCCGACGTGCATGGCATCCCGGTGCTCGCCTACGGCCTGCGCACCGATTTTCAGGGGCGGTTGTTCGAGGGCTCGGCGCGGCTGCTGGCCATTGCGGATTCGCTGAGCGAGATAAAATCGGTGTGCATGTGTGGGCGCAAGGCGACGATGAACCTACGCGTCGACGCCTCGGGCATGCCCGTCGCCGAGGGGCGGCAGACCGAGATCGGCGGCAACGATCTGTATGTCGCCTTGTGCCGGCGGCACTTCAACGAAGCGCTCGCGGCCGGCGCCGGAGCGTAACCGATGCACGGCTGGATCATTCTCGACAAGCCGTTGGGGCTTGGCTCGACGCAGGGCGTGTCGGCAGTGAAGCGCGCGCTCCGCGACGGCGGTTACGGCAAGTTCAAGGTCGGCCATGGCGGGACGCTCGATCCGCTGGCGACGGGCGTGCTGCCGATCGCGATCGGCGAGGCGACCAAGCTCGCCGGGCGGATGCTGGATAGCGACAAGGTGTATGACTTCACCATTGGCTTCGGGGTGCAGACGGATACGCTGGACCTGGAAGGTGTCGAAGTTGCCGCAAGCGCGCATCGCCCGACCCTGTTGGACATCGAGGCGGTGCTGCCGCGCTTTACCGGGCCGATCGCGCAGGTGCCGCCGGCCTATTCGGCGCTGAAGGTCGATGGGCAGCGGGCCTACGATCTGGCGCGCGCGGGCGAGGAGGTGGTGTTGGCGAGCCGATCGGTGACGATTCACGCTCTTTACTCCTCCCCGGCACGGGGAGGGGGACCACTCGGCTCCTTCAGCCGAGTGGTGGAGGGGGACCTCCACGAACGGAACGCTGCCGGCCTGCCCCCTCCACCATCCGCTGAAGAAGCGGATGGTCCCCCTCCCCGTTCCGGGGAGGAGTTGCAGGAGATCACCCTCACCGCGCATGTCTCCAAGGGCACCTATATTCGCAGCCTCGCGCGCGACGTCGCCATCGCGCTCGGCACGGTCGGCCATGTCACCATGTTGCGCCGCATCAAGGCCGGCCCGTTCACCCTCCAATCGGCGATATCGCTGGACAATCTGGCCGAAAGCGGTAAGGCCCGCGCGCTAGAAGACAAACTCCTGCCCTTGAGGGCGGCGCTGGACGACATCCCGGCCCTTCCTCTTACCCCCGATCAGGCAGGGCTGCTCCGACAGGGGCGGGTGTTGATCGGGATTGCCGCAGACGATGGCCAATATTTTGCGTGTGCCGACGAGAGTCCGGTGGCGCTGGTGGAGGTTCAGGACCGCGAGGTGCGCGTCGTTCGTGGCTTCAATCTGTAACCAGATGTCGAAGGACCGAAGACTATGACGATTACTGCAGAGCGCAAGGACGCACTGGTCAAGGATCACGGCCGCGCCGAAGGCGATACCGGTTCCACCGAAGTCCAGGTCGCGATCCTCACCGAGCGCATCCGCAATCTGACCGAGCATTTCAAGACGCACAAGAAGGACAATCATTCGCGCCGCGGGCTGCTGATGATGGTCAACAAGCGTCGCTCGCTGCTGGACTATCTCCGCAAGACGGAAGGCCAGCGCTACCTCGATCTCATCGCGAAGCTTGGCCTTCGCAAATAAGACGAACGGCTCCCGAAAGGGGGCCGTTTCGCTATCTACCTTGTTCCCCCGCGAAGGCGGGGGCCCAGTCTGGACCCCCGCCTTCGCGGGGGAACATCTCGCCAGAACACAATTCGGTGAACTGGCTCGGGGCATGAAAAAGCCCCACACCGCGCAGGCTGGCTTAGCCTGCACATAGGCCCCATCCGCATCTGGCGGGTGGCGTTGAAGGAAAACATATGTTCGATACCAAGACCGTAAGCGCCCAATGGGGCGGCAAGACGCTCACCCTCGAAACCGGCCGCGTCGCGCGCCAGGCCAATGGCGCCGTGCTCGCCACTTTGGGCGAAACCGTCGTCCTCTGCGCCGTAACGGCCGCACGCAGCGTGAAGGAGGGCCAGGATTTCTTCCCGCTCACCGTCCATTATCAGGAAAAATATTCGGCAGCCGGCCGCATCCCCGGTGGCTTCTTCAAGCGTGAGCGCGGCGCCACCGAAAAGGAAACGCTGACCAGCCGCCTGATCGATCGGCCAATCCGGCCTCTCTTTCCCGAGGGGTTTTATAATGAAATCAATGTCATATGCCAGGTTTTGAGCTATGACGGCGAGAATGAGCCGGATATGTTGGCGATGGTTGCCGCGTCCGCGGCGCTGACCATTTCCGGTGTGCCGTTCATGGGGCCGATTGGTGCGGCTCGCGTGGGGTATATCGATGGGGAATATATCCTCAACCCGACGATCGAGCAGATCAAGGAAGGCGAGCTCGACCTGGTCGTCGCGGCGACCGGCAATGCCGTGATGATGGTCGAATCCGAAGCCAAGGAGCTGTCGGAAGAGATCATGCTCGGCGCGGTCAAGTTCGCGCACGATGCGTGCCGCGAAGCGGCCAATTTGATCATCGACCTGGCCGAAATCGCCGCCAAGGAGCCGTGGGAAATGGCCGAGCAGGCCGATCTCACCGCCGCCAAGGACAAGCTGAAGAAGCTGATCGGCAAGGACATCACGGCGGCCTATAAGGTGACCGACAAGTCCAAGCGTTCGGACCTGCTCAACGCCGCGCGCGCCAAGGGCAAGACCGCGTTCGCCGATGCTACCCCGCAGGACCAGATGGCCGCGGGCAAGCTGATGAAGAAGCTGGAAGCGGAAATCGTCCGCGGCGCGATCCTCAAGGATGGCACGCGCATCGACGGCCGCACCACCACCGAGATCCGCCCGATCGAAGCGATGGTCCACTTCCTGCCGCGCACGCACGGTTCGGCTTTGTTCACGCGCGGCGAGACGCAGGCGATCTGCACCACCACGCTCGGCACGCGCGACGCCGAGCAGATGATCGACGGCCTCAACGGCCTGAGCTACGAAAACTTTATGCTGCACTATAACTTCCCGCCCTATTCGGTCGGTGAAGTCGGCCGCTTCGGTGCGCCGGGCCGTCGCGAAGTCGGGCACGGCAAGCTCGCCTGGCGCGCGCTGCACCCGGTGCTGCCGAGCAAGGAAGAGTTTCCGTACACGATCCGCGTGCTCAGCGACATCACCGAGAGCAACGGCTCCTCGTCGATGGCCACCGTGTGCGGCGGCTCGCTCAGCATGATGGACGCCGGCGTGCCGCTCAAGCGCCCGGTCTCGGGCATCGCCATGGGGCTGATCCTCGAAGGCAAGAACTTCGCGGTGCTGAGCGACATCCTGGGCGACGAGGATCATCTCGGCGACATGGACTTCAAGGTCGCCGGCACGTCCGAGGGCATCACCACGATGCAGATGGACATCAAGATCGCCGGCATCACCGAAGAGATCATGGGCAAGGCGCTGGCGCAGGCCAAGGAAGGCCGCGCGCACATCCTGAACGAAATGGCCCGCGCGCTCGACCACACGCGTGAAGAGCTTTCGGCGCACGCACCGCGCATCGAAACCTTCTCGATCGACAAATCGAAGATCCGCGAAGTGATCGGCACCGGCGGCAAGGTGATCCGCGAAATCGTCGCGCAGACCGGCGCCAAGGTGGATATCGACGACGAGGGCGTGATCAAGGTCAGCTCGTCCGATCCGGCGCAGATCGAAGCGGCGGTGAAGTGGATCAAGGGCCTCGTCGAGGAAGCGGAAGTCGGCAAGGTCTATGACGGCAAGGTCGTCAATTTGGTCGATTTCGGCGCGTTCGTGAACTTCATGGGCGGCAAGGACGGCCTGGTGCACGTTTCGGAAATCCGCAACGAGCGCACCGAGAAGGTCAGCGATGTCCTGAGCGAAGGCCAGGACGTGAAGGTCAAGGTTCTGGAAATCGACCCGCGCGGGAAAGTGCGCCTGTCGATGCGTGTCGTGAACCAGGAAACCGGCGAAGAGCTGGAAGACACCCGCCCGGCGCGTGAGCCGCGCGAAGGCGGCGACCGCCCCCGTGGCGGCGAGGGTCGTGGTCCACGTCGTGATGGCGATGGTGGCCGTGGCCCGCGTGGCGACGGTGGTGCTGGCGGCGGCGGTGGCCGTGGGGACGGTGGCGGCGATCGTGGTCCGCGTGGGCCGCGTCGTGATGGCGATGGCGGCCGTGGACCGCGTCGCGATGGCGGCGATCGTCCGGCCCGCACGGAGAGCAAGACCGAGGCCGAGCCTGAGTTCGCACCGGCGTTTCTGAACACCGATCGCGACTGAGCTTCGGCTTAGCGTTGCAAGAAAGGGCTCGACAGCAATGCCGGGCCCTTTTTCGTTGGGTGCCCCCCTAACCATCGTCACCCCGGGCTTGACCCGGGGTCCCGCTTATTCTCGGCAGCAGTAAGAAGCGGGACCCCGGCTCAAGGCCGGGGTGACGGGTTAGGGCCGGGGTGACGGGGTGGAGGCCACGAAAAAGGGGCACCGGCATCGCTACCAGCGCCCCTTCTTCGGTCAGAGCGACGCTTGGGCGCCTCAGCGGCGTCGGTGTCGGCATTGTCGGCGGTTTCCTCGAGATTGTCGGCGACCGCCCCGGCATTTGCCTCGATATTGTCCGCGGTCTGCTCACGCGGCTTGTTGTTGCACGCAGTGCAACCCGCTTGCCGCAGCGGCCTCGTGAAGAACTATTTTGGTTCGCTGGCCCGCTAAACGCGCGATATCACCTCACTCTCGCGGATATCCTGCAGTGTCATCTTCAGCCGTTGGGCTTGGGTTTGGATTTGGGTTTAGGCTTGGGCTTTTCCGTCTCATCTTCATCATCCTCGTCAGGGATCAGATTGCCTTTGTCGTCTAGGTCATCAAGATCAAACGCGCTAACTTCGTTAGCCCGCACCACCAGCGACTGCCATTTGCGCTCCTGCACTTTGCCAGCAAGGTAAGCACGCTTGATGATATGATAGGGATTGTAAAACACAGCATATGACAGGTCCCCCAAGGGGCCCGGCACAAGAGCGATAAAGCCAAGGTTAGCAAGTCGCTGCACGCGATCCTTCCATGTCCGTAAGGCCCGCTGCCCTTCGAAGCCGGCATGAAATGCCATTTCCTCGGGCCTGTTCAGCGTCAAGAACTGCTCATCGCGCAGCCGGGCCCACATCTCGAGATAAGTGCGGCTGATTGGGAACCCCTTGTCGGAAAGGTCGTCCATAATGCTCATCATTAGGGGCATCACGCGGGGGAGTGCGGCCCAACCCTCATTGTCGCGGCTCCAAAGCATAGCATCGGTCAGCGACGGCCAAAGCTTCGACCGAATCTCGATTTGACGTTTAAGGATGTCCCTACTTCTGCCTCGCGCCATACCACTACCCCTTTATAAAAAGCGGGTCCGGGTTTGGACCCCGGACCCTTCGCTACTGACATCACCTTGGCCCCGCGTTAGCCAGAGGCTTTAATGGTCCGGCCGGGTTTGGACCCTCGGCTCGCCAATCGGCCTTCACGATTTATTGAATATGTCATAGGCCATTTGTCGAGTCGAATACCAAGTATCGATATCTGGCACTGAGTGAGGTTTAAACATGACTTACTGGCTCCCGGAGCCGGCGTATCTACGCTAGCTCAATACATGAGTTAGCTTATGTGAGCACACGACTTGAGCTAACCTGTTTAGGTTATTCAATTTTAAGGCATGTTACCGGTATCGCGGTATCGCAGTCTCATTGTGTCACGGTGTCCTGGTGTCGCGGTCTGGGGAGTAACGAGGGGGCACCCGCTATTCGAGAGATCTGATCTTTAACCGATTATGCCGGAAGGAGGGGCCAAACGTCGGCGCCAACCTACATTGCCGCCACCGCGCATCCGCTTGAATATATCCAACCCAGGCGACCAAGTACCTGCCGCCAGCAACATATCCTCGCGCACATCACATCAGTGCGCAAAATCGCACTGCCCATGCTACGGCGGGATAGGATGAACGATGGAGAGAGGTGCCGACGGCGATGAGCATTCTTGAGTTTGTGAACCAAGACGAGCTGGATGACCTTGACGAAGATCACCGCGTAGCATTCATGCAACTTGTTAACGCCGCACAGCGGAGCCTATCCACAAAGGTTAGCGCCCTCGACCCTGACAATCAGTACGAATGGCAAAAGGCGGAGGAGCTTAGATACAGTTTCATGAATGTGGTTGTGGCAGCCGCAAAGCGCTTCGAGATAGAACCGTTTCACTCGATGGATGTACCACACTACCAAAACTTTCGTGATGGTGATCATCGTCAGTTCAAGGCCGACCTAGACCATTATGTCACGCAACTAATTCTAGACAATAGCCTTCGGGCAAAGCGCGACTCTGTGGAGGTTTTACCAAGAACCAAGGATCAGCTAAGGACGTATTTAAGCGGCCTAAAGCAGTGCATAGAGAAGGGCAACATGACCGCTGCGAAGCGGGAAGCGCTGCTCAAGAAGCTCGACGCATTTGAGGCCGAACTCGAAAAACGGCGTCTCAACATGCTTGCGGTCGCGCGCCTCAGCTACCTTATCCTTAGCATTCCGGGGACAGTATGGGCATCCGTAGACATCACTCATAAACTCACTACAAACATTATGCAGACGGTCGCCGAAGCGAAGGCGGCCGAAGACGAAACCAAACAGTTGCATTCTAACGCTCAGCCGAAGGCGTTGAGCGCTCCTCGGAAGGAAGCACCGCCAAGACGGGCCAATTTCGGTGACGAGCTTGACGATGACGTTCCCTTTTAAGGATGATAGCTGGGCCTACGAGTTCGCCAATAAGGCGCTGGACCAGAGCAGGATCAAACTCACTAAGCGGCGAGGATCCGGCAGCCCGACGCGGTAATAAATCCCGCGTCGTGGGAAGGCGCTGTAGCGCCGCCGGCCGGCCTCGGCGCTGGTCTCGATTTAGCTGCGCTAAATCTTGGCGCCGGGGCTGTCCTACAGACCCCAATCCAGCATATCTGATCCGTTCCTTTCACAGCCAAGGGAACGACTCACATGAGCGCAAAGACCAGCCCCGCCCGCCGCGCCGCGTTCATGGCGGCGGTGGTGGAGACGGGGAACCGGACGCTGGCGGCGGAGCGGGCCAAGGTGTCGGCGTCGTGGGTGACGCTGCACCGCAAGACCGACCCCGCGTTCCGCGCCGAGCTGGACGCGGCGCTGGCCAGCGCGCGGGCGCGGCTGACGGCGCAGCGCGCCGCGCCCGAGGGGATGCGGCCGGCGGCGGGGTTGCGCTCGGCGGCGGGCGAGGAGCTGGTGGTGCGCGGCGGCAATGGGCGGCGCACGCAGATCGCGCGGGCGCGGCTCAGGCAATGGACGCCGCGGATCGAGGCGCGGTTCCTGGCGGCTTTGGCCGGGTGCTGCAACGTGAAGGCGGCGTGCGCCGAGGTGGGGCTGAGCGTGCCCTCCGCCTATAATCACCGCGCGCGCTGGTCGGCCTTCGCGCTGGCGTGGGATGAGGCACTGGCGATCGGCTATGAGCGGATCGAGTGCGCGCTGATCGACACCGCCTGCATGATGCTCAACCCAGGCGACACAGGCGAGCCCGCGTCCCCGCCCGAGCTGGCGATCCTGGGGATGACCGTAGAGGCGGCGGTGCAATTGCTGTGGCTGCACCAGAAGCAGGTGCGCGAGACGGGCAACGCCCCGGGGGCGCGGCGGCGGGCGGCCGATACGGACAAGGTGTACGCACGGCTCGAGCGCGGGATCGCCCGGGTCGAACGCCGGTATGCGGGCGGGCAGGCGAACGCGGCGGCCGACGCGCGCGGGATCGCGCATGGCGCGGCGGTGGTGCGCGGGATGCGAGCGGGTCGTGGCGGTGGGGGTAGTGAGAGTAGCGGTGGGGGGAGCAGCGGGGGCGGCTGAGGTTCAGCCTTCGGCGGCGAGCCGCTCGTGGTGGCGGATCACTTCGTCGATGATGAAGCGGAGGAATTTCTCGCTGAATTCGGGATCGAGATCGGCTTGCTTGGCGAGGCCGCGCAGCCGCGCGATCTGCGCTTCCTCGCGCCCCGGATCGGCCGGGGGGAGGCCGCTGGTGGCCTTGTAGCGGCCGACCGCTTGCGTCACCTTGAAGCGCTCGGCGAGCAGAAAGACGAGCGCCGCATCGATATTGTCGATGCTTTGGCGGTAGCCGCTCAGGGTCTCGTCGCTCACGTCCACATTCTCCCGGTCAGGCCGCGCCTTTTGCGGGGCGGATCGCGCCCGCGCAAGCCCGAAAGGCTTGCCTTTACACGGCCGCAACGCCACATGGCGGGGACATGAGCGCCACTCTCCACCGCCTCGACGCGCGCCCCGGCCGCCCCCCCTCGCTCGAGCCGATGGTGCAGCTGGTCACCGGCGACATGAACATGGTCAACGCCGTGATCCTGGACCGCATGCAATCGCAGATTCCGCTGATCCCGGAGCTGGCGGGGCATCTGATCGCCGCCGGCGGCAAGCGCATGCGGCCGATGCTGACGCTGTCGAGCGCGCGGCTGCTGGGCTATACCGGCAACCGGCATTACCGGCTGGCGGCGTCGGTGGAGTTCATCCACACCGCGACCTTGCTGCACGACGATGTCGTCGATGGCAGCGATCTGCGCCGCGGCAAGCGCACCGCCAATCTGATCTGGGGCAATCCGGCGAGCGTGCTGGTGGGCGATTTCCTGTTCAGCCGCAGCTTCGAGCTGATGGTCGAGGATGGCAGCCTCAAGGTGCTCAAGATCCTGTCCAATGCCTCGGCGGTGATCGCCGAGGGCGAGGTCAACCAGCTGACCGCGGCGCGGCGGGTGGAGACGAGCGAGGAACGCTATCTCGATATCATCGGGGCGAAGACGGCGGCGCTGTTTGCCGCGGCGTGCCGCATCGCCGCGGTGGTGGCGGAGCGGCCCGAGGCGGAGGAAGCGGCTTTGGATGCCTATGGGCGCAACCTGGGCATCGCGTTCCAGCTGGTCGACGATGCGATCGACTACGTCTCCGATGCCGGGACGATGGGCAAGGATGCCGGCGACGATTTCCGCGAGGGCAAGGCGACGCTGCCGGTGATCCTGGCCTATGCGCGGGGCTCGGCCGAGGACCGCGTGTTCTGGAAGGCGGCGATGGAGGGGCATCGCGCCGGCGAGGCCGATTTCGTGCGGGCGGTCGAGCTGATCAAATCGACCCGCGCGATCGACGATACGCTGGCGCGGGCGCGGCATTATGCGCAGCGCGCGGTGGATGCGCTGGGCGGCTTCGCCAATGGCCAGGCCAAGGACGCGATGGTCGAGGCGGTCGAATTCGCCGTGGCGCGGGCGTACTGAGCGCTAGTCCCAGAGATTGTCGGCCCAATGGCGGGTCGCCGTGCCCTGGCCGTCGAGCGCGATCCACAGGCGATTGGCGTAATAGCCATGCCAGGCCAGCGTATCGGCGAGCACCAGCGCGACGATGACCAGCCCGATCCAGCCTAGGCCGCCGAGATCCCGCGGCTCGCCGCGCATCTTTTGATCGCGCGCGGCATGGCCGCGGCTGGTGCCGCCGGGCTGGACCTCGTGATAGCACGGCCGCCGGCGGCGGGCGGGAGAAGGGCGGGCGGGAGCGGACTTGATGGCCACGATCGATCAGCCTTTGCAGCGGGTTCGATCAGCCTAGCGCACAAAGGTAAATAGCTCGCCTGGCCGCCGCGGGGGGGCGGTCAGACCGTGCCCTCGTCCTCCAACAGGCACGCGCTTTGCCCGGTCTCGACCTGCAAGGTGGCGTGGCCGATGCCGAACGTGTCATGCAGCATGGCGCGGGCCGCGCTCAGGAACGCGTCGCCCGGCGGGCCGCTGGGCATGACCAGATGCGCGGTGAGCACCGGCTCGGTCGTGCTCATCGGCCAGATATGCAGATCGTGCACCCGCACCACGCCGGGCAGGCCGCACAGCGCCTCGTCGACATGATCGAACTCGATCCCGCGCGGCACCGCGCCCAACGACATTTCGACCGATTCGCGCAGCAAACCCCAGGTCTGCCAGAAGATCAATGCGGCGATGACCAGGCTGACCACGGGATCGATCCAGCCCAGCCCGGTGCGCCAGATGACCAGCCCGGCCACCACCACCCCGGCCGAGACCAGCGCGTCGGCGGCCATGTGCAGAAAGGCGCCGCGGATGTTGATGTCGCCCTTGCGCCCACGGGCGAACAGCCAGGCGGTGACGCCGTTGACCAGGATGCCGACCCCCGCGACCACTGCCACGGTTGGCCCGAGCACCGCGGTGGGTTCGCCGAAGCGCTGCACCGCCTCCAGCACGATCGCGCCCAACGCCACCATCAGCAACAGCGCGTTGAGCAACGCCGCCAGGATCGACGAGCCGCGCAGGCCATAGGTGAAGCGCTTGGATGGCGGCCGCGCCGCCAGCGTCGCGCCAGCCCAAGCCACCGCCAGGCCCAGCACGTCGGACAGATTGTGCCCGGCATCGGCCAGCAAGGCGACCGAATTGGCGGCAAAGCCATAGCTCGCCTCGATGATCACGAAAGCGAGGTTGAGCGCGATGCCGATGGCGAAGGCACGGCTGAAATTGGCCGGCGGGGCGTGATCGTGCCCGTGCCCGTGCCCCTGATGGCCGCCATGCCCGGCCGCATGGCCATGGGCGTGGCCGTGATGATGATGATCGGCCACGCGATTCTCCGTTGCTGCAGTGCGGCTTAACATTGCTGGCGCGTGAGATACTAGGACGCTGACATCCCCCGCATCATTCTAGCGAAAGCTGGAATCTCGAAGTGGCGGGCGGCGCACCAGCCCCGTGGAGACCCCAGCGTTCGCTGGGGTGACGGGTGGTGCCGGGTACACGGGGTGCGCAGGCCAAGAAGCCGCTGTCACACGCTGGAGCGTTGTGGCAGCAGACGCGCGATGACGACGCTGCCGATCCTTGCCGTGCTGCCGGACCTGCTTGCGGCATTGCGCGCGCAGCCTAATGCCGTGCTGGTTGCGCCGCCGGGTGCCGGCAAGACCACTGCCGTCGCTCCTGCCCTGCTAAGCGAGCCGTGGTGCAGCGGCGAGATCCTGCTGCTCTCCCCGCGTCGCCTGGCCGCGCGGGCCGCGGCTGAGCGCATGGCGAGCCAGGCCGGCGAGCCGACCGGCCAGACCTTCGGTTATGCTACGCGGATGGACAGCAAGCGCTCGGCCAAGACGCGCGTGACCGTCGTTACCGAGGGCATTTTCGTCAATCGCATCCAGGCCGATCCCGAACTGGCGGGCGTTTCCGCCGTACTGTTCGACGAGGTGCACGAACGCAGCCTGGATAGCGATTGCGGCCTGGCGCTGGCGCTCGACGTGCAAGGCGCGCTGCGCCCCGACCTGCGCTTGGTGGCGATGTCCGCCACGCTCGATGGCGGGCGCTTCTCCGGCCTGATGGGCGCCGACGATCTTGGGGCACCGGTGATCGAGAGCGAGGGCCGCTCTTATCCGCTGACGTTGCGCCATATCGGGCGCGCGGCCGAAGCGCGGATCGAGGATGCGGTGGCGGCCGCGATCCGCACCGCGTTGCGCGACGAGCAAGGCGGGGTGCTCGCCTTCCTGCCCGGCGTGGCCGAGATCGAGCGGACGGCCGAACGGCTGGACGGGTTGGGCGATGGAATCGTCGTGCACCGGTTGCACGGCAGCCTCGATCCCCAAGCGCAGCGCGCGGCGATCCAGCCCGATGCGCAGGGGCGGCGCAAGATCGTGCTGGCGACGTCGATCGCCGAGACCAGCCTGACGCTCGACGGCATTCGCGTGGTAGTGGATTCGGGCCTGGCGCGGCGCCCGCGCTACGATCGCGCGGCGGGGATGACGCGGCTGGTGACCGAACGCGCATCGCAAGCCTCGGTCACGCAGCGCGCCGGGCGTGCGGCGCGGCAAGGGCCGGGCAGCGCCTATCGGCTGTGGGAAGAAGCGGCGACCGCCGGCCTGCCGCGGTTCGATCCGCCGGAAATCCTGGAGGCGGATCTGTCCGCGCTGACGCTGGATTGCGCCCTGTGGGGCGTGGCCGATCCGCGCAGCCTGGCGTGGCTCGATCCGCCCCCTGCGGCGGCGGTGGCGGAAGCGCGCGCGCGCCTGGCGGCGCTGGGGGCGATCGATGCGGATGGGCGCCCTACCCCGCACGGACATGCCATCGCCAAGCTGCCGTTGCCGCCAAGACTGGGACATATGCTGGTGCGCGCTGGCGAGATCGGGCTGGCGCAGACGGCGGCGGAGATTGCCGTGTTGCTGGGCGAGCGGGGGTTAGGCGGGAATGACGCGGATCTGGAGTCGCGATTGCGGCGCTGGCGGGGGGAGCGTGGGCCGCGGGCGGAAGGTGGGCGGAAATTGGCGAAAAGGTGGGCACAACTTGCTCCCCTCCCGCCTACGCGTGCTGGGTCGGCGATGCCCCCGGCATCGCCTGAACCGCGCGGGGCGCGGTTCACCCAGCACGGGGCTGGGGGTGGGCCTGTGGCCCAGCGCAAGGCGGGTAATGGGACAGGCCCTCCCCCTGCCCCTCCCGCAAGCGGGAGGGGGGAAGATGTCGGCATCTGCATCGCGCTGGCCTTCCCGGATCGCATCGCACGGCGTCGCGACTCCAGCGGCGAAACCTGGGCCTCCGCTGGCGGGCGCGGGTTCAAGCTGGATCCCGCCACCTCGTTGGCGCGGAACGATTGGCTGGCGGTGGCCGAGACGCAGGGCATGGCCTCGGGCGCGCGCATTCTGTCGGCCGCAGCGATCGACCAGGCAACGGTCGAAACCCTGTTCGGCGATCGCATCGAAACGCGCCGCACCGTCAGCTTCGATCCCGCCAGCGGCGGCGTGCAGGCGACGCGCGACCGCCGGCTCGGCGCGATCCGCCTGACCAGCGGCCCGGACAGCGCCGCCGATCCCGCGGCGATCGCCGCCGCCTTGCTCGATGGCGTGCGCAGCCACGGCCTCGGCCTGCTGCCGTGGAGCGATGCCGCGCTGGCATTGCGTCATCGCGCCGCCTTTGCCGCCGACCATGGCGGCAGCGATCTCGCGCTCGACGATGCTGCATTGCTGGCGCGGGCCGACGAATGGCTCGTACCGCTGCTCGATGGCAAGCGCCGGCTGAGCGGAATCGAGCCCGGCGCGCTGACCGAGGCATTGCGCAATCTGATCGGCTGGGACGATCTGCGCACGATCGACCGCATGGCGCCGACCCATTTCGACAGCCCCGCCGGCAGCAGTCACCCGATCGATTACGACGCCGAAGGCGGACCGCGGGTCGATCTGCGCCCGCAGCAATTGTTCGGCCTGGCCAGCCACCCGATGATCGGCGGCGGGCGCGTGCCGCTGGTGCTCAGCCTGACGTCCCCCGCGGGCCGCCCGATCCAGACGACGCGCGACCTGCCCGGTTTCTGGGCCGGCAGCTGGGCCGATGTGGCGCGCGAAATGCGCGGCCGCTATCCACGCCATCCCTGGCCCGACGATCCGGCGACCGCAAACCCGACGATGCGCACGAAAAATGCGGATGCACGCCGCGCCCAACCACGATAGAGACGCCGCAGGATTCGAAGGACTCTCCCATGCCCACCGCCCGCATCTTCCAGCGCCCCAAAAACTCCACCCAGTCTGGCCGCGCGCGCACCGACGCGTGGATTTTGGAATTCGAGCCGGGCGAGGCCAAGCGGCCCGATCCGTTGACCGGCTGGGCCGGATCGGGCGATACGCGCGACCAGGTCAAGCTTGGCTTCCCCACGGCCGAGGCGGCGATCGCTTATGCCGAGCGCGAGGGGCTAGCCTTTACGGTGATCGCGGCGCCGGAGCGCAAGCTGAAGCTGCAGGCTTATGCGGATAATTTCCGGTAAGGGCGATCGGAGCAAGATGAGGTATTAAACCGTTCTACCTCGTCACCCCGGGCTTGACCCGGGGCCCAGCTTTGCGGCGATGAAGAAGCTGGGCGAAGAAGCTGGGCCCCGGCTCAAGGCCGGGGTGACGGGTCCGGGAAGCTCTATGCCAGCACCGCGCCGCTGATCAGCAGCAACATCTTGACGTCGATCGCCACGCCTTCCGCGCGCTTGGCCTCGACGAATCCCGGCAGCGCCGCCAGCGCGACGCGGTGGACGAGAATGTCCTCATCGGCCGTTCCGCCGCCTTTACTCACCTGAGTCAGCCCGGTGGCCCGCACCAGCGTAAACCCCTCACTGGCCAGCCCGGGTGACGAATAGAATTCGCCCAGCGAGCGAAGGTCTGCCGCGCGGTAGCCGGTTTCCTCCTCGAGCTCGCGGCCGGCGGACTCGAGCACGTCCTCCCCCTCGGTCTCGTCGCCGACCAGCCCGGCGGGCAGTTCGAGGCAGCGACGCCCCAGCGGCACGCGATATTGCTCGACCAGCAGGACATGGTCGTCATCGTCGATCGCCACGATCACCGCCGCCTGGATATTGCGCGCGCGCGCGACATATTCCCATTTGCCCTGGCGCTTGGCGGTGATGAAGCGGCCCTGCCACACGGTTTCGACGGGATCGTCGCTCATAGTTCGATCAGCCGGTCGGGCAGTTCGTTGCGATCGCCATCAATGCGCGGAAAGTGTTCGGCGAGCACCACGCCGACCTGCGCCACGGCCTCGGCCATGCCGTCGCCGGGCCGGTCGTCCTTCACCGCAGCGACCAACGCCGCCATGGCTGCGCCCCAGATTTCGGCCGGGACTTTCGAATGGATCGCGGCGTCGGCGATCAATTCGGCGCGATGTTCATCCAGGCTGAGATAGATCAGCACGCCGGTGGCGCCGGCGGTGCGCTTCTCCGCGCTGGTGCGGAACAGATCGAGCGCGCGGGCGCGTACCCGGCGCGTCTTGGTCGCGCCGGGGGTGAGCGCGATGCGCAAGGGGAGCGATGCCAGCGCATAACGACCGACCAAATAGGCGATCGCCGCGAGCAGCAGCGCGATGGCATAAGGCGCGCCGGGCTGCGGCGCCGCCCACGGATCGTAGAACAGGCCGTGTAGCCAATCGCCAATGCCGGGCCAGATCGACAGCGCCGCCAACACCAGCAACATCGCCAGCACGCCGGCGTGCGCCGCCACGTCGTTATACTTGTCGGAGCGCCGCGCCACGACGGTGACGATCTCACCCGCGGTGCGCAATTCGGCCGCGGTCACCGCCGCGGTTACCTTGGCATGATCCTGATCGGTCAAGCGCATCACCAGCTCCCCGAGGCGCCACCGCCTCCAAACGAGCCGCCACCACCGCCGGTAAAGCCGCCGCCACCCCAGCCGCCGCCGCCGCTTCCGCCGCCACCGCCGCCCCAGCTACTGCCGCCGCCGCCACCGCCGCCGCGCATCGCGCTGTTGCCGATCTCGTTGGCGATCGACCACAGCACCACCGGCAGGATCCCGCTGCCGCCGCCATCGCCGCGGTAGCGCTGCCCGCGACCGCTCCTGCGGCGCAGGAACGACAGAGCGACAAAGGCGATCACGAACACCCAGAAGATCAGGCCGAGCGGAATGCCGCCGCCGCTCGACGTGCGTGCGCGCGGCTGCGCCTTGTCGAACGCCGCGACGGCGGCATCGACCTTGGCCTGCGCTTCTTCCGGAGAGGCGCGCAATTGCGCCACGACCGCGTCGGTGCCCGCCGTCAGCGCGCCGGCGACGTCGCCGCCATTGCGCAGCTTGGGCATCATCTGTTCGTTGATGATCACGCTGCTCAGCGCATCCGTCAGGATCGGCTCCAGCCCGCGGCCGACTTCGATCCGCGGACCGCGCTGACCCGTCGGGTTGTTCGGCGCGACGAAGATGACCACGCCATTATCGGCATTTGCGAGCCCCACGCGCCAGGCGCGACCGAGCTTGTAGCCATATTCCTCGAGCGGATAGCCTTGCATGTCGCCGATCGTGGCGACGACGACCTGGCGATTGGTGTCTTTCTGCAGCGCCTCAAGCTTGGTTGTCAGATCGGCCTTGACGGCGGGCGGCAAGACGTTGGCGTCGTCGACCACCAGACCGGTGAATTTGGGGAAGGTCTGCGCCTGCACTGGCGCGGCGATCAGGCACAGCAGGACAAGGGCGATGCTCGCCCACAGGCGTTGCGCGACGATAGACAGAGAGTTCAGAGCCGTTGGACGCTGCACGCTTGGCCTTCCGAGTGGAGGGAGGGGCCGCGCGGCGGCGGCCCCGGAGGCTTCAGCTACCGAAATTGACCGTCGGCGCGGTCTCGGCGCCGGGCGTGGTGGCCTGGAACGGCACCAGCGGCTTGGCGCCGTAGAATACCTTGGCGCCGATCGCGTCGGGGAAGGTGCGGATGCGCGTGTTATAGGCCTGCACGGCGCCGTTATAATCGTTGCGCGCGATGGTGATGCGGTTCTCGGTGCCTTCGAGCTGGCTCATCAAGGTGGTGTAATTGCCCTGGCTCTTGAGCTCGGGATAGGCCTCCTGCAGGCGCTGCAGCGAGAGCGTGATGGCGTTCTGCGCGCGCTCGAAATTGGCCACCGCGGCGGGATCGCTCAGTTGCTCGCCGGACAATTTGACCTGGCTCGCCGCGCCGCGCGCCTGCGTGACCTGGACCAGAATGTCCTTTTCCTGCGCGCCGGCCGCCTTCACGGTCGAGACGAGATTGGGGATGAGATCGGCGCGACGCTGATACTGGTTCTGCACATCGGCCCAGCGCGCCTTGGCATTCTCTTCGGCCGTGGGGATGCTGTTGATCCCGCATGCGGACAACAACACGACGGACAGCATTGCGAAGACGGCACGATAGTTCATCTGGATCCCTCCAACCCTTGGCAAGCGCCCTGATAGCCGGGTAGCGTGCCCGGTGACACGCAAAATCGGAAGGCGCTCGCTGATGTTCAAGGAGTTCAAGATCTTCATCGCGCGCGGCAACGTGCTCGATCTGGCGGTGGCGGTGATCATCGGCGCGGCGTTCGGCAAGATCGTCACCTCGCTGACCGACGACGTGATCATGCCGATCATCGGGCGGATCTTCGGCGGACTGGATTTCTCGAGCTATTTCGTCGTGCTCGGCGAAGTGCCGGCGGCATTGGTCGGATCGTCCGATTATGCCGCGCTGAAAAAGGCCGGCGTGCCGGTGTTCGGCTATGGCGCGTTCGTGACGGCAGCGGTCAATTTCGTGATCCTGGCGTTCATCATCTTCCTGCTGATCCGCGCGGTGAACCGGTTGATGCCCAAACCGGACGAAGCGCCGGTGGCGCCGGCGGTGGAGCCGGCGGAGATCGCCTTGCTGCGCGATATCCGGGACGAGTTGCGGGCGCGGCCCAACATTCCGTCGTCCTGACGATAGTGAGTTACGCCGCCGCCAGCTCTTCCGCCGCGGCATCGGCGAGGCTGGTACCGTCGAGGATGCGTGCCGTCTCGTCGCGCACGCGGAGCATGGCGTGGCGGATCGCGCAGGTCGCCTCGTCATGGCAATCGTTGCACGACCGGTAGGCGGTGCGGCTGACGCACGGCACCAAGGCGAGCGGGCCTTCAATCACGCGGATGATCTCGCCGAGCGAGATCAGGTGGGTCGGGCGCGACAGGCAATAGCCGCCCATCTTGCCGCGATGGCTGTGCAGGAAGCCCGCCTCGCGCAGATCGGCGAGGATCAGTTCGAGGAACTTGCGCGGCACATTGGCGGTCGCGGCGATCTTGTTCATCGGAATCGGCGGGCCGCCGGGCGGCGCTTCGGCCAGGAACAACATGGCGCGCAAGGCATAACGGGAACGCTGGGTAAGCATGATATGCTGCCATGCCCCGGATTTGTGGCGAGTAAAAGGCGGGGCTTTGCAAAACCGCCGGATCTTCCTATATCGGACGGGTCATAAGGGGCTTGCCCCGGAGACTATGGTGATAAATGGCGGTACATAATAGACGCAACGGACCCGGGGGCAGTACCCGGCGGCTCCACCACAACCCGTTCTTTCAGGACGGATTCTGACGGGGCCGAAGCAGGATCGACGTGTGTTCAAAAGTGCTGTTTTTGCCACGGCTGAGTAACCGTTTATAGGCTCAAAACCACAAGTGCTAACGACAACGATGCACTCGCGATTGCGGCGTAAACCGGACCTAACGGTCTAGTTTACTAACGACAAAAGCGCGGTTGGGCCGCACCGGGCAACAGAAGCGGATTCCGGCGGTACGGGGAGCACCGAGCAACAGAAGCTCCCCACCTTATTCCCTGACCTGCCCTAGCTTTCGTCGCCCCGGGCTTGATCCGGGGCCCGGCTTCTTGCTCGCCGGCTAGAAGTAAAAAGCTGGGCCCCGGATCAAGTCCGGGGTGACGGTGGGGGAGTCAGGCGGGCGGGCGCGCCAAAATCTCCAGCACCACGTCCCGCAAGTCCGCGCGGCAGATCAGCAGGTCCGGCAGCATCGGATCGTGGCAATTGTACACGAGCGGCGAGCCATCCAGCCGCGTCGCGCTCAGCCCCGCGGCGATCGCCACCGCAGCGGGCGCGCAATTGTCCCATTCATATTGGCCGCCCGAGTGCAGGTAGATATCGGCGCGGCCATCGACCACGGCCATCGCCTTGGCGCCGGCCGAGCCCATCGGGATCAGTTCGGCATCGAGCGCCGCCGCGACCTTGACCGCCGCCTCCGGTGGACGCGAGCGGCTGACCACCATGCGCGGGCGCTTGGGCGTCGCGATGGACGCGAAATGCTGATCGCTGTCGAACGTCACGCCCTGCGCCGGCAACGCCACCGCGCCGATCAGCGGCACGCGGTCCACCGCCAGCGCGACATGCACGGCCCAATCGTCACGCCCCTCGGAATATTCGCGCGTTCCGTCCAGCGGATCGACGATCCACACGCGCGGGCAGGCGCAGCGCACGCGATCGTCGCTCGCTTCTTCCGACAGGATCGCATCGTCGGGCCGCGCCGCCGCCAGCCGGGCGAGGATCAGCGCGTTAGCCTCATCGTCACCGCGCACGCCGAGCGCCTTGCCCGTTTCACGACCCTCGGCGCGGATCGCCAGTAGCAACCGACCTGCCTCCTCGGCAATGTCGCGTGCAAGCTCGGCATCGTTGAAGGAAGCGGGGGTCACAGATCGTAACTCCACACGCCCATGACATGCTCGACGATACGCTCGGCCGCCGCCTCGGGACTTTCGCGCGTCGTATCGACGCGGATCTCGGCATTGATCGGCGCCTCATAGGGACTGTCGATGCCGGTGAAGTTCTTGAGGGCGCCCGAGCGCGCCTTGGCATACAGGCCCTTCACGTCGCGCGCCTCGGCCACCTCGAGCGGGGTATCGACGAACACTTCGACGAACTCGCCCGCCGGCAGCATGTTGCGCACCAGCGCGCGTTCGACGCGGAACGGCGAGATGAAGGCGGTGAGCACGATCAGCCCGGCATCGGTCATCAATTTGGCGACCTCGCCGACGCGCCGGATATTCTCGATCCGGCCCGCATCGGAGAAATCGAGATCCTTGTTGAGCCCGTGGCGGATATTGTCCCCGTCGAGCAGGAAGGAGTGGCGACCCAGCGCGTGCAACTTCTTCTCGACCAGATTGGCGATAGTCGACTTGCCCGAGCCGGACAGGCCGGTGAACCATAGCAGCTTGGGGTTCTGGCCCTTGAGCCGGGCATGCGCTTCCCGGGTAATGTCGATCGCCTGCCAATGGACGTTCTGGCTGCGGCGCAAGGCGAAGTTGAACATGCCCGCGGCGACGGTGGCATTGGTGATCTTGTCGATCAGGATGAAGCCGCCCAACTCGTGACTGTCTGCATAGGGCTCGAACGCGATGTCGCGGTCGGTATAGACTTCGGCCACGCCGATATCGTTGAGCCCGAGCGTCTTGACCGACAATTTGGCCATCGTGTTGATGTCGACCGCGTGTTTCGGCGCCTGCACCGTGGCGCTGACGGTGCGCGTGGCGGATTTGAGCCACAAAGCGCGGCCGGGCAGCAACGGCTCCTCGGCCATCCACACGATCGTCGCTTCGAACTGGTCGGCGGCCTGGGGCGGACTCTCCGCCGCCGCGATGACGTCGCCGCGCGAACAATCGATTTCGTCGGCGAAGGTCAACGTGACGGACTGGCCGGCGACGGCGTGCGGCAGATCGCCGTCGGCCGTGACGATGCGCGCGATGCTCGACGTGCGGCCCGAGGGCAGCACGCGGATCTTGTCGCCCGGCGCGACGGCGCCGCTGGCGATCATGCCGGAAAAGCCGCGAAAATCGAGATTGGGGCGGTTGACCCATTGCACCGCCATGCGGAACGGCTTGGCCTGTTCGGCCTCGACCTCGAGCGGCACCGTTTCGAGATGCTCGATCAGCGTGGGGCCGGCATACCAGGGGGTGTTGGTCGACAGGGTGGTGATGTTATCGCCGGCGAAGCCCGAGATCGGCATGGCGGTGAACGCGGCGATACCGATACTCTCGGCGAACTCCGTATAGTCGGCGACAATGTCCGCATAGGTGGCCTGATCGTAGCCGACCAGGTCCATCTTGTTCACCGCCAGCACGAGATTGCGGATGCCGATCAGGTGGCACAGATAGGAATGGCGCCGCGTCTGCGTCAGCACGCCCTTGCGCGCGTCGATCAGGATCACTGCGAGATCGGCGGTCGAGGCGCCGGTGACCATGTTGCGGGTATATTGTTCGTGGCCGGGCGTGTCGGCGACGATGAACTTGCGCTTTTCGGTCGAGAAGAAGCGGTAGGCGACATCGATCGTGATGCCCTGTTCGCGCTCCGCGGCGAGGCCGTCGACGAGCAGGGCGAAATCGATGTTCTGGCCTTGCGTGCCGACGCGCTTGCTGTCGGCTTCGAGCGCGGCGAGCTGGTCCTCGAAGATCGTTTTGCTGTCGTAGAGCAGGCGGCCGATCAGGGTGGACTTGCCGTCGTCCACGCTGCCGCAGGTGATGAAGCGGAGGAGGGATTTGTGGGCGTGGCTGTGGAGGTAGGCGTCGATATCGGAGGCGATGAGGGCATCGGTTTGATAGCTCCCCTCCCGCTTGCGGGAGGGGTTGGGGGAGGGCATGTCCGCTAACGCACCGCCCGATTGATTGACAGGCCCTCCCCCAGCCCCTCCCGCAAGCGGGAGGGGAGCAGTGGCGTCCGGCGTGAGGTTAACGCCCATCAGAAATACCCCTCCTGCTTCTTCTTCTCCATGCTGCCGGCCTGATCGTGATCGATCGCACGGCCCTGCCGTTCGCTGGTGGTGGTGAGCAGCATTTCCTGGATCACCTGGCTGAGCGTGGTCGCCTCGCTCTCCACTGCGCCCGTCAGCGGATAGCAACCAAGCGTGCGGAAACGGATCGAGCGTTCGACCGGCACTTCGCCCGGTGCCAAGCGGAAGCGATCGTCGTCGACCATCAGCAGCATGCCGTCGCGCTCCACCGTCGGGCGGGGGGCGGCGAAATAGAGCGGGACGATCGGGATGTCCTCGGCCTGGATATATTGCCAGATGTCGAGCTCGGTCCAATTGGAGATCGGAAACACGCGGATGCTCTCGCCCTTGGCCTTGCGCGCATTGTAGAGGTGCCACAGTTCGGGGCGCTGGTTCTTCGGGTCCCAGCGGTGATTGGCCGAGCGGAAGCTGAACACGCGCTCCTTGGCGCGCGATTTCTCCTCGTCGCGCCGGGCGCCGCCGAACGCCGCGTCGAAGCCATATTTATCCAGCGCTTGCTTGAGCCCTTCGGTCTTCCATAGATCGGTGTGCAGCCCGCCATGATCGAACGGGTTGATGCCGCGCGCCTCGGCATCGGGATTGCGATAGACGAGCAGCTCCATGCCGCTCTCCTGCGCCATGCGATCGCGTAAGCGATACATATCGCGGAATTTCCACGTCGTATCGACATGCAGCAGCGGGAAGGGCGGCGGCGACGGATAGAAGGCCTTGCGCGCGAGGTGCAGCATCACCGCGCTATCCTTCCCGACCGAATAGAGCATCACCGGGCGCTCCGCCTCGGCCACCACTTCGCGCAGGATCTGGATGCTTTCGGCTTCGAGGCGATCGAGGTGCGTGAGAATGGTCGGTGTCGTCATGAGGCCCCAATTGGGCGATCATGCCCGCGGGCGGTATGCCCCGAATTGTTGGCCAGCGACAATCACAGGTTTGCCACGGACCGGCCTTGCGGCGCGGTGAGTGGCGATCTAGGTGTATTCCATGATTAAAACACCGCTTCGCCTTGCCGTCCTGCTCGCCTCCACCATGCTCCTGTCCCTGCCGGCCACGGCGCAACAGCTGGCCAAGCCAGTCGCGGTGCCGGGCGACGGGCCGGAGGACGCCAAGCTCAAGCAACTGTTCCACGACAGCGACGAAGCGAGCCTGCAGCGCAACCCGATCAGCGCGCTGTTCCGCGGCGATCTGCGCTATGCCGACCGGCTCGGCGACTTCTTCTCCGATCAGGCGATCGCCGCCGACCGCGCCGCCAGCCAGAGCGATCTGCGCCGGCTGGAGGCGATCAAGCGCGACAAGCTGACCCCGGTCGATCAGCTCGCCTATGACGTGTTCCGCTTCGGCACGCTGCGCTCGTTGCGCGGCTCGGAGCCCGATATCGTCGCGTTGACGATCGTCCGCCCGCTCGACCATTTCAACGGCATCCAGGGCTTCTATCCCGACATCGCCTCGGGCCAGGGCGCAGCGCCGTTCAAGACCCTGCTCGATTACCAGAACAATCTGAAGCGCAACGCGCAATATGCGGTGCAGCTGGATGCGGCGATCGCGCGCTTTCGCCAGGGCATGAAGAGCGGCGTGGTGCAGCCCAAGCTGACCGTGCGCAACATGATCGAGCAGTTCGACAATATCATCGCACAGGGCGTGGAGGGATCGACCTTCTACGGGCCGGTGAAGACCCTCCCGGCGACGATCCCGGCGGCCGAGCAAGCGCGGCTGCGCGCGGCTTATGCGGCGCAGATCAAGGACGTGCTGATCCCGGCGCATCAGCGCATGCGCGATTTCCTCGCCAACACCTATCTGGCGGCGGCGCGCGACAGCGTCGGCCTATCCGCGATGCCGGGCGGGGCCAAGCTGTACGATTATCTGATCGAGCAGAGCACGACCCTGCCGCTGAAAGCCGAGGACGTCCACCAGCTCGGCCTGTCCGAAGTGGCGCGGATCCTGACGGACATGGAGACGCAGAAGCAGAAGGTCGGCTTCAACGGCACGCTGGCGGAGTTCTTCACTTTCCTGCGCAGCGATCCACGCTTCCAGCCCAAGACCAAGGAAGAATTGCGGCTTGCCTATGAAGCGATCGGCCGGCGCATCGATACGCGCATCCGCGAGCAATTCTCGCTGATCCCGCGCAGCAAGCTCGTGATCCGCCCGGTGCCGGACTATAAGGAAAAGACCGATGCCGGCGGCTCGTACCAGGACGGTACGGTCGATGGCTCGCGGCCCGGCACGTTCTTCTACAATACCTACGACCTGCCCTCGCGCTACACCTGGGGCACGGAAACGCTGTTCCTGCACGAAGCGGTGCCGGGGCATCATTTCCAGATCAGCTTGGCAGCGGAGAACGAGAAGCTGCCGGCGTTCATGCGCTTCGGCGGCAACACCGCCTATGTCGAGGGCTGGGCGCTCTATGCCGAGACCTTGTGGCCCGAGCTCGGCATGGAGACCGATCCGTACCAGCGCATGGGCGGGCTTTCCGACGAGATGCTGCGCGCCATGCGGCTGGTGGTCGATACCGGGATCCACGCCAAGGGCTGGAGCCGCGACCAATCGATCAAATACATGCTCGACAATTCGCCGATGGCGAAGACCGACGCGACGGCCGAGGTCGAGCGCTATATCGCCATTCCGGGGCAGGCACTGGCCTACAAAATCGGGCAGCTGACGATTCTGCGCGCCAAGGCGAAGGCCAAGGCGGCGTTGGGCGCGAAGTTCGATCCGCGCGGGTTCCATGCCGCGGTGCTCGATTCGGGGGCGCTGCCGATGCCGGTGCTGGAGCAGAAGATCGACGATTGGATCGCATCGCAGAAGTAATCTCCGCACCGCTGTACTCCTGCGGAAGCAGGAGCCTAGAGTAGCACGCACACCGTTCGTGGCCCTGGGCTCCTCCCTTCGCAGGAGCACAGCGGTGGCGGGATCACGCGAACGCCACCGCGCTCTTGAGCTGCGTATAGGCGGCAATCACGTCCTGCAGCGCTTTTTCGTGGCTGCGGTCGCCGCCATTGCGGTCGGGATGATAGCGCCGCACCAGTTCGGCATAACGCGAGCGCAAGCCGCGCCGATCGACATCGGTGCCCAGCCCGAGCACCTTGAGCGAGCGGCGATCGACCTCCGACAGGGGCCGCCCGTCCTGGCGCGCTTCCGTCCGGCGCTGGAAGCGGGCGCCGATGGCATCCAGCGGATCGGCGAAGTCGGCCCATTTGGGCGGCCGGTCCGCGCCGCCATTACCGGTGAAGGCACGCGTCTCGCGCTCCCAGCCGGCGAACGGGCGCTGCGCGTCGTGGATCTCGTCGACGCTCATGCCGTTGAAGAAATTATAGCCGGCGTTGAACGCGCGGACATGCTCGAGGCACAGCCAGCGATACGGCCGTGGGCCCTCATGCCCGCCGCCGACGCCCTCCAGCAACGGCGCGCGGAATTCGCCCGGCTCGGGGCAGCCGGGCTCGGCGCAGCCCTGCCCGGTATCGGGAATCCGGCCGTGGAAGCGCACCCCCGGCCGGTCCTTCTTTTCGCGCTGCTCCGTCACACGGCTCCCCGAATGCCAAAAGGAGGTTATATAGGGTGGATGACAGACCTCGCCACCACGCCCCTCGTCGACCAGATCTCCGCTCGGCTGACCGCAGCGCTCGATCCGACGCATCTCATCGTCAGCAACGATAGCGCGCAGCATGCCGGCCATATGGGCGACAATGGCACCGGCGAATCGCATTTCTCGGTCGAGATCGAGAGCGCGGCCTTTGCCGGCTTATCGCGCGTGCAGCGGCAGCGGCTGATCAACCAGGCGCTGGCGGACCTGCTGCGGGACCGCATCCATGCGCTGGCGATCCGGGCACGCGCGCCGGGTGAATAATATGGTCTATTGCCATAACCAGCAGCCCGTGGGGGCGTTCAACACCGCGCGCCTCTTGCGCCATCGTGCGTTGGATGCGGCGTGAGACTCCCCCGCCCCGCCGCGCGCATCCTGCTCACCGACGCAGCGGGCCGCGTGCTGCTGTTCCGCTTTACCCCCGACGATCGCCCGCCCTTCTGGTGCACGCCGGGCGGGGCGGTCGATCCCGGGGAGAGCTATGAGCAGGCCGCGGCGCGCGAACTGATCGAGGAAACCGGGCTGGCGCTCGATCCCGGCCCGCAGATCGCCCAGCGCACCGCCGATTTCCTGACCATCGAGGGCGTCGAGGTCACCGCCGACGAACGCTATTTCCGCGTCACCACCGACGCTTCAGATATCGACACCGCCGGCCATACCGCGCTGGAACGCCGCGTGATGCGTGACTGGCGCTGGTTTACACGCGGCGACATCGCGGCGCACGATGAAGTGACCTACCCGCACGACCTGCTCGCCCTGCTGGAGGCCAATGATGATCAATGACGACCTGATCCTGCAGACGATCCTGCCGGTCAGCCACGATCTCGGCGGGTTCAAGGTCCACCGCACCTTGCCCAACAAGCAGCGCACGATGGTCGGGCCGTTCCTGTTCTTCGACCAGATGGGCCCGTCGCAGCTCGCCATCGGGGCCGGTATCGACGTGCGCCCGCACCCGCACATCAATCTGGCGACGGTGACCTATCTGTATGCCGGCGGGCTGGAGCATCGCGATTCGCTCGGCACGATGGCGACG
The DNA here is from genome assembly GCF_036663635.1 of Parasphingomonas puruogangriensis. NCBI lineage: Bacteria > Pseudomonadati > Pseudomonadota > Alphaproteobacteria > Sphingomonadales > Sphingomonadaceae > Parasphingomonas > Parasphingomonas puruogangriensis. The sequence continues at coordinate 390,645 of NZ_JAXOJI010000003.1, read as the reverse complement.
ATCGCGCCCGGCGCGGTCAATCTGATGACCGCCGGCCACGGCATCGTCCATTCCGAACGCTCGCCACTGTCCGAGCGCGCGGCCGGGCCGGAACTGTCCGGCATCCAGACCTGGATCGCGCTGCCCGAGAAAGACGAGGAGATGGACCCGGCGTTCGAGCATGTCGAAAAGGCCGCGCTCCCGACGGTCGAGACGACGGGCGCGCGGGCGCGCGTGATCATGGGCGATCTGTGGGGCGTCTCGGCGCCGACCACCACCTATGCCAGCACGATCTACGCCGATATCGTGCTCGACGCCGGTGGCGAAGTGCCAATCGATGCCGGTGCGGACGAGCGGGCCGTCTATCTCTCAATGGGCGCGGCGACGCTCGACGGCATGACGCTGGAGCCGATGGTGCTGTATGTATTGAAGCCGGGGATTTCGACCTCGCTCAAATCCGCGACGGGCGCGCGGGTGATGCTGTGCGGTGGGGAGGCGTTCGCGACGCCACGCCACGTATGGTGGAATTTCGTCAGTTCGAGCCGCGATCGCATCAACGAGGCGAAGCGCGCGTGGCAGGCGGGGGCGTTTCCCAAAGTGCCGGGGGATGACAAGGAATGGATCCCGATCCCGGAAGTGCCGCTGACGGTGAGTTATCCGTAAAAACACCCCTCCCGCTTGCGGGAGGGGTTAGGGGAGGGCATGTCCCACAAGTTCCGCGCGTGATTGGTCAGGCCCTCCCCCGACCCCTCCCGCAAGCGGGAGGGGAGAAGAAATGACCGATTTCGATTTGCAGCGCGTGGACCTCGCCACCGGCGTCACGCTCGACGTTGCCGTGGAGGGCGACCCCGCCAACCCCGCGATCATCCTGCTGCACGGCTTCCCCGAATCGCACCGCACCTGGCGGTACATCATCCCCGAGCTGGCCAAGACGCATTACGTCATCGCGCCCGACCAGCGCGGCTATGCCCGCTCGTCCAAACCGGCGGACGTCAACGATTACACGCCGGACAAGATCGTCGCCGACCTGATCGCGCTCGCCGATCACTTCGAGATCGACCGCTTTACGTTGGTCGGCCACGATTGGGGCGGGGCGATCGCCTGGATGGCGGCGCTGACCAAGCCCGACCGCGTCGCCCGCCTGATCATCCTCAACGCGCCGCACCCATACGTCTTCCAGAAAACGCTGTTCGACGACCTCGATCAGCGCAAGGCGAGCCAATATATCACCGCCTTCCGCGACACGGGAATCGACAAGGGCCTGATCGGCAGCGGGCTGGAACGCTTCTTCGGCACGACCTTCGCCAAGGTGCTGACCAGCACCGTTGCGGGCAAGGACAAGGCCGCCTATCTCGACGAGTGGAGCCAGCCCGGCGCGATGACCGCGATGCTCAACTGGTATCGCGCGAGCCAGATCGTCGTGCCGGGCATGGACGAGACGCCCGCGCGGCCGGCATTCCTCGACGCGCCCTTCCCGCCGGTGACGCAGCCGACGCTGGTGATCTGGGGCATGCAGGACAAGGCGTTGCTGCCGAGCCAGTTGGAGGGGCTGGAGGCATTGGTGCCGGATCTGACGGTGGTGCATGTCGATGCCGGGCATTTCGTGCCGTGGGAAGCGCCGGAGGCGGTGGTGCATACGATGAGGAGTTGGCTCAACTAACTCCTCCCCCAGCTTGCTGGGGGAGGGGGACCGCGCCCGCAGGGCGTGGTGGAGGGGTAGGCCCCAAATGCAGCCTTCGTGGCCTACCCCTCCACCCCCCGGCTGCGCCGGGCGGTCCCCCTCCCCGAGCAAAGCTCGGGGAGGAATTTAGACGGTAATCTTCGCTCCCGCCGGCAGTGCGATGCCCTCGCCTGCCTCTGCCGCGCCATACTTCACCCAGGCGGCGTGCGCGTGGGCCGTCGCCAGCACTTGCCAGCCGCTCTCCCCCGGCCAGCTCCTTGCCCGCACCACCTGGTGGGCGAGCGAGCGATCCGGCTCCATCGTCGCCCATGCCAAGGGCCGGTCCACCGTCGCCCGCGCGCCTGCCGCGGCCATCGCCACGCGGATCCGTTCGGCCACCGGCTCGGGCAGATATTGCCACACCACCGAATGCATCAGCACGCGGGTGACGCCCGCCGCCTGGGGTTCGGCCAGTCGCGCCTCGACCCAGTCCGCCGCATCGGCCTGGTCGAGCGCGACGCCTTTCGCGCGCAACATGCCGATCGCCGCCCGCAACCGCGCCAGCCGCGCCGGCGTTTCCGCCCAGACATAAGCGGACAGCCGCGCCTCGACCGCCGGATCGGTCGCATCCATGGTCGCAACGTCGCAGCCACGCGTCGAGACGATGTCGATCGGCACCGACGCGGGCGCGGCGCCGCTCCAGTCGGGGACGATCGTCACCGGCGACTCGGCCGGCCCGATCATCGTGCCGCCGAGATCGAAGCGATAGCGATCGATCAGCAGGTTGAGCCCTGCGCTCGAGCCGATCTCCAGCACCTCGAGCTTCGGGCCGTGCCGCCGGGCAATTTCCAGCAGCCCGATCATCAGCGCCGCCGAGCGGCCCGGCTCGTTGGTCTGCGGTGGCCCGTCGAGCCACGGCATCAGCGCCGCTTCGTGGCGCGCCAGCACGCGCTCCAGGATCGACGCAATGGCCATCCCATCCTCGATCTTGCCGTCGAACAGCGAGGCCAGCGCATCGTCCTGCCCGGCGATTACCAGCGCGTGCAGCCCGCCGATCAATCGGAGCGGCAAGGCGTCGCGCGTCGGTTCGCCCGGCCAATCGAGCACGCGTGCGCCAACCGCGCTGTCGTGGCTGAGGCCTTCCGCCACCGCGGCGCAGATGCGCGCGTAGATCGGCGCGTTCATTGCCGCACAATAATGTTCCTGGATCCGGAACGCTTCCCGTACTGCGTCGCTCATGTCTGGCATCTCCCGCAATTGTCGGGCGTGTGTTGCTCCTAGCCCCACCCCCACGTAAAGCCCCCGACGACATGCCCCAACCACCGATCCCCCCGCTGATCATCGCGATACCCAAAGGCCGTATCCTCGAAGAGGCCGTGCCGCTGCTGCGCCGCGCCGGAGTCGAGCCCGAGGCGGCGTTCAGCGACGAGCAGAGCCGCGCGTTGCGCTTCGCCACCAACCAGCCTGGCATCGACCTGATCCGCGTCCGCGCGTTCGACGTCGCCACGTTCGTGGCGCACGGCGCGGCGCAGCTCGGCATTGTCGGGTCCGACGTGCTGGCCGAGTTCGACTATTCCGAGCTCTACGCGCCGGTCGATCTCGGCATCGGCCATTGCCGCATCTCGGTCGCCGAGCCAGCGGCACTTGCCGCCAACGACGATCCGCGCGGCTGGAGCCATGTGCGCATTGCCACCAAATATCCGCATGTGACGGCGGCGCACTTCAAGGCGCGCGGCGTGCAGGCGGAATGCGTCAAGCTGAACGGCGCGATGGAGCTGGCGCCGCTGCTCGGCCTGGCGCCGAGGATCGTCGATCTGGTCTCGTCCGGGCGGACGCTGAAGGAGAATGGTCTGGTGGAAGTCGAAGTGATCGCCGAGGTGACGTCGCGGCTGATCGTCAACCGGGCGGCGTTCAAGACACGGCCCGAGATCGTGCCGCTGGTGGAGGCGTTTCGTCGTGCCGTTTCTTCCCCCCTCCCGCTTGCGGGAGGGGCTGGGGGAGGGCCTGTCGCCATGGAGGCCGCCAAGTGACGACACGCCCTCCCCTAACCCCTCCCACAAGTGGGAGGGGGATTTGATCCGCCTCTCCACTTCGGACCCCGCGTTCGACCGCGCCTTCACCACGCTCGTCAACGCGCGCCGCGAAGCGGACGCCGACGTCGCGCGCGACGTTCGCACGATCGTGGCCAGCGTGCGCGACGAAGGCGATGCCGCATTGGCCGCCTTCACCAAGAAGTTCGATCGCCACGATCTGAACGACACCGGCTGGCGGATCGAAAAGAGCGAATGGCTCGCCGCTTATGAGAGTCTCGACGCGCCGTTGCGCGATGCGCTCGAGCTCGCCGCCGCGCGCATCACGGCCTATCACGAGAAACAGCGCCCCGCCGACAGCGACACCACCGACGACGCCGGCGTCCGGCTTGGTGCGCGGTGGAACGCGATCGAGGCGGCGGGGATCTACATTCCCGGCGGCCGCGCCGCCTATCCGTCGTCGGTGCTGATGAACGCGATCCCGGCGCGCGTCGCCGGCGTGACGCGGATCGCCATGGTCACGCCGACCCCCAATGGCGAGATCAACCCGCTGGTGCTCGCCGCCGCGCATATCGCCGGGGTCACCGAAATGTGGCGCGTCGGCGGTGCGCAGGCGATCGCGGCGCTGGCCTACGGCACCGGGCGGATCGCGCCTGTCGACGTGATCACCGGCCCGGGCAATGCCTGGGTGGCCGAGGCCAAGCGGCAGTTATACGGCGTGGTCGGCATCGACATGGTTGCCGGGCCGTCCGAGATCGTCGTCGTCGCCGATGGGCAGAATGACCCGAACTGGATCGCCGCCGATCTGCTCAGCCAGAGCGAGCACGATCCCACCAGCCAGTCGATCCTGTTCACCGACGATGCCGCCTTCGCGCGTGCCGTGGAAGAGGCGGTCGACCTGCAGATCGGTACGCTCTCGACAGCGCAGACCGCGCGCGCCGCGTGGGATGCGAACGGGGCGATCATCGTCACCGCTACGCTGGAAGAAGCGATTCCGTTGGTCGATCGGCTGGCGCCCGAGCATCTCGAACTGGCCTGCGACGATCCACAGGCACTGTTCGATCGTATTCGCCATGCCGGCTCGGTGTTCATGGGGCGGCACACGCCCGAGGCGATCGGCGATTATGTCGCGGGGCCGAACCATGTGCTGCCGACCGGGCGGCGTGCGCGCTTCGCGAGTGGCTTGTCGGTGCTCGATTTCATGAAGCGGACAAGCTTCCTGCAGCTCGATCCGGCGAGCCTTGCCGCGATCGGACCGGCGGCCGTGGCGCTGGCCGAAGCCGAAGGCTTGCCGGCCCATGCCAAGTCGGTCGCGCTGCGGCTCTGAGGGCCGTCAGCCGCCCCTTTCGTTCTCCTGCGAAAGCAGGGGCCCAGGATCACAGGAGACTGCGTTCGCAACTCTGGGCTCCTGCTGTCGCAGGAGAACGGTAGCGTAAAGATCGGAAGGGCCTAACCCACTCCCTCGCCCCTCCGGCTAAGCAGGTTCATTTTTGGAACGCCATCCTCTATAGGCCCGGCCCATGACCTCCCCCAATCCCCGCACCAAAGCCCGCAGCCAGGCGCGCGCCGCTTCCCGTCTTGCCGCCGTCCAGGCGCTGTACCAGCACGATATGGAGGGCACGCCGGTGCCCAGCCTGCTGCACGAATTCCACCAGCACCGGCTCGGCGCGACGATCGAGGACGCCGAATATGCCGAGGCGGAAGTCGATTTCTTCGATGATATCGTCAAGGGCGCGACCGCGCGCCGCGACGAGATCGACGCGGCGATCGCGGCCAAGCTGTCGACCGGCTGGACGCTGGCCCGGCTCGACAAATCGATGCGCGCGATCCTGCGCGCCGGCAGCTATGAATTGCTCGCCCGCGCCGACGTGCCGGCCGCGACTGTGATCACCGAATATGTCGATGTCGCGCATGCTTTCTTCGACAAGCGCGAAGCGGGCTTCGTCAACGGGCTGCTCGACGCGATCGCCAAGGACGTGCGTGTTTAAGTCCTCCCCGGAACGGGGAGGGGGACCACGCAGTGGTGGAGGGGCAGCCCCGAACGGTAGCGCTGCTTGGCTGCCCCTCCACCATTCGCGTGAAGAACGCGAACGGTCCCCCTCCCCCGTTGGGGGAGGAATTTAGGTGGCGGAGATCGTCAACCTTCGCCGCGTTCGCAAAGCCAAGGCGCGCAATGCGGCGGCAGTCGTCGCCGATACCAATCGCGCGGCGTTCGGGCGGTGCAAGGCAGAGCGCGAGGCGAGCGCGCAGGCAGTCGTGCGACGCGAGCGCTTGCTCGATGGCGCGAAGCGCGAGGATTGAACGGCTTGCGTTTCTTGATGGCCATGGCGGCGGCGCTCGCGCTGCCCGCCTATGCCGCCACGCCGCAGGTGCCGGCGCGCGTCGCGCCGGATAGCGCCGTCGCGCTGCCCGCGCCGATCCTGCAGGCGCCGGACGATGCGTTGGCGCAGGACGGCGCGGACTATGCCCGCCAGTTCGGCGTGCCGGTCGACGAAGCGGTGCGCCGGCTTGTCGCGCAGCAGCAAAGCGTCGCCGCGACGGACAAGCTGGCCGAGAAATATCGTGACCGGCTGGCCGGCATCGTCATCGAGCATCGCCCGGATTACCGCATCGTCGTCCACCTGACCGGCGATACGCCGGTGCGCCCGACGCGGATCAAGACCGAAGCGATGACCGTGCCGGTGACGTTCGCGACCGGCGCGCGCGGCACGCGCGAGCAGGGTATCTGGGCGCTGACCTGGCATCAGGCGGCGATCCGCGCCGCGCTGCCAAGTGCGCCCGGCATCGGCTTCGATCCGCGCACCGGCGAACTCGTCGTGATCGTGCCCAGCGCGCAGGCGCGTGGCGGGGCGGCGGCGTTGAAGGCGAAGCTCGAGGGCATTGCCGGCGTGCCGGTGCAGATCCGCATCCTCAACCAGGTCGATCGCAACATGGACATGGCCGGCGGCGCGCGGCTCGAGGGGGTCAGCCCGGCCGACGGCAAACGCTATGTCTGCACCGCCGGCTTCACCGTCACCGATGGCACGCGCGACGCCGTCGCCACGGCGGCGCATTGCCTCGACCAGATCAGCTATCGCGATCCCCAAGCGGGGCTGCTGCCGCTCGATTATGTCGGGCAATGGGGCTGGGGCTATCGCGACGTGCAGATCAACGCCAGCGCCCAGCCGCTGCCGCCGACCTTCTACGCCGACACCGCCAAAACGCGGGTTCGCGCGGTCACCGGGCAGCGCACGCGGGCCGGCACGCGCTCGGGGGACGTCGTGTGCCATCGCGGCGAGCGCACCGGTTATAGCTGCGCCTTGGTCGAACTGACCGACTTCGCGCCGGCCGGCGATATCTGCGGCGGCGCCTGTCTGCCGACCTGGGTCACCGTCGCCGGGCCGACGTGCAATTCGGGCGATAGCGGTTCGCCGGTGTTCAGCGGCGGCACTGCGTTCGGCATCCTCAAGGGCGGCAGCTATCGCCGCGACGGCTCCTGCGCCTTCTATTTCTACATGTCGGTGGATTACCTGCCGCAAGGGTGGACGCTGCTGCGCGGATAGCTTGTCGCGGGGCGCGCGAACCCCCATCTTCAGGCTCGAAACGGAGGCCGCCATGACCAGCTACAGCAAGAACCAGGACGCCATCGCCGCGCTGACTCCCGAGCAATATCACGTGACGCAGGAAAGCGGCACCGAACGCCCCGGCACCGGCGCGTTGCTCGGCAATAAGGAGCCCGGCATCTATGTCGATATCGTCTCGGGCGAACCCTTGTTCGCCAGCGCCGACAAATATGAATCCGGCTGCGGCTGGCCGAGCTTCACCAAGCCGATCGAGCCCGCCAACGTCGCCGAACTGAGCGACAATTCATTGTTCATGCGCCGCGTCGAAGTGCGCTCCAAACATGGCGACAGCCATTTGGGGCACGTGTTCGAGGATGGCCCGCGCGATCGTGGCGGCCTGCGCTATTGCATCAATTCCGCCTCGCTCCGTTTCGTCCACCGCGACGATATGGAGGCCGAGGGTTACGGCCAATATCTCAACCAAGTGGAGAATGTCGCATGAGCACCGAGCGCGCCGTCCTTGCCGGGGGTTGTTTCTGGGGCATGCAGGATCTGATCCGCAAGCTGCCGGGCGTGGTCTCCACGCGCGTCGGCTATTCCGGCGGCGAGGTCCCCAACGCCACCTATCGCAACCATGGCAACCATGCCGAGGCGATCGAGATCGTCTATGACCCCGCGCAGACGACCTATCGCGCGTTGCTCGAATTCTTCTTCCAGATCCACGATCCCTCGACCGCCAACCGTCAGGGCAACGATGTCGGCGTGAGCTATCGCTCGGCGATCTTCTATGCGGACGAGGAGCAGAAGGCGGTGGCCGAGGATACCATCGCCGATGTCGACGCCTCGGGCCTGTGGCCGGGCAAGGCGGTGACCGAAGTCGCGCCGCTGGGTGATTTCTGGGAGGCCGAGCCCGAGCATCAGGATTATCTCGAGCGGCTGCCGAACGGGTATACGTGCCACTTCGTAAGGCCAGGTTGGAAATTGCCGCGGCGCGAAGCGGCGGCGGCGTAAACCGACGCTGATCCCCGGCGCAGGCCGGGGCCCAGTTGCGCAGGTTGACGTGATCGTGCGCAGCGCGTGGTTACCGGCCGCGCCGCGACTGGGCCCCGGCCTTCGCCGGGGAGCAGGCTGCCCGTGAGGCTTTTAATGAACCCAGCCCCGATGCGCGTTTCCCTGATCGGCTACGGCTTTTCCGGCAAAACGTTCCACGCGCCACTGATCCGCGCCGTGCCAGGGTTGGACCTGTGCCTGATTGGCTCCAGCGACGCCGCCAAGGTGCATGCCGACCTGCCCGGTATCACCGTCGTCGCCGAACCGCTGGCAGCCGCGACTTCGCCCGACGTCGATCTCGTCGTCATCGCCACGCCGAACGACAGCCATGCCCCGCTCGCTGAAGCCGCGCTCCAGGCCGGCAAGCATGTCGTGGTCGACAAGCCCTTCACGCTCGACCTCGCCTCCGCCCGCACGCTTGCCGCCACCGCTCTGCGGCACGACCGGCTCCTGACCGTCTTTCACAACCGCCGCTTCGACAGCGACTTTCTCACCGTCCGCCAGGCGCTCGCCGACGACGTGATCGGCGCAGTCAAACACTTCGAATCGCACTTCGATCGCTTCCGCCCTGAGGTCCGCGATCGCTGGCGCGAAGGCGATGGCCCGGGCAGCGGCATCTGGTTCGATCTCGGGCCGCATCTGCTGGATCAGGCACTGCTGCTGTTCGGCCTCCCCGAACGCGTCGCCGGCAATCTCGCCGTGCTGCGCCAGGGGGCACGCTCGGACGATTGGGCGCATGTCGTGCTCGACTATCCGGACACGCGCGTCGTGCTGCAGGCGAGCATGCTCGCCGCCGGTGGATCGCCGCGCTTCATCGTCCACGGCGCGGCCGGCAGTATCGTCAAGCAGCGCACCGATGTGCAGGAACAGCAATTGCTCGCCGGCATGACGCCCGGCGCCGATGGCTGGGGTGCGGATCCCGATCCGTTGATCCTGCATGACGGCAACGGCGGCCAGCGGGAGATCGCCGCAACGCCCGGCGATCAGCGCCTGTTCTACGCCCACCTTGTCGACGCGCTGCGTGGCGCTGCGCCGAATCCGGTTCCGCCTGTGCAAGCCATTGCGGTAATGGCCTGTCTCGAGGCTGCGGCAGAATCCGCGCGATCGCATCGTTCGGTCACGCCGGCGCTTACCGACGACGAGCGCATCGCCTGGTCGCAGGCATACCGCGGCGTCTAAAACCCCCTATCGCCATCCTTGCAGGCATAGTATCGGCGATACCGATCGAACGAGAGGGTACACAATGACTGCTGCCGCTTTGTTTTCGCCGTTCACGTACAAGTCGCTCAGCCTGAAGAACCGCATCGTCATGGCACCGATGACGCGCTCGCATTCGCCCGGCGGCATCCCCACTGACGAGGTCGCGTCCTATTACCGACGGCGTGCGGCAGCGGATGTCGGGCTGATCGTGTCGGAAGGCACCGGCGTCAATCGCCCCGCCTCGCTCAACGATCCCGATGTGCCGCGCTTTCACGGCGAGCGCGAACTGGCCGGCTGGCAGAAGGTGATCGACGAAGTGCACGCGGTGGGCGGCGTGATGGCGCCGCAATTGTGGCATGTCGGCGCGGTCAAGACGCGGCACGACAGCTGGACCCCGCCCGGCGCCTATGACAGCCCCTCGGGACTCGCGCGCCCGGGCAAGCAATTCGGCGAGGCGATGGCCGATCACGAGGTCGCCGATGCGATCGCCGCCTTCGCGCAGGCCGCGGCGGATGCCAAAAGGCTCGGCTTCGAGGCGATCGAACTGCACGGCGCGCACGGCTATCTGATCGACCAGTTCTTCTGGGAAGGCACCAACGAGCGCAACGATCCGTTCGGCGGCCCGTCCCTGGTCGAGCGCTCGCAATTCGCCGCGGAAATTCTGAAGGCGACGCGCGCGGCGGTCGGGCCGGATTATCCGATCATCATCCGCATCAGCCAGTGGAAGCAGCAGAATTATGCCGTGCGCATGGCCAATTCGCCGGACGAGCTACAGGCCTGGCTCGGCACCTTGGTCGATGCCGGCGCGGACATCCTGCATTGCTCGCAGCGCCGCTTCTGGGAGCCGGAATTCGACGGATCGGACCTCAATTTCGCCGGCTGGGCCAAGAAATTGACCGGGCAGCCGACCATCACCGTCGGCTCGGTTGGTCTGTCGGGCGAGTTCATCGCCGCGTTCGGCGGCGAGGGATCGGAGCCGGCGGCGCTGGACGAACTGTTGCGGCGGTTCGATCGCGGGGATTTCGATCTCGTCGGCGTGGGGCGCGCGTTGCTGCAGGATCCGCTGTGGGCGAGCAAGATCAAGGAAGGGCGGACGGACGAGCTCGAGCCGTTCCGGCGGGAGGCGTTGGCGACGTTGTCGTAGGGCGAACCCGCCGTCACCCCGGACAAAGCCGGCGGTTATCCCATTCCGACCTTTAACCGCGGTTCTCCTGCGAACGCACGAGCCCAGGGTTACGGGAGACGGCGTTCGGGACTCCTGGGCTCCTGCGTTCGCAGGAGAACTGGGGAGTATATGTTCGGATGGTACAAGCGCCGAACAAGTGCGGGGTGACGAAGAAGGGTGCGGCGCCCCCCGTCAGCCCGCCGCCCGACCGATGCTCAGCGCCACCGCTTCCGCCACCTTGATCCCGTCGACCGCCGCCGACAAAATCCCCCCGGCATAACCCGCCCCTTCCCCCGCCGGAAACAGCCCGGCGGTATTGAGGCTCTGGAAATCCTCCCCCCGCGTGAAGCGCACCGGCGACGAGGTGCGCGTCTCCACGCCGGTCATCACCACATCGGGATGATCGTAGCCGGGGATCATCCGCCCAAACACCGGCAGCGCCTCGCGCATCGCCGTTACCGCGAAATCGGGCAGGCATTCCGCCAGATCGGTCAGCGTCACCCCCGGCTTGTACGACGGCACGACCGAACCCAGCGCCGATGACGCCCGCCCGGCCATGAAATCCCCCAGTTTCTGCGCCGGCGCGGCATAGCTGGAGCCCCCGGCGACATAGGCGGCGGATTCCCACTGGCGCTGCAGCGCGATGCCCGCCAGCGGGTGGCCCGGATAGTCGCGCGCCGGATCGATGCCGACGACCAGCCCGGAATTGGCGTTGCGCTCGTTGCGCGAATATTGGCTCATGCCATTGGTCACCACGCGGCCGGGCTCGGACGTCGCCGCGACCACCGTGCCGCCCGGGCACATGCAGAAACTGTAGACGGTGCGGCCATTGGCGCAGTGATGCGACAGGCTGTAATCCGCCGCGCCGAGGATCGGATTGCCCGCGCACGGACCGAACCGCGCGTCATCCATCCAGCTTTGCGGATGTTCGATACGCACGCCGATCGAGAAGGGCTTGGCCTCGACATGCACGCCCTGATCGTGGAGCAAGGCGAACGTATCGCGCGCGCTATGCCCGATCGCCATCACCACATGGCTGGCCTCGAGATAGCCGCCGTCCTGCAGGTGCAGCCCGCGCACCCGCCGCGCGCCACCGCCGTCGGTCGTGAGATCCAGCCCATCGACCCGCGTAGAAAAGCGATATTCGCCGCCCAGCGCCTCGATCGTCTCGCGCATGCTCTCCACCATCGTCACCAGCCGGAACGTGCCGATATGCGGATGCGCCTCGGTCAGAATCTCCGCCGGCGCACCCGCCTTGACGAACTCCGTCAGCACTTTCCGCCCGAGATAGCGCGGATCCTTGATCTGGCTCCACAATTTGCCGTCCGAAAACGTCCCTGCCCCGCCCTCGCCGAACTGCACGTTGGAATCGGGATTGAGCACCGCCTTGCGCCACAGCCCCCAAGTATCCTTGGTCCGCTCGCGCACCACCTTGCCGCGATCGAGGATGATCGGCCGATAGCCCATCTGGGCCAGAATGAGGCCAGCGAACAGGCCGCACGGGCCTGCGCCGATCACCACCGGCCGCGGCGCATCCGCCGGCGCCTGGGCGACGAAGCGATAGCGCGTATCCGGCGTGCGCTGGACGTTGCGGTCCTTGCGGAAGCGCGCGAGCACCGCATCCTCGTTCTTCACGTTCACGTCGACCGAATAGACCAACAGGATGTTGGCCTTGTCGCGCGCATCGTGCGCCCGCCGCGCCACGACCTGCTTGATCAGCTCGCGCGGGGAAATGCGCAGCCGCTTGCAGATCGCCGCGGGCAGATCCTCGTCGGCATGGAACAGCGGCAAGGTTAGTTCGGTAATACGGAGCATGGCGGCGCTGTAGCGGCTGGCGACGGACGACGCCACGCCGCTATCTCGGGCGCCTAAAGACGCGGCGCCCTACAGGCCGAGCGCAGCCTTGATCGCGCCCCAGCGTACCAGCTTGAAATTCTGCGCGCGGGGCGGATTGGCGCCGTCCTGGGCGATGAACAGGCCATCGGGATAGGCCGGGCCGAAATCGCCGGCGGCCAGTTCGATGCCGTCGGTTTCCTCGGTAGCGCCGAACGCGCCCGCGGCGATGCGGAAGCGGCCGACATAGGCTTCGTCGGACAGCCGGTACACGGCATAGGCATTGTCGCCCTGGCTGGAGACGATGACATAGCCATCGGCCACGGCCACGCCCTCGGCATCGGCGACGATCGCCTTGCCGTCGGCGGCGGCGACCTTGACCGGATCGACCGCCCCGGTCGGCCGCGCATCGAAGCGCCACAGCCCGACATCTTCTTCCGCGACGTACAGCCGCGCGCTGGCCGGATCGACCGCGCAGCCCTCGGACTGCGTGCCGAGCTTCATCGTGCGGACGATGCGACCCACCGGCGTTGCGCCGGTCAGATCGAGCGCGACCTGGCGGATCGTGCCGTCCTTCATCACCATGAAGGCGTAAAGCGTGGTCGCATCGCGATACAGGCAGATGCCGTACGCCTCGCCCGCGCCGCTCGCCACGCGGCCAAGCGGGCTGAGCTTGGCGGTCGCCTTGTCGAGCGCATAGAGCGCGATATGGCCGACCAGCGGATCGTTGCGATCGCTTGCCGCGACGATGATGCGCCCGTCATGCTCGGCCAGATCGACATTGTTGACGCGGCCGGCATCGGTGAAGTCGCGCACCGTGCCGTCCAGCCCATAGACGTACAGCCCGGCCTTCTTGTCGGTGCCGACGATCAGGCTCTGCGCAGGGTTTGCGGCGTTGCGCCAGATCGCGGGATCGTCCGCCGCATCGGCATTGGCGGTGGCGACGGCCGCCGTCTCGCCCGACGCCGGCACCGCCTTGGCGGGCAGCGCGTTGGCGATGCGCGTCGCCACGGGAATTTCGCCCGGCGCGCAGCCTGCAACGCTCGTAAAAAGCGCCATTGCCATCAAACTGAAACACAGATCGCGCGATGCCGTCATAATCAAACCCTAGCAGCCAAGCCCGTGGGGGCCGTGGCAGCAGTGTTGCCGCCGGTCAAATCCAGAACATTTTTACCGGGGGCTCCTGATGAGCAAATCGACTATTCTTCTCGCCGGCTGCGCGGTCGCGGCGCTGATGCTGCCACTGGCGGCCAACGCCCAGACCACGCCGGCGGATTCCGCCGCCCCCGCCGCTGGCCCTGCCGCGCCCGAAGACGCCAGCGACATCATCGTCACCGGCACGATCGCGTTCCGCAACCGCACCGCCGACGTCAACCCGGTGCTGTCCTACGACCTGGAATATTTCCAGCGCTTCGAGCCCGTCTCGGTCGGCGAGATGCTCAAGCGCGTGCCCGGCGTAACCTTCACCTCCGACGTGCTCGAATATGACGGCCCGCAGTTCCGTGGCCTGCCCGCTGGCTATACCCAGGTGCTGATCAACGGCCGCCGCGCGCCGGGCGGTCAGGCCGATCGCAGCTTCTTCGTCGATCGCATCCCGGCCGAACTGGTCGAGAAGATCGAGATCGTGCGTTCGCCGCGCGCCGATCAGCCGAGCGAAGGCGTGGCCGGCACGCTCAACATCGTCACCAAGGAAGCGGCGACGTTCGAAGGCGGCTTCGCCAAGGCCGGCGCGCTGATCAACAAGGATGGCAAGGTCCGTCCGTCGCTCGGCGCGGCCTATGCCGGGCGGATCGGCGAGAACACCTCCTATTGGGGGGCGCTCAACTATCAGGAACGCCGCAACCCCAAGAAGAAGGTCTCGCTGCGCTTCGACGATGTCGCCGAGGGTGCGCTCGACGAAACCAATGCGGTGTTCAAGGATACCGAGCTGCAGGCCGATACGCGCGACGGCAGCGATCTTTCCGGCAGCGCCGAGATCCGCACCGACTTCGGCGACAAGGGCTTTTTCCGCCTGCAGGGCTTCTTCGTAGACACCAATCGCGAGGAATATGAATCCTCGGTAACCTACAAGGACAGCGACCTGGCGTTCGACGGGATCGAAACGCAGCTCGAGGACATCAACCAGCAGACCTATACGCTGAGCAGCGACGCGCGCATTCCGCTCGGCGCGGTGGAGCTTGGCTTGGCGGCGGGCTGGTCGGGCTATCGCGAGGATACCAAGTCCACCGTGATGGTCGGCGAAAACGAGGACGACCTGACCGATCTCGAGCTCGACGAAGTCAGCAGCATCAAGATCAAGGACGACGAATATACCGGCACCGTCAATCTCGGCTTCGGCGGCGATGCGGCGCGCTTCAAGGTCGGCATCGATCTGCTGCACAAGGATCGCAACGGTCTGAACGACGGCGATTTCCAGAGCCGCATCTTTACGATCAAGGAAGACCGCTATGATCCGTATGCCCGCCTCACGCTGACGCCGACGCCCGAGATCACCGTCGATGCCGGCCTGCGTTACGAGATCACGCGCCGCTCGGTATCGAGCGACGACGTTGCGACGACCGATTACGAGACCGAGATGCTCAATCCCTCGCTCCACCTGCGCTATGCACCGACCGCGCTCGATCAGTTCCGCATCTCGGGCGCGCGCACTGTGCGACGGCCGAATTACGACTTGATCTCGCCCTATGAGGACGATGAAACGCCGGGCGACGATGATGTGACGACCGGCAATCCATCGCTGAAGAACGAACGCGCCTGGGGCCTTGACGTCGGCTACGAACGCCGCATCGGCGGGCGCGGCGTGGCCGGGATCAACTTCTTCTACCGCGATATCACCGATGTGATCGAATTGGTTGCGACCGGCGAGAACCCCAAGAACGAGGAAGGTCAAAGCTTCACGCCGCAGAATATCGGCGACGGCAAGACCTGGGGGTTCGAGATCGACCTGTCGACGCCGCTCACCGCAGTCGGCATGCCCGATACCGGCATCTTCGCCAACTACACCTATCTCGACAGCGAAGTGACCGATCCTTTCACCAACGAAAAGCGCCGCTTCAACAACCAGCCGCACCATGTCTACAATGTCGGCTTCATCCAGACGCTGACCGGGCTGGACGCGAGCTTCGGCGCGACGATCTCGGGCCGCAGCAAGGCGACCGAATCGAACTTCGACGAAACGGTCGAGCTCAAATACGATCCCGATCTCGAAGCGTTCGTCGAGAAGCGGCTGGGCAAGAATCTCGTGCTGCGCTTCTCGGTGCAGGACATCCTGCGTCGAACCAAGTCCGAGACGTTCCGCAAATATGACGGCGGTTCGGTCACCGATATTCTCAACAACCGCCGCACCGGCAATGTCGATGAATATGAGCTGGAGCGCGAAAATGCCGGCCCGCTGTATCAGGTGACGATCCGCGCCGCTTTCTAAGACGCAGCAAAGCCCGCGACGGGAACCGGCCAACCGGTCCCGTCGCCACCATGTCCGGCAAAATTTTTAAGTTAAAAACGCAATTTTCAATCCTGTTATACTATAGACGATCTATCCGATCGATATCTCGGCCAGGGAATAGGTAATATTGTTGCAGCGCCGACGTGCGGCACTCGATCTACCGTTCCGTGCTTTGTTGACCTGACGCGGATTACGGCTACGATACTTCCTAGAAACATGCCGAAGAGCAAGTTCGCAGGGGGGATCAGGAAATGGCAAAAGCACGCACGCAGCGCATCGCTCGCTGGTTGACCGGTAGCATTACCTTACTGGCATCGCCGGCGCTGGCGCAGACCGCGCCATCGGCGACGACCGAACAAGGCTCGACGACCGACGACGATACCGGCGGCGAGATCATCGTCACCGCGACCAAGCGCGCGACCACGATCCAGGACGTGCCCTTCTCGATCAACGCGCAGACCGAGCAGGATATCACGCGCGCCAATGCCGGCACGCTGGAGGATCTGTCGCGCAACGTGGCCGGGCTGTCGATCCAGAACCTTGGACCCGGGCAAAGCCAGGTCGCAGTGCGCGGGGTCTCCGCCGGGCAGATCGCGCGCGACCAGCCCGGCGTGAAGGAGCAGGTCGGCATCTATCTCGACGAAACCGTCGTCTCGCTGTCGCTGTTCACGCCGGATCTCGACCTGTTCGATCTCAACCGCGTGGAGACGTTGCGCGGGCCGCAGGGCACGCTGTTCGGTTCCGGTTCGGTCGGCGGCACGATCCGCTACATCACCAACCAGCCGACCACCCGCGGCATCGAGGGTAAGGTCGAGGCGAATATCAACATGGTCGACGAAGACAGCGTCGGCGGGCATGTGAAAGGCGCGATCAACCTGCCGCTCGGCAGCAATGCGGCAGTGCGCGCGGTCGGCTATTATACGCGCTATGCCGGGTTCATCGATGCGCTCCGCGAAGGCGGCCGGCGCGACGAGAACGTCAATTCGGGCGAACGCTATGGCGGGCGAGTATCGCTGCTGCTCGAGCCGGCGCCGGGCGTCGCGATCACGCCGCGCGTGATCTATCAGAAGATCACCACCGACGGCTTCAACCGGCAGGAGGTGTACAATCTCTACGCCAACCAGTTCACGACGACCCGACCAAAAGTGACGTTCGACGAACGCGAGCAATATCTGCTGCTCGACGAATCGTTCGACGACGAGATCTTCATTGCCGACAACACGCTGGCGGTGTCGCTCGGGCCGGTCGATTTCACCTCGGTGACCAGCTATACCCGGCGCGACATTCTGGTCAGTCGCGACGCCAGCGCGCTGACCGGTAGCGTCTCCGCCGATCTCGGCTTCCCCACCGCCGGTATCCTGCTGCCGTCCAACCTGCGCGACACCACCAAGGTGAAGCAGTTCACGCAGGAACTGCGCTTCGCCTCGAACGGTAGCGGGCCTTTCCAATGGCTGGTTGGCGGCTTCTACGCGCATACCGATCGGCAATATCAGCAAGTGTTGCCGACGCCGGGCTATGACGCGTTCACCGATGCCACGCTGGGCGCCGGCACTGCCGCGGCGACGCGCAACGGCTTCGCGCCAAACTCGCCGTATAATGCGCAAATCCCCTATATCCTGAAGCAGCTCGCCGTGTTTACCGAGCTCAATTACGATCTCACCGATCGACTAACCGCCACCGCCGGCCTGCGTTACTATGGCTTTAACGAGGAACGCCGGTTCCTGTCGGGTGGCCTGTTCACCAACCTCGACGACAATCGCGATCGCACGCAATCGGACGGGTTCAACCCGCGCTTCCTGCTGCGCTATGAAGTGTCCGACGCGATCACGCTCAACGCGCAGGCGGCGAAGGGCTTTCGCTTGGGCGGGGTCAACGACCCACTCAACCTGCCGCTCTGCGGACCGGACGATGCGGCGACGTTCGGCGGCATCCCACGCTATGACGACGAGAGCCTGTGGAATTACGAGGGCGGGGTGAAGGTGCAGAGCGGCGCGTTCCGGCTGCACGCCGCCGGCTTCTACACCGATATCCGCAACCTGCAGGTGACGGCGGATGCCGGCAGCTGTTCGTCGCGCGTCGTGTTCAACGTCGAAAAGGCGCACACCGTCGGTGCCGAACTCGAGATCGCGGCGACGCCGCTCACCGGGCTGGATCTGTCGCTGTCCGGCAGCCTGCTCGAGGCCCAGTTCGATTCCACGCTGGCCCGCCCCGATGGCAGCGTGATCGAGGGCATCCGCGACGGCAACCGCCTGCCCTCGGTGCCCAAGTTCCAGATTTCGGGCTCCGCCACCTACAACTTCCCGATCGGCGCCGAGAGCGATGCGTTCATCACCGCGGCGTTCCAGCATGTCGGCAGCCGCTTCACCCAGCCTGGCGACCAGGAAAACAATCCGCGCACCTTTACCCCCGGCTTCACCTTCGGCGGTGCGCCGGCCGCATCGGTCAACGTGCTCGATCTGACGCTGCCGGCCTATGAGCTGGTCAATCTGAGCGCGGGCGTGACGCTGCCGAGCAAGATCGAGCTGTCGGTCTATGTCAACAATCTGCTCGACGAGAATGCGCTGCTCGCCTTCGACCGCGAACGCGGCGGCCGCGCGCGGCTCGGCTTCAGCGTCAACCAGCCGCGGACGATTGGCGTGACCATGCGCAAGAGCTTCTAGGGCCCGCCACATAGCCGCATGGCCCCTGCCCTCTCCGTCACCCCGGCCTTGAGCCGGGGTCCCGCTGCCTGGCCCCGGAGTCAGCAGACGAAGCGGGATCCCCGCCGTCGCGGGGATGACGGGCGGATCAGGCAGAGGTGACCGGCTCACCAGGTGATCATCGCTGTTGCGGTTTGCCGCAGCACCGGGTTGCAAGTCGCACCGCCCGACACCAAATGGCGGCATCGAGTGCAGCAGCACCGGATCGGGAGAGGCCAGACCGCACCCGAGGATCCCCCAATGCCGACAGCCGTTTCCGCGATCGCGCCCGCGCGCGACGATACGCCTCCGCGGAGCGCCGCCCTGGCCGAACTGGCGCTGGCGCTCGGCGGCTTTGCCCTTGGCACCGGCGAATTCGCCTCGATGGGTTTGCTGCCCAATGTCGCCCGCGACGTGCACGTCACCGTGCCCGTCGCAGGGCATATGATCAGCGCCTATGCGCTGGGCGTGGTGATCGGCGCGCCGTTGCTGGCAACCGTGTTTGCCCGCGCCGGGCGCCGCACGATGCTGATCGGGCTGATGCTGTTCTTCGCCCTGGCCAATATTCTATGCGCCGTCGCCTCAAGTTACGGGCTGATCGTCGTCGCGCGCTTCTGCGCCGGGCTGCCGCATGGCGCCTATTTCGGCATTGCCTCGCTGGTCGCCGCGTCGCTCGTCGCGCCCGACAAGCGCGCCCAGGCGGTGGCGCGGATGATGTTGGGGCTGAGCTCCGCCAATATCGTCGGCGTGCCCTTCGCCACCTGGGTCGGCCAGGTTGCCGGCTGGCGCGCGGCATTCGTTGT
The DNA here is from genome assembly GCF_036663635.1 of Parasphingomonas puruogangriensis. Classification (NCBI taxonomy): domain Bacteria; kingdom Pseudomonadati; phylum Pseudomonadota; class Alphaproteobacteria; order Sphingomonadales; family Sphingomonadaceae; genus Parasphingomonas; species Parasphingomonas puruogangriensis. The sequence continues at coordinate 371,260 of NZ_JAXOJI010000003.1, read as the reverse complement.
CGTCGCCGCGCTCGGCGCCGCCACCGCCTTGCTGTGCCGCGTCGCGCTGAAGCCGATCCCGGCGCCGGACAATGCCAGCCCGCTGACCGAGCTCGGCGCGCTCAAGCGCGGGCAGGTATGGCTGACGCTGGCGATCGCCGCGATCGGCTTTGGCGGGGTGTTCGCCGTGTACAGCTATATCACGCCGATGCTGACCAATGTGTCGGGCATGACCGAGGCGCATGTGCCGCTGGTCCTGTCGGTGATCGGCCTGGGCATGGTCGGCGGCAGCCTGTTCGGCGGCTGGCTGGCGGACCGCGGCGTGATGCGCGCGATCTGCATCACCCTGCTGCTCAACATCGTCGCGCTCGGCTTCGTCATGCTGACCGCGCCCAATGTCGTGGCGATCACCATCAACATGTTCTTCGTCGGCTTCGCCGCGCTGTCGATGGGACCGCCGCTGCAGACGCGGCTGATGGATATCGCTGCCGACGCGCAGGCGCTGGCCGCCTCGCTCAACCATAGCGCGTTCAACTTCGCCAATGCGCTGGGCGCGTGGCTCGGCGGCGTGGCGATCGCCGCCGGGCTGGGCTGGACCTCGACCGGCCCGATCGGCGCGCTGCTCGCGCTGGCCGGCCTGGCGATCTGGTTCGTCGCCTGGCGGATCAGCGCGCGATCATCCGCGCTAGTGCGCGGCTGAGGTATCCACCGGTCGCGCCGGGCGCGGCGCCAGCCAGATGATCGCGGCGGAGATGAAGAACACCACCGCGGCCAGCGCGAAGATATGGTTGGTCGCCAAGGCGAAGCTTTCCTGATCGACCATCCGCTCGATCAACCCCCGCCCCTGCTCCGCGGTGAAGCCGTGCTGCTGGGCGTTGGCGATCACCTGATCGCCGCCATTGAGGATGTTGGTCAGCTCGGCGCGGTTGGCCTGGGCGCCATTCTGCCACAAGGTGGTGCCGATCGAGGTGCCGATCGCCGCCGCCAGCGTGCGCAGGAAACTCATCACGCCCGCCGCCGACGCGGTTTCCGCCGGGTCCACCGCGCCCAAAGCGATGATCGTCAGCGGGATGAAGAAGAACGGCATGCCCAGCCCCTGGACGAGTTGCGGCAGCGCCAGGATCCAGAAATCCGCGCTGCTGAACCAGAAGGTGCGCAGGATCGAGGTCATGCCGAGCCAGAAGATGCCGAAACACACCAAGGCGCGCGGATCGACCTTGTTGCTGAGCTTGGCCACGATGGGGGAGAAGATCACCGCCAGCACGCCGTTAAACGCGGTGATGTAGCCAGCGTCGGTGGCGGTATAGCCCATGGTCGATTGCAGCCATTGCGGGATGATCACCACCGAGGCGAAGAACGTCCCGAAACTGAAGGCGAGCGCGACCACCGCGACGGAGAAGCCGCGGTGGCGGAACACGCGCAGGTCGACGATCGGGTTGCGCTCGGTCAGCTCCCAGATCAGAAACGTGACGAAGCCGATCGCGGCGATGATCGCACAGCCGACGATGAAGCTCGATCCGAGCCAGTCATTCTCGCGCCCGAGATCGAGCATCACCTGCAAGGCCGCGATCCACACCACCATCAGCACCAGGCCGACACGGTCGATCGGCACGATCTCGGTCTTGGTCTCCGCCTTGCGCAACAGCGTGAACACCCCGATCACGCAGAAGATCGCGATCGGCAGGTTGATGTAGAAGATCCACGGCCACGACCAATTGTCGCTGATCGTGCCACCCAGGATCGGCCCCAGGATCGGTGCGGTCACCGTCGTCATGGCCCAGGCGCCCATCGCCGCGGCGCGTTGCTTGGGGGGGAAGATGGTCAGCAGCAGCGTCTGCGTCAGCGGCATCAGCGGCCCGCCGCAAAAGCCCTGGCCGATGCGGAATGCGACCATTTCGCCAAGCGACGAGGCCAGGCCGCACAACGCGGAGAAGATCGCAAAGCCGATCATCGCCGTCATGAACACGCGGATCGTGCCGAAGCGGCGGACCAGCCAACCGGTCAGCGGCACGCAGATCGCCTCGGCCACCGAATAGGAGGTGACGACCCACGTCCCTTGCGTCGGCGATACGCCCAGCCCGCCCGAAATATGCGGCACCGACACGTTGGCGATGGTGGTGTCGAGCACCACCATGAAATTGGTCAGCGCCAGTACGAACCCGGCGAGCAGGAGCCGTGGGCCGGTCAACACCGGCACGAACGTGTCGCTGGCGCCGCCGTTGCCGGGGGCCGTGGCGGGGGCGGAGGCGGCCATCTATCGGCTCCTAGCGATCGGCCGAAATGTCGATCTCGGCGTCCATCGACAGCCCGACCCGCAGCGGATGATCGTGCAATTCCTTGGCGTCCAGCGCGATGCGCACCGGCAGGCGCTGCACCACCTTGATCCAGTTGCCGGTCGCATTCTGCGCCGGGATCAGCGCGGAGGACGAGCCCGTCCCGCCGGCCAGCCCGACCACGCGGCCATGATAGACGACGTCGCCACCATGTAGATCGGAGGTCAATGTTGCATGCTGGCCGACGCGGACATGCTGCAACTGGCCTTCCTTGTAATTGGCATCGACGTACAATTTGTCGATCGGCACGATGGCCATCGCCGCGGTGCCGGGGGCGAGCCGCTGGCCGATCTGCACGTTGCGCTGCGAGACGATGCCGTCGATCGGCGCCCGCACCACGGTGCGCGACAGATCGAGCTTGGCCTGGCGCAGTTTCGCGCGGGCGGCGAGCACTTCGGGGGCGGTCGCCTGGGTCGTGCCGCGGGTCAGCGCGGTGTTGGCGGCGCGATCTTGCAACGCGGAGGCGCGCGTGGCGATGGCCTGCGCGATGCCGGCCTGCGCGACCGCGACATTGGCGCGCGCGGTGCGCAGCGCATTGGTCGCTGCGGTCACTTCGTCGCCCGATACCGCGCCGGCCGAGATCAATGCCTGGCGGCGACGATAGTCGGTCTGCGCGCGCTCCAGATTGCCCTGGGCGAGCGACAATTGCGCGCGTGCGGTGCCGATATCGGCGGTGCGCGCATTGGCCTGCGCCTGCAGCGCGTCGCCGGTCGCCGCAGTCTCGCCGTAACGGCGCTCGGCGCCGGCGAGATCCGCTTCGGCCTGCGCCACCGCAATCTGCTGATCGGCATCGTCGAGCCGCATCAGCACCTGGCCGCGCTTGACGGTCTGCGTATCGCTGACCGTGACATCGATCACCTGCCCGCTGACCAAGGGCATGACCTGCGCGGTTTCGGCCGCGACATAGGCATTGTCGGTCGACACCCGCTTCGACAGGACGAGCGTATCGTAGAGGAAGTAGATCACCGCGATGACGATCAAGACAGCCGCGAAGATCAGCAGCAGGCGCTTGCGCCGGCCCGGATTGGCGGTGTCGATCTTGGTCTCGGCCGGGGCCTGGTCGCTGTCGTGGGATGGCGTGTCCATCATCGTTTCCCGCTGGTCTGGAGAGTGGGTTGGAAGCCGCCGCCGAGCGCGCGGACCAATTGAATGTCGAGCGCGAAGCGGCGCGCCTCGATCTCGGCGAGCGAGCGCCTGGCGGTCAGCACGGTCTGTTCGGCGCTCAGCACGTTGAGGAAGCTCGACAGGCCGCCGCGGAAGCGCAGTTGCGCGACGTTGTACGCGCCCTCCGCATCGCTCAGCGACGCGCGCGCGTCGGTCAATTGCGCGGCGACCTGGCGCCGGCTGGTGACCGCGTCGGCCACCTCGCGCAGCGCGCCGATCAGCGTCCGGTCATAGCTCGCCACCGCTTCGTCATATTGCCCGCGCGCCTGGCGGTACTGGCCCTGCAGCGCGCCGCCGCGGAAGATCGGCAGGCTGATCGCGGGACCGATACTGCCGAAGCTCGATCCGCCCTTGATCAACGAATCGAGCCCCAGCGACTGCAAACCGATCAGCCCCGACAGGCTGATATTGGGATAGAAATCGGCCCGCGCGACCTTGATGCGGCTCGCCGCGGCGTCGGCGCGGGCACGCGCGGCGGCAATGTCCGGCCGCCGGCCGATCAGGGCGATTCCGGCGTCGGCAGGCAGTTCCGTCGCCAGCACCGGTACCGCCGGGCGCGTGATGGCCAGCGCGCGATCCGGCCCGGCGCCGGTCAGTGCGGCGATGCCGTTCTTGGTCAGCGCGATCTGCTCGGCATTAGCGGCGAGATCGACCCGCGCCGCTGGCACGGCCGAACTGGCCTGTTTCAGCTCGGCCTGCGTATCGAGGCCGATGGCGACACGGTCGCCGACCAGTTTCCCGGTCGCGCTGCGCACCGCCAGCGCGCGTTCGAGCACGTCCTGTTCGGCATAGAGTCGCGCCAGATCGGCGTAGCGCGCGGCGATATCGGTCGCCAGCGTCAGCGCGGCCTGCTCGCCGTCCAGCCGCGTGGCTTCCGCGTCCGAGGTCGCCGCGACCAGCGACGCGCGATTGCGCCCGAACAAATCGAGATCGAGCCCGGCGCTGAGCGCCACCCGCCCGACATCGTTCCACCCCTTGGGCACGAACTCCGCGGGGATGCCATTATTGTAGCTCTGCTTGTTGAGCCCGGCCGAGCCCTCGCCGTCCAAGGTCGGGCGATTGGCCGCGCCGGCGCGCTGCACCGCGCCTTCGGCGGTGCGCACCCGCGCCGTGGCGATGGCGATATCGGGCGATCCCGCCAAGGCTTCGGCGATCAGCGCATCGAGCTGCGGATCGCCATAGCCACGCCACCATTGCGCCGCGGGCCACGCCATACCGGTTGCCGCGCCCAAGCTATCGCGCGAGGCATACGCATCGGGCGTGGCGAGTTCGGGGCGCGGCCCCAGATCGGGCACCGCGCAGCCGGCCAACGACGCTGCGGCGGTCGCGCAGCACAAGGTTCGAATCAGTCGCATTGAATTACCGTACTCCTGGGTACGGCGCGCAATGGTACCGCCCTGCCGGCTTGTCAATCGATAACCGTACTCTATAGTACGATGAATGCCGGCCATCGAAACCCGCCGTAGTCAGAACCGAGAGGCACGCCGCGCGGCGATCGTGGCGGCGGCGCGCAGCGCGTTTCTCGAACATGGCTATGCCGCCACCTCGATGTCGACCATCGCCACGCAATTGGGGGGATCGAAGGGCACGTTATGGGCGTATTTCCCGTCCAAGGAGGATCTGTTCGCCGCGGTGCTCGATGACGTCACCGTCAGCTTTCGGCAAAACCTCGAGGACGCGTTGCGCCCCGGACGGGATTGCCACACCACGTTGCTGGATTTCTCCCGGCGCTTCCTGCTCAAGCTGCTCAATCCCGACAGCATAAGACTGCACCGCCTGATCGTCGGCGAGGGCGGACGTTTTCCCGAGATCGGCCGGATCTTCTATGCCCGGGGGCCGCAATTCGTGCTGGAACGGCTGTCCGACTATATCCGCGGCCGCATGGACGCGGGCGATCTGCGCAGCGACGATCCGATGCAGGCCGCGTTGAATTTGCTGCAGCTCACCCAGATGCAGCATAATCTGCGGCTGTGGGGCGTGGTCGGTATGCCCGATGCGCAGGAAGTGCACGATCACGCGGTGAAAGCGCTCGACCTGTTCAACCGCGCTTATGCCCCTGACCGGCCCGCGCCCGCATAATGCGCGGCGGTCGAGCGCGTACGGACGGCGCGGCCGATCAGGCTGGCCCCGGCATCAGCCTTCACGCTGGCCGGAGAAGAGCGTCCGCGTTGCGCCACCGACCCACACTTGCCCGGTATCGTCCTGTGTGACCTGGATACGCCCGGTCCGCCCAAGCCGTGTGCCCTGGGCGGCAAGATAGGCGCCGGTCGCCCGCCCACTGGCGAACAGCCATTGGCCGACCGAGGCGTTGAGGCTTCCCGTCACCGGATCCTCGATCAACGCGCCATGCGCATCGCTGAAGATCGCGCGCAGTTCGAAGGCGGTCGCCTGGCCCGGCGGATGCGCACCGACGACGCCGATGTCGATACGGTTTTGGTGATGCCGCGCGGGCTCCAGCGCCAGCACGGCTTCGGCCGAGGCCAGCAGCACCGCGATCCAGCCCGGCCCGTTATCGACCCAGGCGGCGTCGACGATCGCGTCGCGGTCGATCCGCAATACGGCGGCCACCTCGGCAATTTCCGCTTCGCTCGGAGTGCCGCTGCGCAGCAACGGTGGGGCGGCGAAAGACAATTGATCGCCCTCTTGCCGGAGCGTCACCAGCCCGGCCCCGCACTGCTGCACGATCACGCCGTCTTGCCGGGGCCGCCCGCCTGCCTCCAGCCAGGCATGCGCGCTGCCGAGCGTCGGGTGGCCGGCAAAGGGCAGTTCGTGCGCCAGCGTGAAGATGCGCACCCGGTAATCCGCCCCGGCATGGGTCGGTGGCAGCAGGAACGCGGTCTCCGACAGGTTGAGCCACCGGGTGATGGCCTGCATCTCCTCGGTCGACAGCGTTTCCGCAACCGCCACGACGGCGAGGGGATTGCCGGTGAAGGGATCGGTGCCGAAAACGTCGACGAGACGGAAGGGATGGTTCACGCGCGATAGCTCCTGATTGGTGAAGCACCCTGTGCCCGCAGCGGCCGAGCAGCAACAGGTATGGATCGGTACGATTGCGTGAAACTGTATTGGTTGTAAAAGCGATACAATGCCAATCCCGCCCGCCGAGACCCGTACTGGCCGCGTCGTCCGCACGATCCGCGACCGGATCGATGCCCGCATGCTGACGCCGGGCGCCAAGCTGCCGTCGATCCGGGCGATGGCCGAGGCGAGCAGCGTCGCGCGCTCGACCGTGGTCGAGGCCTATGAGCGGCTGGCGAGCGAGGGCATGATCCGGTCGCGCGCCGGTTCGGGCTTCTACGTCGCCGTCCCGCTGGCGCCACTGACGCTCGATCGATTGGGGCCGGCGATCGAGCGCGAGGTCGATCCGCTGTGGATGCTGCGCCAGTCGCTCGGCGACAGCAAGGATGCGCTGATGCCGGGCTGCGGCTGGTTGCCCGACGACTGGCTGGCGGGCGATGCCTTGCGCAAGGCGATGCGAACCGCCGCGCGGGCGAACGACGCGACGGCCCTCACCGGCCATGCCTCCCCGCTCGGCTTCCCGCCGCTGCGCGCCTTGCTCGCGCGCCGACTGGCCGAACAGGGCGTCGAGGCCAATCCAGATCAGGTCTTGCTCACCGACAGCGGTACGCATGCGCTCGATCTCGTCTGTCGCTTCTTGCTCCAGCCGGGCGACACGGTGCTGGTCGATGATCCCTGCTATTTCAATTTCCTGGCGCTGCTTCGTGCCCACCGCGTCCAGGTGGTGGGCGTGGCGATGACTCCCGGCGGCCCGGATCTGGCGGCGTTCGCCGCCGCCGCCGCCACGCACCGCCCGCGCTTTTACCTGACCAACTCGGCCGTCCATAATCCCACCGGCGCGACGCTGGCGGCGGCGACCGCACACCGGCTGTTGAAGATCGCCGAAGCACACGATCTCGTCATCGTCGAGGACGATATCTTTGCCGATTTCGAACATGCGCGATCGCCGCGTCTCGCCGTGTTGGACGGGCTCGACCGTGTGATCCGCATTGGCAGCTTCTCCAAGTCGCTGTCCGCGGCGGTGCGCTGCGGCCATATCGCTGCACGGCCCGACTGGATCGAAGCGCTGGCCGACCTGCGCATCGCCACCTCCATGGCGGGCAGTCCGCTGGCGGCGGAACTGCTCCATACGGTGCTGACCGACGGCAGTTACCGGCGGCATGTGGAAGGCGTCCGCACCCGCCTGGCCCGCGCGACGGTGCTTGTGGTGAAGCGACTGCGCGACGTCGGCATCGCGCCCTGGATCGAGCCGGCGGCCGGCCTCTTCTTATGGGCGCGCCTGCCGGATGGCCTCGACGCGGTCGAGCTGGCGCGCCAGGCGCTGGCCGAGGATATCGTGCTGGCCCCCGGTCCGGTGTTCAGCGCGCATGGCCATTGGCGCAACCACATGCGCTTCAACGTCGCGCGCAGCGACGAGGATCGCTTGTCCGCGTTTCTGCGCCGGAGCCGCTGCTAGAGCGGACACTTCGCAACAAAGGCGGGCGTCAGGATCCAGCGAAGACCTGGGCCAGGCGGATATCCACCCGGAGCCCGATCACCACCGCGGAGGGAATATCCTTGGCGAAGCGCGTCGCGTTGATCGGATCGGGGTTCAGCACATATTGCACGTTGGGGAGCAGCCGCACGCCGGCGGCCGCCGCGAAACCGTAATTGATTTCGCCGACGATTTCGTTGCGCGGCGGCGTGCCGCTGCCGCCGGCCTTGGCGCGCAGATCGCGCAAATAGGTTACCTCGTCATCGCTGAAATGCGTGTCGGAGACGAGAAAGCCGATCGTGTCGGCATTGCGGCCGTGGAACGTGCCGGTCTGGACGAACCCGGCGGAGGCGAACCAGTCGATCGTGCTGGTCTCGCCGGCATTGTAAAAGACGCGCGCGAACAGCGCGAGGTTGCGTGGGCTGTTGGGATCGGGGCGCGACACGGTCTGGTCGCCGATCGCGTAGAGGCCGAGCCGCGCGCCATCCTGCTGCACGCGCGGTAGCCCGGTCAGCGCTGCAGACGCGCCGTTGCGGTCGTGCAGCGGATCGGTGCCCCCGTCGGTGTTGGCATAGAAGCCGACGCGGTAGCGCTTGGCGTAGCGATCCTGCGCCAGCGTGGTCTCATAGCCCGCCTCGCCCGCGATCAGCACGCCGGTGCCCTGGAACAGCGACAGGTCGAGCCCGCCTTTGCCATGCAGATTGAGCTCGTTGTTATAATCGAACACGCCAAGCTGGACGTAGGTCTGCTTGGTAAAGCCCCAGCGCGCCTTGGCCGCCCAGGACGAATTGGGGAAGGCGGTAATGCCGATCGCGGTGATCGGGCCATAAGCGGTGAGGCAGGAGGTGTTGCTCATGAACACGCAGTTGAGCGGCGAATTGGCGAAATAGCTGTTGAGCGCGGCGCGGCCGACCAGCACGTTGAGGTGCTTGCCGAAATCCTTGTCGATGTTGAACTGCGTCAGCCGCAGCCCGGGCACCGGGCGCCAGGTCTGCTGGAAGCTGATCGAATTGCCGATCTTCTCCGCCGCCAGGCTGGTGCCGCCAAACGCCGCGCCCTGGATGTGCAGCGTGGTGCCCGACAGCCCGAGCAGCTTCTCGAGATCGAGTTCGGCGCCGACATCGACCCAATGCGATTCCGCGACGCCCTGTTTGACGCCGCCCACGGGATTGCCCGCGACATTGCCGACATAATTGGCGGTCAGCGCGATACCGTCCTCGCGCAGGTCGCGCAGCGCCTTGCCCACGGCGTTGGTCTTCTGCCAGCCGGCGATGCCGGTTGGCACGGGCGTGGTGGCCCCGGCGATATCGGGCGCCGGCTTTGCCGGCTCCTGCGCCGGCTGCGCCACGGGCTGTGGCGCCCCAACCTGCGCCTGCGCCTGCGCCTGCGCCTGCGCCAGAGTAGGGCAGACGAGCAGGCCGCCCGCCAGCAGATAAAAGCGATACAACATGGCAATTCCTACCCTGCCCGTCTCTGCCGGCAGGGAAATGGGCAAGGGGTCAGACGGCGACGGGATCGAGATGCTTGCGGCGATGCGCCTTGGTCCCGACCTGCGCGGCGAGCGATTTCTCGTCGACCGCATTCTCCCATTTGGCCACGACGATCGTCGCCAGGCAGTTGCCGATCAGGTTCACGAAGGTGAGCCCTTCGGCGAGGATGCGGTGGATGCCGAGGATCAGCGCGATGCTCGCCACCGGGATCGTGCCGGTGGTGCTGAGCGTCGCCGCCAGCACGACAAAGGCGGCGCCCGCAACGCCCGCTGCCCCCTTCGAGGTGAGCAACAGCACCGCGATCAGCCCGAGTTCGTGCCAGAAAGTGAGGTGCGTGTTGGTCGCCTGGGCGAGGAACACCGCCACCGTGGTCAGGTACAGGCAGGTGCCGTCGAGGTTGAACGAATAGCCGGCAGGCACGACGAAGCCGACGACGCTTTCCTCGCAACCGAGCTTGCGCATCTTCTCGATCACGCGTGGCAGCACGGTTTCGGTCGAGGTCGTCGCGGCGACGATGACGATCTCGTCGCGCATATAGGCCATCAGCCGGAACAGGCTGACCCCCAGATACTGCGCGATGCCGCCGAACACGACCAGGGTAAACACCGCGCAGACGATGAAGAATTCGAGGATCAGTTCGCCGAGCGACAGCAGCGAGCCCGAGCCGAACTTGCCGACGGTGAACGCGATCGCCCCGAACGCGCCGATCGGCGCGAAGTACATGACGTAGCCGACGATCTTGAAGAACGCCCCCGACATGCTCTCGATCACCGTGACCGCAGGCTTGCCGCGTTCGCCCAGCGCGGCCAGCGCGATGCCCGACAAGACCGAGATGAACAGCACCTGCAGCACTTCGCCTTGGGTGAAGGCGCTGGCATAGGTGGTCGGGATGATGTGCAGCAGATAGCCGCCGATGCTCTGGTCATGCGCGGTCTGGACGTAGCTGGCGATCGACTTGGCATCGAGCTGGCTGGCATCGACGTTCATGCCCGCGCCGGGCTGCCACAGATCCACCGCGACCAGCGCGAAGACCAGCGCGAAAATGGTGATCGCCTCGAAATAGAGGATCGACTTGAGCGCGAGCCGGCCGACCCGCTTCATGTCGTTCATCCCGGCAATGCCGTGAACGACGGTGCAGAAGATGACCGGGCCGATCATCATCCGGATCAGCGCGATAAAGGCATCGCCGAGCGGCTTCATCTGGGCGCCCGCGGTGGGCATGAAGTGGCCCAGCGCGATGCCGGCGAGCGTGCCGACCAACACTTGGAACCAGAGCTGGCCCACAACGCCGAACCGGCGCGGGCTGGAAGCATCTGCCATGCGAATATCCTGACTGGGGAGGCGGACATGCCGCATCAGCACGGCAAAGTGGGGGTCCCCTAGGCCGTTGCGTCGGCCACGACAACGCAGAAGCGACCAAATGCTTGGGCATCCGGGCGAACGAGCGGCGAACGCTGCGCCCGGCGCCTGGGAAATGCTGGCCTGGCGGGACTATTTCGCCGCTCATGGCCGGTCCGCACTCGTGCCGGGCCGGCCGACGACGGCACGTCGATACCGCGACATTATGGCAGCGGCTGGACGCATACGACGGTCGGACGGGAATACGCCGCCTTTCGAAATAGCCAGGCGGAGATGAGCCAGACTGCTGTCGATACGATAGTAAATGGCCAGACGACGTGCCCGGAAAGCGCCATGACGATGCCGACCGAAAGTTGAGCTGCGGCCGTGACGGTCATCGCGGCCGCCATTCCTTGCCCGCGGAACCGCGCCACGATCGCACCGAGGAGTGCCACCAGCGGGACGGCATTGAACCACATATTGATATCATTGCTTTCGTTGCCGACAATGCCGACCGCCGCGTTGCCCCACAGCGTCAGGCATCCGGCGCCGAGCGCTACCACGGCGCCGGCGCGATAGGCCCAGCCACCACAAGCGCGAACCGCCAATTCGATTGCACCACCGACCCCGCCCAACATGACGATCGCAAAGAGAAAATCCTCCGCTGCCCAATTTACTTCGGTGGTGAACTGCATCGCGATGGCCGGCAGCGCGATCAAACCGACGATGGTGGCCCAGCCGGCTAGTCGCCATGGGGTGAATGAGGTGCCGGTGTGCACCGGCGGCGTCTGCGACATGACCTTGTCTCCTGATGATCGGAGCGCCATCACTGCCGTATGTCGGCGGTGAGCGGCATGAGCGGAAAGTGAGCAAATGCTGAAATGAGCCATGCTGTGTTGCGTTTCGGCACTTTCCAGCTCGATCCGCACGATCGCCGGCTCGTGCGAGACGGCGATGTCGTGGACCTCAACGCACGATATCTGGATGCGCTGATTTTGCTGGTGGAAGCACGGGGTGCCCTGGTCACCAAGGAGCGTTTCATGGATGAAGTCTGGCGGGGGATACCGGTCACGGATGAGGCGCTGACCCAGGCTGTCCGCACGTTGCGCCGCGCGCTCGGCGACAGCGCGACGACATCCCGGTTTATCCAAACGATACCGAAGCACGGGTACCGCTTCATCGCGCCGGTCGTGACGGTGCCGATGCCCACGGCAAAGCATGCGACAGCGAAAGGATTTTCGCGCCGGCGGTTGGTCCGCTGGACGCTTGCCGGATCGGGCGGCGCGGCCATTGCTGGTGCAGCGATCGGACTGCTCTACGGCTTTGTCGGCGTGGCGCACCCACATGTCGGCAACGCAGGGGGTGGTGGCGCATTGTCGCTGCTTCTCGTTCTGATGCTGGTTTCCACTGTGTCCGCTGGGGTCAGCGGTGCCGGGATCGCGGCGGGCATCGCCTGGTCGAGCTTCATCCACCCGCAACGTGGCCGTTGGACCGTCGCCGGCGGGGCATTGGGGGGCCTATTCACCGGGGCCTTCGCCAATATGATCGGCGGCGACGCCTTCCGACTATTGTTCGGCCATGCGGTGAAAATCGCCGGGGCGATTGAAGGCCTGGTGCTGGGGGGGGCGATCGGCTTGGCGATGTTGCTGCGCCGGCGGTGGCCGACATATAATTGGGCCCTCGCTGGCGCTATCGGCGCTATTGCGGGCCTCGGTATCGCGCTGCTGGATGGCCGGATGATGGCCGGCAGCCTACAGTCTCTGGTCGCCGCCTTTCCATTCTCTCAATTCGGCTTCGATGGGGTCGGGAAAGTGTTGGGCGAAACGGGGCTCGGCCCGATCGGCCGCGCCGTCACGGCGGCGTTGGAAGGCGCCGTCTTTTCGGTCGGGCTGGTCTGGGGATTGCAGACCGCAGCCGACGATACGAACAGATCGACCGCGCTGACCTGAGGATGGCGTTTCGGCTAGCTCGCTGTTGATGCGCCGGTATCGTAGCAAGGCCAGCGAAAACTCCGCGTGTCCCGCTATCTATCAGCCTGAAACTGCTCACGACTGCCGGTATCGGGCGGGTGCGGCAAGGCCGGCGACACTTCCAAAGTGTTAATGCTCCCGTCCTACCCTGCCCGTGGAGGTGGAATAGAGATGCAGGCGCGGTTCACAGATGCGATCGGGACCATGGATCAGGCATCCGATCGGCATCGATACGAGCAAATGCTGGCCAGTTCGGCGACGGCAGCAATTTGCGCGAGCGCGGACAATCTCATCCTCTCGTGGAACAGCGCGGCCGAGCAGCTTTTTGGCCATAGTGCGGAACAGGCGGTCGGCCAGCCCCTGTCGATCATCATCCCGGACAGGCTCCGCGCTGCTCACAATGCCGGCCTTGCCCGCGCGGTTCAAACCGGCCGGGCACGCCTAGCCGGTCATTCGGTCGATATCCTGGCACTGCACGCGAATGGCAGCGAAATCCCGGTCGATCTCTCGCTTTCGATGTGGTTCGAGGGTGGCCGGCCAATGTTCGGCGCCCTATTGCGCGACATCGCAGATCGGCATTCCGCCAAGCAGCGGCTCGAACACCTGGCCCATTGCGACACCCTGACATCGCTGCCCAACCGCAACGCGCTCCATCAGGCCTTGGCGGCGGACGTTGGCCGGGTGCCCTGTTCGTTGCTGCTGCTCGACCTCGACGGGTTCAAGCACGTCAATGACAGCTTGGGGCACTCGGTTGGGGATCGACTGTTGAGCGAAGTAGCTGCGCGACTCCGCGCGGCTACTGGACCCAGCGACTTCGTCGCGCGGCTGGGCGGCGATGAGTTTGCCATCCTTCTTGCGGACTGCGCCGATCCGCTGCGCCTCGATGAGCTTGCCAATCGGATTTTCAACGCCCTGCACCCGCCGTTCGAGCTGGCCGGGCAATCGGTCTATATCGGTACGAGCATCGGCATCGCCATGTCGCCCAAGGACGCGTCGGACGTGGAGCAACTTCTCTCCAGCGCGGATTTGGCGCTGTATAGCGCGAAGAACAGCGGGGGCGGCGTTCGGACGTTCTTCGCACGGGCGATGCAGAACAGGTCGGAGGAAAGGCATCGCCTCAGTTCGGACCTGCGCCAGGCGCTCGCCAACGACGAATTTGAGCTCTGGTACCAGCCGCAGATCCGCTTGAACGACAGCTCTCTCGCAGGGGTGGAGGCGCTGCTCCGATGGCGGCATCCGCACCACGACCTGCTCATCCCGCAGATTTTCATCCAGGTGCTGGAGGACAGCGCCATAGCGGAAGATGTCGGCGATTGGATCATCGAGCAGGCGTGCGCCGCCGCCGCCAATTGGCAACGCGCGGGCCTGGGATCGTTGCGCGTCGGCGTGAATCTCTTCGCCGCTCAGTTACGCTCCGGCCGCCTCTTCGATGTCGTTTCCTCGGCGTTGCAGAAGCACGGACTGTCTCCCTGCAATTTGGAACTGGAGATTACGGAGAACACCGTCCTGCGACATAGCAACCAGTCGACCAAGGCGCTCAGGAAACTGAAGGCGCTGGGCGTAGGCATCGCCTTCGATGATTTCGGCACCGGCTTCGCGTCCCTCAGCCTATTACAAAAATACCCCCTGACCCGATTGAAAATCGACCGTAGTTTCGTGGCCCGGATCGACCGAAAGGCCGGTGACGAGGCGATCGTAAGAGCGGTCGTCAGCATGGCCAAAAGTCTTGGCCTCGCAGTGATCGCCGAAGGGGTCGAAACGCCTGAGCAAGAAGCGGCCTTGCTCCGGCTCGGTTGCGACGAGGTACAGGGATATCGCTATGGCCGGCCCATGCCGGCGCCAGAGATCGTCCATGCCTATCACCCGCACTACTTTCCGTTGGCCGACGCCCGGTAAGCAATCCACGTGGCCGGCAGGCTATGCTCGCCGTTTCTGCCGAATACAGGCTCGTTGCCATGGCCCCTTCCTAAACCCGCCATTCATGCGTCTGCCGAGCCGCCATACCGGCGCATGTGCCGGCGGTGATCTCAGCGAGCGGCGTGCAAGGTGACGCGCGTCAGTTCGGACGGCCGGCCCAAGCGCAGCGCAAAGCCGGGCCATAAGGCGGTGCCGTTGCTCACATAGAGGGTCATGCCGCCCACTGCATATCGCCCCGAAACGTATCCGGCATTACCCCGGGCAACGAGGCGGTCCAGCCCGACGATCATGCCGCCGTGGGTGTGGCCGGACAGTTGCAACGCCACCCCGCGCGCCGCCGCATGACCCGCCGCGCGGGGCTGGTGATCCAGCAGGATGATCGGCGCATTAGCCGGTGCACCTGCCAGCGCCGCATTCAGGTCCGGTCCGGCTTGCTGGTGCGCCGGCGCCGACAGGTCGGTGACACCGGCGAGCACGATCCGCGTGTCACCGCGCGTCAGGACAATATGCGCGTTGGGCAGCATGCGCATCCCCAGGCTCGCCAGATGGCGCATCCATGCGGCGTAATCGAAGAAATATTCGTGATTGCCGGGAATGGCATAGACGCCGTCCGGTGCCTGCAGGTCGTGCAACGGCGCCACGTCGGTGCGACGCATCTCGACCGATCCGTCGATAAAGTCGCCCGTGACGACGATCAGGTCGACACCCGAGGCATTGGCCCGATCGACCACCGCCCGCGCCCACGTCGCGGGGAACAGCCGGCTGATGTGCAGATCGGTCAGTTGTAACAGCCGATATCCCTCGAACTCCGACGGGAGGCCCTGAATGTCGACCGCAATGTCGTTGATCGGCGGCACGCGCGTCGCATTGGCGACGCCGATGGCGGAGATCAGCCCGGCGACGGCGGCAATCGCATAGCGGGCACTGTCGGGCACACGGATCGAGCCCTGGCGCAGCAACATCGCGGCCAAAGTGCCGAGATCGAGCAGGATCTGCAGGACGAGCAGGATGACGATCACGCCAAAGGCCCAGTTGAACAGGACCACGATCGCTCGCGGAAACTCGGGCGCAAACACCGACCCGGAGGAGAGACGGCTCCACAGATGATATTGCGACACGAAGAGCAACAGCAGCGCGATCGCCCCTTTGCCCCATAGCGGTAGCGATAGCGGCCAGAGCCAGCGAACGATGACGAGCAGGCTGGGCACCGCGAAAACGAGATGGAAGATGGTCGTTCTCCGTCTGCGCGAGATGACGCCGCGCACTGCGCTCAGCCTTAATCAGATGGCAGGTCGGACGCGCGCGATTTAATTACGCAATGCTCACGATGCCGGCGCGCGGTCAGCCCCTTATCGCGTAGGCGATGCGCCGTCGAGGCTAGCGCCGCGCGCACCGTTCGATCCGATAATGACGTCCAATCGTGGCTGGTTGTCCCGCAGCTATCACTCACCGGCTCGGCGCATCGGCATCGCGTCGATAATCTCTTCCAGCACATTCGCCGCAATGGGATTCGCGCTCCGCAGTTTTTCGCCACCGTCCTTGCCGATCAGGATGGCGGTGAAGCTCGTCGGGGCAAGGCGATACCGTGTGCGCAATGCAGCACTTGTATCGGTCGCGCCGGCGACCTTGGCGCCGATGACCTCGACAATGCTCAGGTCGCGCGCCACACCTGCGACCTTCCAACGAGCGATGATGCGGCGCTGGGCGGCAAGCTTCGCGTCTTGGCCGATCGGCGCGCTGATCAGCAGCACGCGGCGCTCCCATTTCATCGCAGCAATGCTGCCCGGGTTGGCCGCTGTCACGGACGCTGCGGCGAGCAGGGCGAGATAATTCATTTCACCGGAACGCTTCGCCGCACATGCCGTTGCATCGATCCTTACCCTAGGCCGAGATCGCCGCGATCGATCGCAATCCACAGGCGGGGCATCGCATCCAAGATGGCTGCGCATGTTGCTCGCCAACGTTTCGATCCGCAATTCGCGGTTCGGACTGCCGTTACAGATTCTCAACGGCCGGCTTCATTCACCGCCCGCTGCCACCGCGTCCAAAAACGGCGGTTCCACGGCTCTGTGCGCGTGTGCTAGCGCAGCCCAGGGTTAAGACGGGAGGAGAAATGCCGGACCTTCAGCACAGGGTTGACACCGAGTCCGTCGGAGACTTGGCGCGCGGCCCTGATATTTCCGAGGGGGCGGTGTCGGACCAGTGGTTCGGGCGCACAGCCTGCCGGAACTGCGGGACGGCGATGACCAGCGCGTATTGCGGTGCATGCGGGCAAAAGGCGGCGCAGCGGTTTGTGTGGCGCGATATCCGCACGGAGACCTGGGATCGGCTCCGCCTGTTCGAATTGAAAGCGGTGCGCACGCTTCGCCGGCTGGTGGTCGCGCCCGGCACCGTCGCCCGCGACTATGTGCTGGGCCGGCGTGCCACCTACATGCACCCGCTCAAGCTGCTCGTTGCGACCGTCGCCATGCTGGTGCTGGTGCTCGCCGGCAGCCAGTATTTCAGCGTCTATGCCGACCTGGATCGCGATGCCGTGGTCAAGCGTATGGCCGGTCAGGTGCTGGCGTTTTCTAACTGGAGCTTCTCGCTCGGCATCGTGGCAATCGTCGCCGCGGCGCGGCTCACGTTCCGCGAGCGGCTCGGCTACAACCTGATCGAGGTGATGGTCCTGGCAATCTACTGCCAGTCGGTCGTTCTGGCGTTCATCAGCGTCAATCTGCTGCCGACGCTGATATGGCACGATCCGGCCTTCATCCTGACCCATAAGGCGGCGTCGCAGATCTACATTCCGGTACTAAAGACGCTGGTCGTCGCCATCGCCTATCGTCAGTTCTACCTCCTTTCGTGGCGGAGCGACTGGCCAAGGCTGCTTTTGGCCTGCATGATCTTCGTCGCGATCAATTGGGCGCTGCTGCGGCTCTACGCATGGGCGATCTTGTGGCTGGTGAGCCGCTGACGAGGAGAAGGCGACGTGCGGGACCTGCATCGAGCATCGGCGGCTGCCATGGCGGCCCTTCTGATCGGCGGATGCGGCAAGGCGGACGACCCAAGCAAAACCGCCAGCGCCGCCCGGGTCGAAGCGATCGCCTCGACGCTCCAAGCCTGTTCCTATGACGGCAAGCCGGTCCAGGCCGCGGCATCCGCACTGACCGGCGGCGCGCCGCAGGACTGCGCCAGTGCCGTCACGCGGATCATGGGCTATACCGGCCTGCCGGCCAATTTCGTCGTCGTGTCCGGCCCGGTGCCCAACGCGGCCGCGGTCATCCTGCTCGATGACAAGCGCGTGCCGCGCCGGGTTATCGCGTTCAATCCCGAATTCATGAAGGCTGCCGAGGCGCAGGTGGGCGGCAGCGTCTGGGGGCCGATCAGCATCATGGCGCATGAGATCGCCCACCATCTGTCGGGGCACACGATCGTCCCGGGCGGCAGCCGTCCCGAGATCGAACTGGAGGCGGACAAATTCAGCGGTTACGTGCTGCAGAAGATGGGCGCGCCGCTGGCCGATGCGCAGCGCATGATCATGGCCGTTGGCAGCAATCACGGCTCGTCCACGCATCCGCCGAAGAACCAGCGTGCCGAATCGATCCGGCAAGGCTGGGTGGAGTCTTGCACTCAATTAGGCGGGTTGGACTGCCGCAGCGGCGGCGCGCCTGCGGCGTCGCCGAGCGCCTCCTCCGGCGGGACCGCCGCCGCAGCCCGAGGGGGTCCGGCACTACCCTCTGTCGCCGTGCCGCCGATCGCCAACGTGTCGGTCCCCGCCCGCACATTGCCCACGCCGGGATCGACCCCGTTCAAATACGGCCGCTTCATCGTCGATGAAACCGGACGGCTCGATCCGGTACGCGTGAAAACGATGGAACAGCGACTGTACGGCTTGGCCAAGAATGCCGGCGTCGAGCTGAGCATTCTGGTCGTCAACGATCTCAAGGGCCTGTCGGCAAACGATTATGCCTGGGCGATGATGCGCCAGCTCCGCGTCGGGAAGCTCGACGTCGGCAATGGCGCCGTCGCCGTTATCGCCCCCCGGCAGCATCAGGCCGCCGTCGCGTTCGGTCCCGGCCTCGCGAAGGAAGCCGAATTCTCCGATCCGAACAAGCAATTGCTGCAGTGGATCGATGCGGCGTGGCCGAATTGCGAGGATGCCGACGGGTGCGCTGGCTGGACCGATGCACTGCTCAGCAGCTTCAACGGAACGTTGTTCTGGGCGGAACGCAGCAGATGGACGATCGACTATCAAAGTCTCGGCCAGCTGCTGGATCATTACAATACGATCGCAGCCGAACGGCGGCGTACCAAGCGTCCGTTCAACCCGGACACCGATCAGCCCAATGGCCACCTCATTCGGGTATCGGGCCGCATCACCAGCTTGAAATCATCGACCGGGTTCGGCCAGGCCAACGCGCGGCTGCTCGGCGGGAAGCTCGGTTATACGGCCGTTAACATGACCACCACCGATGGCCATGATTTGGTCCTGTACGTCGCACCGCGGCTGGCGCCGCTGATGCCGTCCGGCGCGCTGAAGAACGGCGCCAACTATACGGCGGTTGGTCGCCTGCACAGCACCGGTGACAAAGCGAGCAAGCAGGCGTCCTCGATGTGGCTATTCAGCTACGACGAGATCTGATCCACGATCGCAGTGTCGAGCGACGGGCCGTGGCGGTGCCCCAAATAAACGTTCGGGATGCCCCCCTCCGCCCTGGATGGATCAGCAGCATGCCCGTCAGCAGCGCTTTGGCATGACCAGCGTTCACGATTTGGGTGCGCCGAACATCGGGTCGAAGCGCTGCGCCTCTTCCACGATCGTGATATTGGCGCCGTGAACGATGACAAAGCGCTCGCCTTCGGGCGCTAGCACCAGCGACATCCTGTCGCGGCTGGGCGGATTAAGATGGCCGTCGGGCGTCTTGAACGCGCCCAGCGACCACCGCACCACCACGGTCACCGCGCCACCCGCAATCGGCACGATGGATTCGATCGCTTCCAGCGACTGGTGCACACCTTTGAACATGAGATCGAAATAGACCCGGTGGGCATGCTCGACTTGGGCACGACCCTGCCAGTGCATGCCGACGATATTGACCCAGTGCGCGTCGGTCCGAAACAGACCGAACATCGCGTCCATGTCGGAAGCATTCCAGGCGGCCAGCCACCGGTCGAGCAGGTCCTGGACTTTCCGGGTTGTAGCGTCCGGTGCCATGGTCGTTCCTCGTGCCGCCGCGGGCATCATCGGTAGCGCCATCAAACCGATGGCCAGATCACGTCGTGTCATTGCTTGCCGCTCCCGTTGTTGCGGGAAAGCTAGCCGAACGGCACTACGCCGAATTGAACGAATCCGTCATGGGCCCGACCATTCGGCGAAAAACCGCGCGGGCGTCGTTCCACTGAACGCGTGGCACTCGCGAATGAAATGCGCCTGATCGGCATAGCCGGCGGCGTGAACGAGGTCGGTCCATGTGGCGTCGGGGCGGGCCTCCTTCGTCGCGAGCACCGCGTTGAAGCGAATGGTGCGGGCATAGAGCTTCGGCGGCAGCCCGACCTGCGTGGTGAACCGGCGGGTGAATTGCCGCTCACCCAACCCGGCGCGTCGGGCGAGCATATCGATCCGGAGCCGACCCTTGGCGCGTGACAACAGCCAAGCGGCGTGGGCGACGGCGTCGAGCGGTCGGGCATTGGTCGTCCGATCCTGGACCCACTGTTCCGCCCTCGCAACGCGCGCAGCGAAATCCGACGCGCCCAGCACCGCGTCGCGGAGCCGTTCGGACGCCGCACCGACAATATCGCTGGCGACGACGCCCTCGTCGACCAGCGCAGACATATCGATACCAAAAAGTGCGTGAAAGCCGCCCGGCTGGAAGCGTATCGTGAAGACATCGATATCGCCCGACATCAACAGCTGCGTGCGCCGGTAGCTTTGCGGTCCGACCACGACCAGGTCGGGCGAGGCTTCGTGCGGGCCACCATCGTGCGACACGCCGTAGCGGTCGGCGAGATAAATCTCGATGAACTGATCGGGCCGCGCCGGCAGCGGTTTTGTGACCACATCGCCGTTCAGCACGGCGCGGCGTTCGCTGAACGCGCTGACGAACGATCTGATCGCGCGACCGGCCGTTGCATTGCGAACCCGCATGATCCTGGACCAATCCGTAGCGTGGTGGGGTGAAGTCTACCGATCTTTTCAAGGATCACCATAGCCGATCTGGTCGGGAACAGGCTGTCCAATTGGTGGCTACCGGCGGCATCAAGTCGGCAGCCCGGCACCATGACGCTCATTGCATCGTCAACGCCTGTCTTATAGAGGCAAGACACCTGCCCATATCGTAAGGAATTTTGTGACCAACGCGCAGCCGGTCCGGCAGGTGACCCCTTCGGTGAGAAACGCGATCATCTTGGCGTTGGGCTTGATCATCACGGCATTTCTGGCGCTGGGATCACACGACCTCGCTATCGCGCATCTCGGTATACCCTATCCGAATGAAGGCGATGTCCCGCCCTGGGCTAGGTATGTCGGGCAAGTCGTGCGGCTTGGCGCGATGGTGTACGTTTGCCATCTCGCCAGCTGGTTTCTCGATAGGCGAAGCACGTTGCTCGCTGCCACGATCTTCGGGCTGCTGATCGTTTTGCTGCAGGAAACGCTGCGCGTTATCGTTGTCGACAACATCGTCTCCGATGGGTGGATCGACCTGCGCTGGGTCTACCTGCTGATGACTCGGCTGCCTAACGCGTTGCTGTCCTTCTACAGTGGCGCCATCGCGCTCGTCATCGCCCGAAAAGTGAGACCAGAGCGGCCCGCGCCGCTGCTGGTCGCGGTCCTCATCGCAAGCGCGATCGGCTATTTCGGCCTGTTGCCGCTGCTCAAGTATCTCGCGGACATGATCACCGCCACGCTACAGCTGACCGAAGCGCCTGAAGTACACACGATGCCGTACGGCCTATACGTCTACAAATATATCTATGGCATGTTCATCGAGCCGACCATCGCCTCGTTCGTCTTGATCTACCTGCTCTGGCCAGCCCTCGATGGCACGAAGCCTCGCCGTATTGCGCTATTCGTCGTGCTTATGCTGCTGATGAGGGGCCGGATCGTGGCCACCGGACTGTTCAGTTTCTGGATCAAGGACAGTTGGCCGTTGGCTTTTGCCGCCGAAGGGCAGTTCTTCATCGAGACGTTCGTGCTCGCCGCGCTGACCGGTCTCACTTGGGCTGCCATCACACCCAGCGTGGTCGGAACGGCGGGGAATGGGCGCTCAACGCCCGCGGGTCGCTAGGATCTTCCCTCCAGGGCGCGATCAGCGGCTGAACTGCAGATGAGCGTTTTGCGGCGGCGGTAGGCCAGTGGGAAAGTGGGTGAGACCCGCCCGGCGATGTAAGTGGCGCTCGGATAGGCCTGCTACCCGAGCGCCGACCGCCGTCAGCGCCCCACGAGTTGGCGGGCGGCCGCCTCGGCCGTGTCTTCCGGCCGCGTATTGAAGGCGATCGCGGCATTGGGTGCCGCCTTGTGGACGAGGTTCACCACACGCTCGAACAGGCCGAGGCTCTTGGGCGGCAGCCGCAAGCCGCCACCGATCACCACGCAATCATAGGCGGCGTCGCGTAGCGCCGTCTCGAGCATCGCGCTGCCCGCAGCATCGGGCGTGATCATGCAGGTGTCGCTGTGCCACCCGCGCTCGCGGATCTTTTCGAGCGCGATGGCGATGCCGGCGTTGATCTTGTCGGCATCAAAGCCGGGCGGCAGCGACGGGTCGGTAAAGTCCACAGTTTCCGGCTTCTGGCCGACGAACAGGATGCTGGTCATGAGAGGTCTCCTCGTAACGGGGGTTCAGAGGTCAGGCCGCCGCCCACGCAGTAGCCGCAGCCTCCGCGAAAGCGCGATACGTGCGCGGCGCGTGACCAAGCAGCGTCGCGAGGCGGGCAATCTCGGCATCGGTGGCGATCGCACCATCCTGCTGATAGCGCTGCATCATCAGCCGCATGTCATAGGCAAGCCACGCCGGTCCGAACGCCTTCAGCCGCTGTTCCAGCGCGTCCAGATCGTTGCCAGCATAGCCGATCGGCCTGCCGAGCACGTCGCTCCACAATGTTGCGATCGTGTCGGCAGTGAGCACATCGGGACCGACCACTTCGTAGGTCTCGCGCGGCAGTGGCGCCGCTGCTTGCTCGCGGCGCAGCAGTTCCTTGGCGGCAGCCTCGCCGATGTCGCGGATATCGACCATCGAAATGCCGCGCGCGCCGATCGGCATGCCGTACACGCCGCCGCCGAGCAGGGCGTCTTTCTGCCGCAGGTCGTTCTGGATGAAATAGGCCGGGCGCAGGATGGTGACGGGCAGCGCGGCGGCGTGGATCATGCGCTCGACGGTCACCTTGCTCGCAAAGTGCGGCACGTCGGCATAGGCCTCGCCCTTGAACACCGACAGATAGACCATCCCCTTCACCCCAGCAGCGCGCGCCGCGTCGAGCGTCAGCATCGCCTGCGTCAATTCGTCGGGCGCGTTCGGCGCCAGCAGGAACAGCGTGCTCACGCCGTGCAGCGCCGCGCGGACGCTGTCGATATCGGACAGATCGCCTTGCACGGCGGTGACGCCGGCGGGGAATTGCGCGTTTTCCGGTGTGCGGGTCAGTGCGCGCACCTCGGCGCCGTGCCCGTCGAGAAAGGCCAGGACCTGAGTGCCGATCGTGCCCGTACTGCCGGTTACCAATATCGTCATGTCGTATCTCCTTGATCGTGGAGACGATCTCGTCGTCCCTGCAACCAAGATAGCCGTTCCGATAAAGCGAGGAAGATGCCATGATTGGGACGCATCGTCTCGAAAGTGGAACGAACTATGGATCTCGCGGCGCTTGCCGACTTCAATCTCGTTGCGTCGCATGGTGGCTTCGGTCGGGCCAGCCGCGCGGCGCACCGTCCCAAGGCGACCCTGTCTCGCAAGGTAAGCGAGTTGGAAGCGCATCTGGGGGTACGGCTGATCGACCGCGGCTCGCGCACGCTGCGCCTCACGCCCGAAGGACGCGCGCTGCACGAGCGCACCCAGGGACCGCTCGCCGAGATCGGCGAGGCCGAGCAAGCCGTCGCCGCGGGGGCATCGATCCCGAGCGGTACGCTCCGCATCAGCGCGCCGATCGTGCTCGCGCACGTCCTGCTGCCGCGCGTGGCAGCGGATTTCGTCGAGGCCTATCCTCACGTTGTCGTCGAGATCGTCGCCGAGGACCGCATGGTCGACCCGGTCGAGGACAATTACGATCTGGTGATCCGCATCAACCCGAACCCCGACGAACGGCTCGTGGGGCGGCGGATCCTGGAAGACGAGCGGCTCCTGGTGGCATCGCCGGAGATGCCCAATGCCTTTGTGGCGGAGCGCGAAGGCGCGGCGGTGACCGTCGCTGCGGTGGGGCATATAGCCACGTCGACAGACGCGCTCTGGCGGATCAGGACCGCTCAGGGCGTGCGCGTGCTCAGCCCGCAGATACGGCTGCGCTTCTCCTCTTTCTTGATGGTGCAGGACGCGGTGCTCGCCGGCGCGGGCGTCGCGCTCATGCCGAAACTGCTCGCAGCGCAGAACATCGCGGCCGGCAGATTGGTCGCCTGGGGCGTGGATGACGGACCGAAGGTCGAGATCTGGGCATTGCAAAACTCGCGTCGCCTATCGAGCTCGAAAATCCGCGCATTTCTCGACGTGCTAACGTCGCTCATGTAACTTAAACGACGGGCGCGCCCGTCTATGTCACCGGGCCCCGGCAGGAGCGCTCGGCGTCGTCAATGCGGGGTTCGGAGGATTGGTGTCGCTTGGCAGGCGTGCGGCCATTCGCGCCTTTATCGACCATGCGGTGCCGGCATTGCGAGGCGAGCGGCGTCGCATCGCGCCCGCGGCGGCCGTTGTCGCCTCCTTCTCAAAGTTAAGCAGAAGCTGAAGCACGAACGGATATATCGAGGACGGCCGGCCCGCCTGGTAAATGCGGTCGATCCGTGCGCGCACTGCGGGAGAGGACGCGGCGGCGTACTGCTTCCCATCCGCAAGCGCTAGGTAAGCGTCCTGATACTGCTCGAGGTCGTCTATAATCGCGCCATGATCTGCGACGAGCCCGAACTGGTCTGCGCCGCCAGCTCGGCTTTCAGCCGACGCTGACGCTTCTCCTCGACAGGATCGATGCCATCATCCAGCTCTCCCTTGGCCTCGTCTCGCTTTTTGCGTGCCTGAGACAGGGAGACATTGAGGAAGCTGCCCAACGAAAGCTTCCTCTCAATGCCGCAACACCGGGAGCGAAAACGCCAGAGCAAAGTGCCGGACGGCTGCACCAACAGATACAGACCGTCTGCGTCGGCAACTTTATAAGGACGCTCAGCTGGTTTGAGCACACGAATCTGCACAACCGTAAGCATGGGGCCACGCCTCCTGCATCGTTCGTGGCCCCTTGATTCGTCGCCCCTTCTTAGTGGGCCACGGCGGGACAAAGTGAGATTCCATGGGACCGCCGAAAGGCAGCATACCGCATATTTCTGCGGTTTTCTAGGAGTGTTCTGCTTATGTACTGGTGCCGCTTACAGGACTCGAACCTGTGACCCCCGCATTACGAATGCGATGCTCTACCAACTGAGCTAAAGCGGCATGGCGGATCCCGTCGTGCGGCATCTGCGAGGGGCGCGGGTAGCAGGGTCGGTTGGTGCTGGCAAGGGCCACGCGCCGGCGGGTGCCTTTACACATCGTTTACCACGCACGGTGCACAAGCAGGGCGAGCAACGGACCGGGCGACCGGCCGAGCCAGAGGTGTTTGCGATGGATAGTGTTCGGATGTTCGAGGACCAATACGAGCCCGACATAAGCGTCGAGGAACCGACCGTCGAGATCGGTAACGACGAGCGGCGCATGCACGTACGCGCCTATAATCATTGGGTTTCCTTGCTGCGCGGGCGCGCCTATCCGTCGATCGAGGAACTCGATCCGGCCAATATCGCCGATTTCGGCCCGCACAGCGTGTTGCTCGATTTCACGCGCGGAATCGACGATTCGGCGATCGCCTTTCTCGGCCGCGCGCTGCGCGACGAATGCGCGCTGGATGCCTCGGTGAGCAAGATTTCGCAGGTGCCGGGTCGATCGCTGCTGTCGCGGCTGACCGACCATTATCTGCAGATCATCGCCAACCGCGCGCCGATCGGGTTCGAGGCGGAATTCGTCAGCTCGCGCGGCCACAACACGATGTATCGCGGCATCCTGATGCCGTTTTCGTCCGACGAGGACACGATCGACTACATCTACGGCGTGATCAACTGGAAGGAATTGGTCGACCCCGGCACGCAGGCCAAGCTCCACGCCGAGGTTGCCGCCTCGGTCCGCGCCGCGCCGCGCAGCTTGACCGCAGCCCCGGCCTGGGCCGACGGCCCCAGCGCCGAACGCGATGGTAGCGATGACGATGGCGCGGCCGAAGCGGACGCCCCGGCCTCGGCCACGCTGGCCGACCAGCTCAGCCTGGCGCAGCAGACCGCCGCCGCGGTGCGCGCCGCCGACACGCGCGGCCGCGCCGCTTTGTACCGCGCGCTCGGCCGGGCGCACGATTTCGCCATCGCCGCGGACCGCGATCCCGGCGGCTATGAGGCGCTGCTCGACCAGGCCGGCATCGCCATACAATTGCGCGCGCCGATGACGCCGATCGTCAAGCTCGTGTTCGGCGCCGATTACGACAAGACGCGACTGGCCGAATATGCCGCCGTGCTGGGCCATGCCCGGCGGGTGAACGTCGCGGCGGGCGCGCTCGGCGATTTCCTCGACGGGTTCGAGGGCGGGATCAAGGGCGTGGTCAAGGCGGAGCGCGGCTTGCGCGCGCCCGCGGCCAAAGCGGCCAAGGATTATCGCACCACGCTGAACGATCGCCCGAGTCTCGCCAGCCTGTCGCTCGAGACGGGTACGGCGGCGGGCGACTATGTCATCCTCCTGGCGCGCGCCGGCGTCGATGGGGCGCTCGACGTCGTCGCCACGCTCGACGACGCCGCGCTGACCGACAAGGCGATCCGCGCCGCCGCCTGAGGCGCGATCGGCCGATCGCCCTCGTGCACGGAAAATCAGCACCCTGCCGGGGGTTGAGCTAAAAAAGCGGCAGGCGCATAGGGCTTGGCCATGGCCAAAACCACGCTGAAATCGCTGTCGGACGCGCTTGCCGCCCGATTGACCAAGGGCGCTCTTCCGGGAGAATTGCAGGGCTTCGACAAGCCGGAGCGGCAGGCAGCCGCCGCCTTCGTCGCCGCCACCGCCGAATGCCGCGCGCCGGGCACGCCGGCGCTGGAGCTGGAGCCGATCTCCGGCACCGACCCGCGCCGCCGCATGCGCCTGGCCATCATCAACGACGACATGCCGTTCCTGGTCGATTCGATCGCCGCGACGATCGGCGCGCACGGCATCGGCATCGATCGCATCATCCATCCGGTGCTGCGCGTGACGCGCGACGAGACCGGCGCGCTGACCGCGGTCGGCGATACCGGCCAGCCGGAATCGATGATCTATATCGAGCTGGAACGCGCCGATGCGCGCGAGCGGCGCGACCTGCTGGCCGAACTGACCGCCAATCTCGCCGATGTGCGCGTTGCGGTGGCCGATTGGTCGGCGCTGCAACAGGCGCTGGCGCAGGATGCCGATACCTTGCTCGCCAGCAGCCATCATGACAGCGACGGCGAGGGGGCGGCGTTGCTGCGCTGGCTGCTCGATCAGAACTTCACGCTGCTCGGCCACGAAACGTGGATCGACGGGAAAAGCGCCACGCGCGTCGGCATCGCGCGCAACCCGCATCAGGTGCCGATCCTCGCCGAAACATCGCGCGAATTGGCCGTGGCGCATTTCGCGCACGGCGGCGAGGCCCCGCTGCTGCTCAAATCGAACCTCATTTCGGGCGTGCATCGCCACGTACCGCTCGATCTGGTGCTGGTGCCGGTGATGCATGGCGACCGCGTCGCCGGCCTGTCGATCCATGCCGGCCTGTGGACCAGCGCGGCGCTCGGCGCGGCGCCGCAGGACGTGCCCGTATTGCGCACCCGGCTGGCCGCGCTGGAGGCCAAGTTCGGCTTCGATCCCAAGGGCCATACCGGCAAGGCGCTGACCCATGCGCTGGCCGCCCTGCCGCACGATCTGGTCACCGCCTTCGCGGCCGACGCGCTCGAGGACCTGGCGCTGACCGCCATGTCGCTGGCCGATCGCCCGCGCCCCAAATTGGTGCTGGTCCGCTCGATGCTCGGGCGGCACATGTTCGCCTTCGTGTGGCTGCCGCGCGACGATCTCAGCACCGCGCGCCGCGTGGCGATCGGCGACATGCTGGCCGAGGCCTGCAATGGCGGCTTGCTCAACTGGAGCCTGTCGCTCGAGGACGGGGTCGTCGCGCTGATCCGCTACACGTTCGATCTGCGCGGTGACGGGCAGATGCCCGACCCCGCCCCGCTCGACACGCGCCTCGCGCGGATGGTGCGCGGCTGGGCTCCGGCGGTGGAAGCGGCGCTGGCCGAACTGCTCGATCCCGCGCGCGCTGCACGGCTCGCCTTGCGTCACGCCGCGACCTTCCCACCCAACTATCGCAACCATGCCAGCGCCGATGAAGCGGCACGCGACATCGTGCGCCTGGCACGGCTGGAAAACCCCGGCGATCGCGACGTGCGGCTGTATCACGGCGCCGATGGCGCGGTGTGGCTGAAGATTTACCGTCAGGGCGGCGCGTTGGCGCTGTCCGATGCGGTGCCGGTGCTGGAGAATTTCGGCTTCCGCGTGATTGCCGAACTGCCCCATGCGCTGACCGACGAGGCTAAGGGCTTCGTCCACGAATTCTATGTCGAAGCGGCGCGCAGCTTCACCGGCGACCCCAGCGTGCTGGAAAACGCCATCGCCGCGGTGCTCGAGGGCCAAGCGGAGAATGACGCGTTCAACCGCCTGATCGTCGATGCCGATATGGCGCCGGATGCGGTCGTGCTGTTCCGCGCCTGGTTCCGCTATCTGCGCCAGGCCGGGCTGGCCTATAGCCTGACCACCGTGGTCGATGCGCTGCGCCGCGCGCCGCAGGTAGCCAAATCGCTGATCGACCGCTTCGCCGCGGCGCACGATCCGGCGCGCCACGCGACCAGCATCGTCGCCACCGATGCGGCGATCGAACGCGGGCTCGACGCGGTCTCGGCGATCGATGACGATCGCATCCTGCGCGCGCTGCTCAGCGTGATCGCAGCGACCTTGCGCACCAACGCCTTTGCCCCGGCCGGGCAAGCGGCGCTGGCGTTCAAGCTCGACAGCCATCTCATTCCCGGCCTTCCCGCGCCCGTGCCATGGCGCGAAATCTGGGTGTACAGCCCCCGTGTCGAAGGGATCCATCTGCGCGCCGGCCCGGTGGCACGCGGCGGCCTGCGCTGGTCCGATCGCCGCGACGATTTCCGCACCGAGATTCTCGGGCTGATGAAGGCGCAGCGCGTCAAGAATGCGGTGATCGTGCCGACCGGGGCGAAGGGCGGCTTCTACCCGAAGCAATTGCCGCCATCGTCCAACCGCGACGCCTGGCTGGCCGAAGGCACCGAGAGCTACCGCGTGTTCATCCGGGCCCTGCTCTCGATCACCGACAATATCGTCGAGAATAAGGTCATCCACCCGGCCGACGTGACGATCCTGGACGGCGACGATCCCTATTTCGTCGTCGCCGCCGACAAGGGCACGGCGACGTTCAGCGATGTCGCCAACGCGATCGCGCTGGAGCATGATTATTGGCTCGGCGACGCCTTCGCCTCCGGCGGTTCGGTCGGTTACGATCACAAGGCGATGGGCATCACTGCCAAGGGCGCGTGGCTCAGCGTGCAGCGCCACTTCGCCGAGCGCGGCGTCGATGTTCAGACCGAGCCGATCCGTGTCGTTGGCTGCGGCGACATGTCGGGCGACGTGTTCGGCAACGGCATGCTGCTGTCCAAGACGCTCAAGATCGTCGCAGCCTATGACCATCGCCACATCTTCCTCGATCCCGATCCCGATCCGGCGGCGAGCTGGGAAGAGCGCAACCGCATGTTCGCGCTGCCGCGCTCGAGCTGGGCGGATTATGACGCGAGTTTGATCTCCAAGGGCGGCGGCGTGTTCCCGCGCACCGACAAGACGATCAAGCTGAGCAAGCAGATCCGCACTGCGCTGGGCATCACTGCCGAGGAAATGGAGCCGACCGCGCTCATTTCCGCGATCCTCAAGGCGCCGGTCGATCTGATCTGGTTCGGCGGTATCGGCACCTATGTGAAGGCGGCGGCCGAGAACAATATCCAGGTCGGCGATCCCGCCAATGATCGGCTGCGCGTCAATGCCGAGGAATTGCGCGCCATCGCCATCGGCGAAGGCGCCAATCTCGGCGTCACCCAGGCGGCGCGCATCGCTTTTTCGAACCGGGGCGGGCGCATCAACACCGACTTCATCGATAATAGCGCGGGCGTCGATTGCTCGGATAACGAGGTCAATATCAAGATCGCGCTCAACCGCGAGATGATCGAAGGGCGCCTCAGCTACGCCAAGCGCAACACCTTCCTGGCCGGGATGACCGACGATGTCGCGCATCTCGTGCTTGAGGATAACCGGCTGCAGACGCTGGCGCTGTCGGTGGCCGAGCATGACGGGCCGCAGGCGCTGCCGAGCTATGTCCGGGTGATCGAGATTTTCGAAAGCACCGGCCGGCTCGATCGGGCGGTCGAGGGGCTGGCCAGCAATGACGATCTGCTGCGCCGCGTGCAGGAATTGCGCGGGCTGACGCGGCCCGAACTGGCCGTGTTGCTGGCCACCGCCAAGCTCGCGCTGCAGGACGCGATCGAGCAGAGCGATCTGGCGACCGACCCGGCGCTGAGCGGCGATCTGCACGCCGCCTTCCCCAAGGCGATGCAGAAGAAGTTCGCCCAGGCGATCGACGAGCATCGGCTGCGCGGCGAGATCGTCGCGACCAAGCTGGCCAATCGCATCATCAACCGGATGGGCGTGCTCTATCCGTTCGAACTGGCCGAGGAGGAAGGCGCGGCGATGTCCGACATCGCCGCCTTGTTCGTGGTGGCGGAGCGGCTGTTCGACCTGCCCGATCTGTGGCGCGAGATCGAGACAGCGGCAATGCCCGAGGCAGCGCGGATCGCGCTGTTCGACGAGGTGGCCGTCGGCACGCGCGCGCAGATCGCCGATCTGCTGCGCATCTCGCGCCCGGGCACCGGCCCGTCCGAACTGCTCGCCCGTCTCGCCCCGGGCATCGCCGCGCTCGACAAGCAGACCAAGGCACTGCTGCTCGAGGAAGCCAGTGCGCAGAGCGGGCGCATCGCCGCGCGGCTGGAAGGCGTCGGCGCGCCCAGGAAACTGGTGCAGAAAGTGGTGCGGCTGTTCGAACTGGACGGGGCCGTGGGGCTGGCCGATCTCGGCCAGCGGCTGGGGCTCGACGAACTGGTGCTGACGCGGGCCTTTACCCGGCTCGGCCAGGCGCTGGGGCTGGATTGGGCGCAGGCCAATGCCGCGCGCATTTCCCCAAGCGATCCGTGGGAACGGCTGCTCATCGCCGGCCTGGCGCGCGATTTCCAGCAGTTGCGGCTCGATTTCCTCGGGCGCAGCGAGACGGACCCGCAGGCGCTGGTGGAAAGCTGGCTGAGCAAGAATGCCGAGCGCGTGGCGCAATTCAAGGCCGTGGTCGATCGCGCGCGAAGCGCCACCGCGCCGAATGCGGCGATGCTGGCGCAGATTGCCGGCCAGGCGCGGGTGTTGCTCGGGCGGTGACTCCCCTTATTCCTCCCCGAGCTTCGCTCGGGGAGGGGGACCATTCGCGTCCTTCACGCGAATGGTGGAGGGGTACTTGCCATCGGCGCCGCGTCCGCGGCCAGAACCCCTCCACCACCCGGCTGAAGAAGCCGGGCGGTCCCCCTCCCCCAGCAAGCTGGGGGAGGAATTAGGTGCTCTCCGCCAACACCCAGCTCCGCAGCGCGCTCGCCAGGTTCGGCGGATCCTCCGCCAGGATGCGCACCGCATCCACCTCGGCGATCAGCGCACTCAACGGCAATTCCCGCACCGCCGCCGCCCGCTCCACCGCCGCCCAGAACACCGGCTCCAGGCTGATCGACGTCTGGTGCCCGGCGATCGTCACCGAGCGCTTGACCGGCCCGACGAACCCGCCTGGCGGCGGATCAATCATTCTTGTCGAACAGGGCCGCAAGTTGCTCGATGATCGTGCCGCCCAATTGCTCGGCATCCATGATCGTCACCGCGCGCTGGTAATAGCGCGTCACGTCATGGCCGATGCCGATCGCCACCAGCTCGACCGGCGACTTGCCCTCGATCCAGCCGATCACCTGGCGCAGATGCCGTTCGAGATAGGAGCCGGAATTGACCGACAGCGTCGAATCGTCGACCGGCGCGCCGTCTGAAATGACCATCAGGATCTTGCGATCCTCGGACCGGCCGATCAGCCGCGAATGCGCCCACAGCAACGCCTCGCCGTCGATATTTTCCTTGAGCAGCCCCTCGCGCATCATCAGCCCGAGATTGGGCTTGGCGCGGCGCCACGGCTCGTCGGCGCGTTTGTAGACGATGTGGCGCACGTCGTTGAGGCGGCCGGGCTGCGGCGGGCGGCCAGCGGCGAGCCAGGTCTCGCGGCTCTGCCCGCCCTTCCAGGCGCGCGTGGTGAAGCCGAGAATCTCGGTCTTGACCCCGCAGCGCTCCAGCGTGCGCGCGAGAATGTCCGCGCTGATCGCCGCGATCGAGATCGGGCGGCCGCGCATCGATCCGGAATTGTCGATCAGCAAAGTGACGACGGTGTCCTTGAAATCGGTCTCGCGCTCGATCTTGTAGCTTAGCGACTGCATCGGATTGACCACCACGCGGGCCAGCCGCGCGGCATCTAGCATGCCCTCTTCCTGGTCGAAGTCCCACGACCGGCTCTGCTGCGCCATCAGCCGGCGCTGCAAGCGGTTGGCGAGCTTGGTCACCGCGCCCTGCAGATGGACCAATTGCTGGTCGAGATAGGAGCGCAGCCGCGCCAGTTCGTCGGCGTCGCACAATTCGGTGGCCGCGATCACCTCGTCATAGGACGTGGTCCAGGCCTTATAGTCGAACTGGCTGGTGAAATCCTGCATCGGGCGATTGGGGCGGACCGGCAGCATGCCGTCCTCGCCGGCATCGCCGGGTTCGCCCTCGGCGTCGTCAAACTCCTGCTCGCCTTCCTCGCCGGACTCGCCTTGCTCGCTATCGGCGTCGCGCTCGGAGCCGCGCGCTTCGACCTCGCCCTGGCCTTCCTCGCTGTCGCTCTCGCCGTCGTCGCCTTCGTCCGATTGCTGCTCGTCGCTGCCCTCGTCGTCATTGCCGCCCTCGTCGCTCTCGTCGGGGATCATGTCCCCTTCGATCAGCTCGAGATCCTCGAGCAGCCGCGTGGCCAGCGTGGCAAAGGCGCGCTGGTCGTCGATCGCCAGCGCCAAGCCGTCGAGATCCTTGCCCGCTTTGCTCTCGATCCACTCGCGCACCAGCGCCATGCCCGGCGCGGTCAGCGCCGGCGCCTGCTGCCCGGTCAGCCGCTCGCGCACCATCAACGAAAGTGCCGTCGAAAGCGGCACTTCCTCCCGGTTCCGCGCCCGCGTAATCGGATCGGCGCGCAGCCGCATGTCGAGCGCGGTGGCGAGATTGGCGGTGATGCCGGCAAAGCCACGCGAGCCCAAAGCCTCGACGCGCGCGCCCTCGACTGCATCGAACACCGCCCGCGCCACCGCGTCGCCCGGCGCGCCCCGCGCATGCAGCGCGACATTGTGATGCTTCAAGCGCAGCGCGAAGCCATCGGCAAAGCCGCGCGCTTCGGCCACCTGATCGGCCGGCAAGGTGCGCGCCGGCATCGGCACCTTGATATGCTTGCCCGACTGGGTCGGCGCATCGGCGGTGAAGGCGAGCTCGATCTCCGGCTCGTCGGCCAGTGCGCGCGACGTGCCGCCGAGCACGGCCTTGAATCGATCGAGCGGGGTTTCGGTGGTCATTCGACCATCTCTGGCAGCACGATATGCCCCGGCGCAAGGTCGCGGTTGATGACGATCGTCGCCGCCCCGCTTTTCGCGTCATAGGCCAGCACGGTGAGCACCGCCCCGGCGATGATCTCATGCGCCGGCAGCTTGGCGATCGATACGACATGGCGCGCCCCGGCCAAGGCGCGCATCCGCCCGAAGCCGATCGCTTCGAGATCGAACGCCACCGCATCCTTCTCCCCGCCCGACCCGACATAGCGCAGCCGCACGGTCGCCTCACCACCCAGCGGCATGCCCTCGATCAAGCCATATTCCGCCTTCGGGATCGCGTAGGGCAATCTGGCCTTGCCCTTCGCGCCGATCAGGAAAGCGTGATCGAAGAACGAATCCTTGTCGGCATCGATCAGGCAATATTGCGTATCCTGTTTGGTCGGGCGCAACGCGCCGACCAGGCCGAACAGCATCTGCCCGGTCATCAGCTTGGCGGTGGATCCTTCCTGGCGATCCTCGCAAAACACGCGCTCATGCTCGCCCGGCAGCCCGCGCACGTTCGCCGCAGAGAGCACGGTACCGCGCGGGAAGCTACGCTGCTCGCCCGCCTGGGCTAGCGTCACGCCATCCGCCATGATCGCCGCATCGGGGCGCCCGAGCACGCTGGTCGCGACGATCGCGCCGGGCGTGACGAGCTGCTCACCCGCCGCTGTCGTCGACGGCAGCAGCCGTAACGGCGGCGCGCCGAGTTTGTAGTCGCCGGGCGCGGCAGCGAGCAGCAACAGCAGTGGGGAAAGTCTGAGCAGGCGGATCATCCCGCAGCTCTACCAGATTACATCGCAACCGAATGCCGCAATCTCGCGGTCGCTCGTGACGATCGGCATCTGCTCGTACAAGCTCTGGGCTGCAAGTACTCGGTCGAACGGATCGCGGTGTTCGCCCGGCAAAAGGCCGGCGCGGCGGGCATGTTCATAATGAATATTGAGGTGGTAGAAGCCATCCTCGACGACACCTTCGTTGAACTGATGAAGGCGCTGCACCATTTGCGGCAGTCGTCCTAATCGGACCTTGATGCCTAGCTCAAGCGCCGAAATCGCGCTGACATAGACCGTGGTTTCGTCTGCACTTATCAAGTCACGCAGTGGCATGGGTAATTGTGGATCTTCGGCCCACCACCAGATCAAAATGTGGGTGTCGATCAGGATGTGCATCTCAGATGATGTTCGAATATTTGCCTTCCCACGCGGCCAGTTCGTCCTCGGGCAAAGGATCGAACCACGCTTCGGCGGGAATATTGCGCAGTTCCGGCCAGCGTCCAGGCTTCCGCCGCGGCTTGGCGGGATCGGCATATGGCACCATTTTCGCCCAGGGAATGCCGGCCTTGGCGAGCACGATCTCCTCGCCGGCATGCGCACGGTCGATCAGTTTCGACAGATTGGTCTTGGCATCGTGGACGTTGAACGTCGTCTGCGGATCGGCATCGGCCATTACCCACCTCCGGATGGACTAATACATTAGCCCACCCCTTGGTTCAAGCCTTGCCCACCACGCTCTCGGGCAGATCCTTGCCGAACACGCGCTGGTAATATTCCGCCACCAGGCTGCGTTCCGCCTCGTCGCACTTGTTGAGGAACGACAGGCGGAAGGCGAAGCCGACATCCTTGAAGATCAGCGTATTCTGCGCCCAGGTGATCACCGTGCGCGGGCTCATCACGGTCGAGATGTCGCCGTTGATGAAGCCCTTGCGGGTCAGGTCCGCCACGCGGACCATGTTGTCGACCTGTGCCTTGCCCTCGGGCTTGTCATATTCGCCGGACTTGGCGAGCACGATCTGCGCCTCGACCGCGGCGGGCAGATAGTTGAGCGTGACGACGATGTTCCAGCGGTCCATCTGGCCCTGGTTGATCTGCTGCGTGCCGTGATACAGGCCGCTGGTATCGCCCAGGCCGATCGTGTTGGCGGTGGCGAACAGGCGGAAATTGGGGTTGGGGCGGATCACGCGATTCTGATCGAGCAAGGTCAGCTTGCCCTCGGTCTCCAACACGCGCTGGATCACGAACATCACGTCCGGGCGCCCGGCATCATATTCGTCGAACACCAAAGCGGTCGGCGTCTGCAGCGCCCAGGGCAGCAGCCCTTCGCGAAATTCGGTGATCTGCTTGCCGTCCTTGAGCACGATCGCATCGCGCCCGACCAGGTCGATACGGCTGATATGCGCATCGAGATTGATGCGGATGCACGGCCATTTCAAGCGCGCGGCGACCTGCTCGATATGCGTCGACTTGCCCGTACCGTGATAGCCCTGCACCATCACGCGGCGGTTGAACGCGAAGCCAGCGCAGATCGCCAGCGT
This sequence comes from Parasphingomonas puruogangriensis, assembly GCF_036663635.1. Classification (NCBI taxonomy): domain Bacteria; kingdom Pseudomonadati; phylum Pseudomonadota; class Alphaproteobacteria; order Sphingomonadales; family Sphingomonadaceae; genus Parasphingomonas; species Parasphingomonas puruogangriensis. The sequence goes on along the minus strand of NZ_JAXOJI010000003.1, from coordinate 335,293 downwards.
GGTATCGGCATCGAACACATAGGCCGGATCGAGGTCGGGCACGCGCTCGTCGGCTTCCGAGAAGGCCGGGACCTCCATGTCCGAATCGATCCCGAACAGGTCGCGCACCTTGATCATGCGATCGGGCGCATCGAGAATCGTCGTCTCGCGGCTGTCGGGCTGGATGTTGGGGATATCGGTCATGTACGTGCGCCTCGTGTCTGGCCCAACGCCTTAGGACATGCAGCGCCGCCTACTCAACCGCTTGCGATCAGTTTTGCCGATCAGCTGATTTTTTCCGGCAGCGCGAAGAGCCGCGAGAAGCGCGTCGCCGTCGCCACGTCGCCCGACAGCGTGAGGGCGCCCGCGGTCACCGCATGGTCCAGCGGCATGGCGCCGTAGAACACCGGCAGGAACGCGCTCGTGCTCCCCGCCAACACCGCATCCGCTCCGGTGACCGGCGCCCGCGCCACGCCGATCGCGCCGGCCGCAACCTGCGCGCGATAATCCTCGCCACCAAGCCGGAAGCCGATCGTCGCGACGAGATCGCCGACCCGGTCGGCGACCAGCAGCATTTTCAACGACAAGATCAGCGCGGCGGGCGAGAAATGCAGTTGCGGATCGTGCCGCGGCGAGCGCAGCGCCCAGCGGCCCAGCCCGAGCACCACCGGCTCGCATTCGCGGCCCCAGTCGGTCAGCGCGTAAACCGGCGTCCGCGCCGGTGCGGCCAGATGGTCGCGCGTTACGATCCCGGCCGCCGCCAGTCCTTCGAGCCGCTGGGTCAACACATTAGCGCTGATGCCCGGCAGGCCATTGCGCAGATCGCCGAACCGCCGCGGCCCGAGCAACAGCTCGCGCACGATCAGCAGCGACCAGCGTTCGCCGACCAACTCCATGCCCAATGCCGTGCCGCAGGCATCGTCATACCACTTCCTGTCCCGCCCCTCGATCAACTCGGTTACTTTTTCTAACTTCATAGTTGTTTTTAGTAACTGGCCGGGGCATCATCGTCAAACAGCGATTCGACAACGAACGGTTTCCAGGGGGAGAAGACGATGAGCCTGACCGAGATGATTTTCATCAACCTGCCGGTCACCGACGTGGCCCGGGCGACCGCCTTCTACGAAGCGCTCGGTGCGACCAGGAACCCGAAATTCAGCGACGACACCACGTCGTGCATCGTCCTGTCCGACCATATCCACGTCATGCTGCTCAGCCGCGAACGCTTTGCCGGGTTCATTCCGGGCTATGCGGTCGCCGATCCGCACGCCGCGGTCGGCGCCTTTCTGTGCATCGCGCAGCCGAGCAAGGATGCGGTCCACGCATTGGTCGACAAGGCCGGCGCGCATGGCGGCACCACCGATGTCACGCCGACGCAGGATCACGGCTTCATGCTCGGCCGCAGCTTCGCCGATCCCGACGGGCATTTGTGGGAAGTGATGTGGATGGACCCGGCCGCTGTCGAGAGCGGCCCCGGCGAGATGGCCCAGGCCACCGCCTGACTCCGCACGCAGCGTTTTGGGAGAGGATCATGACGCCGACCATCACCGCGTTCAACTGGGTGCCGGATTTCGCCCGTTCCTATGTGCGCGACATGCGCGCGCGCTGGGCGTTCGAGGAAACCGGGCAGGCTTATGCCGTCGACGTGATCGGCCACGATGTCGTCAAGAGCCCGGCGCATCGGCGCTTCCAGCCGTTCGGGCAACTCCCGACCTACCGCGACGGCACGGTCGAAATCTTCGAATCCGGCGCGATCGCGCTGCACATCGCGCGGGCGGCGCCGGGCCTGCTGCCGGCCGACCCGGCGGGGCAGGCGCGCGCCGAGCAATGGGTGATCGCCGCGCTCAATTCGGTCGAACCGTCGATCATGCAATTGGCCATCGTCGATATCTTCGAGGCGGATCGCCCATGGTCGGCCGCACGTCGCCCGAGCGTGATCGAGGATATCCGCGCGCGGCTGACCGATCTGTCCGCCGCGCTCGGCGACAAGGACTGGTTCGATGGCGATTTCAGCGTCGGCGACCTGACCATGGTCTCGGTGCTGCGCGGCCTGCACGACAGCGGGCTGCTGAACGACTTCCCCACCCTCGCCGCTTATGTCGCGCGCGGCGAAGCCCGGCCGGCCTATCAAAAGGCGCTGGCCGATCATCTGGCGGATTTCGAGCCCGAACCGGCCGCCGCCTGAGCCCGACAGGAGAGAGACGATGAGCTATATCCAGGGTTTCGTGCTGGCGGCGCCGAGCGCCAACAAGCAGGCCTATGTCGAACATGCCGCCAAGGCGGTCGCGATCTTCCGTGAATTCGGCATGACGCGGATGGTCGAGACGTGGGGCGACGACGTGCCGGTCGGCAAGCTGAACGATTTCCGCACCGCGGTGCAGGCCAAGGATGACGAGACGGTGCTGTTCAGTTGGTGCGAATGGCCGTCGCGCGAGGTCTACCAGGCCGGCATGAAGCGCATGATGGAGGATCCGCGCATGGCGGAGATGGGCGAGATGCCGTTCGATGGCCGGCGCATGATCTTCGCCGGCTTCGCGCCCGAGATCGATACCGGCCCCGGCGGTGCGACCGGCTATGTCGATGGCTTCCTGATCCCGGTCGCACCGGACAAGAAGCAGGCCTATTTCGATATGGCGCGCCACGTCGCGCCGGCCTTCCTGGAAAACGGCGCGACCCGTCTGGTCGAGGCCTGGGGTGACGACGTGCCGGCCGGCGAGGTCACCGACTTCTTTCGCGCCGTGCATGCCACGGAGGGCGAGAATGTGGTCTTTTCCTGGGTCGAATGGCCCGACAAGGCCATTCGCGACGCCGGCATGAAGCAGGTGGCGCAGCAAACCCCGCCCACCGACATGCCGTTCGACGGCCAGCGCATGATCTTCGGCGGTTTCGCCCCGATCCTCGACCGATAGGAGACGTCCCATGACCAATCCGCATGGCAGCCCGATCTGGTACGAATTGCTTACCCCCGATGCCGAGGCATCGAAGACATTCTACGAGACCGTGATCGGCTGGACCGTCCACCCGGCCGACCCCGGCGGCATGGACTATCGCATGATCGATGCCGGCGAGGGCGACTTTGCCGGCGGCCTGATGGCGCTGACCGCCGAGATGCAAAGCGGCGGCGCCAAGCCCGGCTGGCTGTTCTATATCGGCGTCGACGATGTCGATGCCAGCGTGGCCAAGATCAGCGCGGCCGGCGGCAGCGTGCGCATGCCGGCGATCGATCTCCCCGGCGTGGGCCGCATGGCGCTGGTCGCCGATCCGCAGGGCATCCCGTTCTACGTCATGCGGGGCGCCAGCGATCAGGACAGCAAAGCCTGGCAGCGCACTGGCATGGGCAAGTGCAACTGGAACGAGCTGATGACGCCGGACCAGGCCGGCGCGAACGCTTTCTATGCCGACATGTTTGGCTGGACCTATCCTGACAAGATGGCGATGGGCGAAATGGGCGATTACATGTTCATCGCGGTCGGCGACGAGACGATCGGCGCGACCATGACCGCGCCGTCGGGCCCGCCGCCCGCCTGGCAATTCTATTTCCGCACGCCCGATATCGACGCGGCGGCGGAGCAGGTGACGACGAACGGCGGCACGGTGCATGCCGGGCCGATGGACGTGCCGGGCGGCGACCGCATCATCGTCGCCAGCGATCCGCACGGCGTGATGTTCGGCGTGGTCGCCCCGGCGGGAGGCACGCAATGAGCCACAAGATCGCGCCGTGCATCTGGTATGACGGGACGGCGGAGGCGGCGGCGCGCTTTTACGCCGCCACGTTCCCCGATTCTTCGGTCGATGCGGTGAACACCTCGCCGACCGATTATCCCAACGGCCAGCGGGGTGACGTTCTCACCGTCGAGTTCACCGTCTGCGGCATGCGCTTCCTCGGCCTCAACGGCGGCGCGACTTTCCCGCAGACCGAAGCGGTCTCCTTCATGGTCTATACCGACGATCAGGAAGAGACCGATCGGCTGTGGCACGCAATCGTCGATAACGGCGGCGCGGAGAGCGCCTGCGGCTGGTGCAAGGATCGCTGGGGCGTATCGTGGCAGATCACCCCGCGCGCGCTGATGGCGGCGACCACCCACCCCGACAAGGCCGCCGCCCGCCGCGCGATGGAAGCGATGATGACGATGCGCAAGATCGACATTGCCGGCATCGAGCGTGCGCTGGCGGGCAAGGGCTGATGCTCGAACTCTTCGCGCATCCCTTCTCGTCTTATTGCTGGAAGGTGCTGATCCCGCTGTACGAGAACGACACGCGCTTCACCTACCGTCAGATCGGCCCGGACCAGCCCGACAATGGCGCGGCGCTGGCCGAAGCATGGCCGCTGGGCAAATTCCCGGTGCTGCTCGACGACGGTCGGCCGGTGATCGAATCCTCCATCATCATCGAGCATCTGCAACAGTATCACCCCGGCGCGGTGCGCTTCATCCCGGCCGATCCGGATGCGGCACTGCAGGTCCGCCTGCTCGATCGCATCTTCGATAATCACGTCATGAGCCAGATGCAGCGTGTGGTGAACGATGCGCTGCGCCCGCCCGAACGGCGCGACACGATCGAGGTGCAGGAGGCCAAAGCGGCGCTCGACAAGGCCTATGCCTGGCTCGACGCGTATCTCGCTGGGCGCGATTGGGCGGCGGGCGATTTCAGCCTCGCCGACTGCGCCGCCGCCCCCGCCTTGTTCTACGCCGATTGGGTGCAGCAGATCGATCCCGCGCACGCCAATCTGCGCGCCTATCGCGCCCGCCTGCTCGCCCGCCCCTCGGTCGCCCGCGCGGTCGACGAGGCGCGTCCGTATCGCGCCTGGTTCCCGCCCGGCGCGCCCGACCGCGACTGACCGGAGCCTGCCATGACCGACGCGTACGAACTCTCCGTCACCCGCCTGATCGACGCGACACGATCGAGGTGCAGGAGGCCAAAGCAGCGCTCGACAAGGCCTATGCCTGGCTCGACGCGTATCTCGCTGGGCGCGATTGGGCGGCGGGCGATTTCAGCCTCGCCGACTGTGCCGCCGCCCCAGCTTTGTTCTACGCCGACTGGGTCCAGCAGATCGATCCCGCGCATGCCGATCTGCGCGCCTATCGCGCCCGCCTGCTCGCCCGCCCCTCGGTCGCCCGCGCGGTCGACGAGGCGCGTCCGTATCGCGCCTGGTTCCCGCCCGGCGCGCCCGACCGCGACTGACCGGAGCCTGCCATGACCGACGCGTACGAACTCTCCGTCACCCGCCTGATCGACGCGCCGCCGGGCGCGGTCTGGGCGATCGCCACCGAGCGCCTGACCGAATGGTGGTGCCCCCGCCCCTGGACCACGGAGATCATCGCGCAGGAGTGGCGCCCCGGCGGCCGCTCGGCGATGATCCTGCACGGCCCGGATGGCGAGAAGCACGAGCTGGAAGGCGTGTTCCTGGAAGTGGTGCCGGGCAAGCATTTCATCACCACCGACGCGTTTGCTGTCGGCTGGGTGCCGCAAAAGCCGTTCATGACCGGCCTGTGGGAGTTCGCCGAGGAAGACGGCAAGACCCGCTACACCGCGCGCGCACGGCACTGGACCGCGGAAGCGCGCGACGAGCACGACACGATGGGCTTCACGGAAGGCTGGACCGCCTGCGCCGCGCAGTTGGCCGAAATCGCCGAGGCCGAGGCAGCGGCGGCGCGCTGATCACTGTTCCCCTGCGAAAGCAGGGGCCCAGGGTTACAAATGCTGCGCTCTTCAATCTGGGCTCCTGCGTGCGCAGGAGCACGGTGGTGCACGACAGCAGGCGCCTCACCCGCTATCACGCCTCCGTGACCGAAGCCGATTTCCTTGCCCGCCTGCGCACGCTCCCGCTGCACCCCGGCGCACATGGCCTGCTCGACGACACCGCGACGCTGGGCGGCTACACACTGACCACCGATACGTTGGTCGAAGGCGTCCACTATCTCCCCGGCGATCCGCCCGAGGACGTTGCGTGGAAACTGCTCGCCACCAACCTCTCCGATCTCGCCGCCAAGGGCGCGACCCTGGTCGGCGTGCTGCTCAACTATCCGCTGCGCGCGCCCTCCCTCACGACCACCCCGGCGGACGCCGGGGCCCAGTGGGGAAACGAGCATGACGAAACACCGCGCGACGTAACGTCTACCGTCGCGACTGGGCCCCGGCCTTCGCCGGGGAAGGAGCCAGATTGGGACGCCGCCTTCCTCACCGGCCTCGCCACCGCGCTCACCCACTTCGCCTGCCCCCTGCTCGGCGGCGACACCGTCTCGCTCCCTGCGCACGCGCCGCGCGTCATCACGCTTACCGCGATCGGCGGCAACGCCCCCGCCCCGCCGCGCAGCGGCGCGCGCGCCGGCGATGCGCTGTACGTCACGGGCACGATCGGTGACGCCGGGGCCGGCCTGGCCATCGCGCAAGGAGCGGACGGCCCCGCCGCCCTGCTCGCCGCCTATCGCCGCCCTACCCCCCGCCTCGCCGACGGCCAGGCGCTCGCGCCCCACGTCCACGCCATGATGGACGTGTCGGACGGGCTGTTGATCGACGCCGAGCGCATGGCCAAGGCCAGCAACCTCGCGGTGACGATCGACCTCGCCGCCATCCCGCTCTCCCCCGCTTATGCCGCTTTCGTCGGCAGCGATCGGGCCGCCCGCCTGTCGGCCGCCACCGCCGGCGACGATTACCAACTGCTCTTTGCCGCCCCCGCCGACTTCGCCGCGCCGGTCCCCGCCACGCGCGTCGGCCAGTTCACGCCCGGCGCCGGCCTCTCCCTCAAACATGGCGACCAAGCCCTTCTGCTACCGGCAAAACTGGGCTTCCAGCACGCCGGCTAGCGCGGCTTGCGCTGCCCCCACCTGCCCTATACCTTCCGGCCAACCGTGGGGGCACGGCGCAAAGCATCGGCTCCCTCGCCACCTTGAGCCAAGGGAGAGAGCATGCAGATCGTCTATGCCGCCATCGTGTGCGGCCTGATTGCCGTATTGTACGGGATCGTCACCAGCCGCCAGGTCATGTCCGCCAGCCCGGGCAACGAGCGCATGCAGGATATCGCCGCCGCCATTCAGGAAGGCGCGCGCGCCTATCTCGGCCGGCAATATCGCACCATCGCCATCGTCGGCGTGGTCATGGCGGTGATCGTCGCCTATTTCCTCGGGCTCGTTTCGGCGACCGGCTTTCTGATCGGCGCGATCCTCTCCGGCATCACCGGCTTCATCGGCATGAACGTCAGCGTGAAGGCCAATGTCCGCACGGCGGAAGCCGCGCGCACCTCGCTGCAGGGCGGCCTGACCATGGCGTTCCGTTCCGGCGCGGTCACCGGCATGCTCGTCGCCGGGCTCGGTTTGCTCGCGATCGCCGGCTTCTTCTGGTATCTCACCGGCCCCGCCGGCCATGCCCCCAATGACCGCATCGTGATCGATTCACTGGTCGCGCTGGCGTTCGGCGCGTCGCTGATCTCGATCTTCGCGCGCCTCGGCGGCGGCATCTTCACCAAGGCGGCGGACGTCGGCGCCGATCTGGTCGGCAAGGTCGAGGCCGGCATCCCGGAGGACGATCCCCGCAACCCCGCGACCATCGCCGATAATGTCGGCGACAATGTCGGCGATTGCGCCGGCATGGCCGCCGATCTGTTCGAAACCTATGTCGTGACGCTCGGCGTGACGATGGTGTCGATCGCGTTGCTGGTGAAGGCCGACACCGCCGAACTGCTCAAGCTGATGACGCTGCCGATGATCGTCGGCGGCGTGTGCATCATCACCTCAATCATCGGCACGTACATGGTCCGGCTCGGCAAGGGAGAGTCGATCATGGGCGCGCTCTACAAGGGCTTCTGGACCACGGTGATCCTGTCGATCCCCGCCATCTACCTCGCCACGCAGTACACGATCGGCGACATGCACGCTGTGATCGGCGGCGCCGGCTTCCTCGATGCCGCCTCCGACAATCTCACCGCCGAAGCGCTCGCCGGCACTGCGACCAGCGCCTCGTTCACCGGCATGGACCTGTTCTGGTGCATGATGATCGGGCTCGCGCTGACCGGTGCTTTGGTGTGGATCACCGAATATTATACCGGCACCAATTATCGCCCGGTGCGCAGCATCGCCAAGGCCAGCGAAACCGGCCACGGCACCAACGTGATCCAGGGCCTCGCGGTCAGCCTGGAAAGCCCCGCTTTGCCGACATTGGTCATCTCGGTCGCGGTGATCGCCAGCTACCAATTGGCCGGCGTGATCGGCATCGCCTTTGCCGCCACCGCGATGCTCGCGCTGGCCGGCATGGTCGTGGCGCTCGACGCCTATGGCCCGGTCACCGACAATGCCGGCGGCATCGCCGAAATGGCCGGCCTGCCCGACGACGTCCGCCACCGCACCGATGCCTTGGACGCGGTCGGCAACACCACCAAGGCGGTAACCAAGGGCTATGCCATCGGCTCCGCCGCGCTCGCCGCGCTCGTCCTGTTCGGCGCCTACACCACCGATCTGGCCGAGTTCTTCCCCGATCTGAACGTCGATTTCAGCCTCTCCAACCCCTATGTCATTGTCGGCCTGTTGCTCGGCGCGCTGCTGCCGTTCAGCTTCGGCGCGTTCGGCATGACCGCGGTGGGGCGCGCGGCGGGCGCGGTGGTCGAGGATGTCCGCGCGCAGTTCCGCGACAATCCCGGCATCATGGCCGGCACCAGCCGCCCGAACTATGCCCGCACCGTCGATCTCGTCACCCGCGCCGCGATCAAGGAAATGATCATCCCCAGCCTGCTCCCGGTGCTCGCCCCGATCGCGGTGTATTTCGTGATCAAGGCGGTATCCGACCAGGCCAGCGCCTTCGCGGCGCTCGGCGCGCTGCTGCTCGGCGTGATCGTCTCCGGCCTGTTCGTCGCCATCTCGATGACCAGCGGCGGCGGCGCATGGGACAATGCCAAGAAATATATCGAGGACGGCAATCACGGCGGCAAAGGCAGCGAAGCGCACAAGGCTGCGGTGACCGGCGACACGGTGGGCGACCCGTACAAGGATACGGCGGGCCCGGCGGTGAACCCGATGATCAAGATTACCAATATTGTCGCGCTGCTGCTGCTTGCGGCACTGGCGGCGCATTAAAGCCAATACCCAACATCCGTCACCCCGGCCTCGAGCCGGGGCCCAGCTTCTTGCTTCTGGCGAGGAAGAAGCGGTGCCCCGGGTCGAGCCCGGGTGACGATAAGGTGGACGCGCCAACCTCTTTTCCTTGATAAACAACCACTTTCCGCACCCTGCCGACTAGGCTAGCATCTCCACTCAACCGGGGGGCTGGCCATGACGACCGATCGACTCATCACCTGCGCGGTGGCGCTGGTGCTTACCGCTGCTGCGGCGCCGCCGGCAGATCCGCCAAGCGCCGCGGCCAAGGCCCCGCCGCCGATCGAGGCGTTCGCCGAATTGCCCTTCATGGCCACGCCCACCGTGTCGCCGAACGGCACGCAGGTCGCCGCGCGCGTCTCGGTCAACGGCAAGCAGGCGCTGGCGATCATCCCGCTCGAGCCCGGGCGCAAGATCGTCGGGCTCGGCACCGGCACCAACGATCTCAACAGCTGGACCTGGGTCAATGACGATTGGCTGGTCGCACGGGTCGGCGGTACGCAGGGCGTGCAGGGCGACAAATGGTATCTGCGCCGCGCCGTCGGGATCAAGGCCGACGGCACCAAGACCGTCCCGCTGGCCAAGGATGCGGGGCAGAATGCCGACGACATCTTGTGGATCGCCAGCGACGGCACGCCGCGCATCCGCATGGCCTTGCAGACCTCGATCTACAGCAACGAGCCCGGTTTCTGGCCGATGGTGCGCGAATATGACGTGTCGACCGGCCGCGCCACGACCGTGCTGCGCCCGACCGAAAAGGTCATGGACTGGTATGCCGATGGCGGCGGCATTGTGCGGCTCGGCATCGCCTATGACGACACGTCGCGCGGCTACCGCCTGCTCTACCGTGACCGCGCCGAGCAATCCTTCCGCACCGTCGCCAAGGCGCGCGGCACCATGGCCTCGCTCGGCGACGTGCCGGCGATGTTTCTTGCCGAACCGGGCAAGGGCATCGCGTTCAGCGACGATGACGGGTTCGACGCGCTGTACGAATTCGATCTCGCCACGCTCAAGACCGGCAAGAAGCTGTTCGGCAAGCCGGGCTATGACATTGGCGGGATCATCACCGACGCGGCCGGCGGCCGCGCGATCGGCGTGCGCTATACCGATACCGCCGCGCGCACCCACTGGTTCGATCCCGAACTGGCCCGGGTGCAGAGCGAGATCGACAAAGCGGTCGGCACGCGGCGGGCGCGGATCGTCTCGTGGAGCCGCGATTTCAGCACGTTGATGGTGCTGGTCGGCGGCGCCGACCGCCCCGGCAGTTATTACGTCTATCGCCCGGCGGAAGGCACGATGAAGCTGTTGGCGCACACCGCCAACCTGCTGCCGCCCGCCGCCTACGCCCCCGTCTCGACGATCACCTACAAGGCCCGCGACGGGCTTGAGATCGCCGCCGTGCTGACCGTGCCCAAGGGCCGCGCGGCCAAGAACCTGCCGCTGATCCTGATGCCGCATGGCGGCCCGGCGGCGCGCGACGACGAAAGCTGGGATTGGTGGACGCAATTCCTCGCCAGCCGCGGCTATGCCGTGCTGCAGCCCAATTATCGCGGCTCGGTCGGTTACGGCACCGCCTTCGAGGACATGGGCAAGGGCCAATGGGGCCTCAAGATGCAGGACGATCTGACCGACGCCGTAAAATGGGCGGCGGACAGCGGCCTGGCCGACGCCAAGCGCGTGTGCATCGTCGGCGCTTCCTATGGCGGCTATGCCGCGCTGCGCGCCGCCGAGCGCGATACCGGCGTGTATCGCTGCGCGGTGTCGTTTGCCGGCGTGTCCGACATGCCGGCGATGCTGCGCTATGACGGCCGCTTCCTCAACGGCAACCGCTCGAAAGACTATCTCCGCGCGCAGGCCCCGGATCTCAAAAGCGTCTCGCCGATCAACCACGCCGCCGCCTTCTCGATTCCCTTGCTGATGGTCCACGGCAAGGCCGACACCGTCGTGCCGGTCGATCAATCGCGCGACATGGCGAGCAAGCTCAAGGCGGCCGGCAAGCCGTTCCGCTATGTCGAGCAACCCAAAGGCGACCACCACTTCTCGCAGGGCGCGGACCGGCTGCAATTCTTGCAGGAGCTGGAGGCGTTCCTGAAGGTGAACAATCCGGCCTGAGGCAAGCATGAGGCAGGGATGAGCGCAGCTAATCCCCGACCAGCCGAATGCCGGCCGAGGGGTCCCCGCAAAGTACGACTTTGCGGGGTGGCCCCGGCGGACGGGCGGGATCGCCGCCCGATCCGGCCGACGGCGTGGCTCCGCCAGCACGCCGCTTCTGTTTTTCGCCACAATCTCCTGGATATGGCACGCTGTTGCCATAAACTGCGCCTGGCAGGCACGGTTTATCTGCGGCGGCGCCGCACCCAGGAAAGCGTCAGTCGTTCGAAATCTGGATAACTTAAGTCCGCCATCTGGAAACCCGCATTGCGCGCAATCTGCGGCAGAGCCTCGACAAACAAATCGTAGCTTTCGAGAATTGCGGCGGTCGTTGGTATCTTTCGCTGCCTGGATACGGCTACCAGCCAGTCTCGCACGCGGCCTACCATTTGTCGCGGTTCGGAATCATGCGGCTGAATGTCCATGCCCGCGAGGTCGGAAACGAAACGCTGGAAGCGGTAACGCTCGATGTCCATCACCAGGCACCGTTTGAGCTTCTGCTCTTCGTCGCCGAACCGCTTGGCCGCGAGGAACATGCCTAGCTCCAAGGGCATGTTGAAGCGCGGCAAACCATGCACGGAATCGAGTTCAGTTCGGGACAAGTCGTGAATACCGAAGCGGCTTTCCTCGATGATGCGGTACAGTTTGTCGATACGGGTTTCGCTCGCATCATCCATTTCGCGTGCGCAACGCACGATGAAACCGCAAGCAATGACTGCAAAAACGATTGCCCGAAACGATTCAGCGAAATCCGCGTCGAAAGCGCAGTTTACGAAGACGTTGGGTGCCGTCTTCGGCATCCGATGTCAGGCACGCTTCCCAGAAAGATAATCGCTGACCGCCCGATCCGCTTGCCGGTACGTTATCTTACCCGGCTTCGACATGGCACGCTGCGACAAAGCGGACCCAGCAGCGGTCTTGCCGTGTTTGACCGACTGTCCGTCACTCAGTGCTTTCGAGGCGGCAGGGCCTGCCATCGAAGAAGTCTTCTTAGCTGTCATGGTGCTCACATCCATTCGACTCCAATATAACGTACCGGAGGAATTTCTGCCAGCATCAGCTCTTGGATTTTTTCTTCCCCGCCGGCGTCTGGCTTAGCGCCGAACCGGCCGCTGTCTTGGAATCCTTCGCCGTCCGTCCGTCGCTAAGCGTCTTGGACGCCGCCTTGGCGGCCTTGGGGGAGGTCTTCTTGTCGGCCATCACACGTCTCCTCTGGAAACACGGGTAACGAGCCACAAACGTGCGGCACGACGCTACGTTCCCGATGCGTTCCAGGGGCCTCTATGACCAACCGGCTTTATTACGGCGACAATCTCGAAGTGCTGCACAATGCGATCGCGGACCACAGCGTCGATCTCGTCAGAATGCAGATTATGTGCCAGGATTCGAGTTGAGCAAAATGCGATCTGCTTTTGTCATTGAAATAGCCGAGAAAATCGGCACCGTACGGGCGGGGGAGTATACAAATGGATTTGGCCACAAAACTCGTTGAACTCGAAAAGCGCACGTCGGAACACCGAGAATTGCTGCTCACCGAAGAGGCAGCAAAAACTGCCTTAGTCATGCCTTTCTTACAAGCGCTTGGCTATGACGTGTTCAATCCTTCCGAAGTCATTCCGGAATTCACAGCCGATGTCGGCATAAAGAAAGGCGAGAAGGTCGATTACGCTTTGTGTATCGATCGCAAAGTTAGCATTCTCATTGAATGCAAGCCGTCATCGGTCGATCTCGACCTGAAGCATGCGTCTCAGCTGTATCGCTATTTCTCGACAACCGAGGCCCGCGTCGCGGTATTGACCAACGGTGTCGTGTATCAATTCTATTCCGACATCGAACAGCCTAACAAGATGGACGATAAGCCGTTCTTCGTTTTCTCGATGGACTCGATAAGGCGAACCGATCCCGCCACGCTGGAGCGCTTTTCGAAATCGCAGTTCAGCATCGAAGGCATCGTGGCCGAAGCGGGGCGGCTCAAGCTCCAGTCCTCGATCAGAATCGAACTTGAGAAGGAGTTCGCAAGCCCCTCCGAAGAGTTCGTCAGATTGATGGCGGCTCGTGTGCAATCCGGCCGGTTGACCGCCTCGATCAAGGAACAGTTCCAGACAATCCTCGCCGGGTCGATCGCCGCAATCATCCGTGACCGCGTCAACGATCGCCTGACCAGTGCACTGAACGTCGCCAACCCAGCTCCGACCATGATCGAGGAAGGTGGTTCGGACGACATGTCCGAAGGCGATGGCATCATCACAACAGATGACGAAATTGCCGGCTTCCGCATCATTCAGGCGATGGGCGCGCGTCATATCGATCCGAAACGGATCGTGATCCGCGATTCAAAATCCTATTGCGCGATTCTTCTCGACGACAATAACCGCAAGACGCTTGTGCGGCTGCACTTCAATAGCCCGACCACACGTTATCTGGGCACCTTCGCGGGCAAGGAGGAGACGCGGCAGAGCATCTCGGCGCTCACCGATCTCTACAAGTTCGAGGAGCAACTGGCCGCACGCATTATTGAACTCGAAAAGACAGGAGGAGGTTGAGCCGTGCCAGAAGATGCGTGACGAAGCTGCCAGCCGCCCAACGATTGAAACCCTATGGGGCCGCTTCTCCGCGCTGCAGATCGTCACGCTCGTCGAACTGGCGCACGACCACCGCCCGAAACTGCCGCCGCTGATCAGCATGGTGAAGAAGGCCGTGGTCGTGGAAACCCGCACCAGCCACCAGAATGGCTCGCAGATTCGGTGCTCGATACGAGCTACCCGACCAGCGGCGACAATATCATCACGACAAGATGTCGTGGGGGACGAAGCTATCTGAAGTTTCCCGACCACGTCTCGACGGTGCACCCGCGATCGATCTGAACGAGGCGCTGTGCGATCTGCTGCGCGAGGTCAATCTCGGCGTCGTCGTCCGCCCCGTCACCACCTATGAGATCAGCATCGACGAAGCGTTCTTCCACGAGATCTGATCAGCATTTTGTTGGACACGCGCCCCTGTCCTACAAGCCCGCCACCCGCTACGATCGCGGCCCGACTCGCTCTTTCCCATTGCCCACACCCGCCCGGCGTCACCACCGCCTGCCCGGCAAAGCGCCACGCAGGCCTAACCTTAGCCTAACCTTCCGCGACGCCCGCCGCCCGCCGCCCGCCGCGACGCGTTTTGGCATAACCTTAGCCTAACCTTCCACTCCGCTTCCCTTTGCGCGCATGATCCGCTAAGGGCCGCGTTCACGATTTCCCGATATTTGCTAGAGGTTTGTTTGGCCAAGGAAGAATTGCTCGAAATGCGCGGCCAGGTGGTGGAGCTTTTGCCCAACGCCATGTTCCGCGTGAAGCTCGAAAACGATCACGAAATTCTCGGCCACACCGCCGGCAAGATGCGCAAGAACCGCATCCGCGTGCTGGTGGGCGACGAAGTGCTGGTCGAACTGACGCCGTACGACCTGACCAAGGGCCGCATCACGTACCGCTTCAAGTGATTGCGCCCGGCGGCAGGGAACCCAGCAAAGTACTATTTTGCTGGGACCCGCGCCGGGGTCCAGACGCGACGCGTAGCGTCGATCGCCGCGCTGCCGCGCGGACGGTTGACCGGCTGGACCCCGGCCTGTGCCGGGGCACAAGGTAAGACATGATCCCCAACCTCGTCCTCGCTTCCACGTCGCCGCGCCGGCTGGAACTGCTTGCGCGCATCGGCGTCACGCCCAGTCGCATCGCCGCGCCCGACATCGATGAGGATCCGCTGAAGGCCGAGGAGCCCCGCCCCTACGTCCTGCGCATCGCGCTGGCCAAGGCGCTGGCGGTCGAGCGGGCGCCGGACGAGGTGATCCTGGCCGGCGACACGACCATCGCGGTCGGCCGCCGCATCCTCGGCAAGCCCGCCGACGAGGCGCATTTGCGCCGCATGCTCGGGCTGCTCTCCGGCCGCCGCCACCATTGCCTGTCGGCGGTGTGCGTGATCGGCCGCGACGGCAAACCCCGCACCCGCCTGAGCGACACGATCGTCGCGTTCAAGCCGCTCAATGCCGCTGAGATCGATGCGTATGTCGCCAGCGGCGAAGGCATGGGCAAGGCCGGCGGCTATGCCATCCAGGGCCGTGCCGAGGCCTGGGTGCGCTTCCTGTCGGGCAGCCATTCCGGCGTCGTCGGCCTGCCGCTGTTCGAGACCCGGGCGTTGCTCACCACTGCGGGCATTCCGATTGCCTGAGTGGCTCTATGAAGCCGGCATCGGCGAGGCCCGCGCCGCCCTGATCGAGGGCGACCGCATTGTGCAGGCGCTGATCGAACCCGACGATACCGGCCCGCGGCTCGGCACCGTCACCCGGGCGCGGATCGTCGAGATCACCACCAAGGGCCGCGAAGCCCGCCTCACGCTCGAGGGTGGCAGCGAGGCGACGCTGTCCCCGCTGCCCCCCGGCATCACGCAAGGGTCAAGCCTGACGGTCAGGATCGTGCGCGAGGCGATTCCCGAGGCCGGCCGCCCCAAGCGCCCCAAGGCAGCGCCGACCGACGAGCAACCGGCCCCAGGCCCCGATCTGCTCGCCCGCATCACCGCCAGCGGGCTGCCGGTGCGCACGCTGCGCCCGCATGAGGCGGATGCGCTGGAACAGGCCGGCTGGTCGGAAGTGCTGGAGGAAGCGCTGAGTGGCGAAATCGCCTTTGCCGGCGGCGCGCTGCGCATGACGCCGACCCCGGCGATGACCTTGTTCGACGTCGACGGCGTCGGCCCGCTCGAGCCGCTGGCGATCGCCGCCGCCACCGCGATCGCCCAGGCCATCGTGCGCCACGCCATTGGCGGTTCGATCGGGGTGGATTTCCCCACCATCACCGGCAAGGCCCCGCGCCAGGCAGTCGCCGCCGCGCTGGACGCCGCTTTGCCCCAGCCGTTCGAGCGCACCGCGGTCAACGGCTTCGGCTTCCTGCAGATCGTCCGCCCGCGGCTCCATGCCTCGCTGCCCGAATTGCTGCGCAGCGATCCCGCCGCGCGCACCCGCGCCCTGCTGCGCCAGCTGGAGCGCGTGCCGCCGCCGGCGCCGCGCCAGCACCGCGTGAGCAAGAGCGTGCTTGCCACTCTCCGCGCGCACCCCACATGGACAGCCGAGTTCGCCCGCCGCACCGGCGTCGACGCCCAATTCGAGACCGACTGATGGCCAAGACCGATTCCTGCCCGATCTGCGGCAAACCCGCGAGCGCGGCGCACAAGCCCTTTTGCAGCCAGGGCTGCCGCGACCGCGATCTGCTGCAATGGCTCGGCGAAGGCTATCGCATTCCGGCGGGGCCGGCGGAGCGCGATGAATCGGATAGTCTGGTCGATCGCGGGCCAGATGGGCTGGACAGCCGCCAGGACCCCGACTAAGAGCGCGCTTCCGGTGCGGCAACGCGCCGTGTGCCCGAGTAGCTCAGTTGGTAGAGCACACGATTGAAAATCGTGGTGTCGGTGGTTCGAACCCGCCCTCGGGCACCACTCTCCTACTAGGGGACTGGAAAGCCTAAATAATCCCAGATTACAGTGACTTCGTAAGCCCCGGACGGTACATTGCGAGGGGCATCGAATAGCATGGGAGCAGCCTTGGACCACGTCGAACGCGACCCGAAAACGAGCCGCCTGATCTATCGGCGCGTGTATCCGATCGCCTTGCGCCCGTTCATCCCGCCGCCAAACTCCCAGCTCAAGCGGTCGCTCGCAGCTACCAAGATTGACACGCCGGGGGCGCTGGAGCGTTACCGGGAAGCTGCCGCGATGTATGATAGAACGGTAGCGCTTGCGCGGAAGGCCTCCACGCGCACGTTCGATCCCCTGGACACGCCAACGATAGCCTTCATTGCAGAGGCCTACCGCGTAGAGATGCTCGCTAACGACGAATACGCCCGATGGACCCCAGGGAGCAGCACGGCCTTTGTGGCTCGAAAATCCCCCAATGGGCATCTGGCACGCGCGGTGGCTACCGAGACCCGCACGACGCGCGACATGGCCTACTGGCAGGCGCTGCGGGCCCTTGCAGACCTAGAGGGCATTTGTTCGGAGTGGGCCGGTACGGCGGCGCGTCTAGCGGCCCTCAAGGGCTATCTCTTCGACACGACCGCGCTCGCCTATCGTCAACTATGCCGAGCGATTAATGACGCAGCCATCCTCGCCAGCGGGACGATCCTCGAACGCCAAACGGGTGCCGTGCTGCCGACCCCCGCCGACCCCCAGCGCCCGGCCCGCCTATCGGTAGTCGTCGAAGCCCCTCGCGAAACGGCCTTGGAAGAGACCTTTGAGACAATCGCTACAGCGCTGCTGGACGCCGCCTACCAGGCCATAAGCCCGACCACGCGCCAAGGGGCCCAGACTGCTCTGCGGTTCCTGCGCGAGGCACTAGGCCCGGTAACGCCTGCAGCGCTCACTAGGCGAGCGGTCACGGACCTGCTGAACCTCCTGGCCCAGCGGCCCGCCAAGGTCCCGCGTGTTCATCGTACGGCGTCGCTACAGGAACTGGCGGCGCTGTACGCCTACCGTCCCGATGTGCCTCGCCTATCACCCGTCACGCTTGACCGGCACGTCGGCGCATTGGCGACCCTATGGACAAAGGCGGCCACCGCTGGCGACATTCCAGAAGAGTTGCCCAACCCATTCAAGGCACGAACTTCCCCCCAGAGCAGCAAGCGCCGCAAGGTCATAGGTTTCAGCCTGGCGGAGATACAGGCGTTCCTGACGCTGCCGATTTTCACGCACGGCGAACGTCCTGTGCGGGGGCGCGGAGAGGCGAGCTATTGGATACCGCTAATGCTGCTCTGGACTGGAGCGCGGCCTGAAGAGGTCGCACAGATGCTGGTAGCGGACATCGCATGTGACCCGGACTGCGATCGGTGGATGATGACAATTACAGACGCGGGGGTGCACCCTGTGAAGGGGCAGCAGAGCCTAAAGACCTCGAAGAAGGATTCTGGCGTCCGCACATTCCCGGTCCCCAAGCCCCTTATCGACCTTGGCTTCCTCGATTACGTGACTTGGCTAAGGGGCTCCGGCACGGTCGCACTGTTCCCAAGGCTCACCATCAAAAACGCCCGCAATTTGCTGTTCCCGACTTTCGGCGAATGGTGGAGCAAGTATGTGGAGGAGCAGGGAGTGAAGCCCGCTGGGGAGGGCCGCCAGCCGTCGCGTGAGTTCCGACATTCTTGGTCGACCGCCGCCCGCAAGTCGCTGCTGCCGCGTGATGCCCGCGAATACCTTATGGGCCACCGCCCCCGGAACGCCACCGCCAACGAAGAGTATGGTGAGACAGCTTCGCTAGGCCTCGCGATCGACCAGCACACCTACGCGGGCCTGGACGTGTCGGGGGTACGGCGCTGGACGCCGCCGAGCGCTGCAACGCGGGACATTCCCAAAAGGTAAACCCCCGTCGACCGCATTACAGGGGGCACCTATACAGCATGCGCTGCCGACCACCTCGGCGCGGGGGGATTGCACGATGGAACAGATGGTCACGCAGGGGGCTTCCCTGTCGGAGCGGGAGCCGCACGCGCTTGCTCAACTAGAGGTCGCATCCGAAGTGCTGCAGGATTCTATCGGGCGTCGCGCTCCCCTACGTCGGGCGATGGTCTTTCTGTCGGTAGCGAGTTGCCCAGGTATCTCCCGGCTCGAAGTGGGAAACGAAGTCGACGGACCAGATTCGACCATTCACACCGACCTCATGGCCCTTGCAGAAATCGATAGGCACGGCAGGCCCGGTAGGAAGCTAATAGAGCGCTACCGGGACGCCCCTTTCGGCTCGCGCTTCCTATACAGGCTGACCCCTGCGGGAGAACGGGTAATCGAGCGGCTGGAGAATGCTTTGCCCGACGAACCGGACATTTTGATTGTGGCGCAATCACGCCCTGCCGCGACTGCAGTCCCTGGACATGACGAAGTTCGCAGATGAGGGCGGAACGGCAATTTGTGGGTGGGAAGCGGACGTTCAGGCCACCCCGTTGCAGAACGCTTGCGGCACGCTGCGGGCCTTCGGATCATAGATCACGCTGACAATCGAACATCCTCCGTCGGAAATAGCGGGAAGATTACGATGGTCATCAAGCCACCGTTGCTGACCTACCGGCAGATCGTAATAGCGGTTCGTGGGGTCAACGATCTTTATATAAGTGGCGACGATGCGATGTCCGTCTTTGGCGTAGTAGCGGGCATAATGCTCAAGTCTCTCTGCGCCTTTCGGAAGCTGCACTTGCTCCTCGACTTGCTGCATCAATTGACTGTGTTGACGTTCGGCTGCGCTGGAACAGGCGACAAGACCGAATGCCAGAATGATAAACGACCGCTTCATCCGTGCAGCCTGTCACAGGATGCGGATGGCGGCAATTGGGCGATTCCTGCCCGACTGCTTTTGTACCGGTCGGCTTTCGGGTCGGCTTCGGCGACCTGTCACCTCGGGAAGGGCGATCCGCGCGGTCGAAAGCAAAAGTTGGTGGAGGAGTAGCGCTTATCAAAACGGTACATCATCGTCGAGATCATCGACAAACGACGACCGCCCCGGTTCGACAGCGGCAACGGAATAGTCTGGAAGAGCTTTTGGCGGTGGCAAGAGCCGCAACCTCTCTTGCTCTTCTTTTTCCTTATCTTCACCGACCAACCGGATAATATCCATTACAGTTTCTGCGGCCTTTGGGCCATTTGCAAGTGCTGCGGTTCCACCGCCAACAATCGTCATGATTGATGCCGCAATCGCCATTGTACGCGCAAAGCTCAACCGCTTTTTATCAAGTTCAGCCTGCAGATCATCAAGCTTGTCGCTCAAAGCGGCCTTTTTCGTATCGTCGAGGTCGGAATCGTCTATTGACCGCCGTAGCTGGTCAATTTGCTGCTGTATTTTTGCCTTGGTAACGCGGCCAAGCTCTACCGAAAGGGGACGCGCTACCAACTGGCCTTGCAGGCGGACCTTTGCTACTAATCCCGCAAGATATACCTGAAACATTTGGTATTGATTGTAGTCGGCGAGGTCCTTTCCAATCGGCGGGAGACCTTCAATGCCGAGAGCATCAGCTATCCCAGAGACGATACTGATAAATTGAGATCGAATTTCAACGGAAAAGTCATTTGAGTTCGAGTTGTCTAGCAGCCTCCCTAGATTTCTTTGGGCAATTCGGACAAGAACTGCGAACTGGTCGTTGGGCTCTTGAGGCAGGTTATCATACGGTTCCTCCGGTATGAGATCGTATTCCGACATTTACCCACCCTAAACATTCATCTAAAGAAAGGATGTGCCTCAGCAGTCGATATGATGCAATGTTCACTATCGCGCGTTTTGGGCTCCGCTGCTTTCTGCTTGCTGCCCGCCGAGGCAGTAGAGGAGTTGTGGCCAAACTCCCCCACTACGGCGTGCTCGCCGTTTGATCCGCGACGGGTGGGGAGGTATCCGGCATATACGGAAATGTCTGCTGGAAGGTTCCAAAATGGATGAGGAAGCGCTGGACTGGGTGGATGCGGTGCTGTCTCCCCGGTATTTCCAGGACGCGGGCGGCGGCATCTTCGCAATCAAGCGTCAGCGCCCTCAGCTCGGCCACGCACTCCTCCTCGATCGCGGCGCGTTCGGAGGTCCATTGGGCGACGTCAGCGGCGGTAGGCGTGGTGTTGAGCGAGATAGAAGCATTAAGGCGGTTCCACCTCTTCAGCCATTGGGCATGTACAGTTCCCGCCGAGCCGAGCCTCAGGACCACCTGTACCAGCGAAATGATAGTAACCGTGGCCGCGCCAACCTTTGAGAGCCAAGTCGGAGAGCCAGCGACCAGATCGCCAAAAGCCGACGCCCCCGCCACCACAGTTAGCAGAGTAAGAAAAGTGTCAAGGTTAGTTAGGAACGCCGCTCGCCGACGATGATAACGCGAAGAGTATTCGGCGCTATAAAGGAGACGCCACCGACATTCCTCAAGCTCGTCCTGCGTCAACCTTTCTTCGGCCTAGGAGGGGGAGCCTGGTCTGTCGTCACACGCCCTGGGGTCTGGCTCTTCTGGCCGTACCCGTCGTTCCCGATGTTTTGGCGATCGTCAGGGCGCTGCGGCGTCCCCTTGTTCTCGTTGCAACCTGGTTTGGAACCGCTCATCATTCTCTCCTGTTTCAATGATAGAACGGCATCACCCACCCGCCGTCAAGCGGCCCTTTCCCCGACATGTCAAACTTGACACTCCATGCCGCCGTGACCCGCAGAAATCCTAGGGTTTTCACGGCAACACCCGGAACGCCCTTCCGATCCCTAAATGTCCAGCTCGACCTCTACGGCCCGCTCAGCACGCTCGCCGCGCTCAAGGGCTCCCACCAGTTCCCGAGCAGCACCGAGCAGGTCCCGCTGGTCGTCGTCTGGCAGATCAAAGTAGAGATTATGGAAGGCCCTCAAGTGCCCACACGCGGCGGCAGTCAACTCTTCGGCTAACTGCTCCTCATCCTCTTCAACGGCCCCGCCGCGCCACGGCTTGAAGCCCTTCGGGAACTCGGTGGCCTCTTCCAGCTCTAACCCCAGCGCCTTGAGCCTCTTGCGGATGGTCTCATAGCTGTAGCCGCCATGGTTCATCTCCGCTTCGATGGTGCGGGAGGATTTCAAGGCCCCGTGGGCGTCTAGATGTCCTCCAGCCGCGATCATGGCATCGAACGCCTTAGCCTTGTCGGCGGCGGTCAGTCCCTTGCCGTGCGTGGTGTTCGCCAGCCGGGCCTCTTCCTGCGCCTCCTTGAGGCTCATCTTGGCCACCAGGCCCTTGATGGCGACGCGACCCGCCGCCTCGTGCGCCTCCATGCGGTGGAAGCCGTCTACCACGTACAGGGCCTTGCCGACCCGAGCGACCCGGATGGCCGGAAGGTCCCCGCCGCCCAGCAGCACCTTCAAGAGCCGATTAGCGTGGGCCCGATCAACGCCCTTAGCCCGCATCTGGAAGGACGGATGCCGGTGCACCTCAGCCAACTGCAGGTCCATCGCCTGCCACTGTCGGCCCGGCAGGGTCACGCCGCATCCCCATGGGCACCCGCAGCGACGGGAGGGGACAGCCGGGCCAACAGGTTTCGGATGGAGCTGGCATACCACAGGCCGCCACGCGGCGCTTCAATCCGCAGCGCGTTCAAGCCGTCCGCCAGTTCTCTGAGAGAGGTAAGACCCTGCGCCCGCAGATCGGCAATGGCTTCCGCCCGCTTCGCCGCATGACGATCCGCGCGGTCCTTCACGGCCTCCAGAGCCGCCGTGTTGCCCTTACCGGCCCGCTTGAGTGCATCGGCCCCGTTCGGATTACCCAGGCGACCGGCCTTGTAGGGCGTGCCGTCCGCCTTACAGCCCCGCGCCTTCGCTGCGGCAAGGGCCTCCCGTGTCCGCGTCCCGATCGCCTTGCGCTCCGCCTGGGCAACTGCAGCAAGGATGTGAATGGTCAGCTCATTAGCCTCTGGCGTGTCGGCAGCGATGAACTTCATGCCACTGTCCTGCAGGGTGGCCAGGAAGGCGACATTGCGGCTCAGTCGGTCGAACTTCGCCACGACGAGAGTTGCACCCGTCACATCTGCCCGCCGCAGCGCCTTGGCCAACTCCGGCCTATCGTCGCGCTTGCCGCTCTCGACCTCCACGAACTCCGCCAGGACCTCACAGTCCCTCTGGCGGCAGAACGTCTCCACGGCTGTACGCTGAGCTTCCAAGCCGAGGCCCGAGCGACCTTGGGCGGCGGTGCTGACGCGGAAATAGAGGACGACGCGCATGATGCAATTCCAGGTGTTCAATACCGAGTAACGAGCGTTAGGCCGTATTGTACAGCATGGCAAGCGGTATCTGTAAGGGCGGCATGGGACGGCGGGGGGCGGCCTGGGCCGGTAGTGCTGCAGGCCCCACGATCGCGCCTTAACGCGTCGACTGTATTATCATACCAATACACTGCGTCGCTCGGCTAATGTCGCCTGAATGTCCCTTTACCTCTCCACCCCAACCGAACCTGGCCTAATCCTTTCTGCCAGCCCCCAGACCCTGCCGGTCCCTACCGGCACAGACCGGGTGACAGGCCGCCCCGATCGCCCCGCCTGCCGCACCCCAGGACTTCCGCGCCCTGCAATCGGCCTATGTCCCTTGGGTCCCCTCCCGGCCCCTACAGGGGGACCCGCTGGCCTCGCTGCAATCCCATTCGAAACTGGCGGCTTCGCTCGACCGCCCGCGCTGCAACTCGGACCCTGACGCACGCAACGGTTCCCCCGGAACGCCGGAAACGCTGCCCGATTATCTTGGGGGACCGTTTCGGCCTCCGGGTCCCATCTGGCCAACTTGGGTCCCTTACGTCCCCCTCAGGGTCCCATCTGCCCGCTGCGGGCTCCCGTCGCTGACTTAGTCCGACCTAGTGATAGTCCCACCTTATGGGCATCACCCG
Source organism: Parasphingomonas puruogangriensis (assembly GCF_036663635.1). NCBI lineage: Bacteria > Pseudomonadati > Pseudomonadota > Alphaproteobacteria > Sphingomonadales > Sphingomonadaceae > Parasphingomonas > Parasphingomonas puruogangriensis. Next base: position 311,733 of record NZ_JAXOJI010000003.1, on the reverse strand, counting down.
CCCGGCCCAGGCCCGGCAGGCCTTTACTGCCACCTACTACATACCGTCCGCCCCCGCCGTCGTGGCCATGACGTTCCGGCAGGGACCTCGCGACCACGGCACCCGGCTGGCCAGGATGGCCCAGAGCGCGACCGTTGCAACGGGCCGCTCGCACCGCGCTGCCGCGCCTTCAACCACGAGAATAACCAATGTCCGATCCCACCAGGATCAAATTCAACATCGCCTCCATGATCGACCAGGGGGCCACCGAAGCCGAGATAGAAACCTACATCGCCTCTGAAGGAACAACGGCGCAGGACCTTCGCGGTGGCCACATGTCCCCCGATGATGAGGCCGTGTACACGTCACTTGCTCAGGACCCTCGGTCGACCGCCGCGTCCCTCCAGGGCTTCGCGCGTTCGCGCGGGTTCGACGTAACGGACCAAGACGCCGCCGACTTCATCGCCGCCCGCTCCCGCAACCCCAACGTAGGCGGCGGGCTCCTGTACAAGGCGGCCCCGGCCCCCGACGTCTCTGCAGCCCCCGCCGATCCCCCCAAAGCCCAGCCGAACACCATCCTGGAAGGCACATCCGCTACGGCAGGCGAGTTCATGGATGGCTTGCTCCCAGGCTCCGGCAAGTTCCTGGCAGGCGCTGGCGGGGCCCTTGGCAACACCATTGCTGCCGGTCTCGGCATGACCGACTGGCACCCTGGCCAAGCCTATGATGAGGAAGCCGCCGCCAACGGTCGCGACCAGACCCGGCTGGAAGCCGACCACCCCGACATCGCCAGTGCGGCAGGCTGGGCAGGGTTCGGCTCCAGTTTCCTCCTCCCCGCCGCCAAGGTCCTAAAGGGGGGCGGCGTCCTCGCAGGGGCCGGTAACGGAGCAATCAACGGCGTCGGATACGGCGTGCTCTCAGGCGCTCTGAACGACACCGGCGAAGGCCGCGTGGCCAATGCGGTTAACGGCGGGGCCCTCGGTGGCGTCCTCGGTGGCGCTGCAGCCCCAGTGGCCCGCTATGTCGGCGAGACAGTCGCAACAGCCCGCCGCAACATCCCCGGCGTCAATGGGGTCCTATCCAGTATGGAAAACCTTCCCCGTCGCGTCCTTGGCCAGCCGCTCATTCCGGCCACCGCCGCCGCCGAAGCCCAGGCCGAACGCATCCTAAATAGGGAGATGAAGGACGCCACGATCGCGACCGGCATGGGCACCGGGACCGTCCCAGCGACACCGGCCAACGTCGCCGCAGAGGTCAACCGGCGCGGGGCCCTTGGCACGCCAGCCATGCCCGCCGACGTAAGCGAACCTCTCCGCAGCGCGGCGGGCTGGGCCCTGCAGGGGAAGGGAACGATGGCGACCCGCTCCCGTGGCGTCCTGTACGCCCGGCAGGCCCAGCAAGGCCCCAGGGTCCGCCAGCACATCACGGACCAACTGGGCCCCACCGTGGACCCGCTCGCAGAGGTGGAGGCAATCCGCGCCCGCGCCTCGGCAGCATCGGAGCCCGGCTATCGCGCCGCCTATGCGCAGCCGGTGGTGGTCACCCCTGAGATCGCCAGCATCATGCAGACCCCAGCGTTCCGCGACGCCGTCCCCCAGGCCGTCCGTAACATCCGCAATGCCCAGCGGGACCCTCAGGCCCTTGGGTTCGCCCTAGACGCTGACGGGAACATCGGCGGGGTTGAGACCCTATCCACCGAGGGCTTCGACCAGGTCATCCGGGCCATGAGGGACAGCGGGCAGGCGGCCATGCGCCCCTCCGGCTTCCGCCCGGTCGACACCACCAACTCGGTCCACATCAACAACCGGGCGCGGGACCTTCGCGGGGCTCTGTCATCGCAGAACCAAGCCTACGCGGACGTGACGGCGAACTATGCCGATGAGATGGCATTGCGGGAAGGACTGGAGCGGGGCGCGGATGTCGGAAAGCTCTCCGGCCCCGAGATCGAAGCGCAACGCCGCGCGATGCCCCAGCACGCCCAGGAAAGCTGGATGGTGGGCGCTCGCACCGCTCTGGCAGACGCCGTCACCAACTCCGCACTGCGGCCCACGGCGAACACTGTCCCGGCCCTGAGGTCCGGCCTGGGCCTATCGGGAGCGGGGAGCGCCTCCTCCACGGGGGACGTTATCAAGCAAGCTGCGATTGAAAACATGTCAGGACGCCCTGGGGTGCTCCGCAGCTTGGACGATCGCCTGGGGGCGGAGGATGACGCCTTCCGAACCTTCGCCGCAGTCAGCAGCTCAGGCCGTTCGGGCGGTAGCCACGACGATACCGCAGGCCAGCTCGGCACGGTGGTGGACATCGCCCGCAAAGTGGCCTCGGGCCGCCCGCTTGCAGCTCTGGCCACGGCGGCGCTTCGCGGGAACCCCAAGGGGACGGCCCGGTTCCGGCAGGACGTCCAGGACCACACAGCCTCCCTGCTAACCGCAAGCTCTCCACGCGAGGTCAGACGAGCCATGGGGGCACTGTCGAGCCGCCCGGCCACCGACCAAGCGAGGAGTGGAGCCCTCTACCAAGGGACCGCCAAGCTCGCCGCTATCGGCACGCTCCAGGCCGCTGGACAGAGCACCGATCCGGTATTGTGGGAGGATGACGAAACGGAGCCCCTTGAGGCCCCATACAGCCCCGCCCCCGCCCTGCTGGCCCCGATGTACCGCAGGCCCCGTTAAGCGGCTCCACGGCCCTCCCAGGCCGCCCTAGAAACCCCTCGCCTCCCCATGTCACCGCAAGGTCATGTAGGGAGGCGCTGGGGTTCTTTTTTCGTCAATTGGTGGCGGAGGTGCAACCGGGAAGCGGTCCCCATAAGCGGACGGTCGGCGAACGCGCAATCCTAGCCCTTTGCTCGCGTCGGCCCGAGCGCCTAGAAGCGGTCGGTAGATGAGGAGGCGAGAGCGATGCTTGGCAAGATAGTTGGCGCTACTTTGATTATTACAGCGTCGCTTCCGAGCAACGCACAGGTCCCACCTCCGCCATCATTGCCGGGCCAAGATAGGCTGAGCGAGGAACTGGTTCGGTCAATCGAAACGAAAAACATAGCTGCCTATGGAGCGCTTCTGTCCGACGCCGTGCATGTATCTGAGGACGGCAAAGAGGTCGCTCGCAGCAAGACAGACTGGATGGAAACGTTTGGGAAAAAGCTGTCCGCTGACGGTGTTGTTTTCAAAATGACTCCCGGATTCTCGTCCTCAGGACGCCTCCTGTTTATCGAGTATTTCAATTCAGCCGGTAGCTGGGGCGGCAACCTTCCAGCACATTGTTGCTGGTCCTACGACGCGGTGGCCTACGACCTCGCTGGCGGAAAGGTCATTGCGATACGGCGTCTTCGCGGAGGCAATACCAAGCTGGATGAGCGCGGCTCACCCGCGAGATAACGTCCGCTAACTGATCCGGCGTTCCTGTAAGCTGCCGGACCGCTGTCCACCACTTATCGCCGTCCAGGGCCGCGCTGCCAGTCCGGTGATGATAGGCCGTGCCGCCCGCATAGGGCCAGAGGGACCCGAGGCCGGAGCTCTCCGGCTCGCGTGCTGCAGCGCCCGTCAGTCCAGCCAGGCCAGCATGTCCCGCAAGCTCTCCTCGGTCAGTATGACGCGCTGCAGCTTCCCCGCGTCGTCGCGCTGATCTACGGCGACGATGCCGTCCCCCATGCGGGGTACTGCGATACCGTCCGGTAGCTGCAAGAGGACGCACGCGGCTGGCAGCTCAGTTGCGATGGTATCGGCGGTGAAAGCAGTCATGGAATGTCCCCTCGCCCGATCATGGGCCACCCCCGCTATGAATCTAATTGAGCGACAAGTGAATCGCTATTCTTATAATCAACTCATAATTCCTAGCAACGATGCGAACTATTAGGCCACATCTGTAGACTATCCACAATCGTAACAACTATTCTTGGCGAACGCCCGGTGCGACTGGCGACGCCTCCCCGCTCACTGCGCCTGAGCTTCGCTTGCGTCTAGCAGCGGACGGCGATAACGGTACAGCAGCACGGTACATCAACGCCGTCTGGGACACATAAAAGTCACGGTTTTCTGCGGTTTCTGGGCTTGGCTTGCCGACCCGCCCTCGGGCACCACTCCTTTCTGATCGGACCCGCTGGAACAGCGGCTCCGACCAGCTAAGGTGCCTACACACGCTATTAAGAATAGTTGTGTCTTAGCCGACCCGTTAGTCCGGTCGGTCTGACAGCCAACACGCTTGAAAATACCGTGAATACGACTCGTGCGATGGCTGCGGCGGCCTCGCGAAACGACCGCACCTTTATGTGGGTCGTTCGGCGAGTTCATAGCCGATCTCGAGACTGGTGATTAGTCAGGCAATTTGACGGACACAGGTGGAAAGCGGCATGGCTGCTTTCGGGTGCTTAGATGGCGTAGGCCGCTCTTCGATCAGTGCTCGCTCAACGGCAGCTACGCGCCCAATGTCAGCCATTCGGTATAATGCCCGGCAATATCGAAACTACCGTTAGTCAGGCCAAGCATCTCAGCGGCGGTGACTGCTCCAGAAGCAAGGTGTCTCAATGGCACCAGCGATTTGATGTGGAAGAGCCCCCCGGGGGTGGCTTGGCAGACGAACATCAGGCCGCTCCTCAATCAAGGGCCACCTTTCCTGGGGACAAGTTCCTCAAGGTTGTGTTCGCGGGATGCATCAACGTGGGTAAGAGCCGCAACAATCCGATACGCGGCAACCTCGTTGCCACGGGTCTACGCGAAGCGTTCGGGCACATCCTACATAAGCTGTCACCCGACCATCAGGTCCGTGCGTGCGTATGGTTCGTTCAGGCTAGGGACACCGCTACAGTCACCCGAGCCCAGCGTGTCAGCTACATTATCAAGGCGGGCCTGACAGACGATTTCGTCCGGAACGAGTTGGGGCTCGATGTAAAGGCGTCTGCGGATGAACTCACCGCGATGGTGGAAGGACTTAACAAAGCGACGCACGTCCGACCTAACACGATACTGACGCACGGACCGACGATCCGCCAGCTGTTCATCGATGTGGTGACGGGGCTCGACGCCCTTCTCGACGCCGCGCAGGATAGCCGGCGGATGGTTGAGGAGGCGGTCGGGGTTGTGCTTCACAACGCTGTGTTCGAGAAGCTGATCGGCGAGGCAATCCAGGAGCTCGACGAGCTTTCGACCCACACGACGATTGACTACCACATGATCGATCGCATTGAGGTCGAGAAGATGGACGCGGCGACGATCTCCTATCTGGTCACTGGCGAGGCTGCAGTGGAACTGCAATTCGGTTCGGGCTCTGACGTTCGCAATGACATCGGATACATGGAACGGGACAGCTATCCGTACGAAGCGCGGGCCGAGGTCCCCATCACTGAACCGTTGGCCATCACTGCCAACGACGTCGAGGTGAAAGTGGATACCGACAGCTACTACGAATAAAGCATCGCGGCGCTGTCGGCACGTCGACCCAGTATGCTGCATCCCGCAAATCGCGACGAGGTCCAGCAATACCAGATTCTGAACCAGCTTATCCGGCTAATGCTGCGAAAGTGGCTGGTGGATAGAGACGGCGCATCGCCGGAACAAATTTCTGACCGGGCGACGGTTCAGCCCAACTCGGCCCGCATCGCTTCCGCCTGCATCCGCTCGAAACCTTTGAGATCGCTTAAAAGCGGAACCTCAATTACGGTATCGGCGTGCGTTAAGCTCGGGAATGTCGTCTCTCCCCATTCCACTCGGTCGAGGAACCGCGTCAACACGAAGGGCGCTCGCATGATCGTTTCGAAATTAAACGCGGCAGCCTGCTCGCTGCCATAGAGTTGGGTACTAACATCGGTCGATCGGCCGGTGGCGGGGTTGAGCGCTCGCCCGGTGACGAGGTCGTCACCGCTCAAGTACAGTCGCAAGAACTCCGCTTCGACGACGAGCACATCATCGACCGATATCGAAAATCCATAGCCTTGGGCGGTGACGATCAGTGGCAGTAGCTTGAGTGCTTCTGCCTCCGTCCGGCTGATACCAAGATTGCTTGCCACGATGTCCCGCCGGCCTTCGAGCGCGACCGCCTTGCGCTTCGCCTGCGCGGCCGCGCCGCGCAGCTTGGTGTCGTAGCGGTCGCGCTCGTGCAGGTCGGCGGGCATCAGGAAGAACTTTACCTCGCCGACCAGGCAAAGCCCTCCAAAGGCGACCAGTAAATCGACCTGCTCGGGGAAGACCTTCGACTTCTTGATCTCCTTTGCCGCACAGTGCGCCTGCTTGAATTTCCCGTTTCCCGCCACGGCCTCGCACGCCCGTTCGCGGTAGAGAGCTTCGTATCGATCTCCACGGCTCCCGAGCGGATTGCTATCATTGATGCCCCCCTTCTCCAGCCATGCTTCAGCACGGCGCGCTGGGTTGCTTGTGGTCAGCACCGGGAGGGGCAAAGCCATGTCGTCGGTCCCCGGGATCGGCACCAACGGCGCCGCCCAAAGCCCCTTGTTGCCCGCCTCCTTCTTAGTGCCGCCGGTCTGGAACTGGAAGGTTAGAAACTTCACAATCGCGTCGGCATCGCTTTCCGAAACACGCACCACCTGGCGTACCGCGTCACAGATCGCAGGACGGCTCGCCATCAGCGCGAGCGCACGCGCTTCTTCCGGCGCAAGGCTGGTCCGGGCGACCGAGGCGACGTTTGGGGACGACGTTCTGCAACTGGTCCTGGCGTCGAAATACCTAGGCCGACTGATAGCAAACACGACAGTGGCCAGTCACCTCGATGACCACCATCCGGACATCGTGGGAGAATTCAGGAAGATCGTGGACGCATCATCGCTCGACGCCATCTGAGCGATTGCGCCTGATTAGGGCGCCCGTGCCGGTCGACAGCATCTACGACCGCACCGCTAATCTCTGCTGCGCGTCGGAACTGATATCCGGTAGGGAGGCCCTCATCCGGTGTAGGCGGGCACCAAAAGGGATGCCCGCAAGGCATTAAGGGTGCGGGACGGCCCATCCGCTTCGTGCAACTGGATTGGGAACGGCCGCCTGCGGAGGCGGCGCTCGCCAGCGAGCCGCCGTCCTTTGCCGCGCCGGCGATCAGGCCGGTTTGAGCCAGTCGAGCCCGCACTTCGCGAGGAGCGCAATCAGGATCGCGAGCCCCAGCGGCTTTAGCACCGACAGCAATGAAGCCGTGGCAAGCGTTCGTGAACCAAAGCCGACCAGACCGACAAGCTTGCCCCATAGGGGCGGCTTCCTGAACTTACCATTCTGTGACCTGGCGCAGAGCAGTTGGAGGATCCAGATCCGCAGGCGCGCGCGCCATAACGCAGCGAGATCGATGCTGGTAACCTCCGCGTAGGCTACAAGAACCTGGACGTCGCGGCGCATCCCCTCCAGCAGAATGCTGCCACTCGTCGCCCCGATTTGCAGGAAAAGATGATCCTCGTGAACCTGTGCCAAGTCAGATTTCGCAGGATAAAGGACCGTTACGATCCCCGCGTCGCCGAAGCTGTAGACGAGCGTCGGCCCTGTCTCCGATGCCGTCCGCTTCCGGTCGACGGTTGGCCGGAACATCGACCGGTGCCCGAAACTAAGCTGCAGCGTGTCCGGGTTCCAGCGGTCGATCCCGAAGCCGTAGATGCGCTCCAGCTCCTCGAAGCCGGGAACGGACCGCGCCATGGCGAGGATCGCCACGTCGGTCTGGTTACGGAGCAGGTCGATCTCGTGCCGCAGGTCATGGCGGCGCTGCCATGCCGCATGGAGGGGATTGCGCTTAGGATCGTCGGGCGGTGTCGTTATCATCGTCGACATAGATAGTGCTCATGTCACCGCGTAGCCATCTGCTACTGGGCGGCATGCAAAGCACCGACCGCCTGGCGACGCGCGATGACGGCTAGATCGTCAGTCTGATGCGGTAAAACACTGTTAGCGGGTTCCCGATCGCGACATCAATGCGTAAGTGGGTCTGGCCCTGTGGGTCTTGGTGTGCAGAGGGCGATCCCACGAGACGAGACTGTAGGATGTCTTAGTGGGTCCGATCACTTTCTCTCTGCGGCGGACCGCAGACAGGGGAGTGGTTTCCGCACATCAGCTGCCTCGTCCGGTCCGTTTGGCGGCTTGGCCTAGATGGGTATGGTGGAACTGGTCGTCGCCCCCGTGATCCTGGCCGTCCTGAGCGAGGGCGCGCTACTTATAGGTTGGCTGGCCACTCCCCACCGTCCTGCAAGCCAGCTGGCTGCATCTCCCCGCCATCGCCACACCCTAGGCCGATGTCGCACCTTGCTTGTGAACTCCGCGCTTCATACGTCGGGATGACGGGGCGAGCGGCGCTACCCGAACACCCGCGCTACCAAGCTCCGATCACGCAAAATCTCGTGTGCAGCATTGTGCCCCGGTGCGCCGGTAACGCCGCCGCCAGGATGCGTGCCCGCGCCGCACATATAGAGGCCCTTGATCGGGCTGCGATAATCGCCGTGGCCCAGCATCGGCCGCGCCGCCCATAATTGATCCAGCGACATATGGCCGTGCATGATGTCGCCGCCGATCAGCCCGAACTTGCGCTCGAGATCGACCGGCGAATGGATCTGCGTGGCGATGATCGAAGCGCGGAAATTGGGCGCGTGCTTGGTCACCGTGGCGATGATCGTCTCGGCGGCGGCCTCGCGCTCCTCGTCCCATGACCGACCATTGGGTAGCACTGGCGCGAATTGCTGGCAGAACAGGCTGGCGACATGCTGTCCCGGCGGCGCAAGGCTGTCGTCGACCGAGCTGGGTATCTTGAGCTCGACGATCGGATCGTCGGACCAGCCTTTGGCGCGCGCATCGGTAAACGCTTTGTCCATGTAATCGAGCGTCGGCGCGATGATGATGCCAGCGGTGTGATGCTCGGCGCGCTCCTTGCCCGGCAATACGGTGAAATCCGGGAGTTCGCTCAGCGCCACGTTCATGCGGAACGTGCCCGACCCCGCCTTGAAGCCATCGACGCGGCGCGCGAAATCGGGCGCCAGATCGCTGCGATCGACGAGCTGGCGGAACAGCAGAGCCGGCCCGACATTGGCGGCGACGATCTTGGCGGCGATCTCCTCGCCGGACTCGAGGCGCACGCCGACGGCCTTGTTACCGTCGACCAGCACCTTGGCGACAGGCGCATCGAGGCTGATCTCGACGCCCGCTTCCTCGCACGCCTCGGCCATATATTGCGTGATCGCCCCCATGCCGCCGACGCTATGGCCCCACGTGCCGAGCTTGCCATTCACTTCGCCGAACACGTGGTGGAGCAGCACATAAGCGCTGCCCGGCGTGTCGGGGCTGGCATAATTGCCCACCACCGCGTCGAAGCCGAACGCCGCCTTCACATACTCATTGTCGAACCAGTGATCGAGGAAGTCGCGCGCCGATTTGACGAACAGGTCCATCGTGTCGCGCTGCGCCTCGATCCCCATGCCGGCGAGGCGCTTGCCTTGCGCGGCAGCGGCGATCAGCGCGCGCAAGCCCCCGCCGGCATTGGGCGGGGTTTTCAGCGCCATGTCGCGCAGCACGCCGGCGACGCGTTCCAACGCGGCTTCGTATTTCGGGACCATGTCCGCGTCATGCTGGCTGAAGCGGGCGAACTCGGCCTGGGTCTTGCCGCCGCCGAGTTTGAGATAGCCCCCGTCATGCGGCAGGAAATTGCTGATCGTACGCTCGATGATGCGCCAGCCGCGCTCGTGCAGCCGCATGTCGCGGATCACCTTGGGGCGGAGCAGGCTGACCGTGTAGCTGGCGGTGGAATTGCGGAAGCCGGGGGCGAATTCCTCGGTAACCGCCGCGCCGCCGACGATATGGCGCCGCTCGAGCACGCGCACCTTGAGCCCGGCGCGAGCGAGGTAGAAGGCGCAAACCAGGCCGTTATGGCCACCGCCAATGATCAGTGCGTCATATTGCTTGGTCATGACTGCTCCCCTCCCGCTCGCGGGAGGGGCTGGGGGAGGGCCTGTGAGAGTGTGGTGACCGTGGACAGGCCCTCCCCTAACCCCTCCCGCAAGCGGGAGGGGGATTTACTCCACCCCGCCGCCGGCGCCCGGTGCAGCCGCGCCTCCGGAATCCGCTCGCGAATCTTCCGCGCGAAGCTGCGCAGGCAAACTTCGCTGCGCCCGATCGGTCCCGCCGCATAACTATGCGAGGCCATACCCTGCTGGACGCGTTCGATCAGCCAGGTGTCCTCGGCATTGACGGTGCGGTTGATGCGCCAGTTGGCATAGCGCACCACTTTCATCGCGCGGCGCGCATCGGGCAAGGCGAAGGTCATTTCACGCAGCAGCGACGTGGTTGGTGTCAGCGGTAGCCACTGCATGAAATCGACCTGATCGGGATAGATGTCGAACGCCATGTTCGGCCATAATTTGTAATAGAGCCAGAGCTTCTGATGGCTGTCCGGCAAGTGCGGCGCGGGCGGCAGATGCGCCTGGTACAACCGCTCCCACGGATCGGCCGAGGGGCGATCGGCGAGATAACCGGACATCTTGTCGACATAGGGTTGTGCTTCGATCGCATAGCTTTTGCCGAACAGGCGGGTGAGCCCGGCATGGGCGACGGGAATGTGCAGATTGTCGGAATAATTATCGCCGACATTTTTCCAATTCACCGCGCGCGTCCGTGTGCGCAGCGGACTGATCGCGCGCAATTCCTCGAACCGGTACGGCGCGATCTCCGGCGAATAGGGCGCCATCATGTCGGCCACTGACGGCCCGCCATCATCCTCCAGCCGCACGAAGACGAAGCCGTTCCACAGCTCGAGGCCGACCGGCACCAGCCCCATCTGCTGCATGTCGAGCGCGGGATAATCGCCGCGCATCGGTACGCCCGTCAGCCGCCCGTCAAGCTCGTAGGCCCAGGCATGATACGGGCAGACCAGCTTCTTAGCACAGCCCGCCGGGCCTTCCACCAGCCGCATCGCACGGTGGCGGCAGACATTGGCGAAGGCACGCACCGCGCCATCGTCGCCACGCACGGCGATGACGCTTTCGCCGATATAATCCAGCGTGTGGTAATCCCCCGGCGCGGGGATATCGCTGACATGGCAGACGATCTGCCACGACGGCCGCAGCACGCGCGCTACTTCGACGTCGTGATATTCGGCGTCGGTATAGAGCCAGCCGGGTAGGCTCCAATCGGCGTCCGGATCGGCCTCGGGCGTGAGATCGGCGAAACGGTGCGCCACTATTTCGCCAGGCTGGTGAACAGCGAACGGTAATAATTCAGCGCCGGGGCGATGTTGGCGATCGGCGTGCGCTCGTTCAGGCCATGGCTGAAATTGTCCGAGCCCTTGATGAACACCGGGCTCGCGCCATAGCTCGGCACATGGTGATAGCGGAACCACATGCTGTCGCTGGCGCCGGCCGACATGCCGGGGAAGATCGGCACGCCGGGATAGATCGGCGCCATCGCCTTGCTGACCGCGGCGACGAAATCGGGGCGCAGCGGCGAGGCATCGTTGGGCACCGCGCCTTCGCTGACATCCTTGAACTGCACCGCGGGTTCGGCGGCGACCTTCTGCAATTCGGCCATGATCGCGGCGGGCTGGTGGCCGGGGAAGATGCGGCAATTGATGTTGGCGGTGGCGCGCTGCGGCAGCGCATTGAGCGCGTGGCCGCCATTCACCATCGTCGCCACGCAGGTCGTGCCGATCTGCCCGACCATGCTGGGATTGGCGGTGAGCGTGGCGATCGCCGTCTTGTCCGCCGGATTGGCGGCGAAGGCGCGCATCGCCGCGCCGGTTTCGGCATCTTCATACTTGGCCGCGCTGGTGAAATAGCCGCGCGTCAGATCGTTGAGCTCGGGCTTGAACTGGTACGCGCCGATCCGCTCCAGCGCGCGCGACAATTGCACGATGGCATTGTCCTTGCGCGGTGCCGAACTGTGCCCGCCGGCATTGCTGACGCTGAGCTGGAAATCGGCATAGGTCTTCTCGGCGCCCTGCCAGGTGAGATACAGCGGCTTGCCGGTCTTCTCGTCGAGTGCGCCGCCGCCGCCATCGATGTTGATGACCAGCTCGGCATTCTTGAGCTGCTCGGCGATCAGCGCCGACGTCTTCATCGCCGTCTCCTCGTCGCCGGAGAATTCGAGGATGATGTCGCGGTTGGGGACATAACCTTGGCGCTTGAGATCGATCAGCGTGGCGATGACGATCGCGGCGTCGAGCTTCATGTCGGTCGCGCCGCGGCCGTAGAGATAGCCATTCTCCACCACTGGCGTGAACGGATCGCGCTGCCAATCGGCGGGCTTGGCCTCGACCACGTCGATATGGCCGGAGATGACCAATGGCTTGGCCTTGGCATTCTTGCCCGGGTAACGCGCGATCAGATAGGCAGTGTCGTCGACCGGCGTGATCGTCACGTCCGCATCCTTGAACCCGCCGGCGACGAGCTGGCTCTTGAGATAGGCGGCCAGTTGAGGCGTCTGGTTGCCGGGGCCGCTGACCGAGCGGAATGCGATCGCGCGCTTGGCGATGTCGAGCGCCTGCGCCTCGGCCTGCTTGGTGTCGGCGGCCTGCGCCCCGCTCACCGTCAGAACGCCGGTCGTGAGCGCGATCGCCGTCGCCAATGCCAATAGACGCATACTGCTTCCCCGTTTTGATTATTGGGTCGAGGCTAGGGCGCGGGCGCGGGAAGCGCAATCCCGGCATGGCACGAGAGCCCCTCCCACGCCGGGGGCACGCACCGATCCCCCGGCTAGAGGTATGCCTGAAGCATCGCGCGCACATCGACCCGCGCCTGCAAGCGCGCGGCGAGCAAGGCGGTGCCGCTGATCTTGCGCTGGACGAACAGGATATCGGCCGGCGGGATGTGCCACGCCGCTTGATCGGCGGCGACGTCCATGCCCTGATCGCGCAACACGCCGACAAAGCGCCGGTCGCCAAAGTCGAACGCACCAGGCCGCCGCATTTCGCCGATGATGATGTCGATCATCTGATCGAGCTGCGCACCATGGCGCGCCACCGCGCCGGCGCCGACAAAGCCCGCCGCCAGCGCCGCTGCGCGCGCGCCGTCTCGGTCGCCGGCCAGCGCCGCGCGCAGCAGATCGCGATAGCCCTCCACCGTCGCCTGCGCGACCGGCCGCGATGCGCCAAAATCGAGCAGCACCAGCCGCCCCGTATCCCGCTGGATACGGTAATTGGCGAAGTTCGGATCGGTCTGCATCACGCCGAACTCGAACAGTTCGCGCAGCACCAAGGCGATCAACCCGCGGGTTGCGGCATCGCGTTGCTCCTGTGGCGCGTCGACCAGGCTTTCGATCGGGTGCCCCTCGACATAGCGCATGGCGAGCACCGTGCTCGTGGTGAATTCCGCGTCCAATGCCGGCACGACATAATCGGGGCAGTCCGCCAACAAGCGGCCGAACAGCGTCATCTGCTCGCCTTCGCGGACATAATCGGCCTCTTCGCGCAACTGCTCCTTGGCCGCGACCAGCAACGGCGCAATATCGAGTTCGCGCGGCAATAGGCCGGAGACCCGCAACAGCGTCGCGACATTGTCGACATCTGCATCGATGCTCTCGCGCACACCGGGATATTGCACCTTGATCGCCAGATCGCGGCCGTCGCGGGTCTGCGCCCGGTGGACTTGGCCGATCGAGGCGGCGGCGATCGGTGTCGCGTCGAAGCGCGTGAACCGCGCGCGCCAGTCTTTGCCCCATTGTGCTGCCAACACCTGCTGCAATTGTTGCGGCGGCATGCGCTGCGCATTCTGTCGCAGCCGCGCCATGATCTCGGCCAGCTCGGGCGGCAGCATGTCGCCGGCGTCCATCGAGATCATCTGCCCGAGCTTCATCGCCGCGCCGCGCAGATGCGACAGGCGATCGGCGATGCGCCCGACATTGCCCGGCGTCAGCACCATATCGCGCAGCCGCGGCCGCTCGCCATCGGCCAGCCGACGTGCGCCCTCGGCCAGCATACCGCCGGCGACGCCACCGGCCAGCCGGCCGAACTGGCCGAACCGCGACAGTCGCCCGCTCGGCACTGTACGGCCCTTCGTTCCATCATCGGTCAAACGCTTACCATCCTGTGCTGCCGGCAATGCCTTTGAACGGGCCGGCCACCGCGCTCGTGATCCAGCCGCCATAAAAGCCGCCGGGCTGCGCCGTAACGGTCTCGCCATCCACGCTGCATCGATCGAACGGCCCGGCATAGAAAGCGACATGATCGCGCAAGCTGGCAAAGGCCGGGCTCGGCGCGGCGTAGCTCCAGCCGACCCTGGCCAGCACGACATTGCCGATCGTCACGTCCCAATAGGCCGCGATGCCCTTCCACTCGCAAAACGAGGTGCCTGGGGCGGGGCGCAGCACGCCGGGCGCGATATCGTCGCGCGGAATATAGTAGCTTGGCGGATGGCTGGTCTCGAGCGTGCGAATGCTGGCGCGCGTATCGGCGACGATGATGCCGCGATGTTCGATCACGATGTGCGCCGAACAGGGTTCGGCGATGGCCGGGCGCGGGAACGACCACACGCTTTCTTGCCCGGGGCGGGTGGGATCGGGGCGCGGCGTCATGCGCGCGACCAGCGGGCGGCAAGGCGCTGCAGTCTTGGCCGCACGCGCAGGAAGCCCGTGTAGCCGCGGTCGAGCAAGGCCAGCACCCAAGGCGATCGAGCCGCCAGCCCGAGTGGCCGCAGGATCGGAATGGCACGCCACATCGCGGCAAACGCCGCCGCGCCGTTCAACATCACACCATCCTCACGCGCATGGAAGCGCGCCAGCAGTTCGGCCCGATCGATCGGGCAGACCGTGTCGCCGTCGGCAGCATCGACGAAACGGATCGCGCCGCGCCGATCGAGCCGCCGCATCGCGGCGATTTCACGCGCGCATAGGGGGCACGCGCCATCGTGCCATACGGTGAGGGAAGTCATCGTGCATATGTAGGAAGGCCGAACGCCATCCGCATCAGGCCCCGTCGCACGGCTTGCCGGTCACCGCCTTACCCCGCTGGTACTGCGGACCTTCTGCAACGCGCGAGCCGCCCGAAACCTTCCTGTCGCTAATGTGAAGCTACCTCCCACTCTCGTCAGGATGACGGGGCGGTGGGAGAGGCGCTAGGCGGAGCCCGCCGCGCCCACCAATAGATCGGCACGCCGGTCAGCGTCAGCGCCAGGCCCCAGCCGCTCGCTTCGAGCCCGGCGCCCCACATCGCCCATATCGTAAAGGCCAGCCCTAGCGCCGCCGGCACCAGCGCCACCCGCCGCGCCAGCGCCGCCGCGCAGACCGCGGCATATAGCCACAAGGTCGTGCAGGTGGTCAGCAACGCGGCAAACTGGAAAGCGCCACTGAGCGAGCGGCTCGCCGTCGACAGCACCAGCAGGCTCGACAGCAGGCTCGACAAGACCAGCACGCGCACCGGCACGTCGCGCGCATTGACCCGCCCGAACCACCCCGGCAGCAACCCCGCCCGCGCCATGCCGAGCGGCACTTCGCCCTGTAGTAGTACCCAGCCGTTGAGCGCGCCGATCGCCGCGATCGCCGCGAAGGCCGCCACGAGCAGCCCCGCCCCGCGCCCCCAGAACGTCTCGACGAACAGCGCAAAGGGCGCCGACGATGCCGCCACGCGGTCGGCCGGAATGGCGAAGGCGATCCCGGAGTTGACGAGGATGTACAGCAAGCCGGTGACGACCGTGCCGACCATCGTCGCGCGCATCACGGTGCGCGCGGGATCGCGCACGCGCTCCGAAATCATGCCTGCCCCTTCGAAGCCGAGCAGCGGAAACAGCGTCAGCGTCACCGCCGCGGTCAGCCCGGCATAGCCCGCGCTCGTCCCCGGCCAGGCCGGGGCGTGCGCCTTGCCGGTCGCGCCGAGCCAGGCGAGGATCGCCACCACCGCGACCAGCGGCAACAGTTTGAGCAACGTCGTCACCACCTGCACGCGGCCCGCCGCGCGCGCGCCGAGCAAATTGGTCGCGGTGAACAGCCAGATCAACGCCACCGTCGCCAGCGCGCCATTGAGCGGCGTGGCTATCAGGGCCGGCGCGAACACCCCCAAATAGCTTACCGCCGCGCCGGAAATCGCCGCGATCGTGGCCCAGGTCGAGATCCAATAGGCCCAGCCGACCAACACGCCGGTGAGCGGCCCCAGGACCGCGGCGGTGATCGCCACCGCGCCGGTCTGTTCGGGCATCAGCTGACCGAGCCGCGCAATGGCATATCCGATCATCACCGCGCCGGTGATGCTGACGATCCAGGCGATCACCCCGATCCAGCCGTACGGCGCGAGCGCCACGGGGAGCAGGAAGATGCCCGATCCGATCATCCCGCCGACGATCAAGGCAGTGGCGGTCCAGAAACCGAAGGGGCGGGTGTCCGTGTTCATGCCGCAGTCTAGGCACGCCGTGCCTTTCGACGCTAAGACTATCGCACATGGCCCCCAAACCCCCCATCGTCACGCTGCCGCATCGTCATTATCCGCCAGCGCTGATCGATGCCGCGCTCGCGCTGCATGACAACCGCCTGTCCGACGCCGAGCCATTGCTCAAACGCCAGCTCAAGGCCGATCCGTTCGACGTCCGCGCGATGCGCATGCTGGCCGAACTGGCCGGGCGGATCGGGCGGTACAGGGATGCCGAGAATCTGTTGCGCCGCGCGATCGAACTGTCGCCCGATTTCACCGCCGCGCGCGCCAATCTGGCGATCGTGCTGTATCGCCAGAACCGCGCGCCCGAGGCGATCGCGGAGCTCGATCGCGTGCTGGAGGACGATCCCGACAATCCCGGCCACGCCAATCTCAAGGCGGCGGCGCTGGGCCGGATCGGCGGCTTCGACGAGGCCATCGCGCTGTACGAGCAGGTGCTCAAGGATGCGCCGCGCCAGGCCAAGGTGTGGATGAGCTTCGGCCATATGCTCAAAACGGTGGGGCGTCAGGCGGACGGCATTGCCGCGTATCGCACCGCGATCGAGATCGCGCCCGAGCTGGGCGAAGCGTGGTGGAGCCTGGCCAATCTCAAGACGGTGAAATTCGACGCTGCCGATATCGCCGCGATGGAGGCGCAACTCGCGCGCCGCGAGATTAGCGACGAAGACCGCTTCCATCTCGATTTCGCGCTCGGCAAGGCGTTCGAGGATCGGCGCGCGGCGGACCGGGCGTTTGCGCATTATGCCGCCGGCAATACGCTGCGCCGGACCAAGATCGACTATGACGCCAACGAGACGCAGGCGCTGGTGACACGCAGCATCGCCTTGTTCACGCCGGACTTCTTCGCGGCGCGCGCAGGCGCGGGTAGCGCTGCGGACGACCCGATCTTCATCCTCGGCATGCCCCGCGCCGGCTCCACCTTGGTAGAACAGATCCTGGCGAGCCATCCGCTGGTTGAGGGGACGTCGGAACTGCCCGACATCCCCGTGCTCGCGCGCCAGAGCGGGGCCGATCTGGCCGCGCTGCCACCGGAGCAATTGCGCGCGCTGGGCGACGACTATCTCGCCCGCACGCGCATCCAGCGCCGCACCGATCGCCCATTCTTCATCGACAAGCTGCCCAACAACTGGGCGCATTTGCCGTTCATCCACCTGATCCTGCCGAACGCCACCATCATCGATGCGCGGCGCCATCCGCTCGGCTGCTGCTTTTCCAACTACAAGCAACATTTCGCGCGCGGCCAGGCGTTCAGCTACGCGCTCGATGATATGGGGCGCTATTACCGTGATTATGTCCGCCTGCTCGCGCACATCGATACGGTACTGCCCGGGCGCGTGTACCGTGTGCTTTATGAGCGGATGGTGGATGATACCGAGACCGAGGTGCGCGCCTTGCTCGCCGCCTGCGGGCTCGATTTCGACCCGGCCTGTCTCGACTTCCACAAGACCGACCGCGCGGTGCGCACGGCCAGTTCGGAACAGGTGCGACAGCCGATCTTCCGCGACGGCACCGAGGCGTGGCAGCCGTTCGAGCGCTGGCTCGATCCGCTCAAGATGGCGCTGGGCGATGTGTTAGATTATTACCCGGCAGCGCCGCCGGCGATATGACTGTTGCAAAACCGTCACGTGACGGCAGCGAAATGATGCGTGGCCCAAACGCTCGTTGACGGATGTTGCACCCACGAACACCTTGTCCGCCACGTATCGGGGGGATCACGATGTTCGTTACTAAGCGCCGCGCCGCACTTGCCGCTCTCTTGGCCTCGGCAGCATTCGCGCTGCCCGCGCAGGCGCAGGACGCGCCGGCCGCCGACACCGCAACGGCGATCGAGAATGACGGCGACGACATCGTCGTCACGGCGCAGAAGCGCGAGGAAAACCTCCAGGATGTGCCGATCAGCATCCAGGCGATCGGCACGCGCCGGCTCGACCAGCTCAACATCAGCAATTTCGCGCAATATACGCAGTTGCTGCCGTCGGTCGCATTCCAGAGCGCGCAGCCGGGCGTCACCACCGTGTATATGCGCGGTGTGGCTTCTGGCGGCGACGGCAACCATTCGGGCTCGCTGCCCTCGGTCGGCGTGTATCTCGACGAACAGCCGGTCACCACGATCGGCGGCACGCTCGACGTGCATATCTACGACATTGCGCGGATCGAGAGCCTCGCCGGGCCGCAGGGCACGTTGTACGGCGCGTCGAGCCAGGCCGGCACGATCCGCATCATCACCAACAAGCCCGATCTCAACGATTTCTCCGGCCGCATCGACGGCGAGCTCAACACGGTCGCGCATGGCGGCCAGGGCGGCAAGCTCGAAGGCTATATCAACCTGCCGATCGCCGACATGATGGCGTTGCGCGTGGTCGGCTTCTACCAGCGCGACGCGGGCTATATCGACAATGTCGCGGGCACGCGCACGTTCGACGTCTCCGCCCCGGCCGCGCCGCTCGCGCCCGGCTATACCGGCACGGTCACCAACGCAGCGCTAATCGACCAGGATTTCAACACCAACGAAGTCTATGGCGGCCGGGCCGCGCTGAAGATCGATCTCGACGACAATTGGACGGTCACGCCGACGGTGATCTACCAGGAAATGAAGTCGAAGGGCATTTTCGGCTATGACAAGACGGTCGGCGACCTGCAGGTGCAACGCTTCTTTCCCGACAAGCGCCGCGAGCGCTTCGTCCAGGCGGCGCTGACGATCGAAGGCAAGATCGGCAATTGGGACGCCACTTATGCCGGCGCCTATCTCGACCGCACGACGCATTCGGCGACCGATTATACCGATTATGCCGAAGCCTATGATTCCTTCTACGAAGGCGGTGTGGCCAGCGCGCTATATTTCCTCAACGCCGCCGGCCAGACGATCGATTCCCGCCAGTACGTGGTCGCCTCCGATCACTTCAAGAAAATGAGCCAGGAGTTTCGCGTCGCCTCGCCGCAGGACGAGCGTTTCCGCGTGGTCGCCGGCCTGTTCTACCAGCGCCAAAGCAACCTGATCCATCAGGATTATCAGGTCGCCAACCTGGCGCCGGAACTGTCGGTCAACGGCTTTGCCGGCACCTTGTGGCTGACGCAGCAGCGCCGCGTGGACAAGGATTATGCGATGTTCGGCGAAGCGAGCTTCGATATCCTGCCCAATCTCACGCTCACCGCCGGTGGCCGCGCGTTCATCTACGACAATACCTTGATCGGCTTTTATGGCTTTGGCCGCAATCCGGCGGGCGAACCGTATAATGGCGTCGGCAGTGGCGGCACCGGCGTCGCCGCGTGCTTCACCGCGAGCGGCGAAACGGTGCGCAACAATCCGGGTGGCGCCGTGCTGCCGCCGGTGGTGGCGGGCAGCCCGTGCACCAACCTTGGCGTGTACAATTACAGCACCGGCGGGGTCGATCCCAAAACCGCCGATGGCCAGGGCTTCACCCACCGGCTCAACCTGACCTGGAAGCCGAGCGACGGGCTGCTGCTCTACGGCACCTGGTCGCGCGGTTTCCGCCCGGGCGGGATCAACCGCCAAGGCACGCTGCCGCCTTATGCGCCCGATTACCTGACCAACTACGAAGTTGGCTTCAAAACCACACCCTTCCCCGGACTACGCTTCAACGCCGCCTTCTACATGCAGGATTGGAAGGCATTCCAATTCTCCTTCCTCGGGCTCAACAGCCTGACGCAGATTCAGAACGGCTCGAATGCGCGGATCAAGGGCGTCGAGGCGGATCTCAACTGGCAGCCGTTCGCCGGCCTGTCGCTGACCGCGAGCGGCTCCTACACCGATGCCAAGACACGCAACAATATCTGCAACGCGGCGGATGCGACCTTCGCCTGCACCGGCGAGGACAATTTCATCCTCGCGCCCAAGGGCACGCGCCTGCCCATCACGCCCAAGGTGAAGCTCAACGCCACCGCGCGCTATGCGGTGCCGGTCGGCGACTTCAGGGCCTACGTTCAGGGGCTGATCGCCTATCAGGGGTCGGCCTCGACCGATATTCGCGTCGCGCCGGCCGCGGTGCTCGGGCGGCTCGATGCCTATACCACGGCCAATCTCTCGGTCGGGGCGGACTTCACGCGCTTCACGCTGGAGCTGTTCGTGCAGAACCTGACCGACGAGCGCGCCGAACTGTCCCGCTACCAGGCCTGCAGCGTGTGCAACGTGCGCAACTATACGGTGGTCTCCACCCCGCGCACGATCGGGATCCGGGCCGGCGCCAAGTTCTGAGCCAGGCTGGGCCGGACGGACATCCGGCCCGGTGCACGCGGATACGGCGGGGTTGCGACGGGCGGCCGGTTTGACGCGCTGCGTGAATCGGCAAACGCCATGCGTGCGCCCCATCGAACTCCCCAAAGAGTACTTTTCGGCGCTGCGGCGCAAGGCTATATAGCCGTCGCCAGCAACGGGTTCGGCAGCATCATAGCCAGGAGTAGCGACGACGATGCCGGTCGATCCTGCCGATGACCCGCGCGGCCGCCACGCGCCGCGATATTCTTGTCGGGCCGCCGCGCTGGCCGGCGTTGCCCCTTCACCATGCCGATGCAGACGGCACGCCGTGCTGCCCCATTAAAGCCCAAGGAGACCGACAGATGGCATTCGTCACGACCAAGGACGGCACCGAGATTTTCTACAAGGATTGGGGCCCGAAGGATGCGCAGCCGATCGTGTTCCACCATGGCTGGCCGCTCAGCGCGGACGATTGGGACGGGCAGATGCTGTATTTCCTGGCGCAAGGCTACCGCGTGGTGGCGCATGATCGCCGTGGGCATGGCCGTTCGAGCCAGACCGCGCTGGGCAACGACAGGATACTTATGTCGCGGACGCCGCGGCCGTGGCCGATGCGCTCGACCTCAAGAATGCCGTGCATATCGGCCATTCGACCGGCGGCGGCGAAGTCGCGCGGTATGTCGCGCAGGCCGCGCCGGGGCGCGTGGCCAAGGCGGTGCTGGTCAGCGCGGTGCCGCCGCTGATGCTCAAGACGCCGGCCAATCCGGGCGGGCTGCCGATCGAGGTGTTCGACGGCTTCCGCCAGGGCCTGGCCGCCAATCGCGCGCAATTCTATATCGATGTCGCCGCCGGCCCGTTCTACGGCTTCAACCGGCCCGGCGCCAAAGTGTCGCAGGGCGTGATCGATAATTGGTGGCGCCAAGGCATGATGGGCAGCGCCTGGGCGCATTACGAAGGCATCAAGGCCTTTTCCGAAACCGATTTCACCGAGGATCTGAAGAAGATCAGTGTGCCAGTGCTGGTGGCGCATGGCGACGACGACCAGATCGTGCCGATTGCGGATTCGTCACCGCTCACCGTCGAGCTGGTGCAGCACGGCACGCTCAAGATCTATAAGGGCTTGCCCCACGGCATGCTGACGACGCACGCCGACGTGCTCAACCCCGATCTGCTAGCGTTCGTGCGCGGCGCGTGACGGGGAGTGACCGGTCGCTGCGGCGACCGGTCACGCTTTGCGCGGCAGGCCGGCGAGTTGCAGCGCCGTGGCGAGCGCCGCGAGCGTGCCGCCAAGCATCGCGACACCGCTCCACCCGCCGTGCTGCCAGACCTGCGTCGCGGCGGCGGAGCCGGCGGCGCCGCCCAGAAACATCCCGCCCATGAAGATCGTGTTGAGCCGTGCGCGCGCCTCCGGGCGCAGGGCATAGACCATGGTCTGGTTGGAAACGAGCGCGCCCTGCACCGCGAAGTCGAGCAGGATGACGCCGACGATCAGCCCGACGATAGTGCTCCACAGCCCGAAGATCAGCCATGACAGCAAGGCCAGCACCGCGCCGAGCACGATCACGCCCTGCGGGCCGCGCCGGTCGGCGATGCGGCCGGCGATCGGCGCCGCGAGGATACCGACCGCACCGACGATGCCGAACAGGCCGGCGATATCGGCGCCAAGGCCGAAACGCGGCTCCTGCAGATGCAGTGCCAGGATCGTCCAGAACGACGTGAACGAGGCGAACAACAAGGCCTGGGTGATCGTCGCGCGGCGCAACACCGGGAAGTCGCGCCACAGCCCGCCGAGCGATCGGAGCAAGGCGCCGTAGCGCAGGTCGCTGCTTGGTTGGCTGCGCGGCAACATCACCGCCATGCCGGCCGCGCCGGCCAGCGCGATGGGCGCGCCGAGCCAGAACATCTCGCGCCAGCCGCCATGCGTGGCGACGAATCCGGCCAGCGTGCGGCTGAGCAGGATGCCGCCGAGCAGCCCCGCCACCACCGTGCCGACGGTCGCGCCGCGCCGCTCGGGATCCGCCAGATGCGCGGCGAACGGCACGATCTGCTGCGCAACCGAGGCGGCGATGCCGAGCAGCAGGGACGCGGCGATGAGCAGGCCGGCGTTGGGCGCGAGCGCGGCGGCGACCAAGGCGAGCGCCAGCAGCACGAACTGCAACACGATCATCCGCTTGCGCTCGACGAGATCGCCGAGCGGCACGAGCAGGAACAGGCCGGCGGCATAACCTAGCTGCGTCGCGGTCGGGATTAGCCCGGTGAGGCCGCCAGGCAGATCGCGCTCGATCATGCCGAGCATCGGCTGATTATAATAGATATTGGCCACCGCCGCACCAGCCGCCACGGCAAGCGCGAGCGTCAACCCGCGCCCGAGCCCCTTGTCCGCCACTGCTACCGTCTCCACCACCGCCGTCATCGCACCCATCCTATCGATTGTCCGGCGCATGTAGGATGCCGCAGCGCGGCAAAACAGCGCAGCGCGCGTAAACATTCAAATCGGGCGTTTCCTGTCGCGGTGCGGTAATGCTAGAACGACAATGGACCGGCCACCCACGGGGTTTTGACCATGAGCCTTCTCGGCACCCGCGAGCATCAAATGTTTCCCGTGCTGGATTCGACTCAGATCGACACCGCGCGACGTTTTGCCAGCGGGCCCGAGCGGTGCTTCGCGCCAGGCGAGACGATCTACGCCATCGGCCAGGAGGATGCGGGCGCCTGGCTGGTGCTGCAGGGCACGATCGACGTGGTGCGCCGCGATGGCCTCAGCCATGAAGCGCCGATCACCACGCACGGCATCGGGCAATTGACCGGCGAGGTGAACCAGCTCGCCGGGCGCCCGTCGATCGCCGGCGGTCGCGCCGGGCCCGAAGGATGCACCGCGCTGCCGTTCGACGCGGCGCATCTGCGCGCGTTGATGGTCGGTTCGGCCGATGTCGGCGAGATCATCATGCGCGCCCTGATTCTGCGCCGCGTCGGGCTGATCGAACAAGGCGGCGCGGGCACCATCCTGATCGGCGTGCCCGGCAGCCCGGCGATCGTGCGGCTGCAGGGCTTTCTCACGCGCAGCGGCTATCCCAATCTGGTGCTCGACGCCGCCACCGACGCGGAAGGCCGCGCGCTGGTCGAGCGGATCGGCGTGCTGCCCGGGGAATTGCCGCTGGTCGTCTGCCCCGACGGGCATCTGCTCAAGAGTCCGAGCGACGTGGAGGTCGCTGCATGCCTCGGCATGACGCCCGAGCTCGATCCCGCGACGCTGTACGACGTGGCGATCGTCGGCGCCGGGCCGGCCGGGTTGGCCGCGTCCGTCTATGCTGCGTCCGAGGGCCTGTCGGTGATCGTGCTCGACGAACGTGCGATGGGCGGCCAGGCTGGCGCGTCGGCCAGGATCGAGAATTATCTCGGTTTCCCGACCGGTATTTCCGGCCAAGCGCTGGCCGGCCGCGCGTTTAACCAGGCGCTCAAGTTCGGCGCGGAGATCGCCGTGCCGCTGCAGGTCGAATGCCTCAATTGCACCGATGCGCCGTTGGTGCTCGAGCTTGCCGGCGACCGCCAGCTGCGCGCCAAGGCGGTCGTGGTTGCTTCCGGCGCGCGTTACCGCCGGCCCGCGATCGACAATCTCGCCATGTTCGAAGGGGCGGGCATTTCCTATTGGGCGTCGCCGATCGAGGCGCGTTTGTGCGCCGGCGAAGAGATCGCGCTGGTCGGTGGCGGCAATTCGGCCGGCCAGGCGGTCGTGTTCCTGGCGCCGCAGGTCAAGCATCTGCACCTGATCGTGCGCCGCGACCTGAGCGAGACGATGTCGCGCTACCTGGTCGACCGCATCGCCGCCTTGCCCAATGTCGAAATCCATGTCGGGGCGGAGATTGCCGCCTTGGAAGGCGATGCCGCGACCGGCCTGTCGGCCGCCACGTTCCGCTACCGCGCCGACGGCGCGTTAGTGCGGCGCGACCTGCGCCACGTCTTCCTGTTCATCGGCGCCGATCCCAATGCCGCCTGGTTGCGCGGCTGCGCAGAAACCGATGCGCACGGCTTCATCGTCACCGGCAAGGGGGCATTGTCGCTGGAAACCAGCGTGCCCGGGGTGTTCGCGATCGGCGACGTGCGCGCGGGATCGACCAAGCGTGTTGCCGCGGCCGTCGGCGAAGGCGCCGCGGTGGTCGCCCAGATCCACGCCAAGATCGCCGAGCAGGCCCGCAACGTCGAACCAACCAAGGAAGCCGCATGACCCGCTGCACCCATAGCGCGACCATCAATCAGGTCACCCCGAGCGCCAAGGGGTGCGAGGAGTGTCTCGAGATCGGCAGCGCCTGGGTGCATCTGCGCCTTTGCCGCAGTTGCGGCCATGTCGGCTGCTGCGACGATTCGCCGCACCGCCATGCCACCGCGCATTACCATGCCACGCATCACCCGATCATCGAAGGCTATGATCCGCCCGAGGGGTGGGGCTGGTGCTATGTCGACGAGATTGAGATCGATCTGCCCGACCAGACGCCGCAATGGGGGCCGATACCGCGCTACGTCTAAGGTCGCGTTACCCCATCATATAAAGAATTCTTTATATGGCGCGGCCAGCACGCTATGCGCGCCGCCATGACAGACAGCATGACGACGATCGCCGGCGGCTCCGTTCAGTTGATCGATATGATCTTCCCCGGCGACACCAACCATCACGGCACCTTGTTCGGCGGCGTGGCGCTGGCGCACATGGACAAGGTCGCGTTCCTTGCCGCCGCGCGCCATGGCCGGGCGCCGTTCGTCACCGCCTCGTGCGAGCGGATCGATTTCACCGCGCCAGCGCGGTTGGGCGAACTGAGCGAGGCGACCGGCAGGATCGTCCGCGTGGGCAACAGCTCGGTCGATGTCGAGGTGGAATTGGTCGCTGAAGAACTGATCAGCGGCGATCGGCGGCTGTGCACGCGCGGCCTATTCACCTTGGTGGCGATCAAGGGGCCCGACACGCGCCTGCCGCTACCGCCGATCGATGCGGTGGTCGCCACGCCAGCGGATGGCGCGCTGCATATGGTGGACATCGTCTTCCCGTCGCAGACCAACCATTACGGCACGCTCTATGGCGGCGACGCGCTGAAGATGCTGGGGCGCGCCGCGTTCATCGCAGCGACCCGCCATGCCCGCGCGATCATGGTGATGGCCGCGTCCGACCGGATCGACTTCACCACGCCGATCCGCGAAGGCGACATGACCGAATGTATCGCGCGCGTGCGCATGACCGGGCGCAGCTCGGTCTCGATCCAGGTCGAGCTGCGCGCGGAAAATCTGCTTACCGGCCGGCGCGCGCAGGCCGCCTCCGCCACCTTCACGATGGTTGCAGTGGACGCCGACGGGCGGCCGCTGCCGCACCATGCGGCACTCGTCTGATCGCTGGCCGCTAGCCTGTTTGCTCACGCAGCCGGGCAATTTCGCGGAGGACCATGTCGGTCAGCGCCGCGACCATATCGGGGTCGATCGCCGCGACCTGCCCCATGCGGCGCTGGAACACCCCGGCGGAGACGGTGAGGATGACATCGGCCAGGATCGCCCGGCGGCGGTCATGCGCCGGCGCCGGCGCCAGCATGGTCAGCGCGGAGATGATGCTATCGTGCAACCGTTCCTGCACCGACTGGAAGATCGCGGCGATGCGATCGTTGCGTGACGATTCGGCGATGATTTCCGCCACCAGCCGCGCATCATGATCCGGCTCTCCGGCGATGACATGCGCGATCCAGCCGAGCGCGCCATCGACATCGCCATTGGCCACCGCCGAACCGAGCGTCGCATCGAGCAGGAACGGCTCGAGATCGCGCTCGACGATCGCGGCGACGATCTCCTCCTTATTGGCGAAATCGCGGTAGATTTGGCCGACCAGTACACCGGACAGTTTGGCGATCTGGGCGATGCCGGTGTTGTGAAAGCCGTTTTCCGAAAACAACGTGCGCGCCGCGGCGATGATGCGGCCGCGCCGGATTTCCGCGCGCGACGACGGCACGGGGTCGGAAGAGTTGGTAACCTCGTTCGGGCTATCCTTACGGTCGATCAAGCTTGACGGCCCCTTTTCTTCGCACTAGCAGCAAAAGTGAGTGAACGATCACTCACATACACGTGTCCGGTGAGAACTCCATGTCTTTTGCAAAATTTGCTGCAGCGACGCTGCTTTCCTTGCTGGCAGCCTGTGGCGGTTCTCAGGACGCGCAGCAACAGCCGCTGGCCGGTCCGCCGCAGGTCAGCGTGATCACGGTGCAGCGCCAGGCGGTAACGCTGAGCAGCGAATTGCCCGGCCGCACGACCGCGTTCGAGACATCGGAAGTACGCCCCCAGGTCGCCGGCCTGATCCTCGCCCGCCTGTTCCAGGAAGGCGATCTGGTACGCCGCGGCCAGCCACTCTATCGCATCGATCCGCAGCCCTATGTCGTGCAGGTCGCCAGCGCGCGCGCCGCGCTGGCCCGCGCGCGCGCCTCGATCGCGTCGAGCGCCAACCTGCAACGCCGCTATGGCGAACTGGTCAAGATCAACGCCATCGCCAAGCAGGATTATGAAAACGCCATCACCACGGCGCAGCAGGCGACCGCCGATGTCGCCGCACAGCAGGCGGCGCTGAACGCCGCGCAGCTCGATCTGTCGCGCACCACGATCACCGCGCCGATCAGCGGCCGGATCGGCCTGTCGGTGGCGACGACCGGGGCCTTGGTCACCGCCGGGCAGACCACCGCGCTGACCACGATCCAGCGGCTCGATCCGATCTTCGTCGATGTCAGCCAGGCCAGTGCCGATGTGCTGCGGCTGCGCCAGCGCATCATGGCCGGCGACCTCTCCCGCGGCGGGCAAGCGGCGCGCGTGCGCCTCAAGCTCGAGGATGGCAGCACCTATCCGATCGAGGGGACGCTGCAATTCACCGATGTCAGCGTCGATCCGGCGACCGGCACGCAAACCATCCGCGCCAGCTTCCCCAACCCGCGCGGGCTGTTGCTGCCGGGCATGTATGTTCGCGCCGAGCTGGTCGAGGGGACCGAATCCGCCGCGATCCTGGTGCCGATGCGCGCGGTAAGCCGCGACGAAAAAGGCAAGCCGACCGTGTTGGTGGTCGGCCAGGGCGGCAAGATCGAACTGCGCGTGCTGACCGCGCCGCGCACCGTGGGCGATCAATGGCTGGTTACTGCGGGGCTCAAGCCCGGCGACAAGGTGATCGTCGAAGGCGCGTCGATGCTGCGCCCCGGCGCGGCCGTGAAAGCGGTCGCGTGGAACCCAAATGCCAAGCCGGCGGCGCCCGCCGCCGCGGCGCCGGCAGCGGCGAAGTAACCAGCCATGTCCCGTTTTTTCATCGACCGCCCGATCTTCGCCTGGGTCATCGCCATCGCGCTGATGCTGGCCGGTGCGATCGCCATCCGCTCGCTGCCGATCGCGCAGTTCCCGACGATCGCGCCACCCGGCGTGACGATCAGCGCGACCTATCCCGGCGCCGACGCGCAGACGCTCGAGAACACCACGACGCAGATCATCGAGCAGCAGATGAAGGGCATCGACAACCTTCGCTATTTCTCGTCTTCGTCGTCCTCGGCCGGCAGCGTGACGATCACCCTGACGTTCGAACAGGGCACCGATCCGGACATCGCGCAGGTCCAGGTGCAAAACAAGCTGCAGGCCGCTACCCCGCTGCTGCCGCAGGAAGTGCAGCAGCAGGGCATCCGCGTGGCCAAATCGTCGGCCAATTTCCTGCTCATCGTCGGCGTCTATTCGGCCGACGGCTCGCATGACGCCAACGATTTGTCGGATATCGTCGCGGCGCGCATCGCCGATCCGCTGAGCCGCGTCGCCGGCGTCGGCGACACGCAGGTGTTCGGCGCGCAATATGCCATGCGCATCTGGGTCGATCCGCTGAAATTGAACGCCGTGCAGCTGACCATGGCGGACGTCACCGCCGCCGTCACCGCGCAGAACGCGCAGGTCTCGGCCGGCCAGATCGGCGCGCAGCCGGCGCCCAAGGAGCAGATGCTCAACGCCACCGTCTCGGTCCAATCGCGCCTGCAGACGCCGGAGCAATTCGGTGCGATCCGCCTGAAGACCAATGTCGGCGGCGCCGTGGTGCGCCTGTCGGACGTCGCGCGGGTCGAATTAGGCGCGGAGAATTACGGCTTCGATCCGCGCTATAACGGTCAGCCCGCCTCCGGCATCGGCATCAAGCTCGCGCCGAACGCCAATGCGCTG
This sequence comes from Parasphingomonas puruogangriensis, assembly GCF_036663635.1. NCBI lineage: Bacteria > Pseudomonadati > Pseudomonadota > Alphaproteobacteria > Sphingomonadales > Sphingomonadaceae > Parasphingomonas > Parasphingomonas puruogangriensis. Next base: position 283,043 of record NZ_JAXOJI010000003.1, on the reverse strand, counting down.
GCCACGGTCGACGCGGTCAAGGCCCGCGTCGAGGAGATCGCCAAGACCTTCCCGGCCGATGTGAAGATCGCCTACCCCTACGATTCGACGCCGTTCGTGCGCCTGTCGGTCAAGCAGGTGATCGAGACATTGATCGAGGCGGTCGTGCTCGTCTTCCTCGTCATGTTCCTGTTCCTGCAGAATTTCCGCGCCACGCTGATCCCGACCATCGCGGTGCCCGTGGTGCTGCTTGGAACGTTCGCGGTGATGGCGCTGGCGGGCTTCTCGATCAACACCCTGACCCTGTTCGGCATGGTGCTGGCGATCGGCCTGCTGGTCGATGATGCGATCGTGGTGGTCGAGAATGTCGAACGCTTGATCCAGACCGAGCATCTCAGCCCCAAGGAAGCGGCGCGCAAATCGATGGACGAGATCAGCGGCGCGCTGATCGGCATCGGCATGGTGCTGTCCGCGGTGTTCCTGCCGATGGCCTTTTTCGGTGGGTCTACGGGCGTGATCTATCGCCAGTTCTCCATCACCATCGTTTCGGCCATGGTGCTGTCGGTGATCGTCGCCTTGGTGCTGACGCCGGCGCTGTGCGCGACGATCCTCAAGCCGCATAATCCCGACAAGGCGGAGGGCAACGGCCCGCTTGCGCGCTTCTTCCGTTGGTTCAACGACAAGTTCGACCGCGGGCAGCGCAAATACGAACGTGGCGTGCGCAGCACCGCGCGCGGCTGGAAGCGCTCGATCCTGGTCTATCTGCTGATCGTCGCCGGGATGGTGTTCGTGTTCTTCCGCCTGCCCTCGGGCTTCCTGCCCGACGAGGATCAGGGCTCGATCATCGCGCTCGTCCAGGGGCCGTCCGGTGCGACGACCGCGCGCACCGACAAGGGGCTGGATCTGGTCCGCGATCACTTCCTCAACGCCGAAAAGGCCAATGTGAAATCGGTCTTCACGATCAACGGCTTCAGCTTTGCCGGGCAGGGCCAGAATGCCGGCCTCGCCTTTGTCAGCCTGAAGGATTGGGAAGACCGTTCGGGCGCCGCCAACAAGGCGCAGGCGATCGCCGCGCGCGCGATGGGGCCGTTCTCGCAATATAAGGATGGGACGGTCTACGCCTTGGTGCCCCCGGCGGTGCAGGAATTGGGCAACGCCACCGGATTCGACGTGCAGTTGGTCGACGAGACCGGTCTCGGTCACGACAAATTGCTCGCCGCGCGCAACATGCTGCTCGGGCTCGCCGCGCAGGACAAGCGGCTGGCGCAGGTCCGCCCGGTCAGCCTGGACGATGCGCCACAGCTGAAAGTGGATATCGACCAGGACAAGGCACGCGCGCTCGGCGTAGACCTCACCTCGATCAACTCGACCATCGCCACCGCCTGGGGCGGCGCGTACGTCAACGACTTTATCGACCACGGCCGCGTCAAGCGCGTCTATATCCAGGCCGATGCGCCGTATCGTTTGAAACCCGAGGATATCGGCACGTTGTTCGTGCGTGGCGAGAATGGCCAGATGGTGCCCTTCACCGCCTTTGCAACGCTCGAATGGATCAACGCGCCGGTGCAGCTGACGCGCTACAACGGCCAGGCGGCGATGCAGATCCAGGGCGCGCCAGCGGCCGGCATCAGCAGCGGCGATGCGCTTGCCGCGCTCAAGGAACTGCACGCCAAATTGCCGCCCGGCACGGCGCTGGAATATACCGGGCTGAGCTATGAGGAGCAATTGTCCAGCGGGCAGGCGCCGGCGCTCTACGGCCTGTCGCTGCTGATCGTCTTCCTGTGCTTGGCCGCCTTGTACGAAAGTTGGTCGGTGCCGATCTCGGTGCTGCTAGTGGTGCCGTTGGGCGTGCTCGGCGCGGTGCTCGCCGCGTGGCTGACCGGGCTCAACAACGACATCTATCTGCAGGTCGGGCTGATCACCACGATTGGCGTGTCGGCCAAGAACGCGATCCTGATCGTCGAATTCGCCGAAGAACGGATGGCCGAAGGGATGAGCGCGTTCGACGCCGCGATCGAAGCGGCCAAGGTCCGCCTGCGCCCGATCCTGATGACCAGCCTGGCCTTTATCTTCGGCGTGATGCCGCTGGCCATTTCGACCGGCGCCGGCGCCGGCGGGCAGAATGCGATCGGCCGCGCGGTGGTCGGCGGCATGCTGTCGGCGACCGTGCTGGCGATCTTCTTCGTGCCGATGTTCTTCGTCGTCGTCCTCAAGCTGTTCGGCCAGGGCGGCCACAAGACCGAAGACCCCAAGACGCACGACCATCCGGATGGCGCCCCCGCCACCCAGGGAGCCTGATTGTGAAGACCCTTTCCCGCCCGATCCTCGCCGCGCTGGCGCTGTCCACCACGCTGGCCGGTTGCAACCTCGCGCCGACCTATGTCCGCCCGCTCGGCGCGGTGCCGGCCACCCTGCCCCAGGGCGGCATCTATCCGGCCGCGCCGAGCGACGCGCCCGATCTGACGCGCATCGGGTGGCGCGATTTCTTCACCGATCCCCGGCTGCGCAGCGTGATCGAAACCGGCCTGGCCAACAATCGCGACCTGCGCATCGCCGCCGGCAACGTGCTGCAGGCGCGCGCGCAAGTGCGCGTCCAGCGTGCCGATCTGCTGCCGACGCTGAGCGCGTCGGGCGACGCGACCGCGACCAACAGCACGAGCAGCAGCACCGGCACCACGGCGAGCGGCGGATCGAGCAATCTCGAAATCTACCAGCTCGGCTTGGGCGTGTCGGCGTTCGAGGTCGATCTGTTCGGCCGCGTGCGCAACCTCAGCCGCGCCGCGCAGGAACAATATTTCGCTTCCGAAGAGGCCCAGCGCGCCACGCGCATCAGCCTGATCGGCGAGATCGCCACTGCCTGGCTGACCATGGCGTCGGATCAGGAACAGCTCAAACTGTCGCGCCAGACGCTCGGCGCGTTCGAAGAAACGCGGCGCCTGACCAGCGCGCAATTCCGCATCGGCATCGCATCCGAACTCGAGGCGCGCCAGGCCGATACCAATTACCAGTCCGCGCGCAACGACATCGCCACGCTGCAGACGCAAGTCGCGCAGGACCAGAATGCGCTCAACCTGCTGGTCGGCGCCACCGTCGCGCCTGCGCAACTGCCCGATGGCCTGGGTGCGGGCAACGCCACGATCGACGCGCTGCCGGGCAACGTCTCGTCCGAAGTGCTGTTGCGCCGGCCCGATGTGCTGCAGGCCGAACATCAACTGATCGCCGAGAACGCCAATATCGGCGCGGCGCGTGCCGCCTTCTTCCCGACCATCTCGTTGACCGCCACGCTCGGCACGCTGTCGACCGCGCTGTCCGGGCTCTTCGGCAGCGGCAGCTTCACTTATAGCGCCGGCCCGAGCATCGGCCTGCCGTTGTTCGATGGCGGGCGTAACAAGGGCAATCTCGATTATGCCCGCGCCTCGCAACAGGTGGCGGTGGCGACCTATGAAAAGGCCATCCAGACCGCGTTCCGCGAAGTCGCCGATGCGCTGGCGCAGCGCGGCACGATCGACGAACAGGTTTCCGCGCAGACCGCGCGCGCCACCTCGGCCCAAGTCGCCGCGCGGCTGTCGGACGCGCGCTACCGCGCCGGGGTCGATTCGTTCCTGGTCTCGCTCGACGCGCAGCGCACTGCTTATGCCGCACAGCAAGCGCTCGTCACCACGCGGCTGGCGCGCGCCAGCAACCTGATCGCCCTGTACCGGACGCTCGGCGGCGGCCTGCAATAAACTTGCGGTATGTCAGGAAAGGCATAGGCTGTCGTCGCAACAGGAGACAGACGATGGGCATCCTCGACGTACCTTCGACTTCGGGCCACGCTAATGCCGGCGACGAAAGTCTGGTGATCCTGCAGACCCTGTTGTGCCTGTTGCGCGAGAAGAACCTGCTCACGCGCGCCGATATCGAGGAATTATGCGACCGCGTGGCGGCGCGCGCCAAGCAGTGCGAGAGCGCGCCATTCCCGTGCAGCGAAACGGCCGCCAGTGGCGCTGCCAGCGAAATGGCGCGGATCGGCGGCTATATCGGCACGCGCTACGGCGGCAAGCACCGCCGCAGCGGGCTTTCCACCAGCAACTGAGGCGGGCAGCGGGAAGCCTCCTCCTTTAGGTAGTCACTACCCCGTCACCCCTGCGCAGGCAGGGGCCCATCGCTTTCACGTCAGCGACTACCGCCTGTGGAGATAGCGATAGGCCCCTGCCTGCGCAGGGGTGACGCGAGATTTGGCTAGGTGCTGACATATACGCGTCCAAAGCACAGGCACTACACCCTCAGGCCGGCACCATCACCGACAGCAGATCGTCCACTTCGGCCACCGCGAAGGCGCTATATTCGTCGCCGATCGCATAGGGCAGCAGCACGCGCCGGCCGTGCAATAGCCCGCCGCAACTGTAGGTGACGTTGGGCACATAGCCGCCACGTTGCTCGGCGCTGGGGAACAGCAATGGCGACGGCGTGCGCGCCAGCACGCGTCGCGGATCCTGTTTGTCGAGCAGGCATGCGCCGATGCAATAGCCGCGCACCATGCCGACACCGTGGGTGAACACCAACCAGCCCTCGTCAATCTCGATCGGCGAGCCGCAATTGCCCATCTGGACGAATTCCCACGGATATTTGGGGCCCATGATCGGCTCGGCCTCGTCGCGCTCCCAGGTGTAGAGATCGTCGGAACGGAGCAGCCAGATATTCTCATTGTCCTGCCGCCCGAGCATGACGAACTGCCCGTCGATGCGCCGCGGGAACAGCGCCATGCCCTTATAGCCGGTCATCGCGCCGGTCAGCGGGCGCATTTCGAACGTGCGCATGTCGACGCCGCGAAGCAATTCCTGCCGCGCATCCTTGCCGTCGAACGCGGTGTAGGTGCCGATCACGCTCTCGACGCCGTCATGATCGGTGAAATTGACCAGGCGTAGATCCTCCACGCCCTGCCGCTGGCTGGGCAGGACCGGGAAGATCACCGTCTCCGACACGTCCTCGCTGCTTTCGCATACCAAGCGCACCCAGCCGTCATCATGGCGATCGATGCGCGGCGTTACGCCGTTGGCACTGGCCGGATCGATCGTCACCGTGCCGTCGGCGGCCCATTCGCCGGTGCGCAGCGTGACCGAAGAGATATGCCCTTCGCCAATGCCGCGCAGCGACAGCAGGAAGCGCACGCCGCCGGGGGTCGTCGGCTCGGCATCGGGCAAGCGCACGATACTGGGGTTGAACAAGGCGGCGGATTCGAAGGCATATTCCTGGCTGAAATAGGCGCCGATGAGCAATTGTATCGTCTCGTCCACCTGCGGGCTGCCGAGTTCTTCGCGCATTTCCTCGAAGCGGCGCTGAAACACTTGGTCGCTGTTGCGATGGCGTTCGCGCATCGCCCCTTGCATCAGGCCGAGCATGCGCGTGCGCATCGCCGGGTCGAGCGCCTTGATCCGCTGCAGCACGGCGTGCGCGCGAGACGGACGGCCGGCGCGGAACGCCTCGGGATAGGCGAAGCCGAACGGGCGAATGACGGTCCGTGACGGATCCGGCTTGAGTTCGATATCGAGCGTCGTGAAAACCTCGGCAGCTTGCATAAGCGATGGGCACCTTCACCTGGGGTCTGCGCGCCATCGCACGGACCATGCCGGTTGAGCGCTGCGCGGGCCATTTGTATCCCTGCGCGCACGGCAAAGTGCAATTGCGGCGGCTTTCCGCTCCGCCAGGCTCGCCATCCCCGTCGCCATCGGGCATGCGGGCGGCATGTTCACCTATATCGTCGACTGGGGTGTGATGAAGGACTGGCTGGCCCATGGCCTGCACGTCTCGCACGCCGAACTTCACATCCATTTCGGCCTGCTCGCCTTCCTGCTGCTGGCGCTGACCATCGGTCGGCGGCGTCCATGGGCGCCGCTGCTGCTGGTCGCCGGCCTGGAGGGCGTCAATGAGCTGATCGATTTCGCGCGGTATGCGCTGTCCGGCTGGCCGTGGACGCCGGGGCCGACGATCGAGGATATCGTTAACACCTTGTTATGGCCGGCGATTCTGACGATTATGCTGGCGCTGCATCGCCGCCGACGCGCGATGAATGACGGGCAGATCTCCAAGTCGGGCTGATCGCGGCCGCGGCGCGGCGCTAGCGGCTTAACGTCCAGGCGGCGACGCGTGCGAACGCTGTCCTCCGCATTTATACATCCTCGATCGCAAGCTAACATTTGTTTTCTGACGGAATAACCTGCATCAACAATATAGGTGGTAATAAGTACTGGCTTTGCTGTAGATCAACTTAGTACAGATCGATATCTACGTCCTTTTACTTCGATATTTATTATCGCTTAAGCTGCTGACTACTATATCAACCCGAATTGGGGGTATTATAGTCATGCATGAGACACGCGCTGCTGATAAAGCTGCATTTGTTGGGCTATCCACAAGCGGTCTCCCCGGAGGGTGCCACACAAGTGACCTCCGCCCTGCGCAACGGGAACTGGCACAGCTGACGTCGTGGCTGCTATTGTGGGTATTGCTATCCAATATCGGGCTTTCGCTCTTGTGGATCGTCGGCAGCCCGCCGCGATTGGTGGTCATCTTGGTGACCACTGCGGCCGGGCTGTTGGTCCGCTCGATGTCGCCCATGGCCAAGCGCTCGGCGTTCATCGTCACCTTATTATATTCCGTCTTCGTCTTCGTCTCGCAGCTGTTCAGCCTGTCACCGCTGGCGATCCTTTCCTCGCTCGATATCCTGCCCGAGATGCGCCTGACGGCTGCCCCCGAATATCTCCTCGCGCTCGCCATGTTGGGAGCGCTTATCGTGCTCGGATGGCACGTAGCGGGCCGTGATATGGCCTTCAGGTCGGGCGGATCGCTGGCCATCGCGCTTGGCCTGACGGCGAGCTGGGCATTGGTCGACGAGACGGTGACGATCCTGAATCAGGGCAGCTACCAGCGCGACGCGCCGAGCGACGCCGAATTCCAGTCCGCGGCGCAGCGCAGCGGCTTTGCCCGCGCCGCCAGCAGCGGTCGCCATCTCGTTTTGATCGATGTCGAGGCGATGGGGATGCCCACCGACCCAGCCCTGCAGCGGATGCTGTTCAGACAGCTCACCACCGCGCGCGTGCGAACCCGCTTCACCATCGAGACCGGCGCCACCGTCTTAAATGGTTCGACGGTCACGTCGGAGATCCGCGAATTGTGCGGCCGCTGGGGAGGCTATGACGATCTGCTGCGGCGCCCCGATCCGACCTGCCTGCCGATGCGGCTGCGCCGGCAGGGTTATCAAACCACCGCGATGCACGGGTTCACGCCAGACTTTTACGATCGCGCCACCTGGTATCCCAATGCCGGCTTCCAACGGATGCTGTTCCGCACCGAGCTGGTGGCGCAGGGCGCGGGCAAATGCCCGGGGCTATTTCCCGGCGCGTGCGATCGCGACGTGCCGTCGATCATTGCCCGCCAGTTGCAGCAGGCGCGCCAACCGCAATTCGTCCACTGGGTGACGCTGAACTCGCATTTCCCGGTGCCGCAGCTCGCCGAATTGCACACCGACGGCTGCGAGCGGCTCGATCCGACGCTGGCCAAGACAGCGCCGATGGCGTGCCGGATGTTCGAGATTTGGGACGGCATCTTCGCCAATCTCGCGCGGGAAATTACCGCGGCAGACTTTCCCGCCACCGACATTCTGCTCGTGGGCGATCACCGCCCCCCCTTTTACGACCGCAAGCAGCGATCGATGTTTTCCGCCGATCGCGTACCCTGGATCCTGCTGCGCGCCCGCCGCTGATGCGGCGACGCCGTGCGCAGCGCGAGCGCTATCCCTTCGCCCATTCGGTCAGCAGCGTATAGGCGATGGCATAAGGCGGTGGGGCGATGAACGGCCCCTCCTCGCCCGCCAGCACCGCACGAACCATCTCGCGCGGCACCCAGATCGCGTCTTCCAGTTCGTTGGTGTCGAGCGTGATCGCATCGTCCTCGGCCACCGCGACGCAGGCCATCATCAACGAGGAGGGGAACGGCCAAGGTTGGCTGGCAATGTACCGCACTTCGCTGACGCGCACCCCGGCCTCTTCGTGGATCTCGCGCGCCACCGCTTCCTCGATCGATTCGCCGGGCTCCAGGAAGCCGGCGAGCGCGGAATAGCGACCGGCCGGCCAGTTCTTACCGCGGCCGAGCAAGGCACGCCCATCATGTTCGGCGATCATGATCACCACCGGATCGACGCGCGGGAAATGCTCCGCGGCACAATTCGGGCATTTGCGCGCCCAGCCGGCGCGGAAGATGTCGGTCGCGGTGCCGCAATTGGCGCAGAAACCATGCCGCGCATGCCAGTCGATCAGGCTGCGCGCCGCGGCGTAGATCGCCGCCTCGCCGGGCGCGAGATTGGCGAGCATGGCCATCAGCGCGGGACTGCGCATCGCCGGCGCATTGCTCGGTTGGAAGCCGGGCAGATACGCCGCGAAATGCGGACGGCCATCAGCCAGGCCGAGCAGGATCGGCACGCCATCGTCGGGCAGATCGGCAAGCGTCGTCCATGCCAGCCGCCCGTCATCGGTCATCTCTGGCAGCAGTCCATCCAGCTTGAGCAGCGGCGCCCGCCAGTCGCCCGCCGCCGCCGCAAAGGCCTCCGCGTCGTGGCGCAGGCCGTCGGCGCGGTCGAGCGTGTTGCCGGTAAAGCCGATCACTTCTTGTAGCGCGCCAGATCGGTGAGCAGGGCCGGCAGTATTTCCTGGCGCAGCGGATAGGTTTCGCCGGGGAAGTAATTGACCATGATCGTGCCGCGCGTGCGCCGCCCGGCATCGACGAACGCCACCGTGCCGGCCGCCCCGCCCCAGCCATAGGTGCCCTTGCCAGCGCCACCGGCGAAATCCTCGAGATAGACCGAGCCGCCCGCGCCGAAGCCCATCTTGGGGCCGGCCGTATTGCCGCCGGTGCTGGCCACCGTGCCGGAGAAGACCACGCCGGCGGGCAGCAGGTTGGACATGGCCAGCTTGGCCGTCTCTGCCTTCATCACGCGCTTGCCGCCCAGCTCGCCATAATTCTGCAGCATGTGCAGGAAGGCGTCGTAATCGCGCGCCGACATGACCAGGCCGGCGCCGCCATAGGGAAAGCTCGGCGCCTTGAGCCACACCGAGGTCGCCGCCGCATCGAGCGGCATGCGCGCCTTGGCGTCCATCTTCGACGTGTCGAACGCCGGGTTGATCTGCGCCATGCTCGCCTTGGTGAAGGCATAGTTGGTGGCGAAGCGCGGTATCTCGCCCGCCGGCACGGTCCAGTAGGAGGATTTCATGCCCAGCGGATCGAAGATGCGCTGCTGCACGAAGCCGTCGAAGCTCATGCCCGACGCCACTTCGATCACCCGACCCATCACGTCGAGCCCGATCGAATAGCTCCATGTGGTGCCGGGTTCGTAGACCAAAGGCACGCTGGCGACCGCATTGGCGAACGCTTCCAACGTGGCCGGACGGGTCTTGCGCGCCTCGGCCTCGAACTGGTTGTTGACCTGCGCCGGGTTGATGCCGAGCCGGTTATACTCGCCCAAGAGCGCGCCCTTGGTGATGATATTGTAGCCCAGGCCCGAACTGTGTGTGAGCAGCATGCGGATCGTGATCGGGGTCTTGGCCGGATGGCTCTTCAGGCTGTCCGGGCCATCCACCACGGTCATGTTCTTGAAAGCGGGAATGAACTTGCTGACGGGATCGTCGAGCTTGATCTTGCCATCCTCGACCAGCATCATCGCCGCCATGCCGGTGATCGGCTTGGTCATCGAATAGACCCGCCACAGGCTGTCCGGCCCGGCCTTCGCGCCGTTGGCGTCGTCATTGATCTTGCCGGCGGAGAGGAAGATCGTCGGCATGTCCGCCACGCCGAACGCCGCGGTAATGCCAGGCATTTTGTTGTCGCGGACATAGCCATCGAGCACTGCCTGCGTCGTCGGCAGCAGCGAGGGGACGGCGGTGATGGGATCGCGCTGCGGCTTGAGCCCGGCTTGCGGTTGCGGGGCCGTCTGCGTCTGCGGTGCGGCCTGCTGCGCGATGGCGCCGCCGGCAAGCAGGGTGGCGAGGGCGCCGGCCGATACCAAAAGCTTCAAGCGTGTCATGTCACTCTCCCGATCCCGCGCCCCGAATGGCGGCGGCGGCCTTGGCGAAAACGGTCGGCAGCCCTGCCGATTCGATGTTGGCGATGGGCCACCATTCCCCGGCGTTCGAATGCCTGTCCGCGCGCGCCACGGCAAGCGCCAGTTCGAGCCGGAAGTGCGTAAAAACATGCGCCACGCCACCGTCCAGCGTCCGCCAGTCGGCATCGAGCGGCGGATCGGCGAGGCCGGGCGCGGCGTCCGCCCAAGGCCCGGTCGGCAAGGCGCGCATCCCGCCGAGCAATCCGCGTGGCGGGCGCCGGACGAGCAGCACCTCCCCGTCGCGTTCGGCCCAGAAAATCGTGCCATAGCGTTGCGGCTTCGCCGCCTTCGCCGCCTTCACCGGAAAGGCATCCGGCGCGCCACTGGCGAAGCCGTCGCAATCGTGATTGAGCGGACAGGCCAGGCATTTGGGTGCGCGCGACGTGCAGATGCTCGATCCCAGATCCATCAACCCTTGCGCGAAATCGCCCGAACGCAGATCCGGCACGATCGTTTCCGCCGCCGCGCGGATCGCCGGGCGCCCGGACGGCAGCGGCGTCGCAATGGCGAACAACCGCGCCACCACGCGCTCGACATTGGCATCGATCACCACCGCGCGTTGGCCAAAGGCGATGCTGGCGATCGCCGCCGCAGTGTAGTCGCCGATTCCCGGGAGCGTGCGCAGTTCGGCCTCCGTGTCCGGAAAGTGCCCGCCATGCTGCGCGACCACCACCTTGGCGCAGGCTATCAAATTGCGTGCGCGGGCATAGTAACCAAGCCCCGCCCAGGCGGTCATCACGTCGTGCTCGTCCGCCGCCGCCAGCGCGACGAAATCGGGCCAGCGGGTCGTGAACATCTCGAATTTGGGACGCACCGTGGCGACGGTGGTCTGCTGCAGCATGATCTCCGACAGCCACACGCGATACGGGTCCGGCGCCGCATTGCCCGGCGGCGCACGCCACGGCAGGATACGGGCATGCGCATCGTACCAGGTCAACAACGCAACAGAGATGGATCGGGGCTTTGCGGGCACGGTGCCGCTATGGCATGGGGGACAGGATGAGCAAGCGCGCCGTTCCTCCCCCTAAGCCCGAGCATGTCCGCGGTGGCCGTGCGCGCAGCGTGGCCGAGCTGCTGCCCGATGCCGGGCGCGCCGCCTTCCGCCGATTCGGCTTCGTGCAGAGCGCGGTGGTGACGCGCTGGGCCGAGATCGTCGGCCCGCGTTATGCCGGCGTGTCGGCGCCCGAATCGATCCGCTTCCCGCCGGGCAAACGCGCCGAGGGCACGCTGAACTTGGTGGTGCGCGGCGCGCATGGCACGATGATGCAGCATATCGCGCCCGAGATCATCGAGCGGGTTAATCGCTTCTTCGGCTATGCCGCGATCGCGCGCGTACAGATGCGCCAGGGCGACGTGCCCGCGCCGCGCGTCCGCGCCGCGCCGCCATCGCTCAAACCGATCCCGGCCGAGCTCGGTGAAAGCCTGCGCACGATCGCCGATCCCGAGCTGAAGGCCGTGCTGGAGGCGCTGGCCGCCGGTGTCGCCGCCACCAGCGGTCCCCCCGTCATCGCCCCCCTGACTGGACATCACGACGAATGATCCGCTTGCTGCTCGCTTTCCTGATGCTGCCGCTGCTGGTGAGCGCCGCCCCCGCGCCGCGCGACTGGACCAAGACCGTCACCCGCACTGCCGATGGCGCGTACCGCATCGGCAATCCCGCGGCGAAAGTGAAATTGGTCGAATATCTCAGCTATACCTGCTCGCACTGCGCGCATTATGCCGAGCAATCCGCCCCGATCTTGCGGGACAAGTTCATTCGTTCGGGCTCGACCAGTGTCGAGCTGCGCCATGCCACGCGCGACAAGCTCGATCTCGCTGCGACGATCGTCGCGCGCTGCGGCGGGCCGGCCGGGTTTGTCGGCGCCAGCGAGCAAGTGTTCGCCAAGCAGGACGACTGGTATCCGCAGGGCCTGCGCTTCGAACAGACCAACGCCCAGCGCATGGCGCTCTATCCGCAAGGCGCGCAGCTTCGCGCGCTGGCCTATGGCGCGGGACTGGCCGATATCGGCAAGGCGCGTGGCCTGAGCGATGCCGCGCTGGCCACCTGTTTCGACGACGATGCCGCCTTGCTGCGGATTGCCGCGATGAGCGACAAGAGCTGGAAGGCGATCGCCGCGGCCTCGGCGCCGCAGCCGGGGGGCACGCCGACCTTCGTCGTCAACGGCAAGCCCTATGCCACGCTCGACTGGGCCGGGCTCGAAAAGATCCTCCGCGCCGCCGGCGCCAAATGATTCCCCTGGAGTAGTCCCCGATGAAACTGCCTATCGCCTGCCTTATCCTGCCGTTCGCTCTCGCCGCCTGCGGCGACGACAGCAGCAGCAATGTCTCCGCCGGGTCGCCGGCCAAGCCGGTTGCCGCCGTGCCTGCGCCGGCCGGTCAGAATTGGGAAGAAGCGGTCGTTGCCACGCCCGAGGGCGGGCATGTCATGGGCAACCCCAACGCCCCGATCAAGCTGATCGAATATGGCTCGCGCTCCTGCCCGACCTGCGGCGCGTTCGGTCGCGAGGGCATGCGCCCGCTGATCGAAAACTATGTGAAGACCGGCAAGGTGAGTTACGAATTCCGCGACTTCTTCGTCCATGGCGCGCCCGATCTGGCGCTCGGCCTGCTCGGCAATTGCTCAGGGCCGCAGACCTTCTTCCCGCTGCTCGAACAGATGTACCAGAACCAATCGTCGTATCTCGACAAGCTGCAAAGCATGTCGTCCGCGGTGCAGGCGCAATTGCAGGCGCAGACGCCGAGCCAGCAGCTGACCTCGCTGGCCGAGCAGATGGGCATGATCGATTTCGTCAAGCAGCGCGGCATTTCCGAGAGCCAGGCACGCGCCTGCCTGACCGACAAGGCCAAGACCGATGCGCTGGCCAAGTTCAGCGACACCGCGACGCAGGACGGCGGCGTGACGGGCACGCCGACCTTCCTGATCAACGGCACCAAGGCCGATGCGGTTGGCTGGGCCCAGCTCGAACCGTTGCTCAAGGCCGCCGGCGGCTGATCTACCGACGCTGAGCGGGGGCGCGGGCAGTGCAGATCAAGCGGCTTCGATTGTCGGGCTTTAAGAGCTTCGTTGACGCCGCCGATCTGCGCATCGAGCCCGGGCTGACCGGGATTGTCGGCCCCAATGGCTGCGGCAAATCGAACCTGCTCGAAGCGTTGCGCTGGACGATGGGCGAGACCTCCGCGCGGTCGCTGCGCGGCGCCGGGATGGAAGACGTGATCTTCGCCGGCACCGCGACCCGGCCGGCGCGCGAATTCGCCGAAGTGTCGATGCTGATCGAAGGCGCTGATGCGCAGGAAACCGAGATCGTGCGCCGCATCGAACGCGGCGCCGGTTCCGCCTACCGCATCGACGGGCGCGACGTGCGCGCCAAGGATGTCGCCTTGCTGTTCGCCGATGCGGCGACTGGCGCGCATAGCCCGGCGCTGGTCAGCCAGGGCCGCATCAGCGCGGTGATTTCGGCCAAGCCGACCGAGCGGCGCGCCATGCTCGAGGAAGCGGCGGGGATTGCCGGGCTGCACGTGCGGCGCAAGGATGCCGAGCAGAAACTGCGCGCCACCGAAGCCAATCTGCTCAAGCTCGACGAAGTGATCGCCGATCAGGACGCCCGCGCCGCCGCGCTCAAGCGCCAGGCACGGCAGGCGGAACGCTATCGTACCTTATCCGATCAGATCCGCGTCGCCGAAGCGCGGATGATTTTCGCTCGCTGGCGCGATGCGGCGGCGGCAGCAGACGCTGCCAAGGCCGAGGCGGCGGCGGCGGAAGCGCGCGTGACCGAGACGACCGAGCAGCAGCGCGCGGCGGCGGCCTATCAAAACCAGGCGGCGGAAAATCTTGGCAGCGCGCGCGCGGCGGCACTGGCGGCGCGCGATCGGGCGAGCGAGGCGGGGCACCAATTGGCCGCGTTGCGCACCGAGCGCGCCAGCATAGACCGCCGGTTGCGGGAGTTGCACGAGAGCCGCACGCGGCTGGCCGACGATCGCCACCGCGAGGGCGCGCTGGCGCACGATGCCGCCGAGGCGCTGGCACGGCTCGCCGAGGACGCGAAGGCGCTGGAGGCGCGCATTACCGCGGCGGCGGCGCAAGTGCCGGGCATGGATGCGGCGCTGGCCGAGGCGGAACGCGCCGGGCGCGATGCCGAGGTCGCGCTGGCGCAAGCGCTCGCCGCACAGGCCAGCGAAGCGGCCGAGGCCCGCGTTGCCGAAGCCGCGCTGGCCGCGGCGCGGGCGCGGGTCGAGCGCAGCGAGCGCGATCTGGCGCGCGTGACGGCGGAAGCGGCGGCGATCGGCGATGCGGCGCCGCTGGCCAGCGAACGGGCGGCCGCAGCGGCGCGACGGGCGCAAGCAGTGCGCGATAGCGAAACGGCGCGAGCCGCCCTTGCCGACGCCGAGACGCAGGAACGCGCGGCGGTCGACGCGCGTGACGGCGCCCAATCGGCGCGCGCCGCCGCACGCGCCGATCTCTCCGCGCTCGACAGCGAAGCCGCCGCACTGACGCGCGCGACGCAGCGCAGCGGGCGCGATCGGCTGCTCGATCACCTGCGCGCCGATACCGGTTTCGAACGCGCGCTGGCCGCCGCCTTGGGCGACGATCTCGAGGCCGGGCTCGATGCCGCCGCCGAGCGTTTCTGGGCCGGCGCCGAGGCGCTGCCCGGCGACCCACCCGCGCCGCCGGGTACGATTGCCCTTGGCGGTCATGTCGCCGCGCCGGAGGTGCTCGGCCGGCGGCTGGCGCAAGTGTTCGTTGCCGAGGCGGATGACGGCCAGGCGCTTGCCGTCGGCCAGCGGCTGGTGACCCGCGCCGGCGTGTTGCGCCGGTGGGACGGCTATGTCGCCAAATCAGGGGGCGCGGCGGCGGCGGAGCGGCTCGAACGGCTCAACCGCCTGCGCCGAATCGAGGCCGAGCGGCCCGCGGCAACGGCAGCCGTGGCGGCGGCGGAGGCCGAGCTGGCGCGCATCGATGCCACCATCGCCACCGCCAAGCGGCTCGCCAGCGACGCGCGCCGCGCGCTCGACACTGCCGAGGCGCAAGCGCGCGAGGCTGCCAAAGCGGAGGACCGCGCCGGCGCCGCGCTGGAACGCCTCGCCGCGCAGCGCGCCGATCTCGAGGCGCGGCAGGCGCGCATCGCGGTCGATCTGACCGAGGCACAAGGCGAGCTCGACACGGCGGTTCAGGCCAAGGCCGCCTTGCCCGATGGCAGCGCGACGCGCGACCGCGTCGCCACCCTGTCCACGCAGGCCGAGGCCCGGCGCGCCGCCGTCGCCACGGCACGCGCCGACCGCGCGACGCTGGATCGTGCACTGGCGCAGGATCGCGATCGGCTGGCCAGTGGATCGGGCGAGGCCAAGGGCTGGCGCGCGCGTGCTGGCGAGGCGGCGCGGCGCATCACCGACATGGACAAGCGCGAGGCGGCGCTGGCGCAGGAGATCGCCGCGCTGGCCGACAAACCAGCCGAGATCGACACCGCCATCGCCACGCTCGATGCCGCGCATCAGGCGGCGCGCGCCGAGGCCGACACGGCGCAGACGGCCGAGCGTGCAGCGGAGAGCGTGGTGCGCGAAACCGAAACCGTTGCGCGCATGGCCAACGAAGCGCTGGCGCAAGCGCGCGAAATCCGCGCCGGGGCGCTGGCCCGTGCGGAAAACCAGGAAGTGCGCCGCGTCGAGATGGGCCGCCTGTCCGGCGAGCGCTTCGCCTGCCCAGCCCCGGTGCTGCCGGAACGCGTCGGTTTCGCGGTCGATAGCGTGCGGGAGCCACAAGACGAAAGTCAGGCGCACGACCGCCTGTCGCTCGATCGCGAACGGATCGGGCCGGTCAATCTCGTTGCGGAAAGCGAGCTCGCCGAACTCGAATCGGCGAGCAGCGGCAACGCCGCCGAGCGCGAGGAACTGGGCCTGGCGGTCAACCGGCTGCGCGGCTCGATCGGCACGCTCAACCGCGAGGGACGGCAACGGCTGCTCGCCGCGTTCGAGGCGGTCAACGGCCATTTCCAGCGGCTGTTCACGACCCTGTTCAACGGCGGTGCCGCGCATCTCGAACTGATCGATTCGGACGATCCGCTCGAGGCCGGTTTGGAGATCATGGCCCAGCCGCCCGGCAAACGCCTGCAATCGCTCACGCTGCTCTCGGGCGGCGAACAGGCGCTGACCGCGGTGGCGCTGATCTTCGGCCTGTTCCTGACCAATCCCGCGCCGATCTGCGTGCTCGACGAGGTCGATGCGCCTTTGGACGACGCCAATATCGAGCGCTTCTGCGGCCTGCTCGATGCGATGACGCGCGAGACGCAGACGCGCTACCTGATCGTCACGCACAATGCGGTGACGATGAGCCGCATGCACCGCCTGTTCGGCGTGACGATGATCGAACAGGGCGTCAGCCGATTGGTATCGGTCGATCTGGGTGGGGCGGAGAGTCTGCTGGCCGCGTGATCCAGTCCGGCGCCGGCTGGCGCAGCGCGGCGACGATGATCCACAGCATCGCCGCGCCGCGGATGGCGACGGCGATGGCGATGTCTGTCGTAGTAGCGGAGGGCGTGCGGCCCTCCAGCCCGGCGAACCACCAGAATTCCGCGAAATAGGCCGCGATATCGCCAATCACGAACCAGGCGAGTGGCCAGAGCCGATAGCTGGTCAGCACCAGGAACGGGTATAGCCAGAGATCGAATTGCGGCGAATACACTTTGTTGGTGAGCAGGAACCAGGCGAGCACGGGCGTGAACAGCAGCCATGGCTGCGCGCCATGGCGTCGCCAGCCAAGCGCAACGATCGCCGCGGCGCCAATCGCGAAGGCAGCAAAGCTGGCCAGGTTACGGGCCGGGATCGGCGATACCCAAATCCCGAACGTGGCCAATAATTCCCACACCGAAGCGATCGTACCGCTGCGCGTGCTCGAAAATACATAGAATTCAGACCAGTTGGTGAAAGCGACCAGCGCCACCGGCAGGTTGATCGCACCCCAGACGAGGATCGCGGTGAGCGCGAGCAATGCGGTAGTGACGATGCGGTCGCGCCACGCACGATCGCGGCGCAACAAGGCGCCGAGCCCGATCAACGGCAGCAGCAATACCGGGAACAGCTTGGCCGCGGCGCCGACCGCCGCCAATTGCGCCGCACGGAATGCCGCGCCGCGCCGTACCGCCAGTACCGCCGCGACGGCCAAAGCGACCGCCAGCATGTCCCAATTATGCCCGAGATACAGGAACAACGGTGGCGCCGCGGCCCAGGCGTAGAGCCGCAACCGATCCACCCCGGCACGCTCCATCAGGCGCAGCACGGCAAACGCAAGCGCCGCATTCACTGCGCTGACGACCAACAGGAACGGCATGGCGTTGCCGCCGGCGGCGCCGAGCGCGCGGGCGAATGCACCCTCGAGCCAGATCGCCGCACCGGTCAGTACCGGATATTCGATCGGCGTCTGTACATAAGGCAAGGCCCCGTCCGCCACGCCGCGCAGGCCCCAGAACGGCACGGCGTCGCTATAGCAGCCCGTAATGTACTGGATGCCATCGATCCAGGCGACGCCGCATTGCGCCTTGAACAGATAACCGAGCAGGCACGTAATGCTGAGGATCAGATAGGGGTGGCGCGCCCGGTCGGTCGTGTTCATTGGCATTCCCCCTATCCGTCACCTCGGACCTATTACGGGGTCCACCCGGCGGCTTTCGCCACGCTCCACCATCCCGTTTCCTTTGCGGCACGGCGGACCCCGGAACAAGTCCGGGGTGATGATAGCCGACCACCGCGCGTAAATCATTTCCCAGACGGAACAACATTTCGCGTTCACCGGTTGACGCTTCACCAGCCCTGGGAGACCATCATGTCCGAGATCAATTCCGACGAACGCGTCGTCGTCGCCAAGAGCAGCTTCAACGTTGCCAACATCATCCTCGCCATCACCGTGCTGATCGTGGCGATCGGCGTGCTCAAATATTTCGGCATGCTGCCGTTCTGATGTCTTCAAGCCGGCCCGATCGTTTCGGGCCGGCTTGAGCCTAATCTATCGACAGTAGGCCATATAGAACATATGCCGAACGGATGGCCCAACTCGACGTTCAGCAAAAGCTCGAAATTCTCGCCGATGCGGCCAAATACGATGCCTCCTGCTCCTCCTCGGGCACGTCGAAACGCACCTCGCGCGACGGCAAGGGCATCGGGTCGACCGATGGCGGGATGGGCATCTGCCATGCCTATGCGCCCGACGGGCGCTGCATCAGCCTGCTCAAGATCCTGCTGACCAACTCCTGCATCTTCGACTGCCATTTCTGCATCAACCGCAAGAGCAGCAACGTGCGCCGCGCCCGCTTCACCGCGCAGGAAGTGGTCAATCTGACGCTCGCTTTCTACCGCCGCAATTATATCGAGGGGCTGTTCCTCTCCTCCGGCATCATCGCTTCGTCGAATTACACGATGGAGCAGATCGTCGAGGTCGCGCGGAGCCTGCGCGAGGATCACCATTTTCGCGGCTATATCCATCTCAAGACGATTCCCGATGCCGATCCGGAGCTGGTCCATCAGGCCGGCCTGTATGCCGATCGCGTGTCTATCAATGTCGAGCTGCCGACCGCGTCCGGACTCAAGCGGCTCGCGCCGGAAAAGTCCGAAGGCCGGATCGAGACGGCGATGAAGGAAATGAAGACCGCGATCATCGATACGGCGGATGCCAAGAAGCGCTACAAGTCCGCTCCGCGCTTCGCGCCTGCCGGGCAATCGACGCAGATGATCGTCGGCGCGGATGCGGCGACCGACGGCGACATCGTCACCAAGGCGTCCGGCCTGTACGATCGCTTCGGCCTGCGTCGGGTCTATTATTCCGCTTTCTCGCCAATCCCCGACGCCAGCGCGATCCTGCCCTTGAAGCGCCCGCCGCTGATGCGCGAACATCGCCTGTACCAATCTGACTGGCTGATGCGCTTCTACGATTACACGCCGGCCGACGTGGTCGCGGCGACCGACCAGGCGACTGGCATGCTGCCGCTGGATATCGATCCCAAGCTCGCCTGGGCGCTGAAGTTCCGCGGCTCCTTCCCGGTCGATGTCAATCGAGCGCCGCGTGAAATGCTGCTGCGCGTACCGGGGCTCGGCGTGAAGGCAGTGGGCAACATTCTCGCCGCGCGGCGCTGGCGGCGCCTGAGCCTGGCCGATGTCGGGCGGCTGACCGCGTCGATCGCCAAGGTGCGCCCGTTCCTGATCGCCGATGACTGGCGCCCGGTGGCGCTGTCGGATCGCGCCGATCTGCGCCCCGTGGTCGCGCCGAAGAAGGAGCAGCTCGAGCTGTTCGCGTGAAAACGAGTCGCAACTGAAACAAGCGCGGCGACGATCGGTTCTGTCTCCAACCACAGGAGCTTATCATGGCCGACGCCCGCATCTTCGCCGACCTCAAGGCCGATCACGACCGCCACCGCGAGTTGCTCGCGCAGATCGCCAGCACCGCCCCCGGCGATGCCGAGCGCGACCGCCTGTTCGAAATATTCCGCATCGAAGTCTCCGCCCATGCCGCGGCGGAAGAGGAATCGCTTTACGCGATGATGCTCGGCAAGCCCGATCTGCGCGACGATGCGCGCCACTCGGTCTCCGAGCATAAGGAGATCGACGATTTCTTCGGAGACCTCGCCGAGCTCGACTCGGCCAGCGACACTTGGCGCAAGACGTTCGACAAAATGCGCCACCGCTACGAACATCATATCGGCGAGGAAGAGGAAGAGATGTTCCCCGCCGCCGCGGAAGAGCTGACGGATGAGGAGGAAGCGAAGCTGGCGCAGGTGTTCGAGGAGCGCAAGCCAGCGGAACTGGAACGCGCCGAAGCCGAACCGGCGGGTGGCGACGAGCGCGAGTGACGGCCCACAATGCCCGTCACCCCTGCGCAGGCAGGGGCCCATCGCTGTCTCCACAAGCGGTAGCGCCAGGGGATAAAGCGATGGGCCCCTGCCTGCGCAGGGGTGACGAGAGTTTGGCGACCTTTTGCCACCGCGGCGGTGACGGGTAGGCAATGAGACTGGTAACCCTCACCGACGAAGACGATTTCGACGGCTGGCGCGACGCCGCCCGTGGCCTCGCGGCAGAAGCCGTCCCCGCCGCCGATGTTGTCTGGCAAGTCGGCGAAGGCCCTGGCGATCTGTTCGCCGCCGACAGCGCGCCAGCCCCCGCCGCGCCCGCAACCGGCGGCTTTTCCGTGCCCCGCGCATTCCTCGATCTGGCGCGCAGCGTCGTGCTGCATAGCGACCCAACCCGCTTCAGCCTGCTTTATACCCTGCTCGCGCGGCTGCGCACCGAACCCAAATTGATGGAGGACCGCGCCGATCCCTTGCTGCGCCGGCTCGACCTGCTGGCCAAGGACGTGCGCCGCGACATTCACAAGATGCGCGCCTTCGTGCGTTTCCGCGAGCTGGACGACGGCGAACGTCCACGCTTCGTCGCCTGGTTCGAACCCGATCATCACATCGTCCGGGCCAACGCCTCGTTCTTCATCGATCGCTTCGCCAGCATGCACTGGTCGATCCTGACGCCCGATGTCTCGATCCACTGGGACGGCAAGAAGCTCGAGGAAGGTCCCGGTGCCGCCAAAAGCGACGCGCCCGGCGGCGATCCGATCGAGGATGTGTGGAAGACCTATTACGCCTCGATCTTCAATCCGGCTCGGCTCAAGGTCGGCGCGATGCTCAAGGAAATGCCGCGGCGTTACTGGAAGAACATGCCCGAAACGGCGTTGGTGCCCGGGCTGATCGCCGGTGCACAGGCGCGGGAGGCAGGCATGATCACGACTGCGCGGGACGCGGTGGGCGGCAATATCCAGCTCGCCTGGGAGGCTTTACGCGACGAGGCGGCTGGCTGCACGCGCTGCCCGCTTTACAAGCCGGCGACGCAAACGGTGTTCGGCGAAGGGCCGGTTGAGGCACGGCTGATGTTCGTTGGCGAACAACCCGGCGATCAGGAGGATCTGGCCGGCCGGCCGTTCGTCGGCCCGGCGGGGCAAGTGTTCGATCGCGCCATTGCGGAGGCGGGGATCGACCGCGCGCAAGTCTATGTCACCAACGCGGTCAAGCATTTCAAGTTCGAACAACGCGGCAAGCGGCGGATCCATTCCAAGCCAGGTGCAGGCGAGATCGAGGCATGCCGCTGGTGGATCGACCAAGAGCGCATGCTGGTAAAGCCCAAGGTGACGGTGGCGCTGGGCGCGACCGCGGCGCGCAGCCTGTTCGGGCGCGTGGTGACGATCGGGCGCGAACGCGGGCGGGCGCTGGAACTACCGGATGGGGGCGGGGAAGCATGGATCACGGTGCATCCGAGCTTCCTGCTCAGGTTGCCGGACGAAGCGGCACGGGCAGAGGAATATGCGCGGTTCGTGGAGGACCTGCGCGTGGCGGCTGGACGGGTTGAGGCGGACTGACTCCCGTTCCTGTTCCCCGGCGAAGGCCGGGGCCCAGTCGCGAAGGCAGAGGTAACTAGGCGCAACGCTTATCAACCGCCGTCTCTCGACTGGACCCCGGCCTGGGCCGGGGAGCGGCCGTGGCAACTCAATAGTCTTCGTCCGGATCGTCGATCACCCAAACGTGATCCTCCTCCACTACCGACGACACGAAGCGCCCCGCCGCATCCGTCCCCGGGCGATAGCGAAAGCGCTTGGTCACCAGCTTGCACGTCACGGCGTCGAGCTCGGCATTGCCGCTGCTCCGCGTCACGCGGCAATCCTCCGCCCGGCCTTTCACCGTAACGGTATAGCGTACCCACACCGTCCCGCCGATCCCGGCGCGCGCCGCCGCCTTGGGATAATCGCCGTCGCGGATCTGCCCGGCGATCTTGCGCGCGAACGTGCCGCGCCCGCCGGCTCCCTGCCCGTCGCCATAACCACCGCTACCGGTCCCCACGCCCGCCCCGCCGCCGCCCGTGCCAGGCCCAGGCACCGGCGCCGCGCCCGCCCGTGCCGCCACGTCCGGCCCCGCCACGGGCGCGGCGATCACTGGCGGCGGCAGCGGCGGTGGCAGTATGGGGGCAACGATCTCGGTTGGCCGCGCATCGAGATTGGCCGGAGCCGCCGCGCCGCTCTTGCGCGGGTCCGCTGCCGGTTTTGGCATGGACCGCTCGGGCGGTGGTGGTCGCGGGGGCTGTGGGAGGTCGAATATCTGCAGGCTTTCGGAGGCCTGGCGCACCAACGACGGCGCCAGCCCGGCCACCAGCAGCCAGCCGATGGCGCCATGCACCAGCACCACGCCCGCCCCGGCGATCCAGCGCTCGCGCCGATCTCGATCGCCATATCGTTCGCTCACCTGGCCACCCTGCCCATCCGGGCCTGAACCTGTCGTGACGAATCATTGCCATAGCCATGCTCGCTCACGTTTTCAGCTTCCCTTCATCGCCCGCATCGCGCATTTGGCGTGCCCATGGTCGAACACATCCTGGGCATCCTCGCCACCTTCGTCATCTCGATCATCGAGGCCACCGGTTATCTCGGCGTGATGCTGCTGATGGCGATCGAGAGCATGTGCGTGCCGCTGCCCTCCGAACTGATCATGCCGTTTGCCGGCTATCTCGTCTCGATCGACAAGATGAACCTGTATCTCGCCGCCACCGCCGGTGCGCTGGGCTGCAATCTCGGCTCGATCGTGGCGTATGAGGCAGGCAAGCGCGGCGGGCGCCCGCTGGTCGAGCGCTGGGGCAAATATCTGCTGATCGGTCCCGACGAGCTCGACGCCGCCGACCGCTTCTTCGTGCGCTGGGGCGCATCCGCCGTGTTCATCGGCCGGCTGCTGCCGGTGATCCGCACCTTCATCGCCTTCCCCGCCGGCGTCGCGCGCATGCCGTTGGTACCGTTCCACCTCTACACCTTCGCCGGCTCCTGGCCGTTCTGCTTCGCGCTGACCTGGCTCGGCATGAAACTGGGCGAAGCCTGGCACAGCGATCCGCGCGTGAAGGCGGCGTTTCACAGCGCGGATGCGTTGATCGGCGTGGTGCTGGTCCTCGCCATCGTCTTATACGTGTGGCACCGCATCAGCGCGATCAAGAAGGCGAAGCGCTCCTGAGCCGTTCCGCCGCCGCCAGTGTCCGCGCATCGCGCGCTGGCGCGCGCTGCGCTGCCATCGTCCGATAGCGCGCCAGCGTAGCGGCATCGGCGCGCGCCGGGGACCCGCTGTCGAACGGCGGCGCGGGATCATATTCCAGGCTCAGTTGCACGAACCGCGCATGCGCCTCGCCGCGGATCGCAGCGAGCAGCGACAGGCCGAAATCGATTCCCGCCGTCACCCCGCCCCCGCTCGCACGGTTGCGATCGATCACCACGCGCTGCTTGACCGGGATGGCGCCGAATGCGGCGAGGTGGTGATGCTGCGCCCAATGGCACGTGGCGCGATAGCCTTCCAGCAAGCCCGCCGCGCCGAGCAGCAACGATCCGGTGCACACGCTGGTGATCCACTCCGCCCCTGCGGCGGCGCGCTGCACCCAGGCAAGTGTCTCGAAGTCTTCCATTGCGTCATTCACGCCCATCCCGCCAGGCACGCAGAGAATATCGGGCTGGAGCGCGGTCGCAAACGTGGCGGTGGGCAGCAGCGCGAAGCCGGCATCGGTCATCACCGGATCCAGCGTCTTGGCGACAAGGTCGATCGTGGCATTGCCGAGCCGCGACAAGACCTGCGCCGGCCCCGTCAGATCGAGTTGCGTGACATCGGGGAAGAGCAGGAAGGCGACACGGATCGGGGACAGTTCGGGCATGCGGGCACTCCTTCAAGCGGGAGGGGTGCCCAGGCGAACGGCGTTATAGGGTCGGCGCTCCCTTGTGGTGCCCCACGATTCGCCAGTCACGCGACCGTTGCCTGGATAGGCCGGCCACGCCGCTCCGACAAGCTCGTCGCGCGAAACAGGAACCAGGTCAGCGGCAGCGCGACAACGAGATATAGCGCCAGCCCGCGCCAGGTGGGCCAGCCCCACCAGTCGCTGGCAAAGGTACGGATTTCCAGATCGAAGACTTTGCGCAGGATCGGATCGGCAATCGGAAAAGCATATGCCGCCGGCGCAGTGACATCGGCGGCGGCAATCGCCAGATTGAGCACGATGCTGAGGCCAAGCAGTGCCGCGATCGTGCGCCGCCCGTTCCGGCCCCAACTTTGCCACAGCGGCGCGATGCCGAGCGCCAGGAACGCCATGGCCGGCATGGCGTGACGCGGGCCGGTCGAATAGCCGCCGTCCCAGTAGAAATAGGACGCGTTGTAGAGCAGCAGGGTGACCGCCAGCGCACTGGCCATGATGCCAAGATCGCGCGTCGCCGGGCGGCGGATCAGCTGCACCAGCCCGATCGGCGCAAGCAGCAGGATCGGCGCGACGAACACCAAGCCGCGCCGCAACCCGACCAGGATCTCGCCCAACACGGCGGCGTGCGGATAGGTCAGGCCGAACAGCCCGCGCTTCATCCCGTCATAGCCGACCACGCCCTGATAACCGAGCTTGAACCAGCTGCCGAAGGCGATCTGGTTATAGGCCAGCATCGGCAGCAGCGCGACGATGCCCGCCGCCGCGGTCATCGCCGCCAGCCGCCAGCGCTGCGCCGGCGCAAGTCCGCGCGTGCACCATATCGCCCAGGCCCCGATCACCGCGGCCGGCAACGCTGCGGCCAGCTCGATGACGATTGCCCAGCCGAGCGCCAGGCCAAGCAACAACGGATAGCGCCAGCGCGCCAGTTCGCGCATGCCGCTGGTGCCACGCCACACCGCCCAGGCAGCGATCACCAGCAGCGCCCCGACCGGCGCGTGCCCGAACAGCGTGGTGGACCAGCCCCAGGCCGGCGTGCCCAGGGCATAGGCCAAGGCGGTGACCAGCCCGGCGCGGGGGTTGCCGGTGATCCCCGTGGCCAGATCGAGCAGCAGCACGCTGGCCAGGCCGAGCAGAAGCGCGCTGGACGTCGCGACGGCCAGTTGCAACCGGATATCGATGTAGCGGGCCAGGCCGCGATTGTAGAATGCCAGGGTGTGATCCCGCGCGCGCTCGCCGGTCACGCGGTCGGCGATCCACACCGCCGGCATCGCCATCAGCGTCACGCCGGGATTCTTATCGCTATAGATGCGGCCGTTGAACTCGGCCTTGTCGAGCGTATCGGTCTGGAACTGGTCGATCGTGGCATCGCCATCCTCGACCAGCGAGATCGCCGCGAACAGTCGCGTCGCCGTATTGGGATTATACGGGTTCGATCCGAACCAGATGCAGGAGAGCCACACCAGCAAGAACAGGCCGAGCGCCACCGCGTGCGGCCCGCGCACGGTCGGGGACGCTGCACCGGTGGCTGGCACGGGTGCCGTGGTTATTATCGCCATGTGTCCCCGCAAAAGCGCCGCGTTGCAGCATTCTGATCTTAGCAGTTCCCCTGCGAAAGCAGGGGCCCAGGGTCACAAGCGCTGCGTTTGGTACTCTGGGCCCCTGCTTTCGCAGGGGAACCGTACGGTGGAGCGGACGCTACCGTGGCACCATTCCGATATCGAAGCGCCGATCATCCCCGATCAGGGCAGCGCGTCCTGAACCGCCTTGGCGTCCGTTGCCTTCTTCTTCTTCTCGGCGCGCCACAGATCGGCGCGCTGTTCCATGCAGCCGCTGGCACCGCCGACGCCGACGGTCGAGCAACTGCCGATGCCGCTAGCGCCTGCCGCGTCGGTGCCCTGCGCGCGCACCGCCCAGCTTTCATTCTCCGGCGTGATCTCCATTTCGCGCAATTCCTTGGGAATGCGGAACTGTTCGCTGGCGTTGCGGCGGACGCAGACGACGATTTCCTCGCCATTCTGCGTGGTCGGGCATTTCTGCGTGCCGTAGATCACCAGCACGCCGTTTTGCGCGGCATTTTGCGCCGCCGCTGGCAGCGCCGTACCGGCGCCGAGCAAGCCGGCCAACAGGGTCGCGGCCAGGCCGCCGCCGATCGTGATCTTCATGTCATTACTCCCATCCTGCCCGACAACGCACGAGCGCCGCCGCTATGTCCACCGCACGTCATATCCGCTGCGCCGTGGCGATCGCCACCCGACAGCCCAACCGGATCACCGCGCTCAGGATCGGATAGCCGATCGCGGTTTCCGCGCCCGCGGCCAGCGCCGTCTCGCGATGCTCGACTTCCTCGGCTTGGAAATCGAGGATCGCGGCGCTCAGCTCCGGATCGCTATCGCCGAGCGCGACCAGCTGATCGGCATAATGTTTGTCGATCTCGGTCTCGACCGCGACCGTGCATGCCATCGCCGCCGCCGGGCTGATCGCCGCGGTCACCGCGCCGAGCGCGAAACCGGCCAGCTTCCAGGCCGGCTGCAACAGCGTCGGGCGCACCCCGCGCCGCGCCATCATGGCATCGAAAAAGGCCCGGTGGCGCTCTTCCTGCACGGCCATGCCGGCAATCTCGCGCGCCGCCGGGATGCGATCGCCCATCACCGCCAATTGCCCGCCATAGATGCGGATCGCGCCATATTCGCCGGCCTGGTCGACACGCACCATCGGCGCGCTCACGCGCTTGGGATCACCAGGTTTCCACCGCGTCATTTGCGCCCCCCGAACAGCAGCGTGAGAATGGTCGCCGCGCCGCCCAGCGACAGGATCGCGTTGAACCCGGCGAGCGAAATGCCGAACAGGCTCCACTGCGCGACATCGCAACGGACGATCGGCGCATTCATGATCCGCGCCAGCATGTCCTCCGCGCTGCCGCCGCTGCCCGAGACGGTGGAAGTGCAGGCAGTGATGCCGTCCCACCAATGATATTCCACGCCGGCATGGAACACGCCGATCGCGCCGCTCACTGCGATGGCGATGGCGGCGGAGAAGACCAGCGCGCGTTTGGCGGGCATGCCCGGCACCACGAAAGCGAGCGCGGCGAGCGCCACCGCCGCGTAATGCGGCCAACGCTGCCAGTGGCACATTTCGCACGGATAGAGATGGCCGATCAGCTGCGATCCCCATGCCCCGGCCAGGAGCGTGGCGGGGAGCAGGAGGGCGACCAGGCGGGCGGTGGTGAAGTTGCGCGTCAAATTGCCACCCCAACCAATACCGCTTCCCCGGCGCAGGCCGGGGCCCAGTCGGAAGACAGAAGGTAACTGTCGCTGCGCTTCGTTACATCGACCTTCACGACTGGGTCCCGGCCTGCGCCGGGGAAGCGGTGGTAGGGGTACACCATCACTTCGCCGCCGTCTTCACCGCCGGGCCCAGCCGCGCCAACGTTTTCAGCGCATAATCGAGCTGGAAATCCTCCACGCCCTTGGCCTTCAATTGCTCGGGCGTCGCGGCAAAGCGCGGATCGTCCTTGGTGTCTTCCTCGAGCACCTTGTCGTCGGCCTTGACCTCGTTGATCAGGTGGCGGCGCAGATCGGCCTCGCGGAACACGGGCCGCGTCTTGAAATCGGGATCGGTGATCTGCGGCACGCGGATATCCGGCTCGATCCCGCCTTCCTGCACCGAACGGCCCGACGGCGTGTAGTAACGCGACGTGGTCAGCCGCAGCGCGGTATTGTTGCCGAGATCGAGCACGGTCTGCACCGATCCCTTGCCGAACGATTTGACGCCCATCACCAGCGCGCGGTGATGATCCTGCAGCGCGCCGGCGACGATTTCCGAGGCCGAGGCGGATCCGGAATTTACCAACACAATCGTCGGCAGGCCGCGCGACGGATCGCCGGTCTTGGCGTAGAAGCGTTCGATATCGTTCTTCTCGCGGCCGCGCTCGGAGACGATCTCGCCATAGTTGAGGAACTGGTCGGAGACGGTGATCGCCTCGTCGCGGAGCCCGCCGCCATTGTCGCGCAGATCGACGATCCACCCCAACGGCGCACGGCCAAGCGACTTTTCGACGCTCATCATCCCGGCCTTTACCGCAGCACCGGTGCCTTCGGAGAAGGTGTTGATGTTGAGGATGCCGATGCCGTTCTTCACTTCCCACTTTACCGGGCGCTGGACGATCTTCTCGCGCACCATCGACAGTTCGATCGGCTTGTCGCGCCCCGGGCGGACGATCGTCAGGTTGATCTTGCTGCCGGGTTGCCCGCGCATCTGCGTGATCGCCTCGTCCAGCGTCAGGCCATAGATCAGCTTGCCGTCGATATGCGTGATGTAATCGCCCGACTTGATCCCGGCACGATAGCCCGGCGTATCTTCCTGCGGCGAAATCACCTTCACGGCGCCATCCTCTGCCGTGACGGTCAGGCCGAGCCCGCCATAGCTGCCCAAGGTCTGGATGCGCAGATTGTCGTAATCGAGGCCCGCCTCGAACCCGCTATGCGGATCGAGCGCAGCAAGCATGCCGTCGATCGCGCCCTTGATCAGCGTCTTGTCGTCGACCTTGTCGACATAGGTCGCCTTGATCCGGGCGAACACATCCATGAACTGGTCGAGCTCGCGATAGGCGTTGGTATCCACTTGCGCCATCGCCGCGGTGCCGGCGGGGACAAGCGCCAGCACCAAAGCGATCGCGCTGGCCTGGAGTAAGGGACGAGCCATGTCGGGTGGTTACCTGTGAAGCGTTAAGGGCGCGACCGTAGCGCCTTATGCGCCGCGATCAAAGCGGATCGGTGGTGAACGGCGGATGAGCGAGATCAGCCGATCAGCGGGGTCATATCCATCGCCCGCCCCCTGCGCCGCAACTCGACGGTTACGCGCGGGCTATCGGCATCGGGCGCGCGTCCGATCGGCCCGCCCTGCCCGATCGTCTCGCCGACCTTGACCGAGGTCGCGCCGAGGCCGGAGACGAGCGAGGTCCAGCCGCCGCCATGATCGAGGATGACGATCCGACCATAACCGCGAAATGGCCCGGCATAGGCCACGCGCCCCGCCGCCGGCGCGACGACGGTCGCCGCGGCGGCAGTGGCCAGCGTCAGGCCGCGCGAGCGCACGCCGGCGGCCGATAGTTCACCCAGGCCCGTGACGACCTTGCCCAGCACCGGCAGGCGGTACGGCGGCGAGCCTGCCGTCCACGGCACGCTATCGACCGGCGACGCGACTTCGCCGGGGCGCGGCGGCCGCGGTTGCGGGCCGGGCAGCGAGGCGAGCCGTTCGCGCACATTGGCCTGATCGTCCAGCTGGCCCATCAGATCGACGATATCGCGCGCGCGCTCGCCAAGCGCGATGGCCCGGTCGGATTCGAACAGGGATTCGCGCCCCAGCGCCCGCGAGCGCAGCCGGTGCGCCGCTTCGAGCCGAGTCAGTGCGAGGCGTTGCGCCTCGAGCTCGGCCCGCGCGGTGGCCAGGTTGCCGCTTGCCAGCGCGGCGTCGGCCTGCAGTTGCCGCGACCGGGCCAGACCGGCACGGACATCGGCAGTGCGCGCCCGGATCACCGGCAGCGTATTGGCGAGCACGGCGCGGACATGGACGATGTCGCTGAGCGAGCCCGGCTGGACGATACTGATCAGCACCGGACGGCGGGCGAACGATTGCAACGCGGCGATCAGCCGGACGATCGGCCCCTGCTTCTGATCGAGCCGCAGGCGCTGTTCGGCAATCAGCCGATCGATGATCGCGATCCGCGCCTGTCCGGCGGCGATATCGGCCTCGGCCTGTTGGATCCGGGCCGCGACAGCCGCTTCTTGCGCGCGTGCCTGGCGGGCCTGATCGCGCTCGCCTGCCGCTTGCCGGTCGAGGGCGGCGGAACGCGCCGCAGCGGCGACCGACTGCGCCTTGGCGTCGGCCAATCGTTGCTGCTGGTCCTGCGCGGGCGACGATACGGCGATCAGCCCCGCGGCGCCGGCCAGCGCGATCCCCATGCACCGCTTCGCCCCCCCGCCCATGCCGCTATCCTTCGCGGTGATAGGGGTGGTTGGCGAGGATGCTGGCGGCACGCCACAGCTGCTCGGCAAGCATCGCCCGCGCCAGCATGTGCGGCCAGGTCGCCCGGCCGAACGACAGCAGCAGATCGGCGTTCGCGCGATCGGCGTAGTCGAACCCGTCCGCCGCACCGATCATGAAGCGCAGCTCGCGCACGCCATCGTCGCGCCACCGCCCGATCTTCTCGGCGAAGCTTTTTGAGGGTAGCACGTCGCCGGTCTCGTCGAGCATCACGATCCGGGTCTGCGGCTCGAGTGCGGGCATTTTCCCGCCGCTATCAGGCAGTTCGGTGATCTTCGTTGGCCAAGGCACACGCTTGAGATAGCGCTCGACCAGTTCCGCCTCCGGACTACGCCCGATCCGCCCCCGCGCGACGATATGGATCAGCATGGTCCGACACCGTCAGTCGTCGGAATCGTCGTCTTCAAACGCCGCATAGTCTTCATGCTTGGCCGGCGTGGCCGGTGCTTCAGGTGCGTCGCCGAACGCCCACATGCGCTCAAGATTATAGAAGCTGCGCACTTCCGGGCGGAACAAGTGAACGATCACGTCGCCGGCATCGATCAGCACCCAGTCCGCCGTCGGCAGGCCCTCGATGCGCGTCTGGCGGCCGAGATCGGCCTTGATCTTCTGCTGCAGCTTCTGCGCCATCGAGGCCACCTGGCGGGTCGATCGACCGCTGGCGATGACCATGAAGTCGGCGATGCTGGATTTGCCGGCGAGCGGGATCGAAATCGTCTCGACCGCCTGGTCGTCGTCCAGGCTGGCGAGAATCAGCGCATGCAGCGCCGCCACTTCGGCTGGATCAGTCGCACGAATAACAGGTAAAGTTGAGGCCAAAGACGATTCCTAGTTCAATCGGTTGTCAGCATGAAACGCCGCTGCCAGGCGGGATCGGCCCTGCGCAGGCCGCTCGCGGAGGTCGGGTCAAGGCGGAATCGCAACAGCACGAGGGCCGGCAGTCTCCACGTCGTCCAGCTCTTCGCCTGGTGTGCGGGCCGCTGCCAGCGCCGCAACCAACCCATCGCAACGCCCGCGTGGGCCGCATGCTCATAGCCCGGACGCGCGATAACCGCAATCGGAACCTCGCGGGCGATTCCGCGCCAGTCGCGCCACTGGTGGAACTGCGCGAGATTGTCGCCGCCCATCAGCCAGATGAAGCGATTATCGGGGTAGAGTTGGACCAGTTTGCGCAGTGTATCGATCGTGTAGCGCGTGCCCAACCGCGTCTCGATATCGGACGGCCTGATCGGCGCATGGCGGCTCATCGCGCGCGCCGAAGCCAGCCGGATGGCGAGCGGCGCCATGTCCGTCGCACCGACCTTCAACGGATTGCCCGGCGACACCAGCCACCACACTTCGTCGAGTCCCAGCGCCCGGATCGCGGCCAGGCTGATCCCGCGATGCCCCAAATGCGCCGGATTGAACGAGCCGCCGAGCAGGCCGATGCGTTTCAAGGTTCGATCTCAGGTCTGTCCAGTAAACTTAGGCCAGCCCAATCTTCGCTGAAGTGACGGATACGCGCAATTTCTACTACCTCCTCCCGGACGCGATAGAACACCAGATAGGGCGTTCTGCGGACCCCGAGAATCCGCAACTGCCCGTCGAAGGGACGCCCGATGCGCGGATACTCGACCAATCTTATTGCGGTTGCGCGGATCGCGCGCGCGATCCGAGCGGCTGCCCGCGGATTGTGCTCATCTAGAAAGCGATCGATTTTGACGATGTCGCGTTGCGAAGCCTCAGACCAGATCAGTCGCGGCATCTGGCTTCATGCTTGGCGACCATCGCGTCCAGCTCGACCATGACAACCTCATTGGGAACGGTTCGCGCTGCGTCGAGATCGTCGATACCTTCCTGTATGAACGCATCAAAATCCGCTTCGTGTTTGGCGACACGACGGATCGCTTGGGCGGCAAACGTCGCTGGGGTCATACCACGCTTCTTCGCCACCCGTTCGAGCAACGCCAAAGTGGCAGCGTCGATGTCCGCAGTGATCGTCGATGTCACAGGCGCCGGATGGTTCATAGTGGAAGGATACGCCTGCTTGGCGCGGCCTTCAAGGCCGGACCTGCCCGGTACCCCGCCCGACCCATTTGTACGTCGTCAGCCCTTCCAGCGCGACGGGCCCGCGGGCGTGCAGCCGGCCGGTGGCGATGCCGATTTCGCCGCCCAGACCGAACTCGCCGCCATCGGCGAATTGCGTCGAGGCGTTCCACAGCACGATCGCGCTGTCCACGGCGGCGATGAAGCGCTCGGCGACGGCCCCGTCCTCGGCGATAATCGCGTCGGTATGGTGCGATCCGTGCGCGGCGATGTGTGCGATCGCGGCGTCCACGCCATCGACGAGCGCGACCGAGGCGATCGCGTCGAGATATTCTGTATCCCAGTCGGCGTCATCGGCAGCGGCGATCGACGGATCGAGCGCTATCGCGCCGACGTCCCCACGAACCTCGCAACCGGCATTGGCCAGAGCGCTAATCAAACTCTGCGCCTCGGGATAGCTCCGGTCGATCAGCAGTGTCTCCATCGCGCCACAAACCCCGGTGCGGCGCAGCTTGGCGTTGATGACGATCGCCTCGGCCATCGCCGCGTCGGCGGAGCCATCGACATAGACGTGGTTGATCCCGTCAAGATGCGCCAGCACCGGTACCTGGGCCTCCGCTTGCACCCGCGCGACCAGGCTCTTGCCGCCGCGCGGCACGACCAGATCGATCACGCCGGCGGCGGTCAACATGGCACCCACCGCGGCGCGATCGGTGGTCGGCACGAGCTGCGCGATATCGGCGGGAAGGCCCGCTTCGGCAAAGCCAGCCGCCAACGCCGCATGGATCGCACGATTGCTGTGCCGCGCTTCCGATCCGCCTCGCAGAATGACCGCATTGCCGGCCTTGACGCACAGCGCGGCGGCATCGGCGGTGACGTTGGGACGACTTTCATAGATGATGCCGATCACGCCGATCGGCACGCGCACGCGCGATAGCTGCAAGCCGTTGGGCCGTTCGCTGCGATCGATCACTGTGCCGACCGGATCGGGCAAATCGGCGATCGCCGCGACGCCGGCGGCCATTGCCTCGATCCGCGCGTCATCCAACATCAGTCGGTCGAGCAGTGCTTGCGACAGTCCGATTTCGCGCGCGTGCGCCATGTCCTGCGCATTGGCTGTGAGGATCGTCGGCGCCGCATCGCGCAAGCGCCGCGCCGCCGCAGCCAATGCCGCCCGTCGCGCGTCGCTCGGCATGCTAACGACGCTCGCGCCGGCGGCACGTGCGCGTGCCCCCAGGTCGGCGATCAGGGCGTGCGGGTCGATCGTTTCGGTCATGAAGTATTTGGTATCACGCCGCACGCAGCACGCCAAAGGGCTATCGCTTTATCATGTCGGAGTGATAGTCGTTACACCCATGACGGGGGAAATCGAGGCGGCGTGCGATATCGCCACCGGCACCATGCTTGGCCGGGCGGTCGAGCCGCGGGCGGGCGATATGCAGGCAGCGCATGCCGAACACGGCCTGTGCCTCAATTGCGGCACGGCCTTGATCGGCGATTATTGCCACGCCTGCGGGCAATCCGAACATGTGCACCGCACGCTCGGTTCGATCGGGCACGATTTGCTGCACGGCGTGTTCCATTTCGAAGGCAAGATCTGGCGCACGCTGCCGATGCTGGTGTTCCGTCCCGGCGAATTGACACGGCGCTATATCGCCGGCGAACGCGCGCGCTTCGTGTCGCCACTGGCGCTGTTCCTGTTCATGGTGTTTTTGATGTTCGCCTCGATCCATACGTTCAGCGGGGATCTGACCGGCGGCATGCCGCCCGCGGCGCGCGCCTCGGCGGTCAAAAAAATCGACGCCGACATCGCCAAGACCAAGGCGCGGCTGGCGCAGGTGCGCGCCGCGCCGACGAGCAGCGGCGAAACGGTGGGTGACCTGCAAAAGGAACTCACCGGCCTGACCACCGCGCGCGACGTGATGAGCGGTACGCGCACGCCCGGCGAAAGCAATTTTACCTTCACCAACATGACGACCGGGTGGCATGCGCTGGACAAGGGCGTGGCGAAGGCAAACGCCAATCCCGGGCTGATGCTCTACAAGCTGCAATCGAGCGCCTACAAATATTGCTGGGCGCTGATCCCGATCTCCACCCCGTTCGTGGCGCTGCTGTTCCTATGGCGGCGGCGGTACAAATTGTACGACCACGCCATCTTCGTGACCTATTCGCTCGCCTTCATGATGATCATGGTCGTCGTGCTGAGCCTGATGATGCGGATCAACGCGCCCGAGAACCTGGTCAGCAGCATCGCGCTTCTTTTGCCGCCGGTGCACATGTTCGCGCAATTGCGTGGCGCCTACGAACTGCGCAAGCGTTCGGCTCTGTGGCGCACGCTTGCCCTGCTGACCTTTGCGTGGCTGGCGCTCATGACGTTCGTCGTCCTGCTGCTGGCGGTTGGGCTGAGCGGCTGACGCCGATCATCCGCGCGGGCAGGGATATTTCGCCACGATCACGCGCGACAGGCCGTCCTTCAGGCTCATGCCACGTTGCGCCGGCGGGATGGTCTTCAACGTGGTGAGGAATTCCTCACTGCCCATCTTGTTCTTGCCATCCGGCTTGGGCGGGCAAGCGAGCGGCGGCCGACCGGCCGCCTCGCGCGCCTTCTTCTCGGCCTGAAGCTGCGCCGCGGCAGTCGCCATCTCTGCCTTGATCAACTTCACGTCGGACGAGAACATCGCCATCATGCCCTTGCCCTTGAGCGCCTCGACCTTGTTCAGAAACGTCTGCACGCTCATCGGCGTGCGGGCCTGCGCGGTGGCCGCGGTCGGCAAGGCAAGCACCACACCGAGCATCATCATACGCTTCATCAAAAACCCTCCCGCAACGACTGTCGCGAGAGGGTTATGAAAGCGGTCCTGAACCGGGAGTGAGCGGATCAGGCGCCGAGCGGGCTTGGTGTGCCAAACGGACCCTTGGGCCGCCGCGTCTTGGGAATCGAGGTACCGCCGGCCGACACGATCGGCGCCTTCGGTCCGCTGTCGCGGTCGAGCGGCTCGCCGGCGATCAGCGCCTTGATCTCGTCACCCGACAGCGTCTCATATTCGAGCAATGCTTCGGCCAGCAGATGCAGCTGATCGAGATGCTTGTTGAGCAACTCCTTGGCGCGATTGAGCCCGCCCTCGACGATGCGCTTGATCTCGCCGTCGATCAACTCGGCGGTCTGGTTCGACATGCGTGCCGGACGACCTGACGAGTAACCGAGGAAGCTCTCGCCCTCCGGCTCGCCATATTCGAGCGGCCCGACCACATCCGACATGCCCCAACGCGTGACCATGTCGCGCGCCAGATTGGTGGCATATTGGATGTCCGACGAGGCGCCGGACGACACCTTGTCATAGCCGAATATCACTTCCTCGGCGACGCGGCCGCCCATCGACACGGCGAGGTTGGCATACATCTTGTCGCGATGATAGCTATACGAATCCCGCTCCGGCAGCCGCATGACCATGCCCAGCGCACGACCGCGCGGGATGATCGTCGCCTTATGGATCGGATCCGACGCCGCCTCGTGCACCGAGACGATCGCATGGCCGGCCTCGTGATAGGCGGTCATGCGCTTCTCGTCGTCGGTCATCACCATGGAACGCCGCTCGGCGCCCATCATGACCTTGTCCTTGGCCTCCTCGAATTCGCTCATCGCGACGAGACGCTTGCCCTTGCGCGCAGCGAGCAACGCCGCCTCGTTGACGAGGTTGGCGAGATCGGCACCCGAGAAACCCGGCGTGCCGCGCGCGATGACGCGGCCGTCGACGTCCGGCGCCAATGGCACCTTCTTCATATGCACCTCGAGGATCTTGATACGGCCCTCGATATCCGGCCGCGGCACGACCACCTGGCGATCGAAGCGACCCGGACGCAACAAAGCCGGATCGAGCACATCAGGACGGTTAGTCGCGGCAATGATGATGATGCCTTCGTTCGCTTCAAAGCCATCCATCTCGACCAGCAACTGGTTGAGCGTCTGTTCGCGCTCGTCATTGCCGTTGCCGAGGCCCGCACCGCGATGGCGGCCGACCGCGTCGATTTCGTCGATGAACACGATGCACGGCGCCGACTTCTTGGCTTGTTCGAACATGTCGCGCACGCGGCTCGCGCCGACGCCGACGAACATTTCGACAAAGTCCGAGCCGGAGATGGTGAAGAACGGCACGCCCGCCTCACCCGCGATGGCGCGGGCGAGCAGCGTCTTGCCGGTGCCTGGCGAGCCCACCAGCAGCGCGCCCTTAGGGATCTTGCCGCCTAAGCGCGCAAATTTGGTCGGGTCCTTGAGGAACTCGACGATCTCCTCCAGCTCCTCGCGCGCCTCATCGATGCCGGCGACGTCCTGGAAGGTTACGCGACCTTCCTTTTGCGTCAGCATCTTTGCGCGGCTCTTGCCGAAGCCCATTGCGCCGGAACCGGAATTCTTCTGCATCTGGCGCAGCACGAAGAAGGCGATGCCAAGGAAAAGTAGGAACGGCAGCGACTGGACGATAATTACCTGCCAGATCGCCGGGCCCTCTTCGGGCTTGGCGGTGATGATCACGTTCTTCGCGCGCAGGCGATCGATCAGCTGCGGATCGGCAATCGCATAGGTCTTGAAGCGATTGTCGTCGGTCATCACGCCGGAAATGACGTCACCCGACACGTTCACTTCGCGCACCGTGCCTTCCTCGACCTTGTCGAGGAAGGACGAGTAGGCGATCGCCGTGCCGCTGGCCTGGCGGCCGGGCGAATCGAACATCGCGACGAACATCGCCAGCGCCAGCAAGATGCCGACCCAGATCAGCAGGCTTTTCATCCACGGATTGGGAGCGTTCCCGTCCGGACCGGGCTGCGGCTTGTCGTTATCGTTCATGAGGTTTCACGTACCTTTCGTCCCCAACAAGATAGGCACGTGCGGGTTAATGGCAATGGAACAGAATCGAGATTGCGCCCGCTAGCCCGTCCGGCGCGGCGGCGCGGCGCGAAAATGCCAGATTTTGTCTTTGGCCGAGGCCATCACGCCGGCCTGGGTGGCTCCACTGCCGGCGTCCAATGCATCAAGCAACGCCTCGACATTGGCGGCGTCGCTCCAAAAGGGCGCATTAATATTTTGGGTCAGGCGGACGCGCCCGATTGCCGCACGGGCGAGCCGGCGGCGCACTTCGCGCGGCAGGCCAGTGACGTCGATCGCCATATTACCCGGCTCGGCAGGCTGGAGCCGCGTATCGAGCAGCCAGGCTTCGAGCGCGCGCAGATCGGCGTCCGCGTCCGCGAGATAACCGGCGGCCCGGGCGAGCTGGGCGGCATTGAGCAATGGCGTGTCGTTGAGCAAGGCGCGGAAGCGGGTGCGGTCGTAGCGTTCGCTGGTGTTGCTGGGATCGTCGACGAAGGGAAGCGCCGCCGCTTCGGCAAGTGCGCGCAACTCTGCCCCGCGCCAAGCGAGCAACGGGCGGAGCAGGGTAAGCGTGTCGCTAAGCGGACGGCACGGTCGGATGCCGGCAAGGCCCGCGAGACCCGAGCCGCGTGCGGCGCGCATTAGGAAGGTTTCCGCCTGATCATCGGCGTGATGCGCGGTGGCGAGGATCGTGGCGCCTTGGGCGGCCGCCCATTCGGTCAATAGGGCGTAGCGCGCGGTGCGCGCGGTGGCTTGGAGGTTGGTGGTGGCGAGCCGGGTGGCGGGGGTTAGCGTGGTGTGGGGGATGGCTTCCAGGTCCTTCCCACCCACAGAGCCCCACCCCGGCGAAAGCCGGGGTCCAGTCGGAAAAGTTGCCGTTGGCGAGTGCTGCGCGTCGTTACCATCGTCTCCCGACTGGGCCCCGGCCTTCGCCGGGGTGGTCGGGAGGGAAGAATTTTGGTCTAATGTCGCGCAATACCCCGCGACCATTGCCGCCTCGTCCGCCGCCTCCGCGCGCAATCCGTGATCCACCGTCGCGGCAATCACCTGCCCCGGCCAGGCGCTTGCCGCCAGCGCCAGCAAGGCCATGCTGTCCGGCCCGCCCGAAACGGCGATCGCAATCACCTCACCCGCGGCAACCTCACGCCCGAGCGCCGTCGCCCAATCGCGGCGAAACCGCTGGGCGGCATCGTCCGGCATCCGCACCCGCTGGCCTCAGGCCGCAACGTGCGGCGTCACTTGGTGCATTTCTGCGCCGTCCGCCCCTTGGCGACGCCGGCCTTCATCGGTTCGGACAATTTGTCCGGATAGACGTCGGTTAGCTCGTCATAGACTTTGCAGATCTCGCTCGACGGCTTCTTCAGCACGGTCAGGGCCTGCGCCAGATAATAGAGGCTTTCATGCGCGCGGTCGCCCTTCGGGTTGGCGCGGTAATTGTCGTAGAAAGCGAGCACCGCCAGGTTGGGCTTGCCCTCGTCAAGCAAGGACCGGCCGAGCATGTTCTGTGCGCGACTAACGCGGCGATGCTGGGGATAGGTCTTGACCAGCGCCTTGAACTGCGTCTCCGCCTCGGGATACAATTTCGCCTCCCACAGTCGGTAGCCGTAATTGTACGTGTCCTCGCCGGCATCGTCGGTCGACGGCTTCTCGATCGCGGCGACGCGCTGCGCCCGTGCCGGATCGCGGCCGGTGGCGACCACCGGCGGGGTGGCGCCGCCGGAGCCCGGCCGCGTCGTCGCGGGGCGCGGCGTCGGCCGGGCGATCGGCGCCGGCTCGTCCGCATCGTCGCTGGCGATGGGCGGACGCGGGCCGGTCGAAGCGGTCGTGTCCTCCAGCGCCTTGAGCCGGGCATCGGTGCTGCGTTTATAAGCGGCGAACCCCTCTTCCACCTGACGCAGCTTGAACTGGTTCTGCTCGACCTGGCCGGTGATCGTGCGAAGCTGCGATTCGAGCGCATCGACGCGCGCGGTCAGATCGGTCACCGCGCTGTCGGAGGGGCTGCCGATATCGCTGACCGCATCGGTGCCGGTGATTTCGGGCTGGACCAGTTTGCCGCCGGCGCTGGGAAACACCTTGCGCTGCACCGCGCGCATCTGCCCCTCGAGTCGATCGACACGCACCTCGACGCCGGATTGCGCCGCCAACGGACCAGCCAGGCCCGCAGTGCCGAGCAACAACGTCGCGATCGTCAGAAATTTACGCATGACGCCCCCCGGTGCAAATGAACGATACTCTAAGTGACATGGCCATCCTGTCGCCAGCCTTAAGGCGTCGGCGCCGACGTCGGCGCGGGTGCAGGCGCGCTGACGCCGGGCGGCGGCGTGACGGCCGCGGACGCGTCGGGCGTGTTCTGGCGCTGTGCCGTACGACGCTCGCTTTGGGGCCGGGCGGCCGGAGCGCGGAACGCCGGCGGCACACCCTCGCCCGAGCGCGTACCGGGCGAACCTGCGGCGGGCGCGGTCGGCGCCGGAGCGGGCGCCGTACCACTGCTGCGGCCGGTCAGCGCAGCCGCACTGACGCCGACATCATTGATCGCCAGGCGGCCGTCGCCCAGCGCCGGCACGGCGGAACCGTTGAGCGTCACCTGCAACTTGTCGGGACGGCCAACATTGATCATCGGGCCATTGGCGTCGCTCGGCACTTCATAGCGTTCGCCCGGCTTCAGCGTGTTTTGGAACAGCGTCTTGCCGGCCGCGTCATAGACCCGCATCCACACTTCGTCGGTCGCGGTCAGCACGACCTGGCCGGTGGTCGGCGCAGGCACGATCGTCTGCTCGACCGGGGCCTGCGGCGCGATCTCGTTTGCGGTGACCGCCGCCGCCGTGCCGTCATCGCCGCGGAACAAGCTGGTGCCGTACCACAATGCGACCGCGACCAGCAGCAATGCGACGACGATCAGGCTGCCGACCAGCACGCCGCCGCTCGGCGTGCGCTTGGGATCGTCGATCTCATAGGCCTCGTAATTGGTGCGCTGCACCGTCTGATCGCTGGCGGCGCGCACGTCGCGCGCGATTGCCACTTCGTCCGCGCCCACCGCACGGGCATAGGCCTTGGCAAAGCCGACCGCATAGGTGACCGAGGGCAGGCCGGAATAATTGTCCGCTTCGATCGCTTCCAGCTGGCGCAGCGGCACGCGGGTCCGCGCGGCGATCTCGGCCAGCGACACGCCTTGCGCCTCGCGCGCCTCGCGCAGCCGCTCCCCCACCGATTTGGGAAACAGCGTGGCGTCGTCGGCCGGGACGGGATCGGTCATGAAGCTCTCCGGCAGGAAGGGTACGACCCGTTATTGGTCCTGCGTCTCTTGGCCGCTCGTGTCTCAAAGGGGGACCGTGCTGTCAACGCCCCGACTGAGCGGCGCATCACGCGATCAGGCCAGTTCGACGCCATTGTCTGCCGCCCAGCCGGTCAGCGCCGCGCGCATGTCGCGCGGAGGATCCTTGAGCAGACCCGCCATATAGCTCATCAGCGCGGCGCGATCGAGCGAGCGCACCATCGCCTTGATCGGGCCGACCGCCGCCGGGGTGATCGACAAGCGCTCGATCCCGAGCCCGATCAGCGCCATCGCCTCCAGCGGCCGCCCGCCCATTTCGCCGCACACGGCGAGCGGCTTGCCGGCCACGCGCACCGGCGCCTCGACCCGCGCGAGGAAGCGCAAGATCGCCGGGCTCAGCCAATCATAACGCTCGGCGAGCTTGGGATTGGCGCGATCGGCGGCGAACAGGAATTGCGTCAGATCGTTCGTGCCGATCGACAGGAAATCGAGCCGCGGCAACAACACGTCGAGCATCTCGGCCAGGGCTGGCACTTCGAGCATCGCGCCATAGCGGATTTCGTTGGGCAATCTCTTGCCGCGCGCGCGCATCCAATCGCGCTGCGACTCGAACAAGGCCTGCGCCTCGTCAAACTCCCACGGTTCGGAGACCATCGGGAACATCACGTTGAGCGAGCGCCCGGCCGCCGCCTCGAGCAAGGCGCGCGCCTGCACCTTCATCAGCCCGCCGCGATCGAGCGCGAGCCTGAGCGCGCGCCAACCCATGGCGGGATTTTCTTCCTCTTCGTCGTCACGGTTGAGATAGGGCAAGGCCTTGTCGCCGCCGATATCGACCGTGCGGAAGATTACCGGGCGATCGCCAGCGGCATCCAGCACTTCCTTGTACAGCCGCTGCTGCTGCGCCTTGGCTGGTAAAGTCGCGGAGACGAGGAACTGGAATTCGGTGCGGAACAGGCCGATGCCGTCCGCCCCGGTGACGTCGAGCGCGGCGACATCATCGCGCAGGCCGGCATTGACCATCACCGTGACGCGGTGGCCGTCCAAGGTGATCGGCAGTTCGCCCTTGAGCGCGGCGAATACCGCGCGGCGCTTCTGGCGCAGATCGAGCTTGGCCTCGAACGCTTCTTCCATACCCGCCGCCGGCCGCGCCAGCAGATTGCCGGCGGTCACGTCGAGCAGCAGCAGATCGCCTTCGGCGACGGCGCGACGCACGCCCTTGACGCGCCCCAATACCGGCACGCCCATCGCACGCGCGACGATCGTAACGTGCGCGGTAAGCGAGCCTTCCTCGAGCACCACGCCCTTCAGGCGGCGGCGATCATATTCGAGCAGTTCGGCCGGCCCGAGGTTGCGCGCGATCAAGATCGTGTCCTGCCGCAGCCCACCTTGCGCGGCGGTGCCCATCTGGCCCGAAACGATGCGCAGCAGGCGGTTCGACAGATCCTCGAGATCGTGCATCCGATCCGCCAGCAGCGGATCGTCGATCTGGCGCATGCGGGCGCGGGTGCGTTGCTGGACGCGCTCGATCGCCGCTTCCGCGGTCAGCCCGGAATCGATCGCCTCATTGATGCGCCGCGCCCAGCCCTCGTCATAGGCGAACATCTTGTAGGTCTCGAGCACCTCGTCATGCTCGCCACCGGCGCCGAATTCGGCTTGGGATGCGAAGCGCTCGATCTGCTCGCGCATCTTGGCGAACGCGGCATAGACGCGCTGGCGCTCGGCCTCGGTATCGTCGGCCACGGTATGCTCGATCGTCACGCGCGGCTGGTGATAGACGGCATAGCCGCTGGCCATGCCCTCGACGAGCTTGAGACCGGGAATGCGCATCGTCGCGGTGGATTGCGGACGCAGATTGGCCGCCGCGCTGGTATCGACCAGATCGGCATTGGCGATCAGCTCGCTCAACACCATCGCCACGGTCTGCAGCGCCTCGATCTCGACATCGTCATATTTGTGCGGATCGGCATGCTGCACGCACAGCACGCCGACCGACCGCTCGCGGCGAATGATCGGTACGCCGGCAAAGCTGTGGAACTTCTCTTCCCCGGTTTCCGGGCGATAGGCGAAGTCAGGATGGCTGGCGGCTTCGTCGAGATTGAGCGTTTCACCTTGTTCGGCGATCGTCCCGACCAGCCCTTCCCCCAGCGCCAAGGTGGTGACGTGCACCGCCTCCTCGGCCAAGCCGCGCGTGGCGTACAGTTCGAGCACGCCATCGCGCAGCAGATAGATCGAGCAGACCTCGCTCGACATCGCTTCGCCGACGATCCCGACCACGGCATTAAGCTTGGACTGGGCCGGCGTGCGCGACGCCATCACGTCGTGCAGTCGAACCAGGATTTCACGAGCGGAGGCGACGGCGGAGGGCATCGATGAGGGCTAACAGATTGGCGGACGGGGAGCTATTACATAGCCCCAGAAGCAATTCTGTTCCGTCCCAAAGCGGGTTCTTCTCCTAACCATCGAACAAGCCCTCCTGGCTGCCCGCCGGCGGATTGAGCCCGAGATGCTTCCAGCCCTGCGCATTGAGGCAGCGCCCGCGTGCCGTCCGGGCGATCAGGCCGAGCTGGATCAGATAGGGTTCGATCACTTCTTCGACCGTGTCGCGCGGTTCGCTGAGGCCCGCCGCTAGTGTTTCTACCCCGACCGGGCCGCCGCGATAGATATCGGCGATCATCATCAGATAGCGCCGGTCCATCGCGTCGAGGCCGAGCGAATCGACTTCGAGCCGGTTGAGCGCGATGTCCGCTGCCTTAGCGTCGACCAGGTCATGCCCCGCGGCATGCGCGAAATCGCGCACGCGGCGCAGCAAGCGCCCGGCGATGCGTGGCGTGCCGCGCGCGCGGCGGGCGATCTCTTGTGCGCCGTCAGGCGTAATGCCGAGGCCGAGCAGGCCGGCGGCGCGGGTAACCACGCGGACCAGTTCGTCGACGGTGTAGAAATGCAGCCGCACCGGGATGCCGAAACGATCCCGCAGCGGCGTGGTCAGCAGGCCTTGCCGCGTGGTGGCGCCGACCAAGGTGAAGCGCGGCAGATCGATCCGCACCGAGCGCGCCGAGGGCCCCTCCCCGATCATCAGATCGAGCGCGCGATCCTCCATCGCCGGATACAGTACTTCTTCCACGGCGGGTGCGAGGCGGTGGATCTCATCGATGAACAGCACGTCGCCATCCTCGAGATTGGTCAGCAACGCCGCCAGATCGCCCGATTTGGCGATCACCGGGCCGGAGGTGGCGCGGAAGCCGACGCCCATTTCGCGCGCCACGATCTGCGCCAGCGTGGTCTTGCCGAGGCCGGGGGGCCCGAAGAACAGCACATGATCCAGCGCATCGCCGCGCGCCTTGGCGGCGGCGATAAACACGCGCAGATTTTCCCGCGCCGCCTTTTGCCCGACGAAATCGTCGAGGCTCTTGGGGCGCAGCGCCGCATCGACATCGTCGGGCGTGCGCGCGGGAGTGAGGAGGCGGTCAGTGTCAGTCACGATGAGCACTCATGGCACGCGGTACGTCTCTGGCGTGATGCAAAATTCGAACTACCAAAATGCCAGCTTGATCGAGGTGGTAGTAAATGCGGTGCGATCGGTATGCATAGCTGCGCACGCCATCGCCCAAATCACGTTCGGCAATACCGATCAACGGCTGCTCGGCGATGACGTCGAACGCTTCGCGCAACCCCAGCAAATACGCGCGCGCCGTCGCCGCACCGAAGGCCGCTTTGCTGTAAATCGGGATGTCCCGCAGATCGCTCAGCGCCGCCGTAGCGACGCGCGCGCTAGGCACGGAGGTCGGGGTCCTCATCGAGGAGCTCATCGATTACATCCCGGGGGTCGCGATCGATCGCCCCCGAGGCGAACCCCTCATCGATCATCGCCTTGAGCCATTGCCGATCGCCCGCCGCATCCGCCTGATCACGGCGCACCAGATCGCGCAGATAATCCGCGGCGTCGGCATAGCTGCCTTCTGACAAACGCGCATCGACCCAAGTCTGCAAGGCCGGCGGCATGGAGATCGAAAGCTGTGTCATGGCCCAACTATATCCTTTGAGTGTTCTAAGGCCAACGCCCGGGTCACTTGGCGGCCTTGCGCAGCGCCAGCCGCACCAGTGCGTCGAGCGTCGCGCCGCTGCCCAGCTCTTCTTCGGCCGCTGCCACTGCTGCATTGGCTTCGGCGGGCCGAAAGCCGAGGTTGAGCATCGCCGACAC
Organism: Parasphingomonas puruogangriensis; assembly: GCF_036663635.1. NCBI lineage: Bacteria > Pseudomonadati > Pseudomonadota > Alphaproteobacteria > Sphingomonadales > Sphingomonadaceae > Parasphingomonas > Parasphingomonas puruogangriensis. The sequence continues at coordinate 238,807 of NZ_JAXOJI010000003.1, read as the reverse complement.
TGCGTCGGCGCCGGCGCCACTCGGTGCGGGCAAGCCGGGGGTGCCGATCGAGACGCCGCCGATCTTGTCCTTCAGCTCGCGCACGATGCGTTCGGCGAGCTTGGGGCCGACGCCGTTGGCGCGCGCGACCATGGCCTTGTCCTGCGCGGCGATCGCGCGACTGAGATCGGCGGGTTCGAGCGCGGAGAGGATGGCGAGCGCGACGCGCGCGCCGACGCCCTGAACGCCGGTGAGCAGGCGGAACCAGTCGCGCTCGGCGGCGCTGGCGAAGCCGACCAGGCGGATGAAATCTTCCGCCACCAGCATCTCGGTGTGCAGCATGCACGCTTCGCCGACCGGGCCGATCGCCGACAGAGTGCGCGACGAGGCGCCGACGAGATAACCGACCCCGCCGACATCGATCACCGCATGGTCGATATCGGTCGCGCTGAGGATACCCTTGAGATGCGCGATCATCGGAAGGTTAGGCTAAGGTTAGGCCAAAACGCGTCACTGGCGGGACCGAACTGGCGGCAATTGCCGCGGGGTAAAGGGAATAGACTCACAACCCGGAACCTATCAGGAACATGTGCCTGTAGGAAAGCGAAATCAGGGGAGGCGCCGGGCGCTGGCCATGTGATGCGCGTGGCAGATCGCCACTGCCAGCGCGTCCGCCGCATCGGCGCCGTCGATCTTCACGCCGGGCAGCAGCCGCGCGACCATCGCATGGACCTGCGCCTTTTCCGCCGCGCCGGTGCCGACCACCGCCTTCTTGACCAGCCGCGCGGCATATTCACCGGGCTCGACGCCGTGGCGAGCGATGGCGCACAAAGCAACGCCGCGGGCGTGGGCGAGCTTCAGCGTGGATTGCGGGTTGGTGTTGACGAACACTTCCTCGACCGCGGCGCCATCGGGCGCGTGATCGGCCATCAAGGCGGCGATCATCGTGTCGAGATGCGACAGGCGGCGGGCAAGCGGCGCAGTGGTGTCGGTCTTCAATTTGCCGTTAGCGAGGTGCGACAAGCGGTTGCCGTCGGCGCGGATCAGGCCCCAGCCGGTGGTGCCGAGACCGGGATCGAGACCGAGGATGATCATAACCTGATTCCCCCCCGGTACGGGGAGGTGGCAGCCCGCAGGGCTGACGGAGGGGGTGGGCCGGCAACGTTCCGCTTGGGGAGGTCCCCCTCCACCACTCGGCTGAAGAAGCCGAGCGGTCCCCCTCCCCGTTCCGGGGAGGAGTTAGGGATCAACCCAATTTCTCCATCACTTCGTCGGAGATTTCGTAATTGCCCCACACGGTCTGCACGTCGTCGTCATCGTCGAGCGTATCGAGCAGCTTGAACAGGGTCGCGGCATCGCCTTCGGCGACGTCGACCATGATCTGCGGGCGCCAGGCGAGCTTCGCACCGTCCGGCTCGCCGAGCACCGGGGTCAGCGCCTTGACCACTTCGTGCAGCGATTCGTTCGACGTCCAGATCTCATGGCCGTCCTCGCTCGACGTCACATCGTCCGCGCCCGCCTCGAGCGCCGCTTCGAACACCGCGTCGGCATCGCCCGCACCGACCGGATAGTTGATCAGCCCGAGGCGATCGAAGGCATGGCTGACCGAACCGCCGGCGCCGAGATTACCGCCATTCTTGGCCACCGCGGTGCGCACGTTGGTGGCGGTGCGGTTGCGATTGTCGGTCAGCGCCTCGATGATCAGCGACACGCCGCCGGGGCCGAAGCCTTCGTAGCGGATTTCCTCATAGGTCTCGGCATCGCCGCGGCTCGCCTTGTCGATCGAGCGCTGGATATTGTCCTTGGGCAGCGACGCCGCCTTGGCCGCGTTGACCGCCATGCGCAGCCGCGGGTTCATGTCCGGATCGGGCAGGCCCATCTTCGCCGCGACGGTGATTTCGCGGCTGAGCTTGGAAAAGAGCGACGAACGCTTCTTATCCTGCGCACCCTTGCGGTGCATGATGTTTTTGAATTTTGAATGGCCTGCCATCGTCCGTCTCTATCTATTTCTGCACGTTCAGGCGAGCCCGAGCGCTGCCTTGTAGGTTTCCAACAAGGCCTCGGCCTCGTCGCGGTGGTGCTTTTCCATGCGGCGCAGGCGCACGATCGCACGCATCGTCTTGGTATCGTAGCCGTTCGATTTCGATTCGGCATAGACGTCCTTGATGTCGTCGGCGATGCCCTTCTTCTCTTCTTCCAGGCGCTCGATCCGCTCGATCAGAAGGCGCAGCTGCTCCGCACCGATAACGTCACTCATCATGGTCTCCGAATTTGGTTGGGCAGAGCCTCTAGGCGGTTCGGGGCCTGCGCTCAACCGTCACTTCGACACGGCGACGACACCGCGGTGCATGACGAAATCGACCTGCTCGAGCGCGCGGACATCATCGAGCGGCGAGCGTGCCACGGCGATGATGTCGGCCGTTTTGCCGATCCCGAGCGTGCCGACATCGGTGCGGCCGAGCAGATCGGCGCTGCCCACGGTGGCGGCGCGGATCGCCTGCATCGGGGTCATGCCCGCGGCCACCATCAGCGCGAATTCCTGCGCATTGTCGCCGTGTTTCGACACGCCGGTATCGGTGCCGAAGGCGATCTTGACCCCGGCGGCAATGGCCTTTTTGTGGCTGGCCAGCATCGCCGCGGCGGCCGCTTCGGCCTTCGGAATCGTCGCGGGCGGCAGCGCGCCACTGCGCGCCTGGGCCAGGGCGGCGACCGGTGCCATCTCGGTCATGACGAGATAGGCGCCGGTCCGCTTGAACAAAGCGATCGCTTCGTCATCGAGGAACGTGCCGTGATCGATCGAATCGACCCCCGCGATCAGCGCCGCCTTGCTGCCCTCGGCGGCATGGCTGTGCGCGGCGACCTTGCGGCCCATGGCGTGCGCGGTATCGATGATCGCCTTCATCTCCTCTGGCGTCATGGCGCGGCCCAGCCCGCCGGCGACGTTGGAAAGCACCCCGCCCGTGGCGGCAAACTTGATCACTTTCGCGCCCAACGCGATCTGCGCGCGGACCGCGCGGCGGCAATCGTCCGGACCGTCGCACAGGTTGATCTCGGTCTTGTGGACCGCATCGGCAAAGGTTTCCGCCAGCCCATTGCCACCATCGCCATGCCCGCCAGTGACCGATACCATCTCGCCGGCATTGGTGATCGTCGGGCCTTCGACGTCGCCGGCGTCGATCGCGTCGCGCAAGCTGCGGATGCCGCGTGGATCGCCGCCGAGATCGCGCACCGACGTGAAGCCGGCATCGAGCGTGGTGCGCGCATTGACCACCGCAGTCATCATGTCGTCGAAGCGATCGCGATTGAGCGCATCGAGCCGCGCACGCAGCGGATCGCCACCGATGCCCCACAGATGGACATGCGCGTCGATCAGCCCGGGCAGGACGAATTTGCGCGACAGATCGACCAGCGCGGCGCCAGCCTCGGGGGGCGCGAAGCCGTCGCGGATTTCCGCGACCTTGCCGTCGCGGACGATGATCGTGCTGTTGCCGCGGGGTTTTTCACCCGGGCGATCGAGCAGCGTGCCAGCGTGGATATAGGTGACGATAGGTTTGGCGCCGGTGGTTGCTGGCGCGCTTTGAGCGCTGGCGGCCGTGGTCGGAAGCAGCGCGAGCGCCGCGAGTATGGCGAATTTCATGTGATTGCTCCCCTGTTGGCGACGGGTGTCGCGCGGGCGGGGAAGTGGGTCAAGGGCACCTTCACCGGCGGGCGCTTCCCCGGCGAAGGCCGGGGCCCAGTCGTGGAGCAGAAGTGATCGAGCGGTGCGCGCCGTTACATCGACCTTCGCGACTGGGCCCCGGCCTCCGCCGGGGAACGAAGGAGGAAGTTACGCCGGGTTTTTCTTCATGCTCTCAGCCATCCGCGCGAGCTGCTCGGGCGTCGCTTCGGCCTGGTGCTCGGCCTTCCACTGCGCATAGGGCATGCCGTAAATCACCTCGCGCGCCTCGTCCTTGCTCAGCGACGGTTCGGCTTCCTGCGTCCATTCCGACAGGCAGTTGCGGCAGAAGCCGGCCAGCCCCATCAGATCGATATTCTCGGCATCGTCGCGGTGCCGCAGGTGCAGGACGAGCCGGCGGAACGCCGCAGCGGCGACCTTATCGTCGATCGTGTCGAGCGTGACCATTTTTGCGTCTCCGAGGTTGATCGCGCCGAGATAGGCTTTAGAGCCGGCGCGGCAAGGCGAGGACCAGTTCATGACCAAGGCAATCAGCCCGCGTTCGCGCAAAGTGCGCATCCTCGCGACATTGGGACCGGCAAGTAGCACCCCCGAAATGATCGGCCGCCTGTTCGAAGCCGGCGCCGATGCCTTCCGCGTCAACATGAGCCATGGCGACCAGGAATCGAAGGTCGCGGTGATCCAGGCGATCCGCAGCCTCGAAAAGGTCTATGGCCGGCCGACGACGATCCTGGCCGATCTGCAGGGGCCCAAGCTGCGCGTCGGCAAGTTCGCCGGCGGCAAGGTCGAGCTGGTGACCGGCAGCATGTTCACGCTGGATCGCGACGAGACGCCGGGCGACGCGACGCGGGTGGAACTGCCGCACAAGGAAATCTTCGCCGCGATCGAGCCCAATGCGCGGTTGCTGCTCGACGACGGCAAGCTCGTGCTGCGCGTGACCGACCATGACGCCGACCGGATCGTGACCCGGGTGGAAGTCGGCGGGCCGCTGTCCAACAATAAGGGGCTGAACGTGCCCGACGTAGTGATCCCGATGGCCGCGCTGACGCCGAAGGATCGCAGCGACCTCGCCTTTGCGGTCGATCAGGGGGTCGACTGGATCGCACTCAGCTTCGTGCAGCGGCCGGAAGATCTCGCCGAAGCGCGCACGCTGATCCGCGGCAAGGCGGCGTTGCTCGCCAAGATCGAGAAGCCGTCGGCGATCGAGCGGCTGGAAGAGATTATCGAGCACTGTGACGGCGTGATGGTGGCGCGTGGCGATCTCGGCGTCGAATTGCCGCCCGAGACGGTGCCGCCGCTGCAGAAGCGCATCGTCGAAGTGTCGCGCCGGCTCGGCCGCCCGGTGGTGGTGGCGACGCAGATGCTCGAATCGATGATCGTTTCCCCTTCGCCCACCCGCGCCGAAGTGTCCGACGTGGCCACGGCCATCTATGACGGCGCGGATGCCATCATGCTGTCGGCGGAAAGCGCGGCGGGCGCTTGGCCGATCGAATCGGTGGCGATGATGAATTCGATCGGCAAGTCGGTGGAAAGCGATCCGACGCATGGCGACCGTGTGCACTTCACCATCACGCGAGCCGATCCGACCACCGCCGATGCGCTGGCCGAAGCAGCGAAGAATATCGCAGCGACGGTGGGGGCGAAGGCGATCGTGTGCTTCACGACATCGGGCTCGACCGCGCGGCGCGTGGCGCGCGAACGGCCGGGCGTGCCGCTGATGGTGCTGACTCCGAAGCTGGAGACGGCGCGGCGGCTGGGGCTGCTCTGGGGCACGCATGCGGTGCACACGCGCGATGTCGAATCGTTCGAGGATATGGTCGCCAAATCGAAGCGCATGGTGCTGCGGCACAATCTTGCGGGCCCCGGCGACGTGGTGATCCTGATGGCCGGCGTGCCGTTCCGCACGCCGGGATCGACCAATGTGCTGCACGTCGTGCGCATCATCGGCGACGAACTGAAGGGCCGCGACTCTTAAGCGGAGATCGCCAGCGAGTGATCGAGCAGTACGGAGTCCCGGGTCAGCAGCCTGGCGTCGAGACATTGCGCGTGCACCAGCAACATGATGTCGAACGGATCGTGATGCTCGATCGGCACAGCGAGAACGGCCGAGCAATCCGTACCGGTCAGTGGAGCGAGTTCCACCTCATTTTGCGTGATGAATCGCATCGCCGTGGCGGGATCTAGCAGGTCGCGGCGCTGGGAATTGGCACCGTGCTTGTCCCACTTAATGCGAAATTCCCAGATCGAAACCGACGAGACGACAAGGTCGTTGCGCGACATCAACATGTGTTCCTGCCGCGTTATCTTGTTCGGCTCGGCGACGAGCCGCTGCACGAAATGCGTATCGAGCAGCAGCCTCACCCGTCGGCGAATTTTTTGTCGAGATTGTCGAGATATTCGCCCCAGACTTCACGTGTCCATTCGGGCCCGGTGAACGGAGTCTCCTCGTCCGGTCCACTCTCGAAGCTATCCAGACCAAGTTCCGTTCGGACAAGCGCCGCGCGTTCCCAATCGAACCCGATCTTCTTCGGCGGTGGCCCAAGCTCGGCGATCGTCTTGCCGTTGCGCGTGATCGAAACCTGTTCGCCGCGCTCCGCCGCGTCGAGCACGTGGGCGAAATTGGCGCGGGCTTCGCGGACGGACATCTTCATCGGCCGACTCCAGATTGTGTACGCGTTGTACACAAATCGGCCGGTTCAGGCAAGAATGCCCAGATCGGCCAGATCGCGGCGCAGCGTATCGGCATCGGTGAAGAGCAGCGCGTGCATGCCGACGGCCTTCGCACCGTCGACGTTATCGAGTCGATCGTCGACAAACACTGCCTGCTCCGCCGCCAGCCCGAATCGCTCCAGCGCTAGGCGATAGATCGCTGCGTCCGGCTTGGTCAGCTTTTCATTGCCCGATACCACGATGTCGCGGAAGCGATCGAACACGTCCGCCTCGCGGGCGCGAAACGGCTGCCAGAACTCGCCGGAGAAATTGGTGATCGCATAGAGCGGCACGCCCGCCGCATCGAGATCGGCCACGAGATCGCGCATGCCCGGCATCATGCCCGTAATACTGTCGCCGAAATGCGATCCCCAGCGCGCGATCAGATCGGCATGCTGGGGATATTCTGCGGCCAGCTCGGCCGAGGTTTCGGCGAACGGGCGGCCGGCATCATGCTGGAAATGCCACTCCAGCGTGGTCACATCGCGCAGGAATGCATCGAGCGCCCGATCATCGATCAGGCGCTCGTACAGAACCCTGGGGTTCCACGCATACAGGACGTTACCGACGTCGAAGACGACGGCCAACGGCCGGGGCAAGATCAGCCCTGGCGTGCCTTGAAGCGACGGTTGGTCTTGTTGATCACGTACGTGCGGCCGCGACGACGGATCACGCGGTTGTCGCGATGGCGGTCCTTGAGGGACTTCAGGCTGTTACGAATCTTCATGATCTGAAATCGCTTCTTGATTCTGGTGTTCGGAAATGACGTGTGCGCCTATAGTCGGGGCGACATCAAGTCAACCCGCGTGCCCCACGGATCGTCGCGCGGGATCGAGCGTTTACATCACAGCAACATGATTGCCTGCCGGAGCTTTAAGACGATGAAAATTGCGACACTAGGTTTGGCTTTGGCGGCAGCGACGTTGGCCGGTTGTACCACGACGACGGCCAGCGGTCCCGTCGATGTGACGCGTTTCCATCTCGGCGCACCGCTCGAGCGCGGTTCGGTGACGGTCGAGCCCCTGCCCGGCGGCGCCGGCCCCAGCCTGGAATTCCAGACCTATGCCGATGTGGTGCGTGAGCAGTTGCTGGCATCCGGCTATACCGCGCCGGCGGCCGGCCCGGCGCAGTATCTCGCCGTCGTCAGCTTTGCGCGGACGGCGCGCGAGATCGAGCCGCGCCGCTCGCCGGTATCGATCGGTCTTGGCGGTGGTGGGTTCACCGGCGGCGGTGGACGGCGCGGCGGTGGTGGTGGCGTCGGCCTGGGCGGCGGCATCTCGTTCCCGATCGGCAAGGCCAAGGCGCGCGAAGCGGTTGCCTCCGAACTCGCCGTGCAGATCCGCCGCCGCACCGACGGTACGGTGATCTGGGAAGGCCGCGCGCAGACCGACGCACCAGTGACCGCGCCGGAAGCGCAGGCAAACGTCGCGGCGGGTAAATTGGCCCGTGCGCTGTTCCAGGGGTTTCCGGGAGAATCGGGCCGTTCTATCACGGTGAGATGAGCATCACCGTCAACGCCGCCTTCGACAGCGGCAATATCGACCTCGTTTCCGTCAACGGCGACGTGGTCGACCTCAATATCCGCCGCGACCGGGAATCGGACTTCTACCAGTGGTTCTATTTCCGCGTCGCCGGCGCGGCCGGTCGCAAGCTGACCTTCCGCATCCTAAATGCGGGCGAATCGGCCTATCCGCAGGGCTGGCCCGGCTACAGCACGCGCGCCTCGACCGACCGGATGGCGTGGCGCCAGACGGCCACGCGCTATGCCGACGGCGTGCTCGAATGGGATTGGACGGGCTCCGACGAGCTCGTCTGGTTCGCGTATTTCGCGCCATATACGATGGAGCAGCACGAGGCGCTGGTGGCACGCACGGCAGCGTTGCCCGGCGTGGCGCATCGTGAACTTGGCGTGTCGCTCGACGGGCAGGCGATCGATTGCCTGACCATCGGCAGCGGCCCCAAGCCGGTCTGGCTCTATGCCCGCCAGCATCCCGGCGAATCGATGGCCGAATGGTGGATGGAAGGCGCGCTGGAGCGGCTGACCGACGCGGCCGATCCGATCACCCAGGCGCTGCTGGCCAAGGCGACGTTCCATGTCGTGCCCAACATGAACCCCGACGGCACGCGCCGAGGGCATCTGCGCACCAATGCCGCCGGCGTGAACCTCAACCGCGAGTGGCATGAACCGACCGCAGCGCGCAGCCCCGAAGTGCTGTGCGTGCGTGATGCGATGGATGCGACCGGCGTGGCGTTCGCCATGGACGTTCACGGTGACGAGGCGATCCCAGCCAATTTCTTCGCCGGTTTCGAAGGCATTCCCACCTGGACGGATGAGCTCGGCGCGAAATTCTACGATTACGGCCGTCGGCTGGAAGCGCATACGCGCGATTTCCAAACCGCGCAGGGTTATGGCAAATCGGCGCCGGGCAAGGCCAATCTCACCATGTCGACCAACCAGGTCGCCAATCGCTTCGGCGCGCCGGCCTTCACGCTGGAGATGCCGTTCAAGGATCATGACCTGAACGCGGATGCCGAATTCGGCTGGTCGCCGGAGCGGAGCAAGCAGCTTGCGCATAGCTGCTTGGAAGTGCTCGCCGACGTGATCGATGAAATCTAATCCGTCACCCCAGCGAAAGCTGGGGTCTCGCGGTAACGAAGCGTGCCCCCGCGGCACGAGATCCCAGCCTGCGCTGGGATGACGAAGGAAGAAAATATGCCCACCTTAGTCCTGATCCGCCACGGCCAGTCCAGCTGGAACCTCGAAAACCGCTTCACAGGCTGGTGGGACGTCGATGTGACCGACAAGGGCATCGAGGAAGCGCGCGCCGCCGGGCGGCTGATGGCGGCAAAGGGCCTGGATTTCGACCAGACCTTCACCAGCCTGCAGAGCCGCGCGATCAAGACGCTGAACCTGGCACTCGAGGAAATGGGGCGGTTGTGGCTGCCGGTCGAGAAGGACTGGCGGCTCAACGAACGGCATTATGGCGGACTGACCGGGCTCAACAAGGCCGAGACCGCAGCCAAGCATGGCGATGCGCAGGTGCATATCTGGCGCCGCAGCTTCGACATCCCGCCCCCGCCGCTGGAAGCCGGCAGCCAATACGACCTATCGCAGGACCGCCGCTATGCCGGCATCGCCATTCCCGAAACCGAAAGCCTGAAGGACACAATCGCGCGCGTCCTGCCCTATTGGGAGGGCCGCATCGCACCGGCGCTGAAGGACGGGCAGCGCGTGCTGATCTCGGCGCATGGCAATTCGCTGCGCGCTTTGGTCAAGCATCTGTCGGGCATTCCGGATGACGAGATCACCTCGCTGGAGATCCCGACCGGGCAGCCGATCGTGTACGAGCTGGATGCGGAGCTGAACGCGACGGATCGGTATTATTTGAGCGAGCGGTAGCCCTCGCAAGCTACCGTCACCCCGAACTTGTTCCGGGGTGACGGTCAGGGCGCGCGCCTTGCGAAAGCACGACATCGCCGTTGCCCTCGCCCCCCTGCCCCGCTAACCCCCACGCATGACGCACCCCCTTGTCGGCATCATCATGGGCAGCACTTCCGATTGGGAGACGATGCGGCATGCCGCCGAGGCGCTCGATGCGCTCTCGGTGCCCTACGAAACGCGCGTCGTCTCGGCGCATCGCACGCCGCATCGGCTGTACGATTATGCCGAGCAGGCGGGTGTGCGCGGCCTCAAGGTGATCATCGCCGGCGCTGGTGGCGCAGCGCATCTGCCCGGCATGGCGGCGTCGATGACGCATCTGCCGGTACTTGGCGTGCCGGTGGAAAGCAAGGCGCTGAAGGGCATGGATAGCTTGCTGTCGATCGTGCAGATGCCGGGTGGCATCCCGGTCGGCACGCTGGCGATTGGCCCGGCTGGAGCCAAGAATGCCGGGCTGCTCGCGGCGGCGATTTTGGCGACATCGGACGCCATCCTGGCCGAACGGCTCAAGGCGTGGCGCCAGGCGCAGACCGACAGCGTGGCGAACGATCCGGCATGAAGACGCTGCCACCGGGTTCGACGATCGGTATCCTTGGCGGCGGCCAGCTCGGGCGCATGCTGGCCAGCGCGGCGGCGGAGCTCGGCTATCGCACGCATGTGCTGGCGCCTGACCGGCAGAGCGTCGCGGCGCAGACCGCCTCGAGCCTGACCCGCGCGGATTATCACAACCGCATCGTGCTCAAGGATTTCGCGGCGGCGTGCGACGTGGTGACGTACGAGTTCGAGAATATCGATGTCGTGCCGGTCGAATGGCTGGCGAGCCATGTGCCGGTCTATCCGGGCCCCAAGGCATTGCGCGTGTCGCAGGAGCGGGTGGCCGAGAAACAGTTTGTCGAGGGGCTGGGCGGGCGCCCGGCGCGCTGGGCGGCGGTGAACAGTCGCGAGGAGCTCGAGGCGGGCCTCGCGCATACCGGTACGCCGGCGGTGCTCAAGACCGCGCGGTTCGGCTATGATGGCAAGGGGCAGATGGTGATCGCAACGCCAGCGGACGCAGATGCCGCCTGGGAGGCGATCGGCGGGCCGGCCGTGCTCGAAGCGTTCATCACCTTCGAGCATGAATTTTCCGTGCTGATCGCGCGCCGCGCGGACGGGGAATTGGCCCGTTACCCGGTGCCGCACAACGTGCACGAGGCAGCGATCCTGCGTAGCTCCACCCTCCCCGCACCGGCCGCGGTGCTGGCGCAGGCCGAGGAAGCGACCGCGCTGGCGGTGCGCATCGCCGAGGCGCTCGATTATGTCGGCGTGCTGGCGTGCGAGTTCTTCGTCGGCGCCGACGGGCCGGTGTTCAACGAAATGGCGCCGCGCGTGCACAATTCCGGGCATTGGACGATCGAGGGCGCGGTGACCTCGCAATTCGAGAATCATATCCGCGCGATCTGCGGCTTGCCGCTCGGGGATACCGCGCTGACCGCGCCCGGCGTGGCGATGGACAATCTGATCGGCGAGGATGCCGAGCGCTGGGCGGAGATCCTGGCCGAGGCGGGCGCGCATCTGCACCTGTACGGCAAGGATATCCGCCCCGGGCGCAAGATGGGGCATGTTACGCGTCTGGCGCGTACGCCCTAACCCGCCACCCCGGCCTCGAGCCGGGGTGACGAGGGGGCGGGTTACAGCACGAAGCGGCTCAGATCCGTATTCCGCGCGATGCTCGCCAGCTGCGTCTCGACATAAGCGGCGTCGACCGTCACGGTCTCGCCACCGCGATCCTCGGCGTTGAAGCTGACTTCCTCGAGCAGTTTCTCCATCACCGTCTGCAGCCGGCGCGCGCCGATATTCTCGATCTCGCCATTCACGTCGGCGGCGATCTTGGCCACCGCCGCAATGCCGTCCTCGGTGAAGGTCACCGTGACGCCTTCGGTGCCGATCAACGCGGTATATTGCTGCAACAGGCTGGCCTTGGTGTCGCTGAGGATGGCGACGAAATCGGCCTCGGTCAGCGCCTTGAGCTCGACGCGGATCGGCAGGCGCCCCTGCAGTTCGGGCAGCAGATCGCTGGGCTTGGCGACGTGGAATGCGCCGCTGGCGATGAACAGGATATGGTCGGTCTTCATCGGCCCGTATTTGGTCGCGACGGTCGTGCCCTCGATCAGCGGCAGCAGATCGCGCTGCACGCCTTCACGACTGACCGAACCGCCATGCTGGCCGGATACGGCGATCTTGTCGATCTCGTCGAGGAACACGATGCCGTTGGCTTCGGCATCGGCCAAAGCGGCACGGCTGACCTCTTCCTGGTCGAGCCGCTTATCGGCTTCCTCCTCGACCAATTTCTCCCACGCGGCGGGGACGGTGAGCTTGCGGCGCTTGAGCTGCGGCCCGCCGAACGCCTTGCCCATCATCTCGGACAGGTTGATCATCTGCGGCGCGCCGCCGGGGATCTCGAACGGCATGGCGGGCGGGGCCTCCATTTCGATCTCGATCTCGGTGTCGTTGAGATGCCCGTCGCGCATGCGCTGGCGGAACGCTTCGCGCGTGGCTTCGCTGGCGCCCTTGCCGGTCAGCGCATCGAGCAGGCGGATCATTGCCGCATCCTCGGCCTTGTCCTTGACCGCGACGCGGCGGCGCTCCTTCTCCAGCCGCACGGCTTCCTCGACCAGGTCGCGGGCGATCTGCTCGACGTCGCGGCCGACATAGCCGACCTCGGTGAACTTGGTCGCCTCGACCTTGATGAACGGCGCATCGGCGAGCTTGGCCAGGCGCCGGCTGATCTCGGTCTTGCCGCAGCCAGTGGGCCCGATCATCAGGATGTTCTTGGGGCTGACCTCGTCGCGCAGATCGGCGCCGAGCCGCTGGCGGCGCCAGCGGTTGCGCATCGCGACGGCGACGGCTTTCTTGGCGTCGGTCTGGCCGATGATATGTTCGTCGAGGGCGGCGACAATGGCTTTGGGGGTGAGGGCGTCGTTCATGTTTCTCTTTCGTCACCCCTGCGAAGGCAGGGGCCTATCACTGTTTGGGGAGGTCGCGCCGCTACCGACAGACATGGGCCCCTGCCTTCGCAGGGGTGACGGTCAGGCAGAAGCTTCCAAGCTCTCCACGGTCAGCCGGTCGTTGGTGTAGACGCAGACCTCGGCGGCGATCGCCATGGCCTTGCGACAGATCGTCTCGGCATCCTGCTCGTAATCGACCAAGGCGCGGGCCGCAGCGAGGGCGTAATTGCCGCCCGAGCCGATCGCCGCGACGCCTGCCTCGGGCTCGAGTACATCGCCATTGCCGGTCAGGATCAGCGTCACATCCTTGTCGGCGACGATCATCATCGCTTCCAGGTTGCGGAGATATTTGTCGGTCCGCCAATCCTTGGCCAGCTCGACCGCGGCGCGGAGCAGCTGGCCGTGATGCTGTTCCAGCTTGCGCTCTAAGCGTTCGAACAGGGTGAAGGCATCCGCCGTCGCGCCGGCAAATCCCGCAATGACCGATCCGTCGCCGAGGCGGCGGACCTTCTTGGCGTTGGGCTTCATCACGGTCTGGCCCTGCGTCACCTGGCCGTCGCCGGCGACGACGACGCGTCCATTGCGGCGCACGGAAAGAATGGTCGTGCCGTGCCACGTCAGTTTTTCGCTCATCGGCGAGATATGGGAGCGACCGGGCGGTGGCGCAATCGCCTGCCGGCCCAGCGGCTTTCGAGCAACATTTTCTCACGCGGTTGCCGGCAGCGGGGTCCGCGGGGCGGAAGGTTAGGCTAAGGTTAGGCCTAAATCACTTCTCGACGCCCTTGGCCTTCCCCCAACTGCGCGCGACGGTATAGCCAAGATACCCCGTGCCGAAGAGCGCGTAGAGCGGTTCGGGGATGCCGGCGAGATAGGCGTTCATGCCGGCGGCAATGTCGCGCGCCATGGCTGGGCGGACGGCGGCGATCAGGCCCATCGGGATCGACCATAGCAGCAGCGCATACATCACATAGAGAAAGCTCGGCCGGGCGCGGCTGGTCCAGGTATCGGCGGACTGCGCTGCTGCGACGATCGCCGACATCTGTGCCTTGAGCTGGTCGAGTTCCTGGCTGCCCTGCAAGCGCAGCAATTCCAGCTTGGCCGCGTCGCGCGCCTTGGGATCGGGGATGATCTTGTCGATCAGGGTGGCGATCGGGCCAATGATGTTGTCGAGGATGGTCATGATGCTTCCCTTCCGCACGCCGTACGAATGCGGCGAGTCGCGGAGAGATAACCTATTTGGTTTCTTGTAGGACAGCGCTTTTTTCGCGCTTTCCCGGCGGGGGCCGGGGTCCAGTTGCGAAACAGAAGTTGGCGGGCGCTGCGCTAACCTACCTCCGCCGTGGCGACTGGGCCCCGGCCTCCGCCGGGGAAGCGTGACTGCGAGTGGAGCTCGCCTTAGCGCGCATGCTCTTGCGCGAAAGCGGCGGCGGCGCCGTACAGCCCCGGTTGCGGATGGACGATCAGCTTGACCGGGATCGACGCCATCATCGCCTCGAAGCGGCCCTTGGCGGCAAAGCGCTCGGCAAAGCCGCTGCTGAGGAAATGATCCTTGAGCCGGAGGCCCAGCCCGCCGGCGATCACCACGCCCATCGCGCCATGCGCCAGCGCGAGATCGCCCGCCACCGCGCCGAGCGCCTGGCAGAAGCGATCCAGCGCATCGAGCGCCAGACTGTCGGTGCCGGCCAGCGCCATCGTCCAAATCGCCTTGTCGTCGAGCCGCGGCACGGCCTGGCCACCGATCGACGCCAGTGTTTCGTAAATGCCGACGATGCCGGGGCCGGAAACGATGCGTTCGGCCGAGACGCGGCGGTAGATCGGGCGGAGATGCTGGACAATCGCGTCCTCCAGACGATCGAGCGGCGCGAAATCCATGTGCCCGCCTTCGGTCGGCAGCACATGATAGCCGTGATCGGTGCACAAGACCTGCGCCACACCGAGACCCGTGCCTGGGCCACAGACGGTGATCACGCCGCGGTCCTTGAACGGCACGTCCGGGCCGGCGAGATGCAGGAAATCGCTCGCCGGGGCCTGCGCCACGGCATGGCCGACCGCGCCGAAATCGTTGATCAGGCTGAACTTGTCGACCTCGAGCCGGCTGGGGATCATCGCCGGGCGGATGATCCAGGGATTGTTGGTCAGCTTGATCACCTCGCCGCCAACGGGCGAGGCGACCGCGATCGCCGCGCCCCGCGGCAGCGCGCGACCGGCCTGTGCGCCGAACGCCTGCCAAGCGGATTGCACGCTGGCATATTCGGCGGTTTTCAGCGTAACCGCCTCGCCAAGCGAGACGACGCGGCCGGCCTCCACTTCGGCGATGGCGAAGCGCGCGTGCGTGCCCCCGATATCGACTGCGACGATTTCCACCGGCTTCTCCTCTTGGCGCGGGGAATAGCTGGGCAGCGGGCCAAGGGCTAGCCCATGAGATACCGTCACCCCGGCCTTGAGCCGGGGCCCAGCTTCTGCGGCGATGAAGAAGAAGCTGGGCCCCGGGTCGAGCCCGGGGTGACGCATGCTATGAGCGGTCAGGCCATCTCGGGCAGCTTGTCGAGATGCTTGTCGAGCGTGATCGGATAATCGCGCACGCGCACCCCCGTCGCATTGTAGATCGCATTGGCGATCGCCGCGCCGACGCCGCACAGGCCGAGCTCGCCCACGCCCTTGGCCTTCATCGGCGAGGAGATCGGATCGACCTCGTCGAGGAAGATCACCTCCTGGTGCGGGATATCGGCATGGACCGGCACTTCGTAGCTCGCCAGATCGTGATTGACGAAGAAGCCGAAGCGCTTGTCGACCGCCAACTCCTCCATCAGCGCCGCGCCCGCGCCCATCGTCATCGCGCCGATCACCTGGCTGCGCGCCGATTTGGGATTGAGGATCCGCCCCGCCGCGCACACCGCGAGCATGCGGCGGATGCGCGTCTCGCCGGTATAAGCGTTGACGCCGACCTCGACGAAGTGCGCGGCGAAGGTCGCTTGCTGATACTTCTTGTCGAGATCGCCATATTCGATCGCATCCTCGGCGACGAGCTCGCCGTCCTTGGCCGCGTCGCCCAATTTGGCGCTGCGATTGCCCGACTGCACCCTGCCGTCGGCAAAGGTGACGTCGGCAGAATTGAAACCGAGCTTCTGCGCCACCGCTTCACGCAATTTCACGCAAGCGGCATAGACGCCGGAGGTGGCGTTGTTGGCGCCCCATTGCCCACCCGAGCCAGCCGCTGCCGGCATATCCGAATCGCCGAGCGTCACCTTCACCCGGTCGAGCTCGATGCCCATCATCTCGGCTGCGGTCTGCGCAATGATAGTGTAGCTGCCGGTGCCGATATCGGTCATGTCGGTTTCGACCGTGACCACGCCCTTGGCATCGAGCCGCACGCGCGCGGCCGACTTGGTCAGGATGTTGCCGCGATAGCCCGCCGCCACGCCGGTGCCGATCAGCCAGGCACCATCGCGCACGGACGCCGGCTTGGCGACGCGCTTGTCCCAGCCGAACTTGTCTGCGCCCATGCGCAGGCACTCGATCAGCTGGCGTTGCGAGAATTTGCGCTGCGGCTTTTCGGGATCGACCTGCGTATCGTTGATCACGCGGAATTCGACCGGATCGAGCCCAAGCTTCTCGGCCATCTCGTCCATGGCGATTTCCAGCGCCATCAGGCCGGGCGCCTCGCCCGGCGCACGCATCGCATTGCCCTCGGGCAGATCGAGCACGGCGAGCCGCTGCTGGGTCATGCGGTGCGCGCCGGCATAGAAGATCTTGGTCTGCGCCGCCGCGGTTTCCAGCCCGCCGCCGGGCAGATCGCCCGACCAGCTCTGATGCCCGATCGCGGTGATCTTGCCCTTCTTGTCGGTGCCGATGCGGATGCGCTGGATCGTCGCCGGACGGTGCGTGGTGTTGTTGATCATCAGCGGGCGCTGCAGCGCGACCTTGACCGGGCGGCCTGCCGCCTTGGCGCCCAGTGCCGCGAGGATCGCATCCGAGCGCACGAACAATTTGCCGCCGAACCCGCCCCCGACATAGGGCGAATCGAGCCGGACCTGCTCGGGCTTCAGGCCGAGCGTCTTGGCGACGTCGCCCTTGCTCCACGCGATCATCTGGTTCGACGTCCACAAGGTCAGTTTGTCGCCGCTCCACGAGGCGATCGAGGCGTGCGGCTCCATCATCGCATGGCTGTGATCCGGCGTCGTGTAGGTCGCGTCGAGCTTGATCGGCGCGGCGGCATAGCCGCCGGCGAAATCGCCATAGCTCGAATCCGCTTCACCGCCGAAGCCCCCAGCGGCGGGCTTGGTGGCGCCATCCTTGGCGGCGGCGAGATCGAACTTGCCCTTGGCGCGCGCATAATCGACCCGTACCAGTTGCGCGGCGGCGCGGGCCTGTTCGAACGTCTCGGCGACGACCAGGGCGACCGCCTGGTGATAATGCTCGATCTCCGGCCCGCCGAGCAATTTGGCGGTGTTGAAATTGCCCTTGGCGAGCTTGCCGGCATTCTCCGCCGTGACGATGGCGATGACGCCTGGCGCCGCCTTGGCTTCGGCGAGATCGATGGCGTTGATCCGGCCCTTGGCGATCGCCGAGCCGACGATATAGCCGTACGCCTGGTTGGCGACGACATCGTGCCGTTCATAGGCATAAGGCGCGGTGCCGGTGGTCTTGAACTTGCCGTCGATACGGTCGTGCGGCTTGCCGATGACCTTCAATTGATCGATCGGGTTCTGGCCGGCGGGGGTGTCGAACTTCATGGGGTTACCCCTTCGCTTCGGCGAGCACCGCGCCGAGCGTACGCTCGACCAGGGTCACCTTGAATGCATTATCGTCGGTCGGGCGCGCGTCGGCGAGCAATTTGGCGGTGACCGCCTTGGCGCCGCGCGGCAGCTCCGCCTCGGCCGCTTCGACGCGCCACGGCTTCGGCGCGATGCCGCCGATGGCGACGCGACCGGTGCCATCAGGCTGCACCACGGCCGCGACCGAGACCAGAGCGAAGGCGTAAGACGCGCGGTCACGGACCTTGTGATACAGATGGGTGCCGCCGAGCGGCTTGGGCAGCGACACCGCGGTGATCAGCTCGCCACGCTGCAGCACCGTATCGATGTGCGGCGTGGCGCCGGGCAGGCGGTGGAAATCGGCGATCGGGATGGTCCGCGCGACGCCCTCGGGATTGATCGTCTGGACGGTCGCATCGAGCAGGCGCAGCGCCACCGCCATGTCGCCGGGATAGGTGGCGATACACGCATCGCTGGTACCGATCACGGCGAGCTGGCGGCTATAGCCGCCGATCGCCGAACAGCCGGTGCCGGGCTGGCGCTTGTTGCACGGCTGGTTGGTGTCGTAGAAATAGGGGCAGCGCGTGCGTTGCAGCAGATTGCCGGCGGTGGTCGCCTTGTTGCGCAGCTGGCCGCTGGCGCCGGCGACGATCGCGCGGCTGAGCACGCCATAATCGCGGCGCACGCGGGTGTCCGAGGCGAGATTGGTGTTGGTGACCAAAGCGCCGACGCGCAGGCCGCCGTCCGGCAGGTCCTCGATCTTGTCGAGCTTCAGCGCGTTGACGTCGATCAGATGCGCCGGCACCTCGATCTGCAACTTCATCAGATCGAGCAGGTTGGTGCCGCCGGCGATGAACTTCGCGTTCGGCGTGCGCACTGCGGCGGACGCCGCCTCGGCGGGCGTTTTGACGCGCTGATAGGTGAACGGCTTCATGCGACTTTCTCCGCGACGTCGGTCATCGCTTCGAGGATGTTCGAATAGGCGCCACAGCGGCAGATATTGCCGCTCATCCGCTCGCGCATCTCGTCATTCGAGGCGGTCGGGCGGGCAGTGATATCGGCAGTGACATGGCTCGGTATGCCGGCCTTGATCTCGCCGAGCACGGCGACCGCGGAACAGATCTGGCCCGGCGTGCAATAGCCGCATTGATAGCCGTCATGTTTGATGAAGGCAGCCTGCATTGGATGCAGGTTATCGGGCTGGCCCAGGCCCTCGATCGTGGTGATCTTGTCGCCCTCGTGCATCACCGCGAGGCTGAGGCAGGAATTGATCCGGATGCCGTCGACCAGCACGGTGCAAGCGCCGCACTGGCCATGATCACAGCCTTTCTTGGTGCCGGTGAGCTGCAGGTTCTCGCGCAGCGCATCGAGCAAGGTGGTGCGCGTATCGACCTGCAGCGTGCGCCGCTTGCCGTTGACCTCGAAGGCGAGCTTGGCAGTGCTCGGTTGCGCGGGCTTGCCGCCCGGCGCCGCGCCGGCCGGCACGGCGGTCACCGCGACCGATGCGGCGCCAGCACCCAATAGGCCGCGACGGGACATTTCGAATTCTCCGCTATCGCTCATGGCAATATCGTTCCTTGATGACGGGCCGTGGACGGCCGAATTTTGCTAGGTTTAATACAGGACAACGTCGTGTGCGAGTGAATGTGCCTATTGCGATTGACTATCATCGCACTGTATTCGTTGGGATATTGCGCTCCCGACCCGCTGAGCTTGCGCGCGGCCTGACGGGCTAGGCGTTATAGTCCGCGTCACTGACCTGCTCCAGCCATTCGACCGCCTTGCCGTCCTGCATTTCGGCAATGGCGATATGGCTCATCGCGCAGTCGGGCGCCGCGCCGTGCCAATGCTTTTCGCCTGGCGCGAACCAGATCACGTCGCCGGGGCGGATCTCTTCGATCCTGCCGCCGTCACGCTGGACGCGACCCAGGCCGGAGACGACAAGCAAGGTCTGGCCGCGCGGGTGGGTGTGCCATGCGGTGCGCGCGCCAGGCTCGAAGGTTACCGTCGCACCGCTCAAAGTGCCGCTGCCGCTGAACGGCGCGTCGATCCGGACCGTGCCAGTGAAATAGTCTGCCGAGCCGTTGGCGGAGGGGGCGTAGCCGGTGCGTTTGATGTCCATCGTCGGTCTCCGTTCGCTTGCCTGCGCCACCCCAGCGAAAGCCGGGGTCTTATCGGGCGGTGCCGTGCGCTCCCCCTTGATACCCCAGCTTTCGCTGGGGTGACGCAATACTAGGCGACGATCTTGACCGGCACCGATTTCGCCGCCGGCACGTGACTTTCTTCGGCGAAATGCTCGACCGGCATGAGCACGTTGCACTCGGGATAATAAGCGCCGAGGCAGCCGCGCGGGATGCTGTAGGGCGTGACGATCAGGCCGTCGCGCCGCCGGACGATGCCATCCCCGGCGTCGCTTTCCAGCGCAACGATCTGATTTTCCTTCAAGCCCGCGGCGGCGATGTCCGCTTCGTGCATGAACAGCACGTCGCGCGTGCCCTTCACGCCGCGAAAGCGATCGTGATAGCCGTAGATGGTGGTGTTGAACTGATCGTTCGAGCGCAATGTCATCAGGCGGAAGCGGCCGGCGGCGTCGGCGAAGCCGGTGGCGGACAGGCCGGTGGGGGTGAGGAACTCGGCCTTGCCGCTTTCCGTCTGCCAGATCCGTTCGCTCGCCTTGTTGCCCTTCCAGAAGCCGCCTGGCTGGAACAGCCGCGCATTATAATCGGGGAAGACGAGCGGATAGGTTTGCTCGATCGCATCGCGGATCGTGGAATAATCCGCCACCCAGGCATCCCAATCGACGTTCGGGTTGGGCGGCACGATCTGCTTGGCCAGCGCGCCGACGATCGCCGGTTCGGATAGCAGATGCTCGCTGGCCGGCGTGGCCTTGCCGCGCGAGGCATGGATACAGCTGGTCGAATCCTCGACCGTGACGACCTGCGGGCCGCTGGCCTGCACGTCGGTTTCGATCCGGCCGAGGCACGGCAGCAGATAGGTGACCGTGCCGGGGAACAGGTGGTTGCGGTTGAGCTTGGTGGCGATCTGCACGGAGAGATCGAGCTTGGTCCAGGCGGCTTCCATCGGCCCCGTCTCGGGCACGGCACGGAGGAAATTGCCGCCAAGCGCGACGAACGCCTTGACCGAGCCATCGATCACGCCGCGGCAGCTCTCGACCGTATCGAGGCCCTTTTCGCGCGGCGCGCTGAAGCCATACTGCGCTTCGAGCTTCTCCACGGGCACGAGTTCGGTCTTCTCGGTAATGCCGACGGTACGCTGGCCCTGTACGTTGCTGTGGCCGCGCACCGGGGTGGGGCCGGCGCCGGGCTTGCCGATATTGCCGCGCAACAGGAGCAAATTGACGACCATGCGGACGTTTTCGACGCCCTTCACATGCTGCGTCAGGCCCATGCCGTAGATCGCCATCACTGCCTTGGCCTTGGCATAGATGCGCGCGGATTGTTCCAGTTCGGCCTTGGCCAAGCCAGCCTCATGCACGATCGCGTTCCAATCCGCCGCCCGCACTGCGGCGACGAAATCCTCGAAGCCGTGGGTGTGCGCCTCGATGAACGCGGTATCAAGCACGGCGGGCTTACCGGCGAGGATCGCCGCGTCGTGCCATTCGACCAGGAATTTGGCGATGCCCATCATCGCCGCGATATCGCCGCCGGCCTTCACCTGGTGATATTGCGTGGAGATCTGCGTCTCGCCGAGCGTGGCCATCTCGATCGGGTTCTGCGGATCGGTAAAGCGTTCGAGCCCGCGCTCTTTCAGCGGGTTGAAGGTGATAATCTCGACGCCGCGTTTGCGCGCACTGCGCAGATCGTGGAGCATGCGCGGCGCGTTCGAGCCGACATTCTGGCCGAAGAACAGGATCGCGTCGCAATGCTCGAAATCCTCGAGCCGCGTCGTGCCGACGGGGACGCCGATCGCCGCCTTGAGGCCGACCGAGGTGGATTCGTGGCACATGTTGGAGCTGTCGGGCAGGTTCTGGTTGCCGTACATGCGCGCCATCAGCCCGTACATGTACGACGCCTCCAGGCTGGTGCGGCCGGAGGAATAGAAGACGACGGACTTGGGATCGAGCGGGCGTAAGGTAGCGCCGATCTCGGCGAACGCCTCGTCCCACGCGCAGGCGACATATTTGTCGGTTGCCGCGTCGTAGCGCAACGGGTGGGTCAGCCGGCCATGCTGTTCGAGATCGTAATCCTTCCAGCTGCGCAGCTCGGTCAGCGTGTGCTGCGCGAAAAATTCCGGGGTGGTGCGATAGGTGGTTAATTCCCAGGCCGTGGCCTTGGCCCCTTCCTCGCAGAATTCCGCCGGGTGGTGATCGGCCGGCTTGGGCCAGGCGCAGCTAACGCACTGGAAACCGTCGGGCTTGTTCTGCCGCGCCAATTCCTTGAGCGCTTCGGGCGGGATACGTTCGCGCGGGAAGATTTCGGCCAGCGAGCGGACCGAACCCCAGCCCCCCGCCGGGCCCATGAACGGCGTGATCTCGGGCTTGTCGGAATGCTGCTTGGCCATGATCTTCCTACGCGACATCGGGTTCGTGCGCGTTGAACCCTGCGCTTGGCGGAACGGCACGGCAACCAATTGGTTCATCACCAAATTCCAATGTGAGGAATTTGCTATGTCGTCTCCCGTGCGCTTCTCCCCGTCCGTCGAACATGCCGAGCCGGACGAGGCCGAGACGATCCGGGGGCTGGAGGATCAGTTCAAGATCATCCTCGACACGACATCGGCGGATTACGGCCATGCCGTGCGATCGGTGCACGCCAAGGGCCACGGCATCGCGCGCGCCACGCTGACCATTGCGGAGGGCTTGCCGCCCGAGCTGGCGCAGGGATTGTTCGCGCAGGCCGGGACGTATGACGCGGTATTGCGACTGTCGACCAATGCCGGCGATATCCTCGACGACGCGATCTCGCTGCCGCGCGGGGCCGCGCTGAAGATCATGGGCGTGCCGGGCGAGCGCTTGCCGGGCACTGCCGGCAGCACGCAGGATTTCGTGATGGTCAACGGGCCGACCTTCGCCGCGCCCAATCCCAAGGCGTTTCTGGGCAATCTCAAACTGCTCGCCAAGACCACCGACAAAGCGGAGGGCGCGAAGAAGCTGTTGTCCTCCGTGCTGCGCGCCGCCGAAGCAACGCTGGAAGCCGTTGGTGGGCAATCCGCGCTGCTGACCACGCTCGGCGGCGCCAAGCCGGTGCATCCGCTCGGCGCCACCTATTACGCACAGACGCCGTTCCGCTATGGCTATTATATCGCGAAATTCGCGTTGAAGCCCGTCTCCGGCATCAAGGAATTCGCCGACGAGACGGTCAACGCCAGCGGCCGCCCGGACGCGATCCGAGAGGCGGTCAACGAGCTGCTGATCGAACAGGGCGGCGTGTGGGAGTTGCAAGTCCAGCTCTGCACCGATCTCGAGACGATGCCGATCGAGGACCCCAGCGTGTTGTGGGATGAAAAGGAAAGCCCGTTCCGCACCGTGGCGACTCTGACCGCCGAACCGCAAGCCGCGTGGCAAAATGGCGCGAGCGAAAAGACCGAGGACGCGCTGTCATTCTCCCCATGGCACGGACTGGCGGCGCACCAGCCCCTCGGCGGCGTGAACCGGGCGCGGAAAGAGCCGTATGAATTTTCCGCCGGCTATCGCGCGAAGTTCAATGGCTGCCCAATTCATGAGCCGGGTGCGGTGAGCGAGTTGGCGTAGGCGGCGGATGCTGTAGAACGGCAGGGATGATTTCCCTGCCGTTTCCCTTTGCGCGCGTGACGCCTGATGGCGCGGCGGTCGCGCTGGATCGCGAGATTGCGGTGGAGCGCCCGATCGCGATCGAGTTCAACGGCATTGGCTATGCCGTAATGATGGCGACGCCGGCCGATTTGCGCGATTTCGTCACCGGCTTTGCCTTGAGCGAACGGCTGGCGGAGAGCGCGACGTCGATCCTCGATGTCGACGTACATGCGGCAGCCACTGGCGAGGTGGTGCGCGTGACGCTGGCAGCGGCGTGCAGCGATCGGCTGCTGGAGCGGGTGCGGCACCGCGTGTCGGAATCGTCGTGCGGGCTGTGCGGGATCGAGAATCTGCAACAGGCGCTGCGCCCCCTGCCCCGCATATCGTCGGTAAGCGCGGCAGATGACGCGGCGGTGTTTCGCGCGCTGGCCGGCTTGCGGGCGCACCAGCCGCTCAACCGCGCGACCGGCGCAGTGCATGCCGCGGCTTTGTGTTCGGCCCAAGGCGAGGTGCTGATCGTGCGTGAGGATGTCGGGCGGCATAATGCGTTCGACAAATTGATCGGCGCGATGGCGCGGGACGGGCGCGGCTGGGATGGCGGCTTTGCCTTGCTGTCGTCGCGCTGCTCGTACGAACTGGTCGAGAAAGCGGCGCTGGCGGATTGCCCGTTGCTGGTGACGATCTCCGCCGCGACCGACCTGGCGATCGCGCGGGCGCGGGAGGCAGGCGTGCGGCTGATCATGCTGGCGCGGGCGGATGCGATGCTAAAGGTGGCGGGCGAATGATGCAGATGCATGCCGCTCTTGCTTTGCGCTTCCCCGGCGAAGGCCGGGGCCCAGTTGCGAAGGTTTTGGTAACTGGGCGGTGCGCTCGATGAACTTCTGTTTCGCGACTGGGCCCCGGCCTTCGCCGGGGAAGGATAGAATAGAAGTCACGGTCGATCGCCGACCGGGCCCGTCCGGGCGCGATCGATGACGCTGCTCGGCGCGATCTTGGCCGGCGGCGAGGCGCGACGTTTTGGTAGCGATAAGGCTTTGGCGGTACTGGAAGGGCGCACGTTGATCGACCATGCTGCGATTATATTGCGCAGCAAATGCGACGATGTCGTGGTGTGCGGCCGGCAGGCAGCGCCTGACGATCTAACTACGATCGCCGATCTGCCCGCGGCCAGACTTGGCCCTTTGGGCGGGCTATGCGGCGCGCTGCACTATGCGAAAGCCAATAACTATGGCGCGGTCCTCACCATTGGCTGCGACACGCCGGCGATGCCGCTGGCGTTGCTCGACGCGCTCATCGCCATGAGCAGCGCCTGCTATGTGCGGCAGATGCCGATCGTCGGCTGGTGGCCGGTGGCGCTGGCCGCGCCGCTGGCGCAGCATCTCGCCGGCTACAGCGATCGATCCGTCCGCGGCTGGGGCGCGCTGATCGGTGCGGCCGCGATCGACGCCGCGGGCGATATCCCCAACATCAACCGGCCGGACGATCTGGCCCGGCTAGCCGCCGCTCGAACGCCTTGAGCCCCTTGTCCGACAGCGTGCGGAAAGTGATCGACCAGCGCGGCACGTCCATCGCGGCGATGCTGTGCTCCCAAGCGTGCCGCACCGCGCCGCTCAGCCGGTAGATCGAGCGGCGCGGCAACGGCAGATGCGCGCGCTCGAACCCGTCGGGCGTGCGGCGGCGCAGGCGCAACGTCGCGGCATTGGCGAGCGAGATGCCGATGACATGGTCGAACACCGGGCGATCGCGGTGCCAGCCGATCCCCGCGCCGGGATCGTAGCGCGTGACCATGGCCTGGACGAGATCGTCCTCGGGCACATCGGCAAAGGCAGCGGCGCGGGCGCGTAACGGCAGCAGATAGTCGGGGATCGCTTCGGTCGGGCCGAAGCTGGCATCCTCGAAATCGTAGCGCCAACCGAACGAGGCGGTCTCGCGCTTGCCGAGCCAGCCCTGGAACTTGAACGGCGTGACCGCGACGGTAGCGAACTGCGCTAGCAGCGCGCTTTCCTCGCTTTCGCTCAGCACGTCATCGGCACAGCTGAGCCCAGCCGGCAGCGCCGGAGCACCGGCAAACATATCGAACTGAGCGGCGGTCATGCGCTGGATATGGGGCGGGTCGGCGCCGGAACAACGCGCGGCGGCCAAGGATTGTAAGCGCCATGCCGACCCTGAAAGTGTATCGCACGCCAATCGGCTTCCACGACGCCTATGTCGCCGCGCCGAGCAAGAAAGCGGCGCTGCGCGCCTGGGGTAGCGCCAAGGACCTGTTCGCGCGGGGGGCGGCCGAGCTGGTCACCGATCCGGCCTTGATGGCAGCGCCGCTGGCCGAACCCGGCGTGGTGATCAAACGATCGCGCGGCACGGCGGCGGAGCAGATCGCCGCGCTGCCCCCGGACCCGCCGCGCCGGGCGGTGGCGGCGGAGGTTGAGGAAGCGCCGGCCAGGCGCAAGGCAAAGGCCGCGCCGAAACCCGCGCCTAAGCCTAAACCCAAGCCGCGACCGGATCGAAGCGCGCTGGACGATGCCGATGCGGCGATCGGCGCGACCGCCAAGCGACACGATAAGGCGCGACAGGAGATCGATGCGCGTATCGCCGCATTGCAGACCGAGCGAGAGGCGCTGGTGCGGGAGCAGCGCGAGGAGCAATCGGCGCTGGAAAACGAGCGCGATCAACTGGCCGATACGTATGATGCGGCGATGCGGGAGTGGCGCGGCTAGCTTGCTGCTTAGCCGTTCCCCGGCCTCCGCCGGGGAACAGAGCGGCACTAATCGATCGCACACTTCTCGGAACTCTTTGGTTTCGCGCGTGAAACAACCCGGAACTTAAGACGCCGCCATTTGCTTGAGCGGCCGACCAGCAAGACCGGAGGATCCCATGGCCAACGAATTTGCTACCAGCGACGACGCACCGCTCACGGCGTCGAAGGACAAGCATGCCGCCGAGCAGGCCGGCCAGACCCTGATCGAACCGACCGGCGACAGTCTCGTCGGTCGCGCCGTGACGATCAACCGCCCCGTCGCCGAGCTCTATGCCTATTGGCGCGACTTTTCGAACCTCGCATCGTTCATGGAAAACGTCGTTTCGATCGAGACGCTCGATGCCAAGCGCTCGCATTGGGTGGTCAAGGCGCCGGCAGGCAAGACCGTCGAATGGAACGCAGTCGTGACGGAAGAAGCCGAGAACAGCTTCATCGCCTGGGCGTCGGAAGAAGGTGCCGATGTGCCCAATAGCGGGCGGATCGATTTCCGCGATGCCGGTGCGCGTGGCACCGTCGTCACCGCGACGATCATGTACGATCCGCCGATGGGGGTGGTCGGCAAGGTCATCGCCAAGCTGTTCCAGCGCGAACCGGCGATCCAGGCGCGACGCGATTTGCGGCGCTTCAAGCAGCTGATGGAAACGGGTGAAATCGCCACCGCGGCGTTCACCCACGAACAACTCGACGAGGAGCGTAACTGATGCGCGCATTGGCATGGCACGGCAAGCACGACGTCCGCATGGATACGGTGCCCGATCCTCAAATCATCAACCCGCGCGATTGCATCATCAAGGTCACCTCGACCGCGATCTGCGGCTCCGATCTCCATCTCTACGATCACTATATCCCGACGATGCAGGCCGGCGACATTCTCGGCCATGAATTCATGGGCGAAGTGGTCGAGGTGGGCGCCAAATCGACGCTCAAAAAGGGCCAGCGCGTCGTCGTACCGTTCACCATCGCGTGCGGCAGCTGCTATCATTGCGGCAAGCACCAATATTCGGCCTGCGACAACGGCCTGCCCGCCGACAACCAGGATATCGCGCAGACCATCTACGGCCAGCCGATGTCGGGCCTGTTCGGCTATAGCCACATGACCGGCGGCTATGCCGGCGGCCAGGCCGAATATGTCCGCGTGCCGTTCAGCGATGTCGGCCCGATCGTCATTCCCGACGGCGTCGAGGACGACAAGGTGCTGTTCCTGTCGGACATCCTGCCGACCGGCTGGCAGGCGGCGGAATATGCCCAGATCGAACCCGGCGATACCGTCGCCGTCTGGGGTTGCGGGCCGGTCGGGCTGTTCGCGGTGCAATCGGCCTTCCTGATGGGCGCCGAGCGCGTGATTGCCATCGACCACTTCCCCAAGCGGCTCGAACTGGCGCGCAAGTTCGGCGCGGAGACGATCAATTTCGAGGAAAGCGCGGTCTATGAGGCGCTGATGGAAATGACCGGCGGGATCGGCCCGGATGCGGTGATCGATGCGGTCGGGCTCGAAGCGCACGGCCTTTTCGTCGATAACGTGATCGACCAGATCAAGGCCTCGACGTTCCTTGGCACGGACCGGATCCATTCGATCCGGCAGGCGATCATCGCCTGCCGCAAGGGCGGCCGCGTGTCGATGCCCGCCGTTTATGGTGGGTTCGTCGACAAGTTCCCCTTGGGCGCGTTCATGGAAAAGGGGCTGACGCTCAAGACCGGGCAGACGCATGTGCAGCACTACATGCCGGCGCTGCTCAACGCGATCATGGAAGATAAGATCGATACCACCTTCCTGATCTCGCACCGCATGGACCTGGAGGATGCGCCCAAGGCCTATGACATGTTCAAGAACGACCAGAACAATGTGACCAAGGTCGTGCTGAAACCTGGTCTCGGGCGCTGACGCAAACCTCCCCTCCCTGAAAGGGAGGGGCCCGGGGGCGGTTGCTCTAGTTGAGCGTTGTGACCACCCCATACCAATTTACCCCCTACCCCTCCCTTCCAGGGAGGGGAGCCAAGAAGGATCTTCCCATGGCCAAATTCGCCATCATCACCGGCGCATCCGCCGGCATCGGCGCGGAACTCGCCAAGCTCGCCGCCGCCGACGGCTATGAGCTGCTGCTCGCCGCCGACACGCCGTTTACCGACACCGTTGCCAATGCCGAGACGCTAGATGTCGACCTGTCGACCTTCGAGGGTGTAGATCGCTTGCTGGAAGCCGCCGGCGGCCGCCAGATCGATCTGCTCTGCGCCAATGCCGGGCATGGCCTGGGTCGCGCCTTCCTCGAGCAGGATCCGGCCGCGTGGAAGCATGTCGTCGACACCAATATCGTCGGTACCGCCTATCTGCTGCAGAAAGTGCTGCCCACGATGGTGTCGCGCAACGACGGCAAGGTGCTCGTCACCGGATCGATCGCCGGCTATATCCCGGGCGCGTTCCAGGCAGTCTATAATGGCTCCAAGGCGTTCGTCGACAGCTTCGTCGCGGCGCTGCAGAACGAGATCAAGGATGCGGACGGGGTCACGCTGACCAATCTGATGCCCGGGCCGACAGACACCGACTTCTTCGAGCGCGGCGACATGATGGATACCGATGTCGGCACCGATCCGAACAAGGAAGATCCTGCCGACACCGCCAAGAATGGCTGGGAGGCGTTGATGTCGGGCAAGGCGAGCGTCGTTTCGGGGCTCAAGAACAAGATCCAATCGGCCGTGGCGAACGTCACGCCCAACGCGATCCTGGCCGAGCAGCATCGCAAGATGGCCGAACCTGGCACCGCCGACGACTGACAGCCACCTTTCTCGTCCAATTTCAGCAAGGAGAATGATCATGGGTTTGTTCAGCAAAGACATCGCCACCCTCGACGACCTGTTCCTGCATACCGTGCAGGACATCTATTATGCCGAGCATCAGATCATGAAGGCATTGCCCAAGATGATCGACAAGGCGACGTCGCCGGCGCTCAAGAAGGGCTTCGAGACGCATCTCAAGGAAACCGAAGGCCAGATCGCGCGGCTCGAGCGCGTGTTCGCGTCGCTCGACCAGAAGGCCAAGGCCGTGACCTGCCCGGCGATCGACGGGATCATCAAGGAAACCAACGAGATTGCCGGCGAGGTTTCCGACAAGGCGGTGCTCGACGCGGCGTTGATCGCGGCGGCCCAGGCGGTCGAGCATTACGAGATCACGCGCTACGGCACGCTGATCGCCTGGGCCAAGGAGCTCGGTCATAGCGAAGCGGCCGGACTGTTCGCCGAGACGCTGGCCGAGGAAAAGGCCACCGACGAGAAGCTGACCGTGATGGCCGAGAGCAAGGCCAATGCCAAGGCCGCGGCAGCCTAACGGCTGAACAACGGCGTTATCGCCAAAGCAAAACGGCACGATGGGCGACCATCGTGCCGTTTTCATATCCGCGCTGCCGGTGACCGGCGCCGCCGTCAGATCTTGTGGTAATCGCGATACCAATTGACGAAGCGCGGCACGCCGACGTCGATCGTGGTTTTGGGCTCGAAACCGAGATCGGTCTGGATCGCGGCGATATCGGCATAGGTCGCCGGCACGTCGCCATCCTGCAGCGGCTCATACTGCTTGATCGCCTCGCGCCCGCAGGCCTGCTCGATCAGTTCGATCATATGGCCCAGCTCTTCGCTGCGATGGTTGCCGATATTGTACACCGCATGCGGCGAGACGCTGCCGCCGGCCTTGGTGGCATTGTTGTCGGTCGGCGCATTGTCGAGACAGGCGACCACGCCGGTGACGATGTCATCGATATAGGTGAAGTCGCGCTGCATGTTGCCGTTGTTGAACACCTTGATCGGCGTGCCCGCGAAGATCGCCTTGGTGAACAGCCACATCGCCATGTCCGGCCGGCCCCATGGGCCATAGACGGTGAAGAAGCGCAAACCTGTCAGCGGCAGGCGATAGAGATGGGAGTACGTCTCGCTCATCAGCTCATCGGCCTTCTTGGTCGCGGCGTAGAGCGAGAGCGGATGATCGACGCGGTCGTCGACGCTGAACGGCATCTGCTTGTTGCCGCCATAGACCGACGACGACGAGGCATAGACCATGTGCGCGGTGCCGCGGTGGCGCGCGATTTCGAGCATGTTGAGATGCCCGACCAGATTGGCTTGCACATAAGCGCGCGGGTTATCGATCGAATAGCGCACGCCGGCCTGCGCGCCGAGATGGACGATGCGGTCGAACTTGACGCCGGCCAAGGCCGCTTCGAGCGCGGCATGATCGCTGAAATCGACCTGGATGAAAGTGAAGTCGGCGCCGCCCAGGCGCTCCAGTTCCGCGAGGCGATCGCGCTTCAGCTGGACCGAATAATAATCGTTGAGGCTGTCGATGCCGACGACCTTGTCGCCGCGTTCGAACAGGCGGCGCGACACGCTCGACCCGATAAAGCCGGCGACGCCGGTGACGAGGATAGTTTGAGCCATGATTACAGAGTCCAGATGCGCAGGCCGCTATCGGCCAGACGGGGAGCGACGGAATTGCCGAGATCGGCGAACAGGCCGCCCTCGGCGAGCAAGGCGGTGATACGCGCGGCGTCGAACGCGCGATAGTCGGCATGCGGCACGGCGAGCACCACCACGTCGTAGGTTTCGCCGGCCGGCAGGTCCTCGACCAACGTGATGTCATATTCGTGCAGCGCTTCCGCCGCATCGGCCAGCGGATCGGTGACGCTGACGGCATAGCCGAGCGTCTCCAACGCGGCGATCATGTCGACCACTTTCGAATTGCGCAGATCGGGCACGTCTTCCTTGAAGGTCAGGCCCAGCACCAGCGCCGTGCCGCGCGTGCCGCCCTGCGCGCCGACATTGGCCTGATCGATCTGCCCGGCGACCCAGCTGGCCATGCCGTCATTGGTGCCGCGCCCGGCCAGGATGACCTGCGGGTCGCAGCCCAATTGCTGCGCACGGAAGGCGAGATAATAGGGATCGACGCCGATACAGTGGCCGCCGACCAGGCCGGGGCGGAAGGGCAGGAAGTTCCATTTGGTGTTGGCGGCGGCGAGCACGTCCCACACCGACATGTCGAGCGGCGCGAAGATCGAGGCGATCTCGTTCATGAAGGCGATGTTGATGTCGCGCTGGGCGTTTTCGATTACCTTGGCCGCCTCGGCAACCTTGATCGAGGCGGCACGGAACACGCCGCCGGTGGTGACCGGCGAATAGAGCGCGGCGACGCGCTCCAGGGCTTCGGGCGTCTGGCCCGACACGACCTTCATGATCTTGTCGACGGTATGTTCGCGGTCGCCCGGATTGATCCGCTCGGGCGAATAGCCGAGGAAGAAATCGACCCCCGAGACGAGTCCGCTGATCCGTTCGATCTCCGGCCCGCAAATCTCTTCGGTCACGCCGGGATAGACCGTGCTTTCGTACACGATCAGCGGCTTGTTGGCGCCGTCGAGCAAACCGGCGACGGTGCGCGTGGCGGCCATCACGATCGACAGATCGGGCTGGTTGTTGGCATCCACCGGCGTCGGCACGGTGACGACATAGACCGCGCAACCGCGGGCGTCCTCGGGCGTCGCGGTCAGCGTGATGCCGCACGCCGCGAGGCGATCGGCATCGATCTCGCCGGTGCGATCATAGCCCGATTTGAGTTCCTCGATCCGCTTGGTATCGACGTCGAGCCCGATCACGTCGGAGGAGCGCTGCAATGCAACGGCCAGGGGCAGGCCGACATAGCCCAGCCCCACAACGGCAACAGTCTGCCTATCGGTCATTCGCACTCCTCGAAGATTGGCCGCGTCGCCTGGTTCGCCGCGCGGGCCGGCAATAACGAGCCGCAACGATTAAGAATAGCGCAATTGCGGGCAGGGCACGGCGCACGCGCCCAAAGCCAGGGTCAACTGCGGCGCGGCGGGCGCGATTGTAAGAAAAAGATCGGCCGTCCGGATTACTGCGCGCAGCATCGCATCACGCCGTCTGGCGTCGCTTCCAATCGAGCGGCACGGCGATGCGCCGAGTGATACTGCCATCCCATTCGCTGTGCAGGCCGTGCGCGGAAAGTTGCGCGATAATCTCCCGGGCAACGTCCAAGGCCGCGGCCTCGCCCTCGGCACAAGCGCCGTAACCGAGATACAGGCCGTACCCTTCGGCCGCCGATTCGGTGTCTTGCATGTGATAATAGGCATAGCCGCGCGCGGGTCGACCGGCATCCCGCGCGTCATCGATCTCGGCCCAGATTTCGGTAGAGGCGCAATTGCCGCAACAGCTGAAATTCTGTCGGGCGATGACCCCGTCATCCTCCAGCGCGGCGAACGCCGCATCGAGCCGGTCGCAATCGGTGAGGACGGGCCATGACTGTTGCTGGGCGCGATGGCGCGCGAACGCCTGCCGGATCATGTCCGGCGCCTGCCGCTCGATCGCGGCAGCATCGGCTTCGTCGGAAAAGGCATCGATGGTCGCCTGAAGGATATCGTCCTGATCGGCAAAGCCGGTTGCGACCGCGCGGTCGATATGCGCGCGCATCTCCGCCGCAACATCTCCTTCGGTCGACATGGCCGGCGCAGGGGCGGCAGACGATAGCGGCTGGCCGACCAACCGCTGGAGCCATGATCGCAACATACCCCCGCTCCCCCCTGTTATGCGGCGACGCCGGGCTTCAGCACCAGTTCGCCCTCATCCTCGCCGTCCCAATAATGTGCGCGGACCCCTTCGACCTTCACCAGCACCAGGCCCGGCGTGTCGACGCCCTGCGGAAACCAGCGATCGAGTCCGCTGGTCCAATGGTCGGCAAAGGCGGTCTTGTCGCGCACCAACACCGCGCGGCCTTCGATCGCGATGAAGAATGGGCGCAAGCCGAGCAAGCCTGCGGTGCTTTGGAAGGAGAGTGAGACATTGGCATCGGCAGCGATATCACTCACCATGCGCGTATCGTCGGTGGTGAAATACCAGCTGTTCCCATCATAATCGACTTCGCGATTATTGCTCATCGGCCGCGCGCCGATTGCGCCATCCGCGGTATGCGTCGACAGCATGGTGAAATCGATGTCCTTCATCGCTTCGGCAATGTCGTTCAGGGTCTTGGGCATTGGTCTCTCCTCGATCGACAAGCAGAACGTGCCATGCGCGGCTTGGCTCCGTCAGTCGAGCAGCGCCAAGGTCGCCGCATCGCGCGCTCCAGCGTAAAAGGCATCGAGACACCGACCGAACCGCGCGTCGTCGCCCGCCACCTCGAACAGGGTGCAGGACGAGCGCAGCTTGACCGCATCGATCCCGCCGAGAATGGCTTCGGCCGAGCGCTTACCTGCCCAGCCAAGCATCGCATCGGTACAATCGCCCAGCCGCGTGGCCAGCAAGGGATGCGCCAGATACGCGCGCGCTTCATCGAGATCGCGGATCGCGTAAAAACGCGCGGTCGGGCTTTGCCCGAGGCCCGCACTCTGCGGGAAGATGAACCACATCCAATGGCTGCGTTTGCTGCCGGCGCGCAGCTCGGCCAGTGCGGTGGCATAGCTGTCGCGTTGGGCGTCGAGGAAGCGGTCCAGGCTCATCGCGCCGGCAACGCCCAGTCGATCGCGCCGCGGCCATGCGCTTCCAGAAACGTATTGGCCTGCGAGAAATGCCGCGAGCCGAAGAACTTGCCCTGCGCCAGCGGCGACGGGTGCGCCGCGGTGAGCACCAAATGTCGGCCGCCAGCCGCGATATCGTCGATCAAGATGGCTTTCTCCTTGGCTGGATTGCCCCACAGCATGAACACGCTCGGCGGCGCATGCGCGCTGACATGCGCGATCACGGCATCGGTAAAGCCCTCCCAGCCGCGCTTGCGGTGCGATCCCGCCTTGCCGGCTTCTACCGTCAGCACGGTGTTGAGTAGCAACACGCCCTGCTCGGCCCAATGGTCGAGAAAGCCGTGTGGCGCCGCGGGGATACCGAGGTCGCTGGCCAATTCCCGGTAGATGTTGCGCAGCGAGGCTGGCGTGCGCACGCCGGGCCGGACCGAAAAGGACAGGCCATGCGCCTGCCCCGCGCCATGATACGGATCCTGGCCGAGCAATACGACGCGAACGCGATCGGGCGGCGTCAGCGCGAGCGCGCGGAAGCGATCGGCGGCGTCGGGGAAGATCTGCTTGCCCGCCGCCGCTTCCGCCGCGAGGAACGTGTCGAGCGGCGTCAGATCGATGCCGCCCAGCGCCGTGCGCCAGCCTTGCGGGAGCTCCAGCACTCAGCGCTTCTTGACGAACTCGGCGCGCAACACGAGGCCCTTGATGCCCTCGAAGCGGCAATCGATCTCCTGCGCGTCGCCGGTCAGCCGGATCGACTTGATCAGCGTACCGCGCTTGAGCGTCTGCCCCGCGCCCTTCACGGTCAGATCCTTGATCAAGGTCACCTGATCGCCATCGGCCAGCACATTGCCGACCGAATCGCGCACCACCACACCGGACTCGCCCGGCGCCGCCGCCGCATCGGCCGCGCTGAGCCATTCCCCGCTTACCTCGTCATAGACGAAGCTGTCATCGGTATCCGGCATCAGCTCTTGATCGTGACCATGTCGACGGTCTTGTTTTTGGTCGAGCTGTTGGCCGCGATCGTCTTGACCTTCTCGGCTTTGGGCTTGCGGACTTCCTTGTTCGACTTTTTCTGGCTCTTCGCCATGGCCGTTTCCTCGCCGGGCGGCATGCCCGTGGGAAGAGTATAGGCACGATTTCGCCGTGTGGCGCGAGGATTCGGAACTTGCCGCGCGTTCGGCGCTTGGGAATGACAGGAGAATGCCCATGCTGGAACACGTCCCCCATTGGCTCGGCGCCGCGCTGCACGGCCTGCGCGCCGGCGCGGACAAATTGGCCATCGCGCAGGACGATCTGCAGGCGGCGGCGACGATCGATCTGTCGAGCCCGGCCTTCGGCCATCAGGGCCGCTTGCC
Organism: Parasphingomonas puruogangriensis; assembly: GCF_036663635.1. Lineage (NCBI taxonomy): Bacteria > Pseudomonadati > Pseudomonadota > Alphaproteobacteria > Sphingomonadales > Sphingomonadaceae > Parasphingomonas > Parasphingomonas puruogangriensis. The sequence continues at coordinate 203,926 of NZ_JAXOJI010000003.1, read as the reverse complement.
GCCACGCTTCACCGCCGATGGCGACGGCGTGTCGCCGCCCTTGGTATGGGGGCCGGTGCCCACGGGCACGGCGTTGCTGGCGCTGTTGGTCGAAGATGCCGACGCCCCGGCGCTGTCGCCACTGGTGCATGCGATCGTGTGGGGCTTGCCCGCCGACGCCGGGCGCATCGCCGAGGGCGCGATCATGGCCGATGGCACGGGCGCGGCGGACAGCGGCGATGTCGGGCGCAATTCCTATTTCAGCGAAGGCTGGCTGCCGCCCGATCCACCGACCGGACATGGCGAACACGCTTATGCGTTCCAATTGTTCGCGCTGGATGCGGGCGTTGCCGATCCGGGCGCGACGCCGGGCCGTGCCGCCTTGGTGCAGGCGATGGCGGGGCATGTGGTGGGCGCCGGATTGCTAATCGGCACCTATTCGCGTGGCGAATTAAGCGAGGTCGGGTCGCTCGGCAGCGCGCTGCCGGCCTGAGCCGTCGGCCTCAGCCGATGGCGCTGGAGGCGAAGGCGGCGTGCTGGCCGATCAGGGCGAGGATGGTGATCGCGAAAGAGGCGATGCCAAGGGCAATGCTACGGTTCATGGTCGGAAACTCCTGGGTGTTGCCGATCAGGCGATCGGCAACACGGGAACGGCAGCGCTGATCATCAGCGTGGCGACGAACAGAGCGGCGACGGCGGAGAAAGCGGCGCGCTGGAGAGCTTCGAAACGAACGGTCATGGCGATATTCCCTGTGCTTGGCGGCGATCCGGACCATCCGTCCGCCGATGCCAGGACAATTGCAGGGACTGTGCCAAACTCCTAAGCCCCTGAGATGCTTGGATATGTTTAAATGCGTGGGTTCGCGATGGCAAACGGGGCGAATCCAGGTGGCAATTTTCGCTAACCTTTAGCGATGCTGGATCAGCCGATGCGCAATTGGTTCCGGCCAGCGTTCTTGGCGGTATAGAGCAGTGTGTCGGCGCGACCGAACGCCGCCGCCAGCGGTTCGCCCGGCGCGGCGCAGGTCAGCCCGGCGGAGAAGGTCACTTCGCCGAGCGGCTCGTCCGACCCGCGCACGCGATAGCGTTTCGCCGCCACCGCCTGGCGCGCGCCATCCAGCGTGCGCTGCGCCGCCGGACGATCGAGATCGGCGAACAGGATGGCGAATTCCTCGCCGCCATAACGCGCGACGAGATGCCCGCCACAGGCCTGCGACAGCGCCTCGGCAATCGCTTTCAACACGCGATCGCCCACGGCGTGTCCGAAGCGATCGTTGACCGTCTTGAAGCGATCGACATCGCACACCGCGATGCAAACGCGCTGCCCGTTCGCCACGGCTTGGGCGAAGGCCTCCTCGAATGCGCGGCGATTGGGCAGATCGGTCAGCGGATCGCGCCGCGCATTGTCGCGCGCTTCCTCCAATTTGGCGCGCAGCTCGTTGGCCTCGCGCGTCGCGGCGTCGAGCCGGGTTTCCGCCGTCCGCACGCGATCGATCATCGTGCCGGTCAGCCGGATGACGTCGTCGATCGCCAGCATATCCTCCTGCCGCATGGCATCGGCACTGGCGGCGAGATCGCGCCCGAAATCTTCCGCCTCGGCGCGCATCGCCTGGACCATGTCGGAAAATCCGTCGACCTGCATCTGCGTTTGCGCGACCAGCCCGTCACGCACGGTCGATGTCGCATCGGGCGCCGCGGTCGTGCCGGTCGGCGCGCCTTCATGCACCCGCCCGCCGAGCGCTTCGATATCACGCCGCGATAGTCGGATGCCGTCTGCCGACAGGCACTGCATGGTACGGGCGGCGACGCTGTCGGGCTGGGTCAGCACGCGATAGGCAAAGGCATAATGCGCCGGATCGGGGCTCAGGCGGTGATCGCGCAGGAACGCGCCGACCCGGTCGAACAGATCGCCCGCATCTGCGCTTTCCGCCGCCCGCCGTGCATTCGCCCCCGACATACCGCGCCTTCCGCTCCGCCCTTTCCTGCCCCGATATAGGAGCAACGCTCGACCGCTCTTCCAATGCGATGAGCGTTAGATCCGAACTGCTAACAAGCGGTGTTTATGTGGCGGAAAAGGTCCATTGCTGATCGATCAGCGCGTAAAGGCAATGCCCAGCCGCACATGGCGATCGCGGCGATCATACGTGCTCAGCGCCTCGCCATATCCGGTAAAACCTTGCGCGAGGAGATACACGCCGGGCAATCCGAGCCTGGTCAGGGGATAGGATAGGAACAGCTCGCCGGCGCCCTTGCCGGTGCCCGGATTGCCACGCAGCATGGCGGCGAGCTTTATGCCATCCTGTTTGCCCACCGAGGCGGTGAGCGCGGTATAGCCCCAATAGCGATCGAGATCGGGGGCGACGCCCTGCGGCCCAAGATAGAACCACGCCTGCGGCGTAACGTCCGCGCGCCACCCGCCGCCCAGGTCGAACGATTTGGTCGCCCGGGCGAAAATGCGGTTGGCGTCGATCGAGTGCAACGGCCCGGCGCCGTTCGAATCATGGCGGTATCCGCCGCCAACCAACAACGACTCGCTCAGCGGCACATCGACGAACACTTCCGGGCTATAGGTCGTCGGCACGATCGGCCCCGACGGCTGATCGATCGCCCACAACATGCTCTGCGTATAGGCCAGGGTCAGCCGGGGCCCGTCGTCGCGACCAAGCGCACGAAAGGCGAAGCTCAATTGCAGCTTGGCGCCGGCATCCTGCAGCCCGAACACTCCATAGGTCGGCTCGTGCGTGGTGAAGCGCCCGAGCAGGCCGCGCGATTCGCCGCGCGACGCGACGGTGACGCTTTCGGCGACGGCGGACGGCGCGACGGGCGCGTCTGCCGCCACGCGCTGCACGGCCAAGCGGTATTGCAACCGCACGAAACTGCCCGCGCGGACGATCGGCGCGCCATCGGGCGCCGCGACCAGCCGCAACGGCGTGCCGTCCTTGGCCACCGTGTCAAGTTCCGCTGGCCCGATCGCGGGCAGGTCGATCGCGCCTTCATTGATCAGGAACACCGCGACCCCCGCGCCCTGCGCCACGGCGGCGGACGCCGGCGGTTCGACCAGCGGGCGCAACTGCGCGGCGGCGGGCATGGCGGCGACCAGCGCGCCGGTGGCGAGAAGGAATAACATGCGCATCACCGCGTGATGCCAGCGCATCGTTACGGTTGCGCGTCGCACCGCGTGCCTTCGGGCTGGCATGCCGCGGCGCGGCTGGCTAGGCAGGGCCATGCGCATCACCGAAACCGACATCGCCTTCGCCGCCCGCCTGGCCGACGCCGCCGGCGCTGCGATCCGCCCCTATTTCCGGCAGCCTCACGGATTGGAAGCGAAGGAGGATTCGTCCCCCGTCACGCTGGCCGACCGCGCCGCCGAAGCAGCGATGCGGACGCTGATCGAACAGGCCTATCCGAACGATGCGATCATCGGCGAGGAATATGGCGTGAAAGACGGCACGTCCGGCCGCGCCTGGGTGCTCGATCCGATCGACGGCACGCGCGCGTTCATTTCCGGGCGGCCGACCTTCGGCACGCTCGTCGCGCTGATGGTCGAGGGCTGGGCGATGCTCGGCGTGATCGACCAGCCGATACTGCACGAGCGCTGGGTCGGCGCGGTGGGCAAGCCGACCACGTTCAACGGCCAGCCGGCGGCGACGCGGCGTTGCGCCGATCTGGGCAAGGCGTTGCTCGGCACGACCTCGCCCGCGGCATTCGACGACCGCCAATTGCATGCCTTCGAACATCTCGACGCGGCGACGATGAGCACCGTGCTGGGCGGCGACTGTTATAATTATGGCTGCGTGGCGAGCGGCTGGCTCGACGTGGTCGTCGAGGCGAACCTCAAAATCTACGATTTCGCCGCCCTGGTGCCGGTGGTCGAAGGCGCGGGCGGGCGGATGTGCGACTGGGCGGGCGATCCGCTGACCGCCGACAGCATCGGCGAAGTGATCGCGGCGGGCGATCCGGCGCGGATCGAGGAGATCATGGAAGCGCTCGACTGCCGGGGGCATTGAGGGCTCGACCTTCCGCCACCGTCACCCCCGCGAAAGCTGGGGCGCGGGCCGCCCTTGCCCCATTGAGACCCCAGCTTTCGCTGGGGTGACGGGCCGGCTCAGAAAATCCCCAGGAACTTCTTCTTCTGGCCCTTGCGCTCGTCTTTGGTCTTCTTGCCGTCCTCGGCCTTGGCCGTCGTGCCCTTGCCGACATCGTCGCGCGGCTTGCCATCCTTGGTGCGCTGTCCCTTGGCAGTCGCCCCGGCCAGGATCGGGCCGCATGCCGCACCTTCGGCGTCGCCGACATCGACGAACGCCAGGATGCCGGCGAGCGGCGTGGCCACCAGGCTAAGCCCCAGACCGACGCCGGCGCGGGCGAGCAATTGATTGCTGACTACGCTGATCCCCGGCTTGGAGAAATAGCCGTTGATTCCGACCGGCGATTGCCCGGCCAACACGCTGAACTTCTTGCTGTCGGCGCGGAAGGCGAGATCGAGCGCCTCGTTCTTGAAGCTGAACCCGCCGCGCCCGATCATCACGTTCTTGCGCGTATCGATCAGGATCGGATCGGCCGCCGCGATGCCGTTGCGCACGGTAAAGCCGATCAGCCCGCAATTGATCTGCACCGGCTCCTTCAACTTGCCCTGGAACAGGCGCTGCGCATAGGTGCCGACATCGAGTTCGGAGAGCTGGATATTGCGCGCCCAGAAGCTGCCCTGCGGCAGGATGATGGCGATCCGCCCATTGGCGGTGCTGAGCGAATCGTGCACCGTATCGCCGCGCCCGACGAGCTTGACCCGCGCCTTCACGGTGCCGGTCGTGCCCGCTTCCTCGACCCCCCAACCGGCGAGCAGCACGCCCATCGGCGTCGGCGCCAGGCGGATATCGTAATCGGTCAGTGCCGGGCGGCGGCGCGTGTTGATCACCACGTCGGCGGCAACCTTGCCGCGGGCCATGGTCATGGTCAGCGGCGACAGCGTCAGCACCGCATCCTTGAGCTTCAGCGTCAGCGCGATGTTGGAAATGGGCACGCTCCGCGACCGCACCTGCCCGACGCGGTAAGTGACATCGGCATCGAACGCCTTCATCGCCGCGACGTTGAGCGGCGCATCGGGCAATACGCGCGCCGGCGCCGCGCCGGTCGCGGCAGCGGCGGCGATCGCCCCGCGTGATGCGACGATATCCGGATTGTAGCCGATGAACGGCGCGACATCGACGATATCCAGCCGCCGCGTGGTCAACGCCGCCTCGATATGCACCTTGGGCTGGCTTTGCCGGACGGTGAAGCGCCCGGCGATATCGCTGTCGCCAAACCGCCCCTTCAGTCCGGTAAACTTATAGTCGATGCCGGTCTTCACCAGCTGCGCGTTGAGCCGGTAGGCGCGCGTGTCGGGCGTCAGCACACCAAGGATGGCGAGCAGCTCGGCCACGTTGCGCCCGCGCGCGGTGACCGCCAGCGGCACGTTCTCGATCTCGGCGACGCTCGGCAGCGTGCCGGTCATGTCGATCTGGTTACGCCCGGCAAAGGCACGCAGTTCGAGCTTGTTGGCGCCGCGCGCCGCCGTCTGGTTAGGCGAGAGCAATGCCCCGGTCAGCCGGAACGGCGTACCGCGCACCACGCCCTTGCCGGTAAAGCGCACCGCATCCTCGATTCGCGTGGCGCGCGACTTGATCGTCTCGAACGCCAGCGTGGTATCGAGCAACAGCTGCGTATCGAGATAACGCAGCGTCGTGCCGGCCACGGTGGCGCGACCGATCAGCGGCAATTCGAACGGCTTGCCGCCCTTGGTCTCGCTGAACGTCCAGGTGTTGCGATCATGCGCCGCATTCCATTCCAGATCGATCGCCGCGTCGGTCAGGTCGAGCCAGTGGAGCCGCCGCCGCCCGAACAGCAACGACAGGGGGGCGATCCGCGTGTCGATTCGCGCCGCTTCGAACAGATGCCGTTTCTGCGCCCAATCGGGGTTCGACACGCTGATCTTCTCGGCCAGCAGCTTGATATCGAACGGCGCGAAATAGAGCTGAAAATCGCCGCCAACTTTCACCTCGCGATGCGTCAGCTTGCCCGCGACCGATTCAAACGTGTGCTTGAGGAACCGCCCCTTGGTGATGAACAAGATCGCCCATACCGCTAAGATCGCGATCGCCAGCCATAGCAGGATGCGCTTGAGCCAGCCCCAAGGGGTATGCTTGCCATAGCGGCGCTGGTGCCAGGGTGTCGCAGCGGGCGGCGTGACCGCAGGTTCGGGTGCCGGCTCGGATTGGGTCGTTACGGGTATGTCAATCGCCATAGCGGCTGCAACCGGCGACCAAAGCGAATCGTTCCCCCATCCAACTTGGCGCCTTGCATTTCGTGCATCCGGCGGTTATGCGCCCCGCTCTTCCGCGAGTATAGAGGAACTGCCCGGCCGGTATGGGCTGCCGTGGCCGTTCATAAACGCTCCGCGAAACTGAAAGGACGAAAATGCCCAAACTCAAGACCAAGAGCGGCGTCAAAAAACGCTTCAAGCTCACTGCCACCGGGCTGCTGAAGCACGGCGTCGCCGGCAAGCGTCACCGCCTGCTGCATCACAATGGCAAGTATATCCGCCAGAATCGCGGCATGAAAGTGCTGTCCAAGGCCGATACGGCAACCGTTAAGGCGTGGGCGCCTTACGGTCTCGGCTGAGCGGAAAGGAATAGAATATGGCACGCGTCAAACGGGGTGTAACCACCCACGCCAAGCACAAGAAGATTCTCTCGCAGGCAAAGGGCTATTACGGCCGCCGCAAGAACACGATCCGCATCGCGCGGCAGGCCGTCGAAAAGGCCGGCCAGTATGCGTATCGCGATCGCAAGGTTAAGAAGCGCTCGTTCCGCGCATTGTGGATCCAGCGCATCAACGCTGCCGTCCGCATGGAAGGCCTGACCTACGGCACGTTCATGCACGGCGTAAAGCTCGCCGGGATCGAACTCGACCGCAAGGTCATGGCCGATCTCGCGATGCATGAGGCGGCTGCGTTTAGCGCCATCATTGCGCAGGCGAAGGCGGCTCTGCCCCAGGCCGCCTAAGGCGATCTGCGAGCAAGCGACATCGGGGGCGCGGGTGGTCTAGGCCACCCGCGCCCTTTTCGTTATCTCCAACGTCATTATGGATCCCCGCCTTCGCGGGGACGGAGTAGCAAGTGACCGATATCGACCAGCTGAAGACGGACCTCGTCGCCGCGATCCAGACCGCCAGCGGGCTCGACGCGCTGGAGGCGTGTCGCGTGCATGCGCTCGGCAAGCAGGGCGCGGTGACGGTGTTGCTCAAGACATTGGGCAAGATGTCGCCCGAGGAACGGCTGGTGCAGGGTCCGATCATCCAGGGCTTGCGCGAAGCGGTCACCGAGGCGGTCGCCGAGCGTAAAGACACGCTGGAGCGGGCCGATCTCGATGCGCGGCTGGCGCGCGAGACGCTCGACATGACTCTGCCCGCCGATGTGCCGCCCGCCGGCACGATCCACCCGGTCAGCCAGGTGATGGACGAATTGGCGGAGATCTTCGCCGATCTCGGCTTCGCCGTCGCCACCGGCCCCGAGATCGAGGACGACTGGCACAATTTCAGCGCGCTCAATATTCCCGAGACGCACCCCGCGCGCGCCATGCAGGATACCTTCTATCTCGCCGGCGAGCATGAGCCGCCGATGGTGCTGCGCACGCACACCTCGCCGGTGCAGATCCGCACCATGGTCGAAGTCGCACGCCGCTCGGGGAATGCGGGCGAGCCGATCCGCATCATCGCGCCGGGCCGCGTCTATCGCTCCGATTGGGATGCGACGCACACGCCGATGTTCCACCAGATCGAAGGGCTGGTGATCGACAAGGGGATCACGCTCGGCCATCTCAAATGGACGCTCGAGACGTTCCTGCGCGCTTTCTTCGAGCGCGACGATGTCGTGCTGCGCCTGCGGCCGAGCTATTTCCCCTTCACCGAGCCCTCGGCCGAAGTCGATGTCGGCTTCAGCCTCGACAAGGGCAAGCGCGTGATCGGCGGTTCCGATGGCTGGATGGAAGTGCTCGGCTCCGGCATGGTCCACCGCAAGGTGATCGAGGCGTGCGGGCTCGATCCCAACGAATGGCAGGGCTTCGCGTTCGGCTGCGGGATCGATCGCCTGGCGATGCTCAAATACGGCATCGACGATCTGCGCCCGGTGTTCGAAAGCGATGTGCGCTGGCTGAAGCATTATGGCTTCTCCGCGCTCGACGTGCCGACGCTGTCCGGCGGGGTGGGCGCATGATGCAAAACCCGACACGTCACCCCGCCCCCCATCGTCACCCCAGCGAAAGCTGGGGTCTCACCGTTGGCGCGTGCAACGCCCAGCCACACAAAGACCCCAGCCTTCGCTGGGGTGACGGGATTTTGTCATGAAGTTCACCCTCGACTGGCTCCGCCAGCACCTCGACACCAATGTCAGCCTCGACGAGATCGTCGACACGCTAACCCGCATCGGCCTCGAAGTCGAAGGCGTCGAGAATCCCGGCGCCAAGCTCGCCGCGTTCAAGGTTGCCAAGGTGCTCAGCGCCGAACGTCACCCGCAGGCCGACAAGCTGCAGATCCTGTCGGTCGATGCCGGTGACGGCCCGATGCAGGTCGTGTGCGGCGCGCCCAATGCCCGCGCCGGGCTGGTCGGCGTGTTCGGTGCGCCGGGGGCCTACGTCCCCGGCAGCGACATCACGCTGAAGGTCGCGGAGATTCGCGGTGTGGTGTCCAACGGCATGATGTGCTCGACGCGCGAGTTGGAGCTCGGCGAGGATCATGACGGCATCATCGAGCTGCCCGCCGACGCGCCGATCGGCACCTCCTATCCCGATTATGCCGGGCTCACCGATCCGGTCATCGACGTCAGCATCACGCCCAACAAGCAGGATTGCATGGGCGTGTACGGCATCGCGCGAGACTTGGCCGCGGCCGGTCTCGGCACGCTCATTGCGCTGAATGTCCCCGTCGTCATGGGCGAGGGCACCGGCCCCGACGTGCGCACTGACGATCCCGAAGGCTGCCCCGCGTTCTACGCGCAGTCGGTGAGCGGCGTCACCAATGGCGAGGCACCCGACTGGATGCGCCGCCGGCTTACCGCGATCGGCCAGAAGCCGATCTCCGCCTTGGTCGACATCACCAATTACGTGATGATCGATCTCGGTCGCCCCTTGCACGTCTATGACCGCGCCAAGCTCAGCGGCGGCCTCGTCGCGCGCAAAGCGGTGGCCGGCGAACAGGTGCTCGCGCTCAACGGCAAGACGTATACGCTCGCCGAGACGATGACGGTGATCGCCGACGACGCGCAGGTCCATGATATCGGCGGCATCATGGGCGGCGAGCATTCGGGCGTGTCAGAAACAACCACCGACGTGCTGATCGAATGCGCCTATTTCGATCCCGACGCGATCGCCCGCAGCGGCCAGAAGCTGGCGCTGACCAGCGATGCGCGCCAGCGCTTCGAGCGCGGCGTCAATCCGGCCTTCCTCGACGACGGCCTGGCTATCGCCACGGCGCTCGTGCGCGACATTTGCGGCGGCACCGCCAGCCAAGTGACTCGCGCCGGCAGCCCGCCAGTTGCGCCGCGCAACATCACCTACGATCCGGCGCTTGCCGAAACGCTCGGCGGCCTGGCCATCGCAGCCGAGCGCCAGCAGGAGATCCTGGAACGGCTCGGCTTCGTGGTCGACGCCGACTGGTCGGTGACGATCCCCAGCTGGCGCCGCGATGTCGACGGCCCCGCCGATCTGGTCGAGGAAGTGATCCGCATCGAGGGCATCGACAACGTGCCCTCTACGCCACTCCCGCGCCTGCCCGGCGTCGCCAAACCGACCGCCACGCCCGAACAGAAGCTCGAACGCCGCGTGCGCCGCGCCGCCGCCGCGCGCGGGCTCGACGAATCGGTCACCTGGAGCTTCCTGTCCGAAGCGCAGGCCGCGCCGTTCGGCGTTGGCGCCTGGACGCTCGCCAATCCGATCAGCGAAGAGCTCAAGGTGATGCGCCCGTCCTTATTGCCCGGCCTGCTTTCGGCAGCCGAACGCAATCTCAAGCACGGCGCGACCAGCGTGCGCCTGTTCGAGCTCGGCCGCCGCTACCTGGCCGACAAGGAGCGCGCCACGCTGGGGCTGGTGCTCGCCGGCGCCGCGCGTCCGCGCGGCTGGCGCGGTGGCAAGGCGACGAGTGCGGATGCGTTCGACGCCAAGGCCGAAGCGCTCGCCCTGCTCGCCGCCGCGGGCGCGCCGGTCGATAATCTGCAGGTCATGGGGGAAGCGGGCGATTGCTGGCATCCCGGCCAGTCCGGCACGCTGCGGCTGGGGCCCAAGACCGTGCTCGCCGCGTTCGGCATGGTCCATCCGAGCGTGCTCAAGGCGTTCGATCTTGATACGCCCGTCGCTGCGGTCGAACTCTATCTCGACGCTATCCCGCCCAAGCGCGCGTCTGGTTTCATGCGCCCCGCTTACACGCCGCCGGCACTGCAGGCAGTGACGCGCGACTTCGCCTTCCTGGTGCCGGCCGATCTGGCGGCGGATGCGCTGGTGCGCGCGGCGAAGGGTGCCGACAAGACGGCGATCACTGGCGCGCGGTTGTTCGACGTGTTTACCGGGGCTGGTGTCGAGGGAGGCAAGAAGAGCCTGGCGATCGAAGTGACGCTGCAGCCGACGGCAAAGAGCTTCACCGACGCCGAGCTGAAAGTGATTGCCGACAAGGTGGTAACGGCCGCAGCAAAACTTGGGGCGGCGCTGAGGGGCTAGATTTAGGGGCCCAATCACGTCAGTTTGCTGACGTGATTGGGAGATCGTCATGAGCGAGCAATTCTGTAATCAGGCAGGGGGAGTGCGCATCGCAGCTCGCCAAATCGATGAGTTGATCGGCATTGCTCGGGGTATCGCTGCCGACGGAGCACTCAACCAAACAGAAGCTGAATTTCTTCAGAAGTGGCTAGCCGCTAATTTGGACATAAGCGACCAACCTGTCGTGCGCACGCTCTATGCGCGGATCAATGACGTTCTCAGCGATGGCATACTTGAGGCCGACGAGGCACGCGATCTACTCGACACTCTCAACAGCTTTTCGAACCGAGATTTCGAACTCGGGGAGGTGCTGAAGGCGACGACGCTGCCGGTGTGCAATCCTGCGCCCTCACTGTTTTTCGACGGGCGCAGCTATTGTTTTACGGGAACGTTTAATTACGGCGGACGCAAGGAATGCGAGGGGAGTGTCATCAGCCGGGGCGCTAGAGCGGGATCATTGACGAAAAAGACCGACGTTTTGGTAATTGGCCTCTATGCGACCGAATCCTGGAAGCATTCTTCCTTCGGCAACAAAATCCTCAAGGCCTGCGAATGGCGCGACGATGGCATTCCTATCTCGATCGTTTCCGAACAGCATTGGATAAGCTTTCTTTGACCGAACCAGCCGACCTCATCACCATCAAATCCCCCAAGCTCACCGCCCGCATCAACCCTTTCGGCGCCGAGCTGACCTCGCTCACCGACCGGCAGGGCAAGGAGCTGATGACCGATGCCGATCCGGCGTTCTGGACCGGCCATGCCCCGATCCTGTTCCCGATCGTCGGCGCGCTGGCCGGCGATACGCTGCGCGTCGATGGCAAGAGCTACAAGATGGACAAGCACGGCTTTGCCCGCCGCAGCGACTTTGAAGTGGTCGACGTTCAGGCGCACCATGCCGTGTTCCGCCTCACCGACAGCGACAAGACGCGCAAATCCTATCCCTTCGCCTTCGCGCTCGAGCTGACCTATGCGCTGGAAGGCGCCACGCTCACCGTCACCGCCAAGATCGTCAACCGTGGCGATGCGCCGATGCCGGCGAGTTTCGGCTTTCACCCCGCTTTCGCCTGGCCGCTTCCTTATGGCGAACCACGCGAGGCGCACCGTATCTTGTTCGGCAAGCAGGAGCCGGGTGCGCTCAAGCGCATCGCCAAGGACGGGACGATTGCTTCCGACAGCCGCGAAAGCCCACTCGACGGCCGCTCGCTGCGCTTGCGCGACGATCTGTTCAGCGACGATGCGTTGGTCTGGGACCCGGTCGCTTCCTCGACGGTCACCTATGGCGCGTTCGGCGGCCCGACGCTGGACATTGCCTTCCCCGACACGCCGTCGCTCGGCATCTGGACCAAGCCCGGCGCGGCCTATGTGTGCATCGAGCCGTGGCACGGGACGGCGGATCCCTCAGGGTATGCCGGCGAATTCCGCGACAAGCCCGGCGTGTTCGAGATCGCTGCCGGGGCCGATAAGGCAATTACGATGCGCGTTACCCTGAACCCCTGAAGACGGGTTCGCGCAGAGGCGCAGAGAGCGCAGAGGTGTTCCGCGCGACAGCGGGTCTGGTGCGCCATCTCTGCGTCCTCCGCGCCTCTGCGCGAACCAATCATGCTGTCCCACATGCCACGCCGTCAGGTTGAGCAAACTGGCCCTACCCGCTAGGGCGCTTGACGATGACCCAAAGCTCAGACCGCCGCACCTTCGCGATCATTTCCCATCCCGATGCCGGCAAGACCACGCTGACCGAGAAACTGCTCTATTTCGGCGGCGCGATCCATCTCGCCGGCGAGGTCAAGGCGCGCGGGCAGAATCGCCGTGCGCGCTCCGACTGGATGAAGATCGAGCAGCAGCGCGGCATTTCCGTCACCTCCTCGGTGATGACGTTCGAGAAAGACGGGCTGACCTTCAACCTGCTCGACACACCGGGCCATGAGGACTTTTCCGAGGATACGTATCGCACGCTGACGGCGGTCGATTCCGCCGTCATGGTGATCGATGCGGCGCGCGGCATCGAGGCGCAGACGCGCAAATTGTTCGAGGTCTGCCGGCTGCGCTCGGTGCCGATCATCACCTTCATCAACAAGGTCGATCGCGAGGGCCGCCCGCCGTTCGAACTGCTCGACGAGATCGCCGATATCCTGCAGCTGGATGTCACGCCGATGAGCTGGCCGGTCGGCATGGGCAGCGATTTCGAGGGCGTGTACGATCTTCACGCCAACACGCTGAGCCAGCCCGAGGGGCCGAGCCGCGAGTTCATGGGCAAGTCGATCGCGTTCAGCGGGATGGACGATCCCAAGCTGGCGGCGACGATCTCCGCCGCCGGGCTCAAGACGCTCACCGACGAATCCGAGCTGGCGCTGGGCGGCTATGCCGAATTCGATGTCGAGCGCTATCGCGCCGGTGACCTGACGCCGGTCTATTTCGGCTCGGCGCTCAAGGATTTCGGCGTCGCCGAGCTGATCGAGGCGCTGGGCACGCACGCCCCCGGCCCGCGCCCGCAACCGGCCGAGCCCGCCCCGGTGACCCCGGACCGTGCCGACGTCACCGGCTTCATCTTCAAGGTCCAGGCCAATATGGACCCCAATCACCGCGATCGCATCGCCTTCATGCGGCTGTGCTCGGGCGTGTTCAAACGCGGCATGAAGCTGACCCCGACGGGCCACGGCAAGCCGATCGCAATTCACTCGCCGATCCTGTTCTTCGCGCAGAATCGCGAGCTGGCCGACGAGGCGTTTCCCGGCGACATCATCGGCATCCCCAATCACGGCACGTTGCGCGTCGGCGATACGATGAGCGAGCGCGCCGATGTGCGCTTCACCGGCCTGCCCAATTTCGCACCCGAAATCCTGCGCCGCGTCGCGCTGAAGGATCCGACCAAGACCAAGCAGTTGCGCAAAGCGCTCGACGACATGGCCGAGGAAGGCGTGACGCAGGTCTTCTATCCCGAGATCGGATCGAACTGGATCATCGGCGTGGTCGGGCAGCTGCAGCTGGAGGTTCTGCTCAGCCGCTTGGAAGCGGAGTATAAGGTCGATGCCGGGCTGGAAATGGCGCCATACGACACCGCGCGCTGGGTCTCGGCGGAGGATCCCGCCGATTTGAAGGCATTCGTAGACATCAACCGCAACCAGCTGGCCAAGGATCGCGACGGCAATCCGGTGTATATGGCGCGCACCGCCTGGGACGTGGGGTACGTGTCGGATCGCTATCCGAAAGTGAAGTTCGCGGCGACACGGGAACGGTAGGCTACGACCAACCCGTCATTCCCACGCAGGCGGGGCCCCATCGTCTTCGCCACCGGAATGGCGGCGCGACGGCAGCCGATATGGGTTCCCGCCTGCGCGGAATGACGAGCAGCGGGAATCTTAGGCCGCCGGCTCGTCGATCCAATCCTTGCGCAACGGTTTCACCGCCAGGAATGCCAGGATCGTCGCCAGCATGTAGAAGCACGCCACCGCCACCGCCGAATAGCGCAGCGCATCCGCCCCAAAGCTCACTTTCAGCGCATCGGACAACGCGCCGATCGCGAACGATCCCACCCCCAGCCCGATCAGATTGTTGATCAGCAGGAAGCTTGCCGAGGCAGTCGCGCGCATATGCGGCGGCACGAGATGCTGCACGGCCGTCGTGATCGGGCCGAGCCACAATATGTTGAGCGCATTGGGGATGAGCAGGAAGGCCCAGGCGATCCACGGTGAGGGCGACAGGAAGCCGGCGATGAACAGCGGCCCCGTGATCAGCCAGGCAAACGCCGGCAGCTTGGCGTAATTGCCGCGATCGCCGCCCAGCTTGTCGGCCAGCACACCGCCCAGAAACACGCCGCTTGCCCCGCCGATCAGTAGCAGCGAGGCGAAGTAGAGCGATGTGGTCGGCAGATCGAAGCCATAGGAACGGATCAGCAGTGAGGGCACCCAGAAGGCCAGGCCATAGCCTGCCAGGCTGCTCATTGAGGCGGCAAAGGCCATCAGCCAGAAGCTCGGCTTCTTGGCCAGGATCGCGAACACCGCGCTGACCGGCGCGCGCCCGACCGGCGCTGCTGCGCGCGGCGGTTCCTTCACGATCCAGCGGAAGATCGGCGCGATGATGATGCCGGCCACGCCGACCACGATGAACGCGGCGCGCCAATCGACATAGGTGGCGATGAATGCGCCGAGCAACGTGCCTGCGGCGAGCCCGATCGGAATGCCCATCGAATAGATGCCGAGCGCCCGCGCGCGGCGTTCGGGCGGAAAGTAATCGGCAATCAGCGCGTAGGACGGTGCCACCCCGCCCGCCTCGCCAACGCCGACGCCCAGGCGGAACAAGAACATTTGCGTGAAATTGGTCGCCACGCCGCACAAAGCGGTGAACAGGCTCCACACCGTCAGGCTGATGGTGATCACCCACGAACGGCTGGTGCGATCGGCGATCAGCGCCAGCGGGATGGCCAATGTGGAATAGAGGATCGCGAACGCCGTGCCGCCGAGCAGCCCCAATTGCGTATCGCTGAGGCCCAGTTCGGCCTTGATCGGCTGCACCAGGATGCCGAGGATCTGCCGGTCGAGAAAGTTGAACGTGTAGACCAATAGCAGCATGGCCAGCACGAGCGCGCTATACCCCGCAGTCGGTTTGGCTGCTGGCATTGCGGTATCGGTCATCAAGCGCTCTCCCGGGCGATCGTCCGGGCGCGGATCGTTGCCGCGCCCGAACCCTTCATGGCGGGCGGCCCTGCGGCCGTCCATTCAGAATTTCGCGGTGAAGGTCGCGAACACCTGGCGGGGATTGCCGTAATAAGCGGTGAGCACGCCGGCACCGCCGAGTGTCGGCACCAGCGCGCCGGCGCCGTTGCGCAGGAAATCGCCGGTATCGGGATTCTGCGCCAGGAAGTTATAGCCCGAGACGATATATTGCTTGTCCGTCAGGTTCTTGCCGTGGACGCCGATCGAGAAGCGATCGTTGATATTGTACACGATGTTGGCGTCGAGCAGCGCGTAGCCAGGCTGGTCGAGGCCGGGCGTGCGCAGTTCGAATTGCTGCGAATCGCTGCGGTACGACAGCGTGGAGCTGAGATCGACCGAGCCCTCGCCGATCGGCTGGGTGAAGGCGATCGTACCGCTGGCGGTGAGATCCGGCGTGTTCTGGAATTTCCGCCGCGACGCGACGTCGATGCCGCGCGCATCGATGAACCGCGTATATTTGGCATCGAGATAGCCGACCGTGCCGGCTAGGCTCAGCCGCTGGCCATCGGCGCCGCGCAGCACGACGAGATTCGCTTCCGCTTCCACCCCGTTGATCCGGGCCCGCCCGGCATTGGTGGTGATGCCGATAAAGGTCTGCACCCCGCCGACCGTCTGGCCGACCGAGCCCGGCACCTGCACGTCGCTATATTTGGAATGGAAGCCCGACAGCGCCAGCGTCAGCCGCCGATCGAACATCGATGCCTTATAGCCGATCTCGTAGCTTTCGACCGTCTCGGGATCGAACGACAGGAAATTGTAGATATCGTCCTGATCGCCCCCTGCGCCGTTGATCCCGTTGCCGTTGAGATCGGGTGCCGCCGTGCCCACGCCGCGCGGATCGAAGCCGCCGCCCTTGAAGCCCTTGGCATAGCTTGCATAGAGCAGATGATCCTGCGCCGGCTTGAAGCTGATCGAGGCGCGCGGGGTGAATTTGGCAAAATCCGCCGTGCCGCGGAAATCGGTCTGCCGCGCGATCGGCGCGCTGGTCCCGCCGAAATATGGCGAGGCGCCGAGATAGACGTTGCGCTGGACCTGTGAACGGCGCGTATCCCACGTATATCGCCCACCCACCGAGACGCTCAATTGCGGCGTGATATCGTAAGTCGCGTCGCCGAAGATCGCGACGGTATCGGTGCGCACATCGCCGTAGGTCAGCGCAGTGACCGTGCCGGGCAGCCGCACGTCGAACACGGTCGTCGCTTCGGCATCGAGATAATAGAGGCCGGCGAGCAGATTGAACGGGCCGGTATCGACCAGCAATTGCACTTCCTGGCTGAACTGCTTGTTATTGTAGAAAGCGGGCACGTCGACATCGACGGCGGGCAGCGCATCGAAATCGATCGGCGTGGCGCTGTCATCCTTGCGATAGCCGGTGATCGAGCGGAACGTCAGCCAGTCGTTCGGCTTGACCTCGGCGAACAGCGACCCGCCATAGGCCTCGACCGATTGTTTCGGCGCGACCAGGGCGCCGCGGCTGTCATAGACATCGTCCAGCACCGGGAAGGACGCGCTGTTGAGCGCCGGGATCAGGCGGTGGCCGCCGCGCGTGTTGCTATTGTCCTTGGTATAGTCGCCGGACAGGCGGAAGAAGGCGCTGTCGCTGGGATCATATTGCAGCGTGCCGCGCGCGCCCCACAGATCCTTGTTGTAATTCTCCTGCCCCGTGGTGAGGTTGTCGCCGAACCCGCCACGGCTGAGCCGCGCCACCGCCGCGCCGATCTTGAAGCCGGAATTGCCCAGCGGCGTGCTCGCGCTGATTACGCCGTCGGCCTGGTTATAGCTGCCATAGCTGGCGCGCACGTTGAGCGTGGGATCGTCGCCGATACGGCGCGTGACATATTTCACCGCGCCGCCGATCGTGTTGCGACCATACAGCGTGCCCTGTGGGCCGCGCAGCACCTCGATCCGCTCGACGTCGTAGATATCGAGCACCGCGGCCTGCGGACGATTGAGATAGACGTCGTCGAGATAGATGCCGACGCCCGCTTCGAACCCGGCGACCGGATCCTGCTGGCCGACGCCACGGATGAAGGCGCTGAGCGTGGAGTTGGTGCCGCGCGACACTTCCAGCGTAACGTTGGGGGTGACGCTGGCAATGTCGGTGATGTCGATCGATCCGGCGGCTTCCAGTTGAGCGCCGGAAAAGGCCGTGATCGCCACCGGCACGTCGATCAGCCGTTCCTCGCGGCGGCGCGCGGTCACGACGATATCGCCATCGGTCGCCGCATCGTCGACGCTGACGGGCGCATCGACCGGCGCGTCTTGCGCCCGGGCCGGTAGCGCGCCGAGTGCGAGCAAGGCGACGCTGGCATTGAGCAGCAGGCGCGCGGACGTATGACGTGACATGATGATCCTCCCCAATAGGCGCCCCGCTTGACGTGCGGCCGGTGATCCGGGTTGTGCGCTGTTGGATCAGACTATACTGAAACCTGAACCAGGTTTCAACTTGGCTTTGGGGAGGGATCGAAATAATGTCGCAGGAGGGTATCGACCCGCCGCTGCCGCCCCGTGATCGGGACGATGCGGCGGGGGAAGGCAAGACGCCGCGCACCGAGCGCGGGCGTCGGACGATGCGCGCCATTCTCGACGCCGCCGCGCTGGAATTCGGCGAGCGCGGTTTTCATGACGCGTCGATCAGCGGCATCACGCGGCGCGCCGGCGTCGCGCTGGGCAGTTTCTACACCTATTTCGATTCCAAGGACGCGGTGTTCCGCGCCCTGGTGCGCGACATGTCGGATCAGGTGCGCGATCATGTCGCGCCCGGCATCCGTGCCGCGCCGGACCAGCTTGCCGCCGAACATGCCGGCCTGCGTGATTTCATCGGCTTCGTGCGCGACCACAAGGAATTGTACCGCATCATCGACGAATCGGAGTTCGTCGATCCCGACAGTTTCCGGCTCCATTACGCCACCACTGCGGAGCGCATCGCCGCGCGGTTGACCGCCGGCGCCGCGCGGGGCGAAATCCGCGCCGATGTGTCGGAGGTGCACGCCTGGGCGCTGATGGGGATCAACGTGTTCCTGGGGTTACGCTATGGGGTGTGGTCCGACGATGTATCGGCGGAGGATGTCGCGGATACGGTGGCCGATATGCTGGCCAACGGCATTGGCGCGCGCTGATTGACGGGTGGCTTACGCCTGGTCCTTGTCCAGTGCGTCGGCCAGATCATCGCGCAGCGCCTGCAACGCCTCGACATCCACCGCCTTCGCCGCGCCGGCGATGGGGCGCTTACGTTCGGCGGCGAGCAGTTTCTGGACGCCGCGAATGGTATAGCCTTCCGGCCCGAGCAGGCTGCTGATGCGCAGCACCAGGGCGACATCGGCGGGGCGATAATAACGCCGATTGCCGGCGCGCTGCAGCGGCCGGAGTTCGGGAAAGCGCGTTTCCCAATAACGCAGGATATGCTGCGGCAAGCCCGTCTCGCGCGACAGTTCGCCGATCGTCCGGAACGCGCCCGCCGCCTTGTCGGGTGCGCCGGGCAACGCCACGGTCAGCCGCCGCTGACGATGCGATCGCGCATCATTTGGCTGGCGCGGAACGTCAGCACGCGGCGCGGCGCGATCGGCACTTCGATACCGGTCTTGGGATTGCGGCCGACGCGTTCGCCCTTGTCGCGCAGCACGAACGTGCCGAAGCCGGAAATCTTGACGTTCTCGCCCTTGGACAGCGATTCGCACATATGGGTGAGGATATCTTCGACCAGCTTCGACGAATCGGCGCGCGACAGCCCCACCTGATGATGCAGCGCTTCAGCCAGATCGGCTCTCGTCAAAGTACCCGCGGACGCCAATGCGCTCCCCCTTATCGCAAACGTGGCAGAGACACTGCCTAACACAATGACGGTATTGTCGTGAAGAGCCTAGCTGAGGGGATGCGCGACGGCCCGAATCAGAACCGGACGACGCTGGCGCCCCAGGTGAAACCGCCGCCCATCGCTTCCAGCACGATCAGTTGCCCGGGCTTGATGCGCCCGTCGCGCACGGCCGTGTCGAGCGCCAACGGCACAGACGCAGCGGACGTATTGGCGTGCTGATCGACCGTCACCACGACCTTGCCGGGCGCCAGCCCGAGCTTACGCGCGGTGGCATCGAGGATGCGGGCATTGGCCTGATGCGGCACGACCCAATCGACCTGATCCGCGCTGAGCCCGGCAATGGCGAGCGATTCGCCCATCACATTGGCCAGATTGGTCACCGCGTGGCGGAATACCTCGCGGCCCTTCATGCGCACCTTGCCGACCGTGCCGGTGGTCGACGGCCCACCATCGACATACAGAAGTTCGTTATGGCGGCCGTCGGCGTGCAACTTGGTCGCCAGCACGCCGCGCCCGTCGCTGTCAGCGCTTTCCTGCGCTTCCAATAAAACCGCACCCGCCCCGTCGCCAAACAACACGCACGTGGTGCGATCCTCCCAGTCGAGGATGCGGCTGAACGTCTCGGCGCCGATCACCAAAGCGCATTTATGCCCGCCAGCGCGAATCATGCTGTCGGCGACCTGCAGCGCATAAAGGAAGCCGGAGCAGACCGCGGCGACGTCGAACGCGACGCAATCGTCAATGCCGAGCATCGCCTGCACCTTAGTGGCGCTGGCGGGGAAGGTCTGGTCGGGCGTGGCAGTGGCCAACACGATCAGGTCGACGTCCTGCGCCGACCGGCCGGCGGCGCCCAGCGCCGCCTTGCACGCATCGGCGGCCAGCGTCGCGGTGGTCTCGTCCGGGCCGGCGATATGGCGGAAACGGATCCCGGTGCGCTCGACGATCCACTCGTCGGTCGTATCGACGGTCTCGGCCAGTTCGGCATTGGACACGCGCCGCGCCGGCAGCGCCGACCCGGTACCGATAATCACGCTACGAATCATGCCGCCGCCTTGGGAACGAGCATGCCCGCTTCCGCTTCGAAATTGCCGAGATCTTCGCTGATCCGCCGCGTCAGATCATCGCGCACCATCTTGGCAGCGGCGGCGATCGCGGTGGCCACGCCCAGTTCGGTGGCGCCGCCATGGCTTTTCACGACAATGCCGTTGAGCCCGAGAAAGACCGCGCCGTTATGGACGTTGGGATCGAGATGGTGGCGCAGCAGATCGGTTGCCGGCTTGGAGATCAGGAAACCGATCTTCGAGCGAATCGACGAGCTGAACGCGCGCTTGAGCAGATCGGCGACGAAACGCGCCGTGCCCTCGGCCGTCTTCAGCGCGATATTGCCGGAAAAGCCGTCGCACACGATCACATCGACATCGCCGCGCGAGAGCTTGTCGCCCTCGATATAGCCGGTGAAGGTCATCGGCAGATGCGTCGCGGCCTTCAGCGCCTGCGCGGCATCGCGAATCTCGTCTGTGCCCTTCTGATCCTCGCTGCCGATGTTGAGCAAGGCGACTCGCGGGGACGCGAGCTCCAGTGTGGTGCGGGCATAAGCCGCGCCCATCACCGCGAACTGCACCAGGTTGCGCGTGTCGCACTCGGTATTGGCGCCGAGATCGAGCACGACCACGTCATTGTCGCCAAGCGTGGGCAGCATCGCGGCGAGCGCCGGACGATCGATGCCCGGCAACATGCGCAGCGACAGCTTGGCCATCGCCATCAGCGCGCCGGTATTGCCCGAGGACACGGCAGCGCCGGCCTTGCCGCGCTTCACCAGATCGATGGCGATGCCCATCGACGTCGTCTTCGCGCGCCGCAGCGCCTGGCTCGGCTTGTCGCTCGAACCGACGACTTCCGGCGCGTGGACGATCTCGGAATTGGCGGTCAGGTTGGGATGCGACTGCAGGCCTTCGCGGATCTGCGCCTCATCCCCGACAAGGATGAAGCGCATGTCCGGGAAGTTGTGACGCGCGCGCGCGACACCGGCCAGCATGACCGCCAGCCCCTTGTCGCCGCCCATCGCATCGACGGCAATCCGGGAACTATCGGTCACGTCGATTCCGTTCCTGAGCTGGCTCAGCCTTCGACCGAGATGATCTCGCGACCGTTATAATGGCCGCACGACGCGCACAGATTGTGCGGGCGCTTCAGTTCGCCGCAATTCGGGCATTCCTGGAACGACGCTACCGTGAGCGAATCATGTGAACGACGCATGCCGCGCTTGGACGGCGTGGTTTTTCTTTTGGGGACGGCCATTTCGGCGAAACCTTGTGCTTGATCGGTGTATATTGCGCCAACCGGTCGAGGGTTCCACGCAACCGACATTAAGTCGGCCGCAATGGCATCAGCGGCCGGACGCTCGCGAAGCGTTGCGCCTATAGCGATTCCTGCCGGCGTTGCAAGCCGCTGCGGCAATCGCCAGGATGGCGGGCGAGACATATCTGGGGGAAAATCATGCAGACCATCACCTTACCGATCACCTTGGCGACGACCGGCGGCGCAGCGATCATCGCCCTGTGGCTGGGGCTGCGCGCGGGGCAGACACGCGCCAAGGCGAAGGTCGACATCGGCGATGGCGGCGATGCCATGCTGATCGCGCGGATGCGCGCCCAGGCCAATTACGTCGAATATGCGCCGTTCATCGTCGCGCTGATTGCGGTGCTGGAATTTACGACCGGCAGCTCGACCTGGCTGTGGATCGCGGCGATTCTGTTTCTGGTGGCGCGTGTGCTGCATCCGCTGGGCATGGACGGGCTGAAAGGCGCGCGGATGATCGGCATATTGATCACCTTCCTGCTGCTGCTCGCGCTGGGCGGCTATGCCATCGCGCTGCCGCTGATCGACCATTATGGCGCGCCACGCGGCGCGGTGGAGGCGGTCCCCGCGGCCGGGTGAGCCGCCCTACCCCGTCGCGCCCTCGCCGACGAACGGGTTGTGCTTGCGTTCGTGGCCGAACGTGCTGGTCGGGCCGTGGCCGGGCAGGAACGTGGTATCGTCGCCGAGCGGCCACAGCTTGGTGACGATCGAGTCGACCAGATCGGCATGGCTGCTGCGCGGGAAATCGGTGCGGCCGACCGAGCCCTGGAACAAGACGTCGCCGACCAGCGCCAGCTTCGATTCGGGATGGTGGAAGATGACGTGGCCGGGCGTGTGGCCGGGCGTTTCGTAGACATGCAGCGTGAGGTTACCGACCGTTACCGTGTCGCCCTCGACCAGCCAGCGATCGGGCACGAAGGCCTTGCCGCCCATGATGCCGAATCGCTTGCCGTCTTCGGCGAGCGTTTCGAGCAGGAAGAGATCGGCCTCGTGCGGGCCCTCGATCGGCACGTTCAATTGCTCGGCGAGCGGCTTGGCTTCGCCGCAATGATCGAAATGGCCGTGCGTGAGGATGATCTTCTCGATCGTCACATTATGCTGTGCGGCCGCCGCCGTGAGCTTGGGCAGATCGCCGCCGGGATCGACGAACGCGCCGCGCATCGTCTCCGTGCACCAGAGCAACGTACAATTCTGCTGCAACGGCGTGACGGGGATGATTGCAGCGCGGAGCGGGGGATTGGCCATGCCGAGCGAAATAGGCGGCGCAGTGGGCGGCGGCAACCTTCGCTTGCCGTGACGACGCGTGCGCGGCATCTGAGACGCGACAATGCTGGCGCTGGATGACCTTCCCTTCATATTGCTCGACGATGCGCGCGACGGCGGCGCGGGGGCGCGGCTGTATCGCGATCCGCAACGCATCATTGCGGCGCACCGGACAAGCGACATCGGTGCCGCGCTGGACGCGATGCGCGCGGCGGCGGCGGCGCATGTGGTCGGCTTCCTCAGCTATGAGGCGGGAGCGGGGCTGGAGCCGGCATTGGAACCGGCCGATTCCGGCGCGCCACTGCTGTGGTTCGGGGTGTTCGAGCGCTACGAGACGATCGCCAATCTCGGCGACTGGCTGCCCGACCAGGCCGGCGCATGGATCGGCACGCCGTCTCCGTCGATCACGCGCGAGACCTATGATGCGCAATTGGCGCACGTACTGGAGCTGATCGCGGCGGGGGATCTGTATCAGGCCAATTTGACCTACCGCGCCACCTGTAAGATCGCGGGCAACCCGCTGGCTTTGTATGCGCAACTGCGCGCACGGGCGAAAGCGGGGTATGGCGCCTTCGTGTGGACCGGTGCGGAGGCGCTGTTGTCCTTGTCGCCGGAATTGTTCTTCCGCCTGGACGGCGACGCCCTCACCTCCCGGCCGATGAAGGGAACGGCGCGGCGCGGGGACACGCCGGCGGAGGATGCGGCGCTCGCCGCTTTGCTTGGCAGCGACGCCAAGCAGCGCGCGGAAAACCTGATGATCGTCGATCTGATGCGCAACGATTTGTCGCGCGTGGCCGTGCCCGGGAGCGTCGCAGTGCCCACTTTGTTCGAAGTCGAGCGCTATCCGACGGTGCACCAGATGGTCTCGACCGTCACCGCCTCGCTAGCGCCCGACAAGGACGCGATCGACGTGCTGGCGGCGCTGTTCCCGTGCGGATCGATCACCGGCGCACCGAAGATCCGCGCGATGCAGGCGATCCGCGCGATCGAAGGCACGCCGCGCGGCGCCTATACCGGATCGATCGGCCGCATCGATGCGGCCGGCCCGGCAGGCCACAGCGCGCTGTTCAACGTCGCGATCCGCACGCTGACGGTGCGGAACGGCGACGGCTATGCCACGTTCGGCGCAGGGGGCGGGATCGTGGCCGATTCGCGCAGCGCAGAGGAATGGGACGAGACACTGGCCAAGGGCGCCTTCCTGACTGCCGGGCAAACCGGCTTCGATCTGATCGAGACCATGGCGTTCGACCCGGAAATCGGGCTGGTGCTGCTCGAACGCCATCTCGCCCGGCTCAAGGCCAGCGCGGCGCTGTTCGGCTTCGCGTTCGACCGTCATGCCGTGCGCAACGAATTGCAGGCGGCGACCTTCCGGCTGCGCAGCGGCCGGCGGTTGCGGCTGTTGCTCGCGCGGAGCGGTGCGATCGCGATCGAGGTCGCGCCCCTGCCCGCGCCGTTCACCGCGCCGGTGCCGGTGGCAATCGTCCCGCTGCCGGTGGCGAACGACGATTTCCGCTTGAGCCACAAGACCAGCGATCGTGCTTTCTATGACGACGCGCGGCGCCGCGCCGGCACAGCTGAAGTGCTGTTCGTCGACGCCCAAGGCTTCCTCACCGAAGGCAGCTTTACGAACATCTTCGTCGAACGGGACGGCGTGCTGCTGACCCCGCCCTTGGCGCGCGGGCTGCTGCCCGGCGTGCTGCGCGCCGAATTACTGGCCACCGGCCAGGCGATCGAGGCCGATTTGTCGCCCAGCGACCTGAGCGCCGGTTTCCTGCTCGGCAATGCCTTGCGCGGCACGTTTCCCGCGATTGTTGCGGTTGCGAATGGATCGCCCTCGGGGCTATAGCCGCGGCGCTTCCCTAACGTCAGGAACCCCTCGTCATGCAGCCCTCCGCCGCGCTCGCCCGCATCAAGCCGTCGCCGACGCTGGCCATTACCTCGCGTGTCGCGGAATTGAAGGCGCAGGGCGTCGACGTGATCGGCCTGGGCGCGGGCGAGCCGGATTTCGACACGCCCGACTTCATCAAGGAAGCCGGGATCAAGGCGATCCGCGACGGGAAGACCAAATATACCAATGTCGACGGCACGCCCGAGCTGAAGGATGCCGTGATCCTGAAATATGCGCGCGACAACGGCCTGACCTACACGCGCGACCAGATCACCATCAACGCCGGCGGCAAGCATACCTTGTTCAACGCCATGGTCGCGACGCTGGATGCCGGTGACGAAGTCGTCATCCCGGCACCCTACTGGGTAAGCTACCCGGATGTCGTTTTGTTCGCAAATGGCACGCCGGTGTTCGTCGCGGCGGGCGCGGAGCAGAATTACAAGCTGCGCCCGGAGCAGTTGGAAGCCGCGATCACGCCGCGCACCAAATGGGTGATCCTCAACTCGCCGTCCAACCCGACCGGCGCCGCGTATAGCCTTGCGGAACTGAAGGCGCTGGGCGAAGTGCTGGAACGGCATCCCCACGTGTGGATCTTCGCCGATGACATGTACGAGCATATCGTGTTCGACGATTTCGAATTCACCACCATCGCGCAGGTCTGCCCGTCGCTGTACGCGCGCACGCTGACCGCCAATGGCTGCTCCAAGGCCTATGCCATGACCGGGTGGCGGATCGGCTTTGCCGGCGGCGCGCCGTGGCTGATCAAGGCGATGTCCAAGCTGCAGTCGCAATCGACCAGCAACCCGTGCTCGATTGCACAGGCGGCCAGCGTCGTTGCGCTGACCGCGGATCAGGGCTTCCTCAAGGATCATGCGGCATTGTTCCAGACGCGGCGCGATCTGGTCGTGGGCATGCTCAACGACGCGGTGGGCGTGACCTGCCCGACGCCGGAGGGCGCGTTCTACGTCTATCCGGAATTCTCCGCGCTGATCGGCAAGACCACGCCTAACGGCCGGCTGATTGCCACCGACGAGGATTTCGTCGGCTATCTGCTCGACGACGCCAAGGTGGCCGCCGTGCAGGGCGCAGCGTTCGGCCTGTCACCGGCAATGCGCATTTCCTATGCCACGTCGGATGCGCTGCTGCGTGAGGCATGCTCGCGCATTCAGGCGGCGTGCGCAGCACTTCGGTAATTGGCCGTCACCCCAGCGAAAGCTGGGGTCTTGTGCGGCTCCTGTCTCACACCAGCCGCTTGAGATCCCAGCTTTCGCTGGGATGACGGGGAGTGATGGCTCTTCGAGGCACCTATCCCCCCGATGAACGACCGCTTCAGCCACGGTCAACCGAGCGTTTCGTAAAACGATCTTGTCGATGACAGGTCGAAGCACGATCTGCGCTGGCAACGGACATCAGACGGAAATCAATGGTCGATAGCCCATAGCGATCGACCCGCGAGGTAAGACAATGCGTATTCTCAAATCGACCTTTCTTTGGCAATTCGCCGTTGGCTTTGCGCTCGGCGCGCTCGGCATGGTCACGCTCACTCCGGCGGATACGGTCGCCAGCCCGTTCGCGACCACCCAGCAGGCACGCTAAGTACCGCGCATCTGGCGGACGATTTCCGCCACCCTATATTCGGTATCTAGTTGGCGCCTGCGTATCCGGCGTCGCTCTTGTCGAGGCCGAGATTCCATGAACAAGCTCATCGCAGCGACGCTAGTGGCCGCCACCCTGTCCGCCTGCGGCAGCGCGCAGGCCGAACGCGCCGTGCCGATCCCCGCGGCCAAGCTGGATGTGCCCAAGGCGCCCGGCTTGCAGACCGCGATCTTCGCCGGCGGCTGTTTCTGGGGGCTGGAAGCGGTGTTCGAACGCGTCAAAGGCGTGAAGGCAGTGACCGCGGGCTATGCCGGCGGCACCAGGGCGACGGCCAATTACGACGCGGTCAGCACCGAGACGACCGGCCATGCCGAGGCGGTGAAACTGGTCTATGATCCGCAGCAGGTAAGCTACGGCACGCTGCTGCGGGTATATTTCTCGATCGCGCACAATCCGACCGAGCTGAACCGCCAGGGGCCGGATAGCGGCCCAAGCTATCGCTCCGCCATTTTCCCGCAGAGCGCCCCGCAGAAAGCGGCGGCTGCAGCCTATATCGCGCAACTGGGGCAGGCCAAGGTGTTCCCCAAGCCCATCGTGACCAGGCTGGAGGGTGGCGCGTTCTACCCGGCCGAGGCGTATCACCAGGATTTCTTCAATCGTAACCCGACGCATCCGTATATCGTGCGGTGGGACAAGCCCAAGGTGGCGGCGTTCAAGGCGGGATTTCCGACACTGGCGCGGTAACAGCGCTTTTAGCGGATCACGCCGCCACGGCAAACCGCAGCAGCCGGTCCTCGACCGCGATCAACGCCTGCGCGCCGGCACCCACGGCGCGGACGATCTCCGGGTGACCGGCATCCAGCCCGCCGGTCAGCGAGCCGAATGCCGGGAAGATCATCTTGCTCGGCGTCATCACGAAGCAGCGGCGCGAGACGAGGCGACCGCGGACGCGCAGGCGGAGCTTGGGGTGGAAATGGCCGGACAGTTCGGGGCGGGTTTCGGCCGGGTCGGCTTCGTGGCGCAACACCAAGCCATCGACCTCCGCTTCGTCCATCACCTCGCCGCCGCAGCGGTCGATGCGCGGATCGTGATTGCCCGTGATCCAGATCCACCGCGTGCTGCCGGTCAATGCGCGCAGCATATCCTGCGCCTGCGCCGGCAGGCGATCGCAGCCGGCCGAATCGTGGAAGCTATCCCCGAGGCACCACACTTCCCGGGCGCCGGTGGCGGCGACCAAGGCGGTGAGATCGGCCAGCGTGGCGAGCGAATCGTACGGCGGCAGCATCTGCCCGCGGAGCGCGAACCAACTGGCCTTCTCGAAATGCAGATCGGCAACCAGCAGGGCGCGCCGCGCAGGCCAATACAGTGCCCCTTGGGGGAGCGCGCAGAGAGCGTGACCGGCGAACGAAAAGGGAACCATGCGCCGGCTATGGCGCGCGCTAGCGGATCGATCAATGGTTCAGTATGAAATAGGCGTGTAGCAAGGCCGTGCTCAATTCCCTTGCGCTGCACTGCAACGAGCGTAGAGCGCGCGCTGCTTCATCACAGGCCAATGCCCATGTCATCCGCCGTTGAAACGCCCGGGCAGGTCTCGCTGCCGCACCCTGCCCTGATCGCGCTGACCGTCGGCGCGATCGGCGTGGTGTTCGGCGATATCGGGACCAGCCCGCTTTACGCCTTTCGTGAAGCCTTGGGCCAGACCAAGGCGGGCGGGATCGACGCGAGCGAGATTCTCGGCGTGCTCAGCCTGGCCTTATGGTCGCTGATCATCGTCGTGACGCTCAAATATGTCGTGTTCCTGATGCGCGCGGACAATCAGGGCGAGGGCGGCGTGCTGGCGCTGACCGCTTTGGCCCGGCGCGCGCTGGGCAAGCGCTCACTGATCGCCATCGTGCTCGGCGCGAGCGGCGCGTCGCTCTTCTATGGCGATGCGATCATCACTCCGGCATTGTCGGTATTGTCGGCAGTCGAAGGGCTGCGCACCATTCCGGGGCTTGAGCAGGCGATCGACCAGCGCACCATCCTGATACTGACGATCGTCATCCTGGTGGCGCTGTTCATGGCGCAGGCGCACGGCACGGCGCGCATCTCGAGTTTGTTCGGGCCGGTCTGCGTCGTCTGGTTCGTGGCGATCGGCGGGCTGGGGCTGTGGCATATCGCCGACGAACCCACGATTCTGCGCGTCTTCTCGCCGCATTATGGCGTGCTGTTCCTGTTCGACCACGGGGTGACCGGGCTGTTCGTGCTCGGCGCCGTGTTCCTGACCGTGACCGGCGCGGAAGCGCTGACCGCGGACATGGGGCATTTCGGGCGGGCGCCGATCCGGCTCGGCTGGTTCATTCTGGTGTTTCCGGCGTTGTCGCTCAATTATCTCGGGCAAGGCGCGTTCGCGCTGGCCGCGCTGGAGACGGCGGACGCGGCCGGCACCGCCTTCGTCAACCAGGACTGGTTCTTCCTGATGGCGCCGGATGCATTCCGGCCGTGGCTGGTCGGGCTGTCGCTGCTGGCGACGGTGATCGCCAGCCAGGCAGTGATTACCGGGGCCTATTCGCTGACTCAGCAGGCGATCCAATTGGGGCTGCTGCCGCGCCTGCGCATCCGCCAGACCTCGGCGCATCATGCCGGGCAGATCTATCTGCCGGCGATCAACTGGCTGCTCTTGACCGGCGTGCTGGTGCTGGTGACGCAGTTCCGCTCGTCCTCGGCGATGGCGGCGGCGTACGGCATCGCGGTCACCGGCACGATGGTGGTGACGACCTTGCTCGCCTATATCGTCGTACGGCATCGCTGGAACTGGAACCGCCCGCTCGCGCTGGCGGTGATCCTGCCCTTCCTGGCGCTCGATTGCGTGTTCTTCGGGGCGAATATCCTGCGCGTGATCGAGGGCGGCTGGGTGCCCTTGGTGGTGGCGGCGCTGATCGGGCTTTTGATCTACACCTGGGTGCGCGGGCGCGGCATCGTGCGCGGGTTCGAGGAGCGGCAGAGCATTCCGCTCGCCGATCTCGCAGCGGCCCTGGCGCGGCGGCCGCCAGAGCGTGTCGAGGGCACTGCGGTGTTCCTTACCGCCAATCCGGCCAATGCGCCGGGGGCGTTGCTGCACAATCTCAAGCACAACAAGGTGCTGCACGAACGCAATCTGGTGGTCAGCATTCGCACCACCGATCGGCCGGTGGCGGCGGACGAGGAC
Source organism: Parasphingomonas puruogangriensis (assembly GCF_036663635.1). Lineage (NCBI taxonomy): Bacteria > Pseudomonadati > Pseudomonadota > Alphaproteobacteria > Sphingomonadales > Sphingomonadaceae > Parasphingomonas > Parasphingomonas puruogangriensis. Next base: position 174,357 of record NZ_JAXOJI010000003.1, on the reverse strand, counting down.
CGCGTGAAACTGGAGAAGCTCGACGACAATTTCGCCATCGTCATGCTGACCTATGGCTTCATGGAACAGCCCGATGTGCCGGCCGATCTTGGGCTGCAGGCGGCGGCGCACAAGAAGGTGCTCAATCCCGCCAAGACGAGCTATTTCATCGGCCGCAACACGTTAAAGGCGGCGGCCAACCAAGGCATGCCGTTATGGCAGGACCATCTGTTCATGTTCCTGCAGCGCAATGCCAGCGACCCGACGGATTTCCTGAAGATTCCGCCGGGCAAGGTGCTGGAGCTCGGGGAACAGGTGACGGTCTGAGCAGTGCAGCCCGCTCTGGAGTCACCCCAGCGAAAGCTGGGGTCTCCGTGGGGCGGGGGCTGCGCGCTCCTCGTTGAGATCCCAGCTTTCGCTGGGATGACGATGGTTGGCTATCCCGCGTAAACTTTGACGAGATCGTAGAGATACGCCCGCCCGTCATACAGCGATTTGACCCGGATGCGTTCGTTGAGGCCATGCACGCCGTTGAAATCGCTGTCGATGAAGATGCCCGGCACGCCGTAGACCGGCATGCCGATGGCCTGGAAGAAGATGCCGTCGGTCGCGCCGGTAGACATTAGTGGCACCACCGGCACGCCGGGGAAGTGCTTCGCCGCGAGCGTTGTGGCCGGGCCGAGGATCTTGGGATCGAGCGGCGTCGGGATCGCGGTCGGGCGGATCGGCTGGTTGATGCTGACCTTCACCTTGGGGCCAGCGAGTTCCTGCAATTTGGCCAATGTCGCCTCCACCGTCTCGCCGGGAAAGATACGGCAATTGATGTTGGCGGTGGCGCGTTGCGGCAGCGCGTTTTCGGCGTGGCCAGCGTTCAGCAAGGTCGCCACGCATGTGGTGCGCAGCGTGGAGTGGAACGTCTTGTCCTGGCTGACGATCTTGTCGGCTGCGGCGTCGTTCGGATCGGTGAGCAATTGCGTGATCGCGGCGGATACCGGTCCGGGCACCGACTTGGCCGTGGCGGTGAAGAAGGCACGCGTCGTGTCGGTGAATTTGACCGGGAATTCGTACGCACGCACCGCTTCCACCGCGTCGGCCAGCTCGTAAATCGCATTATCGGGCACGGGTTGCGAACTGTGCCCACCGGGATTGGTCGCGGCGAAGGTATAGTTCTGCGCGGCTTTTTCGCCGACCTGCATGGCCAGCACCTGGCGCTTGCCCTGCGCATCGATCCGCCCGCCGCCGCCTTCGTTGAGCACGAACTGCGCGGCGATCAGATCGGGCTTGTTCTTGGCCAGCCACTGCGCGCCGTTCCACGCGAACGTAGTTTCCTCGCCGCAGGTCAGCGCCAGCTTGATCGCGCGTTTCGGCTTATAGCCTTCGCTCTTGAAGCGGATCATGCTGTCCGCCCAGATCGCGCTCATTGCCTTGTCGTCGACCGTGCCGCGCGCATAATAATAGCCGTCTTCCTCCGACAGCTTGAACGGATCGCGCACCCAATCCTCGCGTTTGGCCTCGACCACGTCGATGTGCCCGAGCAACAGCATCGGCTTCAGTTTCTTGTCGCTGCCGGGCAGGATCGCGACCAACCCACCTTCCTTGGGATGATCGGGGACGGAGAATTTGGTGATCTCGGCATCGCCATAGCCGGCCGCCTTCAGGCGCGTGGCGATCTGATCGGCGGCCTGGGTGCACGAACCGGCCGACAGCGTCGTGTTGGTCTCGACCAGTTCCTTGTACAGACCGAAAAAGGCCTGCTGGTCGGGGCTGAGCGTTTGTGCGGAGAGCAGAGCGGGCTGCAGCACGAGCGCTGTCGTCAAGCCCAATGTCGCCAGCTTCGTCGTCCGCATCGTCGCGCCCCCCAAATCGTTGATGGCGCAACGTAACGGACCGCGCGCGCCGCGCAACGGCTCAGATGCGGCGCGTGCCCTTGGGCAATGCGAAGCGCACTTCGCGATTGGCGAAATCGATATCGACGCGGCGGAACAGCCGCAGCGCGTCCATGCCGAGCAACAAGGCCGGGCGCTTCTGCAGGCCGAACCGCGCGAACGGCGCGGCATCGGCAAAGGCGATCGGCAAGTTCTGGAACTTGATCCCGCCGACGCTGACTTCCTCGACCTGCGTATAGCCGGCGTGCAGCACCGATCCGGTGACGCTGGTCACGGTGATCGGGGCCAAGGCACGCGGCCCGATACGGCGCTGCAGCGCGAGATTGCCCATCGTCACCGCCGAGCCGCTATCGAGCACGACACGGATTTTGGTGCCGCGATACAGCGCATCGGTGACGACCAGCTGGCCGAGCACGCTGCGCGCGGTGACCACGATCTCGTCGGACGCGGCGCGCGGCGAGCGGCGGCGTTTGGCCGCGGCGGTGACGGTCATCCTTTGGGCATCGAAATCGATGGTCAGCGTGCGATGCTGCAACGTATCGAGCCCGAGCAGGCCATCGGCGCCGAGATGGTGCGCCTCCAGCATCGGCGCCTCGATCCGGCTGCCGCCGAGCGCGCCGGGCGAACTGCCGACGGTGATCAGCGGGATAATCGCGGTGGCGACCGTGCTGGTGCCGGTCATCGCGGTCATGCGCACGTTGCGACCGGGGCTGAGCTTGAGCGCCACGGCCAATTGGCGCGAGATGACGGTGCGTTGCGCGCCGGTGTCGACGATGAAGGCGTAGGGCCCTGAGTCGGCAATGTGGACCGGGAGCGTCATGCGATCCTGCTCGGTGGCGAAATCGAGCTCGCTGGGGGCGGCTTCGGGTTCAGGCGCGGTGACGGGATCGGGCGGCGCTTGCGATGTTGCGGGAGCCAGTAACGCGAGGGACAGGGCGGCTATAAGCGGCATGGCAAGACGGTGCGCCCGATACGGACCTTTTGCAATCCTCCCCGGCACGGGGAGAATTAATCCAGCCGCATGGCTTCCGCCGCCAGCGCCTCCGCCTCGATCAGCAGCGCGTCGTCGGCCAGGCCCGTGGCGATCTTTTCGCGGCCGATCAGCGTGAGCACGGGCACGGCCAATGGCGAGACGCGATCGAGATCTACGTGCAGCATCGTATCCACCGCGCGGTCGAGCAGGCTGGCGAGGCGACCCACGTCCGTCATCCTCGCGCGCGCGTCTTCCCAGGCGGCTTGCAGCAGCAGATGGCCGGGTTCGTATTTGCGCAGCACATCGTAGATCAGATCGGTGGAAAAGGTGACCTGCTTGCCAGTCTTGCGCTTGCCGGGATGCTGGCGCTCGACCAGCCCGCCAATCACCGCGACCTCGCGGAACGCGCGCTTGAGCAACGCCGAACTCTGCACCCAATCGACGAACTCATCCTCGAGAATGTCGGGCGAGAACAAGGATTGCGGATCGGTGATCGGCTCCAACCCATAACAGGCGAGCGCATAATCGTTGGAGACGAAGCCCATCGGTTTCAGCCCCAGCGTCTCCATCCGGCGCGTCACGAGCATGCCCAGCGACTGGTGCGCGTTCCAGCCTTCGAAACTGTAGGCGACCATGTAATGCCGGCCTTCGCGCGGGAACGTCTCGACCAGCAGCTGGCCGGGATTGGGCAGGGTCGAGCGGCGCGTCTGCACTTCGAGCCATTCGCGCACGTCATTGGGGAAGCGCGACCATTGCGACGGGTCGGCGAGGAAGCCGCGGACGCGGTCGGCGAGGTTGGTCGACATGGCCATGCGCGCGCCGCCATAGGTCGGGATGCGCGCCGGGCGGGCGGTAGCGCGGACCATCAGGTCTTCGTGATCGACGCCCATCACTTCCAGGCTCATGCCGGCGAAGAAGAAGGTGTCGCCGGACATCAGGGTAGCGGCAAAGGCTTCCTCGACCTTGCCCAGGCTGCGGCCGTTCTTGAAGCGCACGGTAAGCATCGTCGCCTCGACGATGATCCCGGCGTTAAGCCTGTGCTGGGTGACGAATTTGGGGTGGCTGACGCGCCACAGACCATCTGCGTCCTGCGTCAGTCGCTTGAATTTTTCATAGGCTTTGAGCGCATAGCCGCCGTCGCGGATGAAGCCGAGCACGCGATCGAACGTTTCCGTTGTCAGCGCCGAATAGGGCAAGGCCGAGCGGATTTCATCGAGCATGTCCGCGCTGGTGAACGGCGCGGCGCAGGCGCAGGCCATGATGTGCTGCGCCAGCACGTCGAGCCCGCCCATGCGGAAGATATCGGGATCGAGTTCGCCGGCATCGACCGCATCGAGCGCCGCGCGCGCTTCGAGATATTCGAAGCGGTTGCCGGGGACGATCACCGCTTCGCTAGGCTCGTCCATGCGGTGGTTCGACCGGCCGATGCGCTGCAGCAGCCGCGACGAGCCCTTTGGCGCACCCATCTGGATGACGAGATCGACATCGCCCCAATCGACGCCGAGATCGAGGCTGGCGGTGGCGACGAGGCCGCGCAGCTTGCCGTCGGCCATCGCGGATTCGACTTTGCGCCGCGCTTCCAGCGACAGGGAGCCGTGATGGATGCCGATCGGCAGGCTCATCGCATTGACCTTCCACAGATCCTGGAAGATCAATTCGGCGAGCGAGCGCGTGTTGCAGAACACGATCGACGTGTTGTGCGTCTCGATCTCGGCCATGACCTGTTCGGCAGCGTAGCGGCCCGAATGGCCAGACCAGGGCACGCGGCCCTCGGGCAGCAGGATATCGATATTGGCCGGTGCGCCGGGCTCGCCCTGTACCAGATCGACCGTATCGATATCGCCATCGGGCGCGAGCCAGGCGCGATAGCCATCGGCATCGGCGACGGTGGCGGAGAGGGCGACGCGGCGCAGGCCGGGGGCGAGGCATTGCAGGCGGGCCATGCAGAGCGCGAGCAGGTCGCCGCGCTTGCCGGTGGCGAAGGCGTGGACTTCGTCGACGACGATGGTTTTCAGGTTCTCGAAGATCAGATTGCTGTCCGGGTAGCTGAGCAGCAGGCTGAGCGATTCGGGGGTGGTAAGCAGGATGTGCGGCGGGCGCACGCGCTGGCGCGCCTTGCGGTCGCTCGGCGTATCGCCGGTGCGGGTTTCGACCCGGATGTCGAGCGCCATTTCCTCGATCGGGTTGATCAGGTTGCGCTGCACGTCGACGGCGAGCGCCTTGAGCGGGGAAACGTAGAGCGTGTGCAGGCCTTCTGTCGGGTGCTCGATCAGCTCGGTCAGCGTGGGAAGAAAGCCGGCGAGCGTCTTGCCCGCGCCGGTCGCGGCGACGAGCAGCCCGTGATGCCCGGCGCGACCGACCTCGAGCATGGCAAGCTGGTGACGGCGCGGGGACCAGCCGCGCGTGGCGAACCAGGCGGCAAGCGGGGCAGGGAGTTGGACGGTCAAAGGCGCGCGCCCTTTCCCTCTCCCTTTGGGAGAGGGAGGGAGCCGCGAAGCGGCGGATGGGTGAGGGTGACGCGAACGGTGCGCGATCCGGTCACCCTCACCCTTCCCACGGCTTCGCCGCGGGCCCCTTCCCTCTCCCAAAGCGAGAGGGAGATTGGCAGAGTGGCATTGCTATCGCTGCAACTGTGGGAACTTCGCGTCATCCCAACCATATAGGGACGATGGCAAAGCTCGGCGACTGGATCGATCCGCAACCCCATGGCATCTATGTCAAACCCGCCGATATCTGGGTCGATCCCTCGCGCCCGGTGCCGCGCGCTTTGGTCACGCACGGTCACGCCGATCACGCCCGCGGCGGCCACGAAGCGGTATGGGCGACGCCCGAGACGCTGGCGATCATGGGCGTGCGCTATGGCCCGCAGGCGGGCATTCCGGTCGCTTATGGCGAGACGGTGGATTGTGGCGGCGGCGTGGAGGCGACGTTCGTCCCCGCCGGCCACGTGCTGGGATCGGCGCAGATCATCCTCGATCATCGTGGCGAGCGCATCGTCGTGTCGGGCGACTACAAGCGTCGGGCAGATCCGACCTGCACCGCCTTCCAGCCGGTAAAATGCGACGTGTTTATCACCGAGGCGACCTTTGGCCTGCCCGTGTTCCGCCATCCCGAAACGGGCGACGAGATCGACAAACTGACCGCCGCGCTGCGCGCCAACCCGACGCGCTGCGTGCTGGTCGGCGCCTATGCGCTGGGCAAGGCGCAGCGCGTGATCCGCGAATTGCGCGACCGCGGGCATGACGATCCGATCTATCTCCACGGCGCTGTGCAGCGGCTGTGCGACCTGTATGTTGAGCTGGGCGTCGATCTCGGCGAGCTCCGGCTGGTGGCGGACACGCCCAAGGCGGAGTTGATGGGCAAGGTAATAGTGGCGCCGCCGGGCGCGCTCAACGATCGCTGGTCGAGGCGGCTGCCCGATCCGATCACGGCGATGGCCAGCGGCTGGATGCGCGTGCGGCAGCGCGCCGTACAGCGCAATGTCGAGCTGCCGCTGATCCTCAGTGATCATGCCGATTGGGACGAGCTGACGAGCACGCTGACCGAGATCGCGCCGAAGGAAGTGTGGGTGACGCACGGCCGCGAGGATGCTCTGGTCCATTGGTGCATGACGCGCCAGATCAAGGCCCGCGCGCTGGCTTTGGTCGGCTATGAGGATGAGGACGACTGATGCGTCCGGCCATAATCGCGCCACCTTGTCCTGACAGCATCGGGCAACGACGGCGGCATAGCGGGGACCGGCAGTGCAGATCTTGGCTATGCTGATGCTGCAAGGCGGCGCCGTTGCCCCACCGCCCGCTGCCGTCCGGCTCGATCCCGTCCTGCCGCGCGGTTGCGCCGAGGAGGTGGGCGATGCGATCGTGGTGTGTGGCAAGCGCGACGACCAGCGTTATCGCCTGCCGCGCCTGGATAGTGCACGGTTCGAGCCCAACCGCGACGGCCAAAAGGCGGAGATCGCCCTCGGCGGCGGGCTAAAGGGCGCGGCGGAGGTGGAGAGCGCGACATTGCTTGGCGGGCAGGTCAGCAACCGGCTCATGATGCGGTTAAAGCTGCCCTTCTGACCGAACGGCGCTAGCCCGCGCCCTCCAGCGCCTTGGCCCGGCGGCGCTGGACCGAGCTGCCGATGCCCAGCGCCTCGCGATATTTCGCCACCGTCCGCCGGGCGATGTCGAAGCCTTTGGCATTGAGCTGCTCGACCAACGTATCGTCGGACAAAATCTTGGCCCCCTCCGCGCCGATCAGCGCGCGGATCGCGGCTTTCACCGCTTGTGCCGACACCGCATCGCCGCCCTCCGAAGACTGGATCGCAGAGGTGAAGAAGTATTTCAGCTCATAAAGCCCGCGTGCGCAGGACAGATATTTGTTGCTCGTCACCCGGCTGACGGTCGATTCGTGCATCTCGATCGCGTCGGCGACCTGGCGCAACGTCATCGGCTTGAGATGCGCGACGCCGTGGAGGAAGAAGGCTTCCTGCTGTTTGACGATCTCGGTCGCGACCTTGATGATGGTGCGCTGGCGCTGGTCGAGCGCCTTGACCAGCCAATTGGCGCTGGCCAGCATGTCACCGAGCCACGCCTTGCTGGCCTTGTCCTGCTCGCCGCCCGACAGCTCGACATAATAACCGCGATTGACCAGCAGGCGCGGCAAGGTCGCAGCGTTGATCTCGATGCCCCAGCCGGTCTTGCCCCCGATCGTACGGCGCGCGATGAACAAATCGGGGGTCACCGCTTGCGCCGGTTCGCCACCGAAGCGGCAACCGGGCTTGGGATCATAGCCGCGCAGTTCGCGGATCATGTCGGCCATGTCCTCGTCGTCGACGTCGCACAGGCGCTTCAAGCGGCCGAGCTCGCCGCGCGCGAGCAGATCGAGATTGTCGATCAACCGCGCCATGCACGGATCGTAGCGATCGGCCTCGATCGCCTGCAATTTGAGGCATTCGGCGAGATCGCGCGCCCCGACGCCAGTCGGCTCGAACGTATGGATCACGCCCAGCACATATTCGATCCGGGCAAGCGGCACGCCCAGCCGGTTGGCCAGTTCGAGCAACGGCACGGTGAGATAGCCGCAATCGTCGATCTGATCGATCAGGTGCGCAGCGATCATCAGATCGGCGCCGTCGAGCACCGGGCCGGCCTGCGCCATCAGGTGATCGGCCAGGCTGGTATCGGCGCTGGCAAAGGCATCGAAATCGGGGCCGTCTTCGCCCAGGCCGCCGCTGCTCGCGCCCGACAGGCCCAGCGCCCCATCCATGCCGGCGCCGTCCGACGGGCTGTCATGGTGGAAGCTCTCGGCGGAGAAATCCACGTCGAGCGAGGCTTCGCCAGTCGCCTCGCCGCCCATCAGCAATTGATCGGCAGTGGCAGGGTCAGCGCTGGTCTCGGCCGGCGCCTCGCGCTCCAGCGTGGGGCCGTCATCGTCCGGCGCGGCGGCTTCGAGCAGGGGGTTGCGCTCGATCTCCTCGGCGAGGAAGCCTTCGACCTCGAGGTTGGACAGCGCGAGCAGGCGGATCGCCTGCTGCAACTGCGGCGTCATCACCAGGGATTGCGATTGCCTGAGGTCGAGGCGCGGGGCGAGGCTCATGGCCGCTAGAGCGAGAAGCCCTCGCCGAGATACAACCGGCGGACGCTTTCGTCGGCGACCAGTTCGGCCGGCGAACCGGTGAACAATACGCGGCCGTCATAGATGATGTACGCGCGATCGACGATGTCGAGCGTCTCGCGGACGTTGTGATCGGTGATCAGCACGCCAATGCCGCGATCCTTGAGCTGGCAGACGAGATCGCGAATGTCCGAGATCGAGATCGGATCGATGCCGGCAAACGGTTCGTCGAGCAGCATGATCGACGGATCGGCGGCCAGCGCGCGAGCGATTTCCGCCCGGCGCCGTTCACCACCGGACAGCGCCATGGCGGGCGCGTCGCGCAGCCGGGTAAGGCCGAATTCACCAAGCAACTGTTCGAGCCGCGCCGCCCGCGCGGTCTTGTCGGGTTCGGACAGTTCGAGCACCGTGAGGATATTCTTCTCGACCGAGAGTCCGCGGAAGATGCTGGTTTCCTGCGGCAGATAGCCCAGGCCCAGGATCGCACGGCGGTACATTGGCAGGCCGGTGATATCGTCGCCGTCGAGCATGATGCGGCCCGAATCGGGCTTCACCAGCCCCATCACGGAATAGAAGCAGGTCGTCTTGCCCGCGCCATTGGGGCCGAGCAGCCCGATCACTTCGCCGCGGCCGACCGTGACCGACACGTCGGTAAGCACCACGCGCTTATCGTACGATTTGGCGATCGACACGACCGACAGGCCGGTGCCACTGGGCATTTCGTGGATCGGCGGCATCGCCTCGAGGGTCGCGGTGTCGGTCATGGAAGGCCCGTGCTCGCAATCATAGGGTTGGCGGAAGCTTGGCCAGAGTAAACTGGCAGGCTTCGTGCATGTATATAGCCCCAGACCGGGGGCAGTTGAAAGCAGGAAGCGGCGGACGGCGTGTTGCGGCAGTTGAGCGGCTTGTTGCTCCCCCCTGGAAGGGAGGGGAGTAGGTAATCAGTTACGCTTCGGCACCGAGAAGCGCCCCGTCACCCGTCCGCCCGGCGCGGCGGTGGTGCTGCCATCGGTACCGGTGCGGGCGCTGCCGACCGACGAACCGTCGATCACCGCGCGACCGCTGTCGAGATTGATCGTCAGCCGCCCGCCATTGACCGTATTGCCACCCTGTACGAGCGACACGCCGCCGAGCATCGTCACCACGCGGCGGTTGAGATCGTAGACCGCGAATTGGCCGCGCGCGGTCTGGTCCGGCCGCGTCACCACCACACCGCCCGAGGCGTCCAGCCGCGAGACCTGTGGGCTGCCATCGACCACTTGCCCGGTATAGGCGACCGTCATGCGCGCCGCCCTGAGCGTCATCTCCGCCTGGCGCACCGTCACGCTGCCGGCCAGCACCGCGCGATTGGCCTTGTCCTGCAACTCGATATGATCGGCGCCAAAATCGATCGGCGCATTCGAATTGTGCCGCGTCTGCGCCGATGTGCCGACCGACGTGGCAAGGGCGAGGATGAGAGCGACGGGCGCAACAAGGCGGACGGACGTGTTCATCGCGCCTATTTGTTCCTTCCGGGGACGATCCGCAAGCGGGCGTTGCCGTCCAACGTCACGACATGCGTGTTGAGATCGGCCTTCATGCCGTTGGCGCTGAACGTGCCCTGCGGCACCGTGCCGGTCACCGCGCCGCCACTCAGCAGCTTGCGCGTCATGAGATCGACCGTCGCGTCCTTGGTATCGATCTTATAGCCATTGGCGGCCCTGAAATGGACCGGGCCATCGACCTTCACCTGCTCGCTGGTCATGTTGTAATGGCCCTTGTCGGCGACCAGGGTCGCGGGTCCCTCGGGCATGGCCAGTTCGGCGGACAAGGCGTTGAGCTGCACGACCTGTTCGCTGGCGCTGCGCTGCACGGCGGAGCCAGCGGTCAACGTGAACGGGCGGCGCTCATTATCCTCGCCGCGATAGCGCGCGCTTTGCAGCCGCAGCCGCTCCTTGGCGACCTCGACCTTGTTCTTGTCGAGCAGGAAGGAGACGTCGCCGCGCGTGGTCAGCGGCGCCATCACCAGAAAGGCGGCGAGCACGCCGATCGCCACGGGGAGCGAGAACGCAGAAAAGCGCACGAAGCGATCGTGGCTGCTGCCCGGCGCGGCCCACACCTGGCGTTCGGAGCGGACCCGCGCCGCGACCTCAGACATGGGCGAAGATATCGGTTTCGGGCCAGCCGGCCAGATCCAGCGCGGCCCGGTGTGGCAGGAAATCGAAACAGGCCTGCGCCAGCTCGGTGCGGCCCTCACGCGCCAGGCGACGATCGAGCTCCTCGCGCAAGCGGTGCAGATAGCGCACGTCGGACGCGGCATAATCTTTCTGCGCGTCGCTCAGCACCGGGCCGCCCCAATCGGACGATTGCTGCGCCTTGGAGATATCGGTCTGCAGCAATTCGCGCACCAGCTCCTTCAGGCCATGCCGGTCGGTATAAGTGCGCACCAGGCGCGAGGCGATCTTGGTGCAATAGGCCGGCGCGGCGGTGACGCCGAGATAATGCTCGATCGCGGCCAGATCGAAGCGGCCGAAATGATACAGTTTCACGCGCCCCGGATCGGCCAGCAGCGCGCAGAGATTGGGCGCCTCATATTCACTGGCAGGGGAGAAACGGACGAGATGCTCGTCCGCGCCGCCATCCGACAATTGCACCACGCACAGCCGATCGCGGGGGGTGAGTAGGCCCATCGTCTCGGTATCGACGGCAATGTCGACGCCGTCGGCGAACAGATCGGCGGGAATGTCTTCTTCGTGGAGATATACGGTCATCCATTGCGCCTAGCGGGGAACGGATGAACGCTCAATGGCGCGTTGCAGCCGCCTCGCGCTTCTCGCGGCGCTTGCGCGCCAGGATGTTGAGCGTCTCGACCCCCGCCGAGAAGGCCATCGCGGCGTAGATATAGCCCTTGGGCACGTGCACGCCAAAGCCATCGGCGATCAGCACCGCGCCGATCATCAGCAGGAAGCCGAGCGCCAGCATCACCACGGTGGGGTTGGCTTCGATGAAGTTGGCCAATGGCGTGGCCGCGACCAGCATCACGCTGACCGCGACGATCACCGCGATGACCATCACCGGCAGATCGTCGGTCATGCCGATCGCGGTGAGGATCGAATCGATCGAGAAGACCATGTCGAGCGCCAGGATCTGCGCGATAGCCGAACCGAAGCTGAGCGCGGTGCGACCCTTTTTGTCCATTTGTTCACCCGATTCGGTCGGGTCCATCGTGTGGTGGATTTCCTTGGTCGCCTTCCACAACAGGAACAGGCCGCCGGCGATCAGGATCAGGTCGCGCCACGAAAAGGCCGTCTCGAAGCCGGGCTCGCCATGCGCACCGACCGCGCCCTGGAGACCGAGATCGAATACCGGCTGGGTAAGCCCTGCGATCCACGCGATCATCGACAGCAACACGAGCCGCAGGCCCAGCGCCAGGCCGATGCCGAGCTTGCGCGCCTTGTTCTGCTGCTCCGGCGGCAGCTTGTTCGACAGGATCGAAATGAAGATCAGATTGTCGATCCCGAGCACGACCTCGAGCACGATCAGGGTCGCCAGTGCGGCCCAGGTGGCGGGCTCGGATAACAATTGGAGGATGGCCATAAGCGCCAAATTGCCGGGCCAAATCCCGCCTTGCAAGCGAGCGATTCAAACTATGCCGCAATTTGGACGAATTTATTCGCCGACTTGGTCTTTTTAGGGTAGACCGATTCGGTGGCACGATCGGTTTGGTGTCCGGAGACCCGCGCTATTCGTCCGGCGATGCGGTTTCTACAGGCAAGTTTGGACGAACCGGGAAGACGAACAGGGCATGAGTTTCGATAAAGGACGCCGCGGGGATCGCGGTGGGCGTGGCCGCGACAAGCGCGACGGTTTCGGCGGCGATGATTTTAACAGCGGCAGCAGCTTCGGCGGCGGTGGCGATCGCTTCGGCGGCGGTGGCGGTGGCGGCGACCGTTTCGGCGGCGGCGGTGATCGCTTCGGTGGCGGCGGCGGCGGTGGCGGCGATCGCTTCGGCGGTGGTGGCGGCGGCGGCGGTGGCTTCCGGCCTGCTGGCGGCGGCGGCGGCTTCGGCGGCGCGCCCGGTGGCGGCGGCGCTGGGCGCGGCATGCCCCCCCAGGTCGTTGGCGAAGGCACCGGCGTGGTCAAGTTCTTCAACGGTCAAAAGGGCTTCGGCTTCGTCGTCCGTGATGACGGCGGCGAAGACGTGTTCGTGCACATCAGCGCGGTCGAGCAAGCCGGGCTGACCGGTCTGGCCGAGGGTCAGCCCTTGGGCTTCACGCTGGTCGATCGCGGCGGCCGCATTTCGGCGACCGATCTCAAGATCGACGGCGAGCCGATGGCCGTCACCGACCGCGGCCCGCCGCGCGAGCGTGACGCCGCGGCTCCCGGTGGTGCAGGCCCGCGTGGCGCTGCCCCGGGTGGCGCACCGCAGCGCCAGCTGACCGGCGAGAAGGCGACCGGCACGGTCAAGTTCTTCAACGCGATGAAGGGCTTCGGCTTCATCCAGCGCGATGACGGACAGCCCGATGCGTTCGTGCACATCTCCGCGGTCGAACGCGGCGGCATGACCAGCCTCAACGAAGGCGACCGGCTCGAATTCGAGCTCGAAGTCGATCGTCGCGGCAAGCATGCAGCGGTGAACCTGACCTCGATCGCGTAAGCGACCCCGGTTCGAGTTTAGAAAAACCCGGTATGTCCTAGGCATGCCGGGTTTTTCTTTGTGCGCGCATAGTCTTTCGCCGGGGCGATCCCCTGGTCCGCCATGCTAGCGCACCAGCTCCACGGAGGAGCTGTCATGCGCTATCTTATAACCCTGTTTGCCATCTCGGCCCTGGCGGCGCCGCTAGCCGCTGCCCCCGCGCCGCGCATGCCGATCTCCAGCTTCGAGCAGCTCGCCACGCCCTTGCCGCTCCCCTATGACGCGCAAGCCAACGCCACGCAGCAGGTGACGGCGGCCAAGGCGCGCGCCAGGGCCGGCCACAAATTGCTGCTGATCGATCTCGGCGGCAATTGGTGCCTCGATTGCCGATTGCTTGCCGGCGCGATGGACGTCGCCCCGCTCAAGGCGTTTCTCGCCCGGCATTACGAGATCGTCACCGTTGATGTCGGCCGGTTCGACAAGAACCTGGCCATCCCTGCGCGATACGGCATTACCAAACGATTGGAGGGCGTGCCCAGCCTGCTGATCGTCGACCCGCGCAACGACAAACTGCTCAACGCCGGCCGCACTGCAGCGCTGGCCGATGCGCGCAGCATGAGCCCGCAGGGGCTGGCGGACTGGCTGGCGCAGTGGGTTAAGTAACCGGCGAGGCATCGCGGCAGGTGTAGATTTGGTTCGCGCAGATGCGCGGAGTGTTTGCGGCCCAGCAGAGTATGGTGCGCAAGGCGTTGACCCTAAACCGTCACCCCGGGCTAGACCCGGGGCCCAGCTTCTTCCTCGGCCGTGGGAAAGAAGAAGCTGGGCCCCGGGTCTAGCCCGGGGTGACGATGTAGATGGTTCGACCCGACCCAATCATGCTCAAACGATCAGCCGCTTCAGCGCGGCGACGGTATCCGCTTCCGCCGCCGGCTTATCAGTACGAATGCGGGCGATGCGGGGGAAGCGCATGGCGACGCCGGATTTGTGGCGTTTCGATTCGTGGATCGAGTCGAAGGCGATTTCGAGCACCATGCTGCGCTCGACCTCGCGCACCGGGCCAAAGCGGTTGAGCGTATTGTTGCGCACGAACTTGTCGAGCAATTTGAGTTCCTCGTCGGTGATGCCCGAATAGGCCTTGCCGACGGGCAACAGCTCCCCCTCCTCGGTCCAGCAGCCGAAGGTATAATCGCTATAGAAAGACGAGCGGCGGCCCGAGCCGCGCTGCGCGTACATCATCACGCAATCGGCGGTCAGCGGATCGCGCTTCCATTTGTACCACAGCCCGACGCGCCGCCCGGTGACGTAAGGCGAATCGCGCCGCTTGAGCATGACGCCCTCGATCGCCGCATCGCGCGCGCCGGCGCGGATGCCCTCGAGTTCGGTGAAATCGCTGGCCTCGATCACCTGGCTGAGATCGAACCGGTCTGGGTCGAGCCGCTGGGCAAAGCTTTCGAGCCGCGCTCGGCGCTGCGTCCAGGGCAGCTCGCGCAAATCCTCCGCACCATCGAACAGGATGTCGTAGACGCGGACGAACGCGGGATAATCGGTGAGCATCTTGCCCGAGACGGTTTTGCGCCCGAGCCGCTGCTGCAGCGCGTTGAAGCTCGCCGCACCGCCGCCATCCTCTCGGCCGCCGCCCTGATGCTCGCCCTTGACCAGTAACTCACCGTCGATGACGCCAGGCGTAGAGAAGGCGCGCGCGACATCCGGGAAACTGCCGGTCACGTCATCGCCGGTGCGGCTGAACAGCCGCGTTTCGCCAGCGACGTGAACGATCTGCACGCGGATCCCGTCCCACTTCCACTCCGCCGCATAATCGGCAAGGTCGACGCGCAGATCGTCCAGCGGATGGGCGAGCATGAACGGGCGGAACACCGGCACGTCGGCGGAGGTCGGTTGCGCCCCCCTGCCCTCGGCCCAGGCGAACAGACTGGGATATGGCGCGTCGATGCCGTGCCACACTTCTTCGACCGCCTCGACATCGATGCCGAAAGCGGTGGCCAACGCCGTCTTGGCAAGCCGCGCGGAGACACCGATGCGCAGCGCACCGGTAGCCATCTTGAGCAAGGCAAAGCGTTCCTCGGCATCGAGCCGGTCGAGCATCCCGGCCAGCGCTGCCGGCGCATCGGAGCGCGACAGCGCATTCAGCGTCTCGACTGCCTGGCTGATGGTCAGCGGCTCGGCCTCGGGCGGCGGCACAGGCGGGTTGGGCCATAGCAAGGCGATCGTTTCCGCGCTGTCGCCGACATAGTCACGACTCATCCGGTACAACACCGGATCGACGCGCGCCTCGATCAGCGCGCGGATCACCGCCGGCTTGACCCCCGGCAGATCGAGATCGCCGGTCAGCGCCGCGATCGCCCAGCCGCGATCGGGATCGGGCGTGACGCGCAGGTAATCGCCGATCAGCTTGAGCTTCGCATTGCGCGAACGCGTGTAGATCAGGGCATCGAGCAGGTCGGCAAAGGCGCGCATGATGCGCCAACGCATGGCGTGGCCCGCTGGCTCCCGCTAGGGAAAGGCGATGCGCTTTATGAAATATCTGGTCGTGATCCTGCTGGCCCTGGCCGCGTTCGTCGCGACCATGGCCTACGACAATGCCCGCGCCGATCCGGTGGTGCGCCAATTGCGCCTGCCGCTGGCCGATTGGCCACGTGGCGCCCGCCCGGTGCGGCTGCTGCTGGCCAGCGATATCCATATCGGCAGCGCGACGATGGATGGCGCGCGGCTGACGCGCATCGTCGCACAGATCGACGCATTGCGCCCCGATCTGATCGTGCTGGCGGGCGATTTTATCGAGGGGAATAATGTCGAAGAGCCGGCGCGCGTCGCGCCGGCTCTGATCGAGGCATTGCGCGGCTTGCAGGCGCCGCTCGGCGTCGTCGCGGTGCTGGGCAATCACGATTATTCGACCAACGCGCCCGACGTGCTGCGATCGCTGCGCGCCGCCGGGATCACCGTATTGCGCAATCAGGCCGTCGCGCGCGGCCCGCTGGCGATCGGCGGTATCGATGACGATACCGGTCGGCATGACAATGTGCAGAAAACGGCCCAGGCGCTGGCCCAGTTAAAGGGTGCGCGCATCTTGGTCGCGCATTCGCCGGATATGGCGCGCAAGCTGCACCGGCTGCAGCTGGCCCCGGCCAGCCTGTTGCTCGCCGGGCATACGCATTGCGGACAGATCGATCTGCCCTTTATCGGCCCGCCGATCGACGTAGTGTCGGCGCACTATCGCTGCGGCGTGGTCCGCGATCCCGGGCTCACCACCCTGGTCACGGCCGGTCTCGGCACCAGCGAATTGCCGATCCGGTGGAACGTGCCGCCGGACCTGTGGGTGGTAACCCTCGGCCCGGCGGCGCGGTAGCTTAGTCGATCGCGTTCTTGATGCCCTTGCCGGCGAGCAGGCCGAGCACGAGCAAGACGACGAAGATGGCGATGGCGATGAAGAACAGGATCTTTGCGATCCCTACGAACGCCCCGCCGACGCCGCCAAAGCCGAGCACGGACATGACGAGCCCGATGACGAGAAAGATGATGGCCCAACGCAGCATGTGATTTCCCTTCCGTATGTGGAGGAGAAACAACCGGATGGCAGGCGTTGTTCCGGGATCGTTAGCGGTTCACGCGGGTGTAGCGGAAAGAAATTTCCTCGGCCTTGCCGTTTTCTCGGATCAGCACGGTCGAGACGAGCTTGTCGCCATCGCGGCGCACCGTCAGGCCGGCGAAATAGGCAGCGTTCGGCGCGAGAGCGACAAGCGGGAATTCAACGAAACGACCGCTTTTATCCTCCCAGCCCGTCAGATCGGCGTTGAAGTGGTCGCACGCGATAGACCAGCGAGCCACCGCGCGGGAAAATCTGCACGAGTTCCTGAAAGGCGACGCCACCTTGCTTGTCGGTCTGCACGAAATGGCCGGCGATCTGGCCACCCTGCGCGGTCGAATAGACTTCGGTGGCGGGAGCATCGATCCCCTCGCCACGCCATTCGCCGGCCAACCAGGCGAGCTGGTCGATCGTCGCGGGCGGCGACACGCCGCCCGGCGGCAGTTGCCGCGTTTCCTGCGCTACCGCCGGCGCGGCCATCACCGCCATCATCAGCGCAAGCAGATAGTACATCGCATCACCCCCCCGCCGTTTCGCGACACGCTGAAACGGCGGGAGTGATTTGTCGAGGTCAACCCTTGCGGCTGGCCTCGAACAGGAACCAGGCGCGCTCTTCGGCGAGATCGGTCCAGTCGTCGAGGATACCGCTGGTGGCGTTGTCCTTCGCTTCGTCGACGATATCCTTGGCCTCGCGCAGCGCTTCGACGAGCTTGAGATTGTCCTCGCGCAATTCGACCAGCATGTCGGTCGCGCTGACAAACGGGGCGTCGTTATCCTTGATCGTCTGATGGCGCGCGATGTCGCCGATCGAACGCAACGTGGTGTTGCCGGTCTTGCGCACGCGCTCGGCAATGGCATCGGTAGTATCGAGGATCTGCGTCGCCTGGTCGTCGAGCATCAGGTGATAGTCGCGGAAATGCGGGCCGGAGACGTGCCAATGGAAATTCTTGGTCTTGAAATACAGCGCGAAGCTGTCGGCAAGGATGCCGTTCAAGGCCTCGGCAACCGACTTGGCGGCATTGCTCTGGATGTCGGTCGGGGTCTTTAGCGGGGCTGCTGGGTCGGCCATGGCGATATCTCCTGATGCGGTTCGTTGCGGTAACGATTCGAGTAGCGCAAACGCTCCGCCCGCCGCCAACGAAAATCTAGATCAGTCTGATTGCGCCAAGCGCCATGTAGCTGCCGATCAGCACGAACAGGATGCCGATGGCGATGCGCACCGCGGTGATCGGCAGTGTCTTGCGCGCCGCTTCGCCGGCCAGGATGGCGGGAACGTTCACGGCCAGCGCACCGATCGTCGCGCCGATCGCGGCCAGGGCCGGCGACGGGCTGCGCGCGGTGATCGCTGCCGTAAGGAATTGGCTGCGATCGCCCAGCGCCAGCACGAAAATGCCAAGCAGGCTGGTGACGAAGCCGCCAAGCTTCCAGCCGGTCAGGCGATCGGGCGGCTTGATCGCGGAAAAAGCCGCGATGCCGGCGAAGATCAAGGCCACCGCCAGGAACAGGTCCTTGGCATTGGGCGACATTTCGTGCGCGATCAGCGTGCCGCCGATCGCCGCGATCGTGTTGCCGAGCGCCAGCGCGAGCGCCGTGGCGAGGATCACGGCGATCGGGCGATAACGGTCGCCGAGAATCGCCGCGAGCCACGGCGTGCGGTCGCTGACCTGGGCCAGCAACGCCGCGACCAGGGCCGCCATCAATGCATCCATGGAATTATCCGAACATCCGCACGGCGCAGGCGGCACGATAGCTGTCGCACGCCGCCGCATCGTGCCGGTCGCCGCCGACCGCATCGCGCAGCAGATCGAGCCAGGCATGGACCAGCGGCCCGCGCTCGCCGCGCGCCAGCGCCATTTCCAGTGCCTGCGCGACCGCCACGGCCGGGCGCAGGCCAGCACGGTGCGCCAGCGCACGGATCGAATCGATCTCCCGCGCCAGCTCCGACGGTCGGTCGATGCTATCACGTCCGGCAATCCGGCCGAGTCGCGCGGTCAATTCGTTCTTGATATCCTCGACCATGGCCCGCCTTCCGCTATACGGCAAAGTGCGCCCGCAGTGGTAAACAGGCGCTTAAATGCGCCTTCTGCTTGACTTGGCCAAGCCTTTGGGCCAACGGACGCGGCTTGTGAGCGGCGGCTTGTTCGCCGCTCTTTGCTTTTTTACAGATTCAGGAACTGGGCTCATGGCCAAGCCAACAACCGTCAAGATCAAGCTGCTGAGCTCGGCAGACACCGGCTTCTTCTACGTCACGAAGAAGAACCCGCGCACCAAGACCGAGAAGCTGTCGTTCAAGAAGTACGACCCCGTCGTGCGCAAGCATGTCGACTTCAAGGAAACCAAGATCAAGTAAGCCGCTTTTGCGGGTTACCTGATCCCGGCATGGCCGGTCGCAAGCCGCCGCAGGGGATACCCCTCGCGGCTTTTTGCGTGTCCGCGCCGCGCGGCATCCCGGACTTGTTCGGCAGATAGCCCTTCGAGCATGTGTGCCACTGTTCTCCTGCGCACACAGGAGAACGGTGGCGCCGACCGCAGCGCTCGTGGTTCTGGGCCCCTGCTTTCGCAGGGGAGCAGATACAGCGTCGTTAGAGCAGCCCCCGCACCGATTCGACGAACCGCGCCAGCGAGATCGGCTTCGACACATAGGCATCCGCCCCGACCGCGCGAATCCGCTCCTCATCCTCGCGGCCGGCATAAGCGGTGACCGCCATAATCGGGATCGTGTTTAGTGTCTCGTCCGCCTTCAGATGCCCGATCAGTTCGAAGCCGCTGACATGCGGCAGCTGGATGTCCATGATGATCAGATCGGGCGCGAAATCGCGCGCGCGGGCCACCGCTTCGCGGCCGTCGCGCACCCCTTCCGCAAGATAGTCGTGCGCCCGCAGCAGGTCGCAGAACAGCTTTAGGTTGAGTTCATTGTCCTCGACAACGAGCACCTTTTTCGCCACGTCCGCGTCATCCCGTACCGTCATGACAAGAGTGATAGGCAATGCGCGCGCGCGAGACAAATGAAGACGCGGAACAGCTGGCGCTGCGCGCGCTGGTCTGGACGCTAGGCGACCAAGATCGCGCGCAGCGGCTGCTCGACATGACCGGGCTCGATCCGCAGGACCTGCGCGCCCGCGCCGGCGAACCCGCCGTGCTGGGAGCCGTGCTCGGCTTTCTGGAGAATTACGAGCCCGACCTGATCGCCTGCGCCGAGGGGCTGGAGGTCGCTCCCGCAGCGTTGGTCACGGCCGCCCGTACTTTGGGCGGCGGGGAGTTCGAGGCATGAGGCCGCTGCTGATCTGCGATTGCGACGAGGTGCTGCTGCACATGGTGCGGCATTTCGGCACGTGGCTGGGCGAGACGCACGATATCGATTTCGCCATTGCCGGCGGCGATTTCGCCAACAGCATGACCCGGCGCGGCGGCGGCGCCGCGCTGACGCGCGAGGATATGTGGGGCATGCTCGACGGCTTCTTCCCCAGCGAAATGGATCGCCAGACCTTGGTGCCGCATGCGCGCGAGGCGCTGGCCGCGCTGAGCAAAGCTGCCGACATCGTCATCCTGACCAATTTGCAGGACCAGTGCCGCCAGCCCCGCATCGAACAATTGGCCAAGTTCGGCATCGATCACCGCGTCGAGTGCAATCAGGGCGGCAAGGGCACGCCGGTGGCGGAACTGGTCGCCGAGCACGGCAATCCGGTCACCGTGTTCGTCGACGATCTCGCGGTGCATCACCAGTCGGTGGCGGAGCATGCCCCCGGCGTACACCGGCTGCACATGGTGTCCGAACCGGCGCTCGCCCCGCACGTGCCCAAGGCGCCGGCGGCGCATGCCCGGATCGACGACTGGAACGATGCGGAACTGTGGATCATGGAGCGGTTTGCCGCCGGCCAACCGGCGCAAGCCGGATCACCAGGAACGCCCGCGTGAGGGAGGGCTTTGCGTTCTCGACGCGGTTCAAGGTGCGCTATGCCGAGATCGATGGGCAGAAGATCGTCTTCAACTCACGTTATCTCGAATATGCCGATGTCGCGGTCAGCGAGTTCTGGTCGTGGACCGGCATCGCAGACGCGCTGCCCGAGTGGCAGACGACCGAGTTCCACGTGCGGCGTAGCGAAGTGGATTATCTGAAACCCTTCGTGTGGGGCGACGAGATCGAGGCGTTCGTGCGCGTCGACAAGGTCGGCGGCACGAGCATCACCAAGCGGTTCGAGCTGTGCCATGCGGTCACCGGCGCGTTGCACTGCGTGATCCAGATGGTCAGCGTGAATGTCGATCTGGCGACGCACCGGCCGGTGGCGATTTCCGACGCGATCCGCGGGTTTCTGGCTGGGTTGGCGACGGGGTAAACACTATCCATCACAGGCGCTTCCCCGGCGAAGGCCGGGGCCCAGTTGCGACACATGAGTAATCGGGCGTTGCGCGCCGTTACGTCGACCTTCGCGACTGGGCCCCGGCCTGCGCCGGGGAAAGCGCCGGGGAGCGCCGGGGGTGTTACCGCCCCAGCGCTTCCGCAATCAGCTTGCGCGTATTGTCGATCCCGTACAGCGCGATAAAGCTGCCCATGCGCGGCCCCTGCTCGGACCCCAGCAACGTCTCGTACAGCGCCTTGAACCAGTCGCGCAGATTCTCGAATCCGCCAGCGTCTCCGAACTGGCTCTTGCCGATCTCATAGACGATGTTCTGGATATCCTCGGGCCGGGCATCCGCCGCCAGCCCGGCCAGATCGGCATCCAGCCGTTCCAGCGCCGCCACTTCAATGCCCTCGGGCGCCCGGCGCTTGAGCGTCGGGGTGACGAAGTCGCGGCCATAAGCCAGCGCATAGCCGATCAGATCGTCGAGCGCGGGATAGGCCTCAGGTGTCGCATCGGGCACGTAATTGGCGAGATAGCCCCATACCTGCTCCTTGCTCGCATCGCCCATCACGCCGACCAGGTTAAGCAGCAACCCGAACGTCACCGGCAGCGTCTCGGCCGGCGGCGGGCCGTTATGGATATGATGCACCGGATTGCCGAGCTGCTGCTCGACCGGCTGATGCGGATACTTCTCGCGGAACTGCCAATATTCGTCCACCGCCCGCGGGATCACGCCCATGTGCAACTGCTTGGCTTTCTTGGGCTCGCGATAGGCGTAGAAAGCGACCGAGTCTTCGGGGCCGTAGGTCAGCCATTGCTCAAGGCTGAGGCCGTTGCCCTTGGACTTGGAGATCTTCTGGCCGTTCTCATCGAGGAACAGTTCATAGATCAGCCCGTCGGGCTTGCGACCGCCGAGGATCTGCGCGATCCGGCCACCAAGCTGCGCCGAGTCGATCAGATCCTTGCCATGCATCTCGTAATCCACGCCGAGCGCAGCCCAGCGCATGCCCCAATCGGGCTTCCACTGCAATTTGGCGAGGCCGCCGAGGATCGACTGCTCGATCCGCTCTCCGCCATCCATGAACGCGATCAGGCCGGTTTCGGCGTCGAGCACCTCTACCGGTACCTGTAAGACGACCCCCGATTTGGGGCTGACCGGTAGAACCGGAGAATAAGTCGCCTGACGCTCTCCACGCAGCGTCGGCAACATCACCTTCATGATATCATCATAGTGACGCAGCACTTCGCGCAACTTCTCGTCGAAGGTGCCGTTGGCGTAATAGTCGGTTGAAGACGCGAATTCGTAGTCGAAGCCGTATTGATCGAGAAATGCGCGCAAAGTGGCATTGTTATGCGCGGCAAAGCTCTCATGCGTACCAAACGGATCGGGAATGCGGCTGAGCGGCTTGCCCAGATGCTCGGTCAGCATCTCCTTGTTGGGCACATTGTCGGGCACCTTGCGCAGCCCGTCCATATCGTCGCTGAACGCAATCAGCCGGGTGGGGATGTCGGACAAGGTTTCGAACGCGCGCCGCACCATCGTCGTGCGCAGCACTTCGTTGAACGTGCCGATATGCGGCAGGCCCGACGGGCCATAGCCCGTTTCGAACAGCACATGGCCTTTGGCCGGCGCGCCATCAGGATAGCGCTTGAGCAGCTTGCGCGCTTCCTCATAGGGCCAGGCTTTGGAGTCGAGGGCGGCGGTGCGCAGGTCAGTCGTCATGCGGCGGCTCTAACGGGAATGGGCGTTTTCGTCACCCCAACCATTGCCGTTGCCCAGCCAATACCGTCACCCCAGCGAAAGCTGGGGTCTGTAGGGGGCAGGTGCTGCACCCGCCCCGTAAAGACCCCAGCGTTCGCTGGGGTGACGAATGGGCGCGCAGGAGCACTGTAGGCGTTGCCATTTCGTTCCACGCGCGCCACTGTCGCGGCGTGACGATTCTGCGCTATCCTGCCCTGCACGCCAGCCATAGCGGCATCTGGATCGCCAGTGACGACGGCACGCGCCCGATCGGGCGCGGCGAGGCGATCCGCATCGCCGCCGACACGCCGGTGATCGTGCTCAATGCCGCGTTGGTTGGGCAACGTCTCGGCTATGCCGATCTGGCCGGGCTCGACGTGCTCGAACTGTTCGCCTTCATGTGCCCGGCGCGCTTCATGGTGCCGACGCCGCGCGGGCTGGCGCGCGCAACGGGGCTGGAGACGCCGGCGCGCGACGAGGATGTCGCCGCCTTCCTGCGCGCCGCCGCACAAGCCTTGCTCGATCTGCCCAAGCAGGACTGGCCGGAAAAGGAAGGCGCGTGGATGTCCGCGCAGTCGCTGTTCCGCCTGCGCTGGCCTTGGGCGCCAGTGATCGGCGATCACCTGGTCAAGCCAGCCGAGGCCGAGCGCTGGCTGTTCTCGAAACTGCCCGAATGGTCCGAAGCCGCGCCGCGCCCGCAGCCGCGCACGATCACGTTGGACGGCGAAGAGACGCAGGCACGCCTCGCGCACCTCACCGGCTCGGCCGCCGAGCAACGCCCGGGGCAGCGCGCCTTCGCGCAGGCGGCGATGGATGCCTTCTCCCCCCGCATGGTGCGCGAATCGCCCAATATGGTGCTGGCCGAGGCCGGCACCGGGATCGGCAAGACGCTGGGCTATCTCGCCCCGGCGTCGCTGTGGGCAGAAAAGGCCGGCGGCGCGGTATGGGTATCGACCTTCACCAAGGCGCTGCAGCGCCAATTGGGCCAGGAAAGCGCGCGGCTGTTCCCCGATGCCGCGATCCGCAAGCAGAAAGTGGTGACGCGCAAAGGCCGCGAGAATTACCTGTGCCTGCTCAATCTCGAGGATGCGCTGCAGGGCGGCTTCCAGAACCGCGCCGCGGTGCTCGCGCAACTCGTCGCGCGCTGGGCGGCGTATAGCGCGGATGGCGACATGGTCGGCGGCGATCTGCCCGGCTGGTTGCCCACCTTGTTCCGCCGCAACGGATCGACCGCGCTGACCGACCGGCGCGGCGAATGCGTCTATGCCGGCTGCCCGCATTACCGCAAATGCTTCATCGAGCGCGCCGCGCGGGCAAGCAGCGAAGCGGATATCGTCATCGCCAACCACGCCTTGGTGATGGTCAACGCCGCACGCGGCCGCGAACTCACCACACGCCCGACGCGCTACGTGTTCGACGAAGGCCATCATATCTTCGACGCGGCGGATTCGATGTTCTCCACCGCGCTTACCGGGCAGGAGACGATCGAGATACGGCGCTGGATCCTCGGCCCCGAATCCGGCGGGCGCGGCCGCCGCCGCGGCCTGCAGGCGCGCCTGTCCGATGTGGCGAGCTATGACGAAGGCGGCGCGCGGGCGATTTCCGAGGCGGTGATCGCAGCGCAGGCGCTGGCCGCCGACGGCTGGCTGCAGCGGGTCGGCGAAGGCGCACCGTTCGGGCCGATCGAGACCTTGCTCGCGGCGGTGCGCGGCCTGACCTATGCCCGCGCCGAGGCGGCGGGCGATGCCGGCTATGGCCTGGAAACCGAGCTCGCCGAGCCCGATCCGGCGTTGGTCGAGGCGGCGGGCCCGGCGGCGCATGCGCTGGATGCGCTTGTCCGGCCGCTGGTCACGCTCGGGCGGCGGCTGGAAGCGGTGCTGGCCGAAGCACCCGACTGGATGGACGGGCCGGCGCGGGCCCGAATCGAAGGCGCGATCGCCTCGATCGGCTGGCGTGCGGAGACGGTGGCGGCGTGGGTCTCGCTACTCGCGCGGGTCGGCGGGCCGGCCTCGCCCGATTTCGTCGACTGGCTGGCGGTCGATCGCGTCGAGGGACGCGAATATGACATGGGGCTGCACCGCCACTGGCTCGATCCGAGCAAGCCCTTCGCCGAGACGGTGCTGAAGCCGGCACACGGCGCTTTGGTCACCTCCGCGACCTTACGGGGCGGCGGCGAGTGGGAGGTCGCCGAGGCGCGCACCGGCGCCAACCATCTGCTGCGCGGCGCCAGCCGGTTCGAGGCGCTGTCGCCGTTCGATTATGCCGCCCAGGCCGAAGTGCTGATCGTCACCGACGTCAAGCGCGGCGACATGGGCGCATTAGCCAATGCCTATGCGCGGCTCGGCTGCGCCAGCCATGGCGGCATGCTCGGCCTGTTCACCGCGATCCGGCGCTTGCGCGGCGTACACGCGCGAATCGCCGATCGGCTCGCGCGTGACGGGCTGCCGCTCTACGCGCAGCATGTCGATCCGATCGACACCGGCACGCTGATCGACATTTTCCGCGATGACGCCAGCGCCTCGTTGCTCGGCACCGATGCATTGCGCGACGGCGTCGACGTGCCCGGCGATTCGCTGCGCCTGGTGGTGATGGAGGGCGTGCCCTGGCCCAAGCCGACCGTGCTGCACGCGGCGCGGCGCTTGGCCGGCGGGGGCAGCGCCTATGACGACCGCATCGTGCGCGCGCGCCTGGCGCAAGCGTTCGGGCGGCTGATACGCCGCGCCGACGATCGCGGTATGTTCGTATTGCTCTCGGCGGCGATGCCGTCGCGCTTGCTCAGCGCGTTTCCGCCAGGCGTGAAAATCGAGCGCGTCACGCTCGACGAGGCGGTGCTGCGCGCATCGCGTCTTCCTTCGCCCGCGCCAGTGGTGCAAGAGAGCCGCCTGGACGCCTGACGGAGAGCCCATGAAGACGTTGACGCTGCTCCGCCACGCCAAATCGGGCTGGGACGATACCGTCACGCGCGATGTCGATCGGCCGCTCAACGGCAAGGGCAAGCGCGCCGCCGCTGCCGTCGGCAAGCATTGGCGTGGGCTCGGCCTCGCTTTCGATCATGTCGTCGCCTCGCCCGCGGTGCGCGTGCACGAGACGCTCACGCATCTCGTCACGGGCTATGGCACCGATCTCGCGCCGGTGGTGGATCGGCGCATCTATCTCGCCTCGGCGGTGACCTTGCTCGACGTGATCCACGATCTGCCGGCGGATGCCGAGCATGTCTTGATGGTCGGGCATAATCCGGGGCTCGAGGATCTCGTGCTGATGCTCGTGCCCGACAAGACGGGTGAGGCGGCGGACGATGGTCTGCGCGACACGCTCGAAGAAAAATTCCCCACCGCCAGCACCGCGCAAATGACCTTCGACGGCGCCTGGGCGGATGTCGCCGCGAACGCCGCGACGCTGACCCGCTTCATCCGCCCGCGCGACCTCGATCCGGCGCTGGGCCCGGACAAGGACTAAACGTCAACCCGTTCCCCGGCGACGGCCGGGGCCCAGGCGAGAAGCAGACGTTGGCGAGCGTGGCGCGCAACTACCTCGGCCATCGCGACTGGGCCCCGGCCTTCGCCTGGGAACGCGAACAGGGGTGGGCCAGCCCTCACCCTTTGCCCAGCAAATCCCTAAGTCCCGCCAGCGCGCCCGCCGGCTTGGCCTCGTCCTCACTGATCACTCCCGCCGCCTTCAGTACCCGCGCGGCATTGGGCCCGCGCAGGAACGGATCGATCGCCAGCGCCACCGTCTCCGCTGCCGCCTCGCCGAGATCGATCCCGCCGCCCGAATAGAACATCGTATCGAGCGCATCCTCGGACAGTTCGATCTCTTCCTCGTTGACCGCATCCTCTTCGATGAAGCGCACGGCGATGTCTTCGTTGACCGCCACCTTGAGCGGCTCGTCGGTCACCGAACAGGCCTGCACCACTGCTGCGGAAACCGTGCCGCGGGCGACGATTCCCGCCGCCTCGGTGCGGATGCGCAAAGTCGCCTCGAGGCTGTTAAGGCCGATCAGCCCGAATCGCTTGGCCAGCGCCGCGCGCTCCGCCTCGGTCGCGCTGATCGACACCGTATGTTCGGTCGATCCGATCGTGTCGCGGCGCTGCAGGCGGGAGAATTCGGGTGGGGTCACGGTATTTTTCCTTCGGCCACGGTGGCGATCGGCGTGGCGGCCAGCGCCGCGCGGAACGCCAGCAGGCCATTGCGGACATGCGCCAGCGCGGCAGGCGCCGGCCTATCACCACGATACAGATTACGCACCAAGGCGGCGTCGATCCCCTCACCCGCCAGCCCATCGCGATAGGCGCCGAGACGCCCGCCGAGCATGCCCATCATCTTGCCGATATGCTTGCCGACCACCACGTCGCCGACGCCCTGTTCACGTAGCTGCCCGTCCATGTCATCGACGAAGCGTTCGGTCAGCACCGCGCTGAGCGCCGCGCCGGCTTCCTCTTCCTCCAAGCGCAGCACGACGAAGCCCAGGATGCAGGCGATCATGTCGAATCGGCCGTCAATCGTATCAGGCACCTGCCCGTCCAGATACCAATGCGGCTGGCGCGCGCGCGCGACCACGCCCGTGTATAATGGCAACGCCTCGTCGCTCTTCTCGCCGAACAGTCTTCCCAGCCAACCCATATCTGCTCCAGCACGGCCCTTGTTTGGCCATCAAGCTCGGCATATTGAGGCGATCGACGTGTGATGCAATGATGGCCAATGCGGGCGGCATATCTCAATGCCCTCGGGAGAATGTGATGAGCGTATTTCAGAACCGGTTCCTGACGACCGCCGCGCTGGCCCTGGCCTGCGTCGCTGCGGGCGCTTGCACCCCGCTCAAATCACATCAGGGCTATATCATCGATGCCGATCTGGTGAATTCGGTCCAGCCCGGCGTGGATAACCGCACCTCGGTGCTGCAGGTGCTGGGCAAGCCGAGCTTCACCAGCCAGTTCAACGAGGGCGACTGGTATTATATTTCGCGCGATGCGCGCAATTTCGCCTATAACAATCCCAAGGTGCGCGATCAGACCACGATCCGCATCAGCTTCGATCCACGCGGCGTGGTCACTGGCATCGCCAAGGGCGATCAGACGCAAGTCGCCTCGATCAACCCCTCCAAGAAGAGCACGCCTACGCTCGGCCGCAAGCGCGGGCTGTTCGACGAACTGTTCGGCAATATCGGCACGGTCGGTGCGATCGGTGGCCAGGGTGGCCAGGGCGGCAATCGCGACGAGCCATAAGGCCCGCCTTTCATTTAGCTGACCGATCCGTTCGCGCATCGTTCAGTAGCGCAGCGCCATAAGACCATTCAACGGCGGCCGATAAGGCCACCGGGCAATGAATGGAGATGAAGATGCGTAAACTGATCATCACCGCGCTGATGGCGACCATGGCGTTCCCCGCCATCGCCAGCGCGCAATCGCAGGGCGAAGTCCGCCGTAGCCAACAGGACCTGCGCCAGGAACAGCGCGAGCTGAACCGCGCCCAGCGCAGCGGCGACCGGCGCGACATCCGCGACGAGCGCGGCGACGTGCGTGAAGCGCGGCAGGAGCTGCGCGAAGACCGGCGCGATCGCAACCGTAATTACGGGCGTGACGATTGGCGCGGCTATCGCAACAACAACCGTGCGGTCTATGCCCGCGGCAATTGGCGCGCGCCGTTCCGCTACACGCAGTTCCGCAGCGGCATCCGCATCGCGCCGCGTTATTACGGTTCGCGTTACTACATCACCGATCCGGGTCGCTATCGCCTGCGCAACGTTGGCTACAACCAGCGCTGGGTGCGCCACTATAACGACGTGCTGCTGGTCGATACCCGCCGCGGCATCGTTATGGACGTGATCCGCAACTTCTACTGGTAAGCTCCCGGTAGTCACTTCCGGGCGGCGCGAGCCGCCCGGGTTTTTTGCTGCCCTCGCTTCCTCTTTACGTCGTCACCCCAGCGCAAGCTGGCGTCTGTCGCGGCTCCTGTCCTGCGCTTGCCGCCTGAGCTCCCAGCCTGCGCTGGGATGACGGATTGGGAAGGGCAGGCGCTAGCGAATCGTGAACACGACCTGGTCGATCACCCGCCCGGCAAGATCGATCAGCCGCAATTGATGCTTGCCCGGCCCCGCCAGCACCAGCGGGTGCGCATCCGCCGGCCCCAGATCGCGGCGGTCGAGCATTAGCCGATGCGCCGTCACCTCGCCCGACACGCCGATTGCCAAGCGTTGCCGCTCGATCGGGATATCCGGATCGAGCGCATAGACGCTGCCCGATACGGGATTGACGATCCGCGGGCGCCGCGCCGCTGCAGGCGCGGCAGCGATCTGGCTCTGACCGGTGCCGGCAAGAAAATATTCCGGCCGCGCGCGTTCGATCCCGCCGCCGAAGCTGACCAGGCGCTGCTCGATCCCGCCCGGCCGCCTGGGCGCTTGGCCGGCCCGCCCGGCATGCAATGCCAGCATCAGATCGCGCCACACCGGCGCCGCGCCGCTGGTGCCGGAAACGGCGCGCATCGGATCGCCCTCCAGATTCCCAACCCACACCGCGACGGTGTAGCGATCGGAATAGCCGACGCACCAATTGTCGCGCATCGCCTTCGACGTGCCGGTCTTCACCGCCGCCCAGAACGGCAGACGCAGCGCGCTATCCAGCCCGAACGTCGCGGCACGCGCATTGGGATCGGCGATCATGTCGGAGACGAGCCAGGCCGCCTGCGTGCTGGTAACCCGGCGTGGCGCGGCACGCGGCGCGTCTGCGGTGAGGCGCAGCGGCGTCCATTGCCCGCCATTGGCCAGCGCGCGGTATGCGTCGGCCTGTTCGAGCAAGGTCACTTCGGCCGAGCCGAGCGCCAGGCTGAAGCCGTAATATTGCCCGTCTTCGGTAAGGCCTCGATAGCCGCTGTCCCACAGTCGGTCGCGAAACGGCTCGACCCCGACCAGCAATAGCGTGCGCACCGCGGGCACGTTGAGCGACCCGGCGAGCGCGCTTCTCGCAGAAACCAGCCCCTTGAAGGCATGGTCGTAATTTTGCGGCACATACAGGCCCGACGCCGTGTCGAGCTGCACCGGCGAATCGTCCAGGATCGAGGCCGGGGTGAGATAGCCGCGCTCGATCGCCTGCGCGTAGAGGAAGGGTTTGAGCGTCGAGCCGGCCTGGCGATAGCTGTTCGCACCATCCACCGCGGCGGCCGTGGAATTGCCCCCGATTCCGCCGACATAGGCCAGCACGTCGCCACTGGCATTGTCTACCACCACCACCGCGCCATCGCGCGCGCGGCTCCCGCCCAGCCCCTGCAACTGGCGTTTGAGCGCGACGATCGCCGCCTGCTGCACCCGTGCGTCGAGCGTGGTGGTCACTTTCATGCCCGCCTTGAGCAGCAACCGCTGCCCAAGATGCGGCGCAAGGCCAGGATCGAGCGCCAGGCTGCGCGCCGGCCCGAGCATCGACGCCGCCTCGCCGGGGAAGCGCGTGCAATCCTGGCTGCGCGACATCGCGCAGGCGCGGCGCGCGACGGTAGCGGCGGGGGCCTGCGGGTCCGGCAGCAAGGCGGCGAGCAACACGGCGTCGTCGCGCGCGAGGCTGTCCGGCGTCTTGCCGAACAGGCCCAGGGCCGCCGCCCCGATCCCCTGCGCTTCGCCGCGGAAACCGGCAAGGTTGAGATAGGCTTCGAGGATCTGGTCCTTGCTCCAGCCGCGTTCCACCGCCCAGCCGGCGCGCATCTGGCGAATTTTGTCCCACCAGCCACGCGCACCCGGCGCGGCAAGATCGGGGGCGAGGAAGCCGGCAAGCTGCATCGAGAGCGTGCTCGCGCCGCGATGGCGCTTGCCGCGAATGCGATCGCGCAGCGCACCGAGCATAGCGAGGGTGTCGACCCCGCCATGGCTATAAAACCGCCGATCCTCCGCGCCCACGATCGTTTCGCGCGTGACCGGCGAGACCGCATCGAGCGGCGTCCAGGCCAGCCGGCGCGCGGCGAAATCGACGCGCGCGGAATCGATCAGCTGGCCATGGCGGTCGTACAGCCAGGCCTCTGATGGATGCCAGCCGGCACGCGTCTGTGCGTAACTCGGGAGCGGTGGGGGAAGGGTTGCGTAATCGATGCCGGCGAAGGCGAGCAGGCCCAGCGCTAAAGCCGCAAGCGCCGCCGGCCCCTTACGGACGCGAAAATTCTGCAGCCGTCCCCATCCGTCACCCCAGCGAAAGCTGGGGTCTCGTGCGGCTCCTGTCCCGTCTTTGCCGCCTGAGATCCCAGCTTCCGCTGGGATGACGGACTTTGCAGCGGCTCCCTCATCACCGGGAAAAGAGTCACCCACGTCCACACATCACCGTTGCGCCACCGTCACCGGCGCATTCGGCACCTGCGCGCGGATCGCCGGCGAATACATCGCCTCGACCCGCGTCGGCGGCAGGCTGAACCGCCCGGCACCGTTCAGCCGCATCGTGTACGCCACGGTGAACGACCCGCGTGGCACCCAGGCGAAATAGCCGCGCCACGCCTCGCGCTTGCGCTCGACATAGCTCGGCTGCACGCCGTCCGTGCCGGTGACCTGCGCCAGCATCGACGATTGCCCGCCGAGATCGCCGACGATCGTCGCGCCGGCCGGGATCGGATCGCTGACCACCACCCAATTGCGCTCGGCCGAGGCCTCGACCGTGATCGTCACCTTGAGCACGTCGCCGCGCGTCAGCGTGCCGGGATTGCGCGCCTGCACCACATCGACCTTCTTAGTCATCTTGTAGCCGGCGAACAGCGGCTGCTGCAGCGGCACTGCGGCGGACACCGCGATCATCGCCCAGGGCCCGAGCCCGCTCGCTTGCGACAAACGCAGCGGCGTCTGACCAGCGGGCAGCGGGAAGCTCGCCTGGCGTTGGTCCGCTGCAAGCGGCCATGACTTCACGATCGTCTGCGCGCCCAGCGACAAGGTCGTCGGCCCCTGGATCGCGCTGGCCGGATACAGGCCGGCGAATTTGCGCGCCGCGATCGTGCCCCAGGCATTGGCGGTGGTCGTGTCCCAATGACCGCGCTGCTGGCGCAGGCTGACGCCGACCATCATCTTCGGCGCATCGTCCTGCCAGCCCGGCCGGCCGAGTGTGGCGATGACCGATTTGATCGCCGCCTCGTCGCCCGACGACATCAGCCACCAACTGGCATTGCTCTGGTCGGACAGATCGAGCCGCGTGCCTTCATACACCAGCCGCGTGCGCAACGTATTCTCGGCCGCGGTCTTCAACGCCTGCGCGTTGGCGAGGCCGACGATGCGATCGAGCGCGACGATGTAATCCGCCAGCGTCGCGGTCGGCATCTCGTTCGGTGCAATGCCGATCTGGCCGAGCATCTGCGGCGTCGCCGCACCCTGCCGCGCCAGCGCCGCCAAGGCCGCGACACGCTGCAGGCGAACGTCGCCATAATCTTCGTGGCGCAGCCGCCCGTCGATCACGGCCTTCATCGCCTCGATCATGCGCCCGCGCGGTCCCTCGGGGATCGGCAGCCCGGCATCGGCGGTCAGCGACAGGACGTAAGCGGTCAGCGCTTCCGATCCGGTCAGGCTGTCCGACGGCCAGTAGCGCAACAGCCCGTCCGGCGCCTGATAGGTCGGCATTTCGCCCGCCAGCCGCGTCCACGCCCCGGCATCGCCCAGCGCCACCGCGGTCGACAAGCGCTGCTCGAAGCAGGTGTAGGGATAGGCCGCCATATAGGCGCGCACGCCGGCAAGTGGCGGGGCAAGCGTGTCGTCGAGCCGGATATCCACCGTCCCCCAGCCGGGCAGGGCGCCGGCCGGGCGCGCGATCGGGATCGTGCTGTTCGGCCCGATTTGCGTCAGCGTCGCCGCCCACACTTCGACCGGGATCGCCGGGATGACGTCCTGGCTCACCGTGATCTGGTCGCTCGCTTTTCCGTTATCGGCGACCGCTTTCACTTGCCAGCGCAAGGCAGCGACATTGCCCGGCGCGGTCAGGTTCCACGCCACCGGCGCGGCGCCGCCGGCCGGGATCGTCACGGTCAGCGGCTTACCTTGTGCGATGCGCGGGAAGACGTCGACGCTGGCGGTGACCTTCATCGGCTTGTCCGAGCCGTTCCTGAGCGTGAAGCCGGCGGCATAATAGTCGCCCGAGCGTACCAAGGTCGGCATGCCGGCGAAGATCGACAGGTCCTGCGCGGTGCGCACGCTGGCCATGCCGGTGCCGAACAATTGCGCGCCATCGGTGGCGATCGCCACCAGCTTGAACGACGATAGCGCGTCGGACAGCACCACCGGCACACGCGCGCGCCCTTGCGCGTCGAGCGCGACGCGGCCCTTCCACAGCAATACCGGCTGGAAATTCTCGCGGTTCAGCCCGGAGAGATCGCCGCCGCCACCGCCGCCGGCCTCGACCGCCTTGCGCCCGTAATGGCGCTTGCCGACGACCTGCATCTGCGCGGTCGAGGTCAGCACGGATAGCGAGCGTTCGCCCATCATCGCAGTCAGCACGTCCCACGATTCGTTGGGCGCAAGCTGCAACAGCGCTTCGTCAACCGCGGCGAAGGCGACATCGGCAGAGGCGGCCGGCTTGCCGTCCGGGCCCTTCACCTGGATATCGACCTGCGCCGTATCGCGCGCGGCGTAACGCTGCTTGTCCGCCTTGACCGCGACCTGCAGCTGATGCGCTTCCCAGCCGACCTTCACCTTGGCGATGCCCAGGCGGTAGGCGGGCTTGGCGAGATCGACCAACGCGGTCGGTTCGCTGATCGGCGGGCCGCTGGTCAGGCCGATCTTCTGGCCGATACTGGTCATCCAGCTCCAGAAGCCGCTCTGCACGCGGCCGCGCACTGCCATGACCGAGACGAACACGTCGGGCGCATAGCTGCCCGGCATCTTCACTTCGACCACCGGATCGGTGCCGGACAGTTCGGTGACGAAGCTCGACAACACGCCTTCGCGCTCGACCGTGACGAGCGCAGTGGCATCGCGGAACGGCATGCGCACCTGGAAGCGCGCGGTTTCGCCGGCCTTGTAGCTGGTTTTCTCGGGCACGATGTCCATGCGATCGCCATTGTCGCCGCCGAACCACCAATCGTCGTCGCCCGCCAGCCACACGCTGCGCGTCGCGCGCGCGATATTGCCATTGGCGTCCTCGGTCGTGGCCACGGCGTAGACCTCGCCCGACACGCCGGGATCGACCGCGCATTGCGCTAGGCCCTGCGCGTCGGTGGTGGCGGTGCAACTGCCCGAGAGCTTGGCCGTGCGCATCTGATTGTCATAGGCATAGAAGCCGCCGATCAGCCGGCGCCGTGCGGTCAGCACCTGGCGGCTGTACAGCGCGACGGAGATCTTCTGATTGGCCTTGGGCTTGCCCTCGGTATCAAGCGCGACGAAGCGCAGCCGCAGATCGTCCTGCTTCATCAGCCAGCCATCGGTCTTCACGCCCAATTGCACGCCCGAGGTGAAGATCGGAATGCGCCGCGAGGCGGTCAGCACTTCGCCATTGGCGTCCTGATAATCCATCTCGACCAGCATATCGGCATTGGAGTCGATGCCTTGCGGCACCTCGATCGTGCTGCGCGCGGTCCCGTCTCCGCCAAGCGTGGCGGGCAAGGTCTGCGTCGGCGGCAAGGGTGTCGTGTCTTCCTCGCCATCGCCGTTGAGCGGCTTAACCCCCTCGGCCACCGCATCGCCGCCGAACGTATAGGCTTCATAGCCATCCGGCGTGCTCGTGCGCCCGAAATAGCCGACGCGCAGATCCACCGCGAGATTGGACGCGCCACCGCCGGAGAGATATCCGACGAACAGGTCGAGCGGCAGCGACTTGGGCCGGATCGCCGCTTCCTTCGGCCCGGTGACGCTGGCACGCATCGTCGGCAATTTATACTCGTCCACCTTGAACGATTGCGACGTGTAGATGGTCCGCTCGCCAACGATCACCTGCACATCGTAATCGCCCATCGGCGCGCCTTGCGGCGCGGTCCAGGTCGATTCGCCGATGCCGTTGGCGTCGACATTGAGTGGCATGTCGAACTGCGTATCCGATCCGCGATGCGACAGGCGCAATGTGCCGCTGAACGCCGGCGACATGGCGAAGCCCTCGCCCAAAGGTTTGCGCACGATATGCTTCATGTGGATCGTCTCGCCCTGGCGGACCAGTGCGCGATCGAACACGGTGTGCAGGATCTCGCTGCGATCGTCATAGCCGTAGGGCAGATCGAAATCGTACGGCCGGATGCCGTCGCTCCAGCTGGTCAGCGTGAAGCTGAAATCGTCGCCGGCGCGCGCGGAAATCATCAGCGGCGGCGTGGTCGATCCCTCGTCGCAGCTGCCATAGGTCTGCACTTCGGGTAGGCCCGGCGGCACGAACAGTCCGCCGGCTTTGTCGGTCACGCCCTTGGCCAGCAAGCGGCCGGAGCAGCTATCGCTGACGCGCACTTCGGCATTGGGCACCGGCTTGCCGGTATCGAGCGACGTCACCCAGGCCAGGCTGCGCTCGCGGCCCCATTTGAAATGCACCGCCATGTTGGTGACGAGCGCCGCCGACGCGACGTAACGCGGCGCCTTGCGCCCGAGCAACGCTTGGCCGAGCACCGGGCTGGCCAGTTCGACGACATAGAATCCGGGCTTGGTCAGCGGCACGCCGACCACTTCGAACTGCTTGCCTTTGCCCGGCAGGCCGAGCTTGAAGCCATTGCCGCCGCCCTGCCCCGCCCCCAGGATCGGCTTCGATCCGGTATCGTTGATCGTCACGTCTTCGCCGCCGCGCTTGATCGTATGGCTGGCATATTCGCCGGCCTTCTCGACCGTGCGCAGCCACTGCGCGACCGCACCGTCCGATCCGTCGACGCGCAGGCGCTGGCCGTCGATGGCAAGGTTATTGCCCTGCAACGCCTCTTCGACATTGCGCACGGTAACCGGCAGCACGCCGCCTTCCTTGGCCTCGACGATGCCGAAATTCGCCGCGAACTTCACCAGCGGCGGCGCTTCGTCGAAGCGCACATCGAGCGGAAAGCGTTCGCCATTGGACAGCGGGCGGCCGCTCTCATCCTTGATCCCGGCCGGAATCGTCAGCTTGGCGGTGGTCGCGGTCGGCAAGGGCGCGGCGAAGCTGATGTCGCTGATCGTCGCCTTCTTCTTTTCCTCGTCGCTGAACACCGGTGCGATCGTCTTGCCGTCGGCCGTAGTGATGCTGATCGCCTGCGCGGCGCTCAGCGCGATCGGCGCGTTAAAGCGGACATAGGCCTTTTCGACCGGCGAGCAGCCCGCCTGCGCATTGACGCGCGAACATTCGAACCGCGCGGTGAACGGCTTGCGCACGGTATAATCGAAGCGCTGGTCGGCGCCGGCGATCTTGCCCCCCGCGCCGGCAATGTTCGCGCCCCACACCAAGGCCATTTCGCGCCCGGCAGGCAGCGGGCGGCGGCATTTGAGCGCGGTAACGCCGGCCAGCGCCTTCGTACGGTCCTCGGCTGAGGCCGGAATGGTCGCCGGCAACCCGCCACTCTCCAGGAAGCTACGCACGTTCCAGCTGGTCGTGCCGAGCTCGCCGAGCAACTTGCCCGGCAGATCGGCAGGCAGCACGTCGACGGCGATCTTCTCGCCCACGCCGTCCACCGCGCAATAGGCGTTGGCGGCGATCGAGGCGCGCGTGGCCGGCAGATTGGCGGCGACCAGGAACACCTGATCCTCCTCGATCTCGCCATCATATTGCGCCGGCAGCACCGCGCGCGCCACCGGCCCGCCGGCATCGACCTTGAAGCTCTGCTGGCCGGTCACGGCATAACCCGAGACGCTCTTCAGCCCGTCCTTGATCTTGAACTCGCACACCGTGCCCCCGGGCAGCGGCGCATCGAAGTCATGCACGAAGGTCTGTGGATCGACCCAACGACCTTTGCCCGCCACTGCACAGGTGACGTCGAACGGCCCGGTCGCGCGCGGATCGCCCAGCGCGACCATCGGCTGGCTGAAGCGCACCGTAAAACGTTCGATCGCGCCGCCGCCGATGCCGGGCGTGGCCATGATCACTTGCGGGGAATTATCGCCAAACGCCGCGACCGGCGCGATGGCCAGCGCGAGCAGCGCCACACGCAATGCGAGCTTCATGTGATCACTCCCCCGTAACGGCGCGAGGCTAGAGGCTTTGCGTAGCCCAAGTCCAGCACCGTTTGCCGCACGCGGCGCCACCTTGCGCAACACCGCTGCATCCGAAACAATGGCCCGACGCGACTCGCAGGGGATGGCGATGGGCGGCTGGGGGGATGTCATTGCCGTCGTCGACATCGTCTCGCGCGAGGCGATGCTGTTCGCCGCGATCGGCTTTCTGATCGGCGGGCTGGACGATTTTGCGATCGATCTCGTCTATCTGCTCCACCGCGGCCGCCGCCTGCTGACGCGCGCCGGCCCGGGCGAGACGCTGGCCGATTATCCGGTCGCCGATCGCCCCGGTCGCCTCGCCGTGTTCGTCGCCGCGTGGGACGAATCCGCGGTGATCGGCGCGATGCTGCGCACCGCGCTGGTGCGCTTCGATCATCCCGATTACCGCATCTATGTCGGCTGCTATCTAAACGATCCCGCCACGATCGGTGCGGTCGCGTCGGTCGCCGAAAGCGACGCGCGCATCCGGCTGGTGATCGGCAGCGCGCCCGGGCCGACGACCAAGGCGGGCTGCCTCAACGCCATTTGGCGCGCGCTGTTG
Source organism: Parasphingomonas puruogangriensis (assembly GCF_036663635.1). Taxonomy (NCBI): domain Bacteria; kingdom Pseudomonadati; phylum Pseudomonadota; class Alphaproteobacteria; order Sphingomonadales; family Sphingomonadaceae; genus Parasphingomonas; species Parasphingomonas puruogangriensis. Next base: position 137,000 of record NZ_JAXOJI010000003.1, on the reverse strand, counting down.
CGCGACGAAGCGGCGGACGGCGTGCGCGCCAAGGCGATCGTGCTGCACGATGCCGAGGACGTCGTGCATGCCGGCGAATTGCGCATCTTCGATGCCTTGATCGAGCACCATTGGGTGGTGCAATTGCCCGTCTTGCCGCTGGTCGATCCCGCGGCGCGGCTGATCTCGGGCCATTATGCCGACGAGTTTGCCGAGATGCATGGCAAGTCGCTGGTCGTGCGCCAGGCATTGGGCGCGGGGCTGCCGCTGGCCGGCGTCGGCTGCGCGATCGAGCGCGCTTGTCTCGGGCGTATCGCTGCCGCGCGGGGCGGCGCGCCGTTCGACGGCGTCAGCCTGACCGAGGATTACGAACTCGGCCTGCAGATCGCCGCGCTCGGCGGGACGGGCATATTCGCGCGCATTGCCGAAACGCCCGGCGGCCTGCCGGTGGCGGTGCGCGCCTATTTTCCTGCGCAACTGGAGGCCGCGATCCGGCAGAAGACACGCTGGATGATCGGCATCGCCCTGGCCGGCTGGGACCGTATCGGCTGGAGCCACGCGCGCGACTGGCGCGACCATTGGATGCGCATGCGCGATCGCCGCGCCCCGCTGGCGGTGCTGGTGCTGGTCGCCGCCTATCTTGCGGCGACCTTGTGGCTGCTGAGCGCCGCGCTCCACGGCGCCAGCGGGGTCTCGATCCCGCCGCTCATCGAACCCTTGCCGACCTTGCTCAGCGTCAATGCCAGCCTGTTGCTATGGCGGCTAAGCGTGCGCGCGGCCTTTACCTGGCGGACCTATGGCAAGCGCCAGGCGGCCTGGTCGGTGCCGCGCGCGTTCGTCGGCAACATCGTCGCGATGGTCGCGGCGCAGCGCGCGCTGCTGCGCTATGTCGGCATGCTGCGGGGCGCCGCGCCGCGCTGGGACAAGACCGACCATCTGTTCCCCAAGCATCTCGCGGAGCATGTGCGGTGACCGGCGCCGGGCGGCCGCTGCGTTTCCTGGCCATCATCATAGGCGGCTGGATCGGTGTCCGCGCCGTCATGCTGTGGCCGCACGATGCCGTCGCGGCGGCGGAGCGCGCGGTCATTCCGCGATCGATCGCGGCCGCACCCGCCGAGCTGCTCCGCCCCCCAAGCGTTGCTGTGCCGCAGGCCTATTCGACCAGATCAGCAGCCGTGCAGCACACACCACCCGCGCTGGTCACTACGGCCATCGCGCCGTCGGCTGTCGCGAGGCTCGCCCCGGCGCCGCGGATGCCGGCGGTCATGCAACGTCCCGTCGAGGCGTCACCGCCCGGCATCGTCGCCGGCCTGCCCGCCACCCTGTCCCCCGCCACGGCGGCGCGCTCGCGCCTGTTCGGCAGCGCCTGGCTGTTCGTGCGGGGCGGCAGCGGGGCCGCGAACGGCATCCCCGTCGCGCAATTGGGCGGCTCGCAAGCCGGGCTGCGCCTGGCCTATGCGCTGACCGAAAACCGGCGCCTGGCGCTGGCCGCGCGCGCGAGCTCGCCGCTTGGCGACGGTATGCGCGAACTGGCGCTCGGCGTGGAATGGCAACCCACCCGCCTGCCGGTGCGGCTCGTCGCCGAACACCGGTTCGCGCTGGGCGGTGGGCGCGGCGGCCCGACGCTGGCGGCGGTCGGCGGGGTCGGGCCGGTGCCGATAGCGGCGGGGTTCACGCTGGAAAGCTATGCACAGGCCGGGATCATCGGCCGCGATGGCGGCGAGGGCTATGCCGATGGCGCGGTGCGCATGGCACGGCCGATCGTGCGGCTGGGCAGCACGCGGCTCGATCTCGGCGGCGGCGCCTGGGGGGCGGCGCAGAAGGGCGCGACGCGGCTCGATCTTGGCCCCTCGCTATCGGCGACGGTGCCGCTTGGCCGGCAGCCGGTGCGCGTGTCGCTGGACTGGCGCCAGCGCGTGGCGGGCAATGCCGCGCCGGGCTCGGGCCCGGTGGTGACGATGGGGGCTGATTTTTGAGCCGCTGGGGTGAATCGACGCGAGAGCCGGACGAGAGCGGTGGCGCTGAACCATCGTAAGTCGTTACCCCTCAAGCCGGCATGACGGCTCAGGGATCGCCGACAGTCGGTCATTAGGCTTGGCTCTCGCGCTGCCTGAACCGGGCCTTCATATACGCGATGCAGCACCGAGCTTCTGGGGAGGCGCTTTGACGGCGTCTGGGTAAGCAACACATCAGGGCCAATTGTCGGAAGTACGGCCTGCTTCGCGATCTATAACGTTGGCTAAGCACACGTTGCAGACCTTGAAGCGAGCTTAGAACGCGACGAAATAACCCTTCACCGCTGCCAGAGGCCCCGAGGCCAATTGTCACCCTCGGCCGCATTCGCCATGTTCAGTCCGTGAAGCGATGCCCGATGAAAGGTCGAAGATGAAAGTAAGTTTGCCGATTGCCCTTGCCTGTCTTGGTCTCGCTTCACCTGCCCTATCGCAGGGCAGCGACTTCAACCTTACATACCATGTTGAGCGAACACCGACGGCGCGGCTTAGCCTCGCGACCTGTGGGAACACGGTGGCGCAGGTTGCGCGTCGATCGAAGCTGAGCGTCGATATGCAAAGCTTCCCAGGCCAGCTTGTGATCGTGAAGGGCGGCCGCGCGGGGGCTGGCGCCTTCGTTGTACAATGCATCGCCGTAGGCAACACAACGGTAAGTGTAGTGCAGGGGATCGACTACCGCGCCCAAAAGGGAGTGGTGGGTCAATATGCCGACCGCGCTTTTGCTGCAGTGAAGGCGGCTATCAAATAGGGCGACGATCCGTTCGACCTGTCTCTCGTTTCGGATCGTTTGCAGGCGAACGTCTCGGCTGCAGTAAGACAGCTATCGTCGATCTCTCTCCTAAAGCCCGTCCAATTAGCACCAAGACCATGCCGTTCACGATCGCAGAGCGGACCCTGCCAGCGGACGATCAGGAGGCGCCCAATCGCGGCCATCGCCATACAAGTTAGGCTTAACGGATACGGCCGCCCTCTCAGGCGCCGACCGAAACCCTAATTGCCGCCGCGCTGTGCCTGGCACGTGGCTGACGAATGCCGGTCGGCTAACACCCAAAAGAGGACGAAGCGTGTGCCAGTTTCTTCAATGACTGCAGCTATAGTCGCCGGATGATTATTTCGCGATCCGCTTTGGCTGTCCTCGTCGTGGTTCTGTTGAGCGGGTGTCTGGAGCAGGGCAGCCCTGGTCATGTTCACTCGTCGCGAGGCGTGTTTGCCGCATGGATTGCAGCCGGCTTCGGTGCTTTTGGCACGCTCTTTCCCGACATAGTGACGAACCGGAACGGAGAGGGCGATCGCAGTGTGACGCGGATGATGTGTCTGGCTTTCCTGTTCGCAGGCTCGGTATTGCTGGCAGGATATTATTTCGACATCCACGTCGTTCACACACCTTCAGCCAAAGGCAGCTAACCACCCGCTTTCCGACGTTGAGCATGGCAAATGCGACATCAAGCCCGGCGGGCCGCACTTCCCGAACTTCAGGCCGATCACGATCGATCCCACAAGCCACAGCCGGTGCCGTCGATGCGCGTGGATTCTACCGCCCCCACAACGCGCTAACGCTTCCGCCCCGCGCGACTTCGCGGTAACGCCGGGGCTGTGGACATCTACCTGCCCATCGCCAATCTGTCGGTCAACGCGATCGTCATCGTGCTGCTCGGCGGCGGGGTGGGCATGCTCTCGGGCATGTTCGGCGTTGGCGGCGGGTTCCTGACCACGCCGCTGCTGATCGTCTACGGCATCCCGCCGACCGTCGCCGCCGCCTCGGGCGCGAGCCAGGTGACCGGGGCCAGCGTGTCCGGCGTGTTCGCGCATGTCCGGCGGCAGGGGGTGGATTTCAAGATGGGCGGCGTGCTGGTCGCCGGTGGCATCGTCGGGTCGCTGGCCGGCGCCTGGCTGTTCCGGCTGCTCCAGGCGAGCGGGCAGATCGATACGGTGATCGCGATCCTCTATGTCGTGATGCTCGGCTCGATCGGCGCCCTGATGGCGCACGAATCAGTGACGACGATACTCGCCACGCGCGGTGGCCGGCCGCCGCGACCGCGCAAGCGACGGCATCATCCGTTGGTCGCGGCGCTGCCGTTCCGCACGCGATTCTATGCCTCCGGCCTGTACATCTCGCCGCTCGCGCCGCTGCTGCTCGGTTTCTTCACCGGTATCCTGACGATCCTGCTCGGTGTCGGCGGCGGGTTCGTGATGATCCCGGCGATGCTCTATCTGCTCGGCATGGGCACGCAGGTCGTCGTCGGCACCTCGCTGTTCCAGACCCTGTTCGTCACGGCGAGCGCGACGATGGTCCATGCGCTGACCACCAAGGCCGTGGATATCGTGCTGGCGGGGTTGCTGCTGCTCGGCTCGGTGGTCGGCGCGCAGGTCGGTGCGCGTTTCGCCAACAAGGTGAAGCCGGAATATCTGCGCCTCGCGCTTGCCGTGATCGTGCTGCTGGTCGGCTTGCGCGTGGCGATCGGCCTGGGCTGGCGGCCGGACGAAATCTATTCGGTTGAACTGTCGTGAATCGGTATCTGGCGCTGCTGCTCGCGCCATTGCTGATGGCGCAGGGCAAACCGGCGCCCAAGCCGGTGCTGGTGCCCGACGTATCGCAGCGCCAAATCGAGATTGCCTACAGCTTCACCGGCGCGGAATTGCTGCTGTTCGGCGCGATCCTCTATCCCGGCGGGCGCTTGCCCGACGACGCCAAACCGACCGATGTCGTGATCGTGGTCAAGGGCCCGGTGCAATCGATCCTGGTGCGCGAAAAGGAAAAGGTCGCCGGCATCTGGGTCAATGCCGCGCGTTTGAGCTATCGGTCGGCGCCGAGTTTCTATGCCATCGCGTCGTCGCGGCCGATCAAGCAATTGGTCGATGATCGCACCCAGGCGATCTACGAGATCGGGCTCGATTCGCTGCAATTGTCGCCGGCGAGCAACGCGCCGCCGGCCGATCAGGACCGCTTCGCGCGCGGGCTGGTCGATCTCAAGCGCCGCTCCGGCCTGTATTACGAAGCGCCGGGCGCGGTCGAGATCACCGATGGCGTGCTGTACCGCGCGCGCGTGACGATTCCCGCGCGCGTGCCGGTCGGGCGCTTCACCGCGGAGACCTTCCTGATCCGCGACGGCCGCGTGCTGGCAGCGGCGACGCGCGATATCGACATCCGCAAATCGGGCTTCGAGCGCTTCGTCGCGCGCTCGGCGGACAATCATTCGATCCTCTACGGGCTGGTCGCGGTGGGCCTGTCGGTGCTGTTCGGCTGGGCGGCCGGCTGGGTCGCGCGCCGCCTTTAAGCGCCGGCACACCCAATCTTTACGCTTGTCGTCCAGGGTTGGCAGCCCAGCACTTCCCGAAGGACGATCCCGAATGACCGAAATGCAGGGCAGCGAGACGTTCGCCCGCGCGACGCCCGCGCTGGCGCCGTTGCTGTCGGGCGCGCCGATCGGCATCGTGCTGGAGATTGCCGGCTCGAGCAGCCAGGTCGTGCTCGATCCGCAAGCGCTCGACGCGCTGGTCGGTCATGCCGATCCGGTCGTGGCCAGCGCCGGATCGGTCGGCACGCAGATCAAGCTACGCGTCGGCGCGAGTTGGCTGATCGCCAATATCCGTTCGCTGCGGCTGGTCGAGGGCGCGGAGGATCGCATCGTCGCGCAGGTCGATTTCCTCGGCGAAGGCGATGAGGAGAAACTGACCGGCAAGCTGTACAAATTCCGCCGCGGCGTGACGCGCTATCCGGTCCCGGGCTGCACGGTCTATCCGGTCTCGACCGCCGACCTGAAGCAGATCTACGCTGCCGAGGATCGCGCCAATATCGAGATCGGCACGGTCTATCCGACCAAGGATATCCGCGCCTCGCTGTATGTCGATGCCATGCTGGGCAAGCATTTCGCCCTATTGGGCAGTACCGGCACCGGCAAATCGACCAGTGCCGCGCTGATCCTTCACAAGATCTGCGAGCTGGCGCCGCAGGGCCATATCGTGATGATCGATCCGCACGGCGAATATAGCGCCGCGTTCAAGACCAATGGCGCGCTCTACGACGTCGGCAACCTCCAGATGCCCTATTGGCTGATGAACTTCGAGGAACATTGCGAGGTGTTCATCACCAGCGATGGCTCGGAAAATCAGATCGATTCGGACATTCTTGCCAAATGCCTGCTCATGGCGCGCGGCAAAGGCCGGCTCGGGCAGGAGATCGGCAAGCTCACCGTCGATGCGCCGATCCCCTATCTGCTCAGCGACCTGACCAATTTGATCAGCCTGGAAATGGGCAAGATGGACCGCGCCGGCGATACCGCGCCGTATCTCCGGCTCAAGACCAAGATCGAGGAGATCAAGGCCGATCCGCGCTACGGCTTCATGTTCAGCGGCATGCTGGTGGCCGATACGATGGCCGATTTCCTCGCCCGCATCTTTCGCCTGCCCGGCGACGGCAAACCGATCTCGATCATCGACGTGTCCGGCGTGCCGAGCGAGATCACCTCGGTGGTGGTGGCGATGCTCAGCCGCATGGTGTTCGACTTCGCCATCTGGAGCCGCAACGAACCGCAGCGCCCGATCCTGCTCGTGTGCGAGGAAGCGCATCGCTACATCCCCAACGAACGCAATGCCGACGCCTCCTCGGTCGGCCGCATCCTCGGGCGCATCGCCAAGGAAGGCCGCAAATACGGCGTCTCGCTGGGCCTGATCACGCAGCGCCCGTCCGATCTGGCCGAAGGCGTGCTGTCGCAATGCGGCACGATCCTGGCCATGCGGCTCAACAATGATCGCGATCAGGCCTTCGTCCGCGCGGCCATGCCGGAAGGCGCGCGCGGCTTCCTCGATTCGATCCCGGCGCTCCGCAACCGCGAATGCATCATTTGCGGCGAAGGCGTGGCGATTCCCATTCGCGTGTCGTTCGATAGCCTCGACGACAATAAGCGCCCCGCTTCCGACGATCCGCTCTTTTCCGATCTGTGGCGCCAGACCGGCGGCGAGCCCGAGATCATCGAACGCACCATCAAACGCTGGCGCTCGCAGGGGCGCTAGGCCCTTACGGCGTCGGCGGAAGCGCTGCGCCGCACGTCACCGGACCGTTGGGCGTGCCGCGCAAGGTGCAGGCCGGCGCGCCATATACCGTCACCGCGCCGATGCCGCGCGCCGCCACCGTGGCGGTGAATTTCGCCTGCGCCACCATGTCGCCGCCGCCATCGGCGCTCAGCGCCAGATCGCCGGCGACCAGCCCGCCGGCCTGCATCCCGCCCGGGCCATTGTTCGACAGCCGCGCTTTGGCGGCGCGGCCGGCCAGCGTCATGCGGCCCGATCCAGTCGTGGTCGCGCTGAACTGATCGGCATCGATCGCGTCGGCGCGCAGCGCACCGCTTCCCGATAGCGCCAGATCGATCTTCTGGCCGCGCACCGGCCCAACGATCGTCAGATCACCGCTGCCGATCAGCATCACGCCGCGCAGTGTCCGCGTGGATAGCCGGATCACCGGCGTGCCGCCGGTCGAGGCCGGCTGCTCGCCCCACGCATTGGGCCCCGCCCGCACGGTCAGCGTGTCTCCCTCGACACGCATATCGAGCAGGTCTGTGGCGCGCGCGTCACCTTCGGCCACCGCGCTCGGCGGCTGGCCGGTGGTCAGCACGATCCGATACGGCCCGTAGATCCGCAGCCGATCGAAATTGCCCACCGAATAGTTACGCTCGGCCGCCGGCGCCGGAACGGCCAGCGGCAACAGGCAAAGGAATGCGAGGAGGCGTTTCATGCCGCCCTGCATCCACCTTCCGCTGCCGGGACGCAAGATCAGCCGCAGCGCACCTCGCCCGTGCCCATCTTGCTGGTCGAGCATGTCGCGCCCTTGCCCAGATCGACATCGCCCGTGCCGAGGATATTGACGTTAGCCGACCCGTTGACCTCGGCGCGCACGCTGCCCGTGCCCGCAATCGACACGTCGGCGCTTTCCGCCTTAAGGGCGGCGGCATCGAGATCGCCCGTCCCGGCAATCTCGACTTTCAACCGCTTGGCGGTGCCGGCGACCTTGGTGTCGCCCGTCCCGGCGATCGCGAACTTGGCGCTCTGCACGCTGAAGGCCGCGATCGTGATGTTGCCGGATCCCGCCAGGTTGCCGGCAAATTCCTGGCCCTCGACGCGATCGATCGTCAAGTCGCCCGAGCCGGCCACGCTGCCCTCGGCAATGCGCGGCATGGTGACATACACCATGACCTTGTTCTTGCTGCCCCAGCTGATGCCGTGCGACGTGACCCGACCGATCTTCAGCGTATCGCCGTCACGCTCGATCTTGAGCTTGTCCAGTTCCGCCGCCGGCCCTTCGGCGCGGACCGAGAAACCGGTGCCGACGCGCACATCGACATCGTCCGCGCCGCGCAGCTCGACCGCGGTGAAATCGGCCGCCGCAAAGGTCCGCGTCGTGCCGCTGCCCGACGCTGGCAGGCCCGGTTTCGACTCCGTGTCCGATCCGCCGAACGAACAGGCAGCCAGCGGCGTCAGCAACAGCGGTACCGCGATGACCAAAGCGAATGTGCGCATACGAGCCTCCAGTGTGTATTGCATAGATAACACACAGTGACATACGGCGCAACGAAAAAGGGGCGACCGTCACCGGCCGCCCCCTCATCTGCTAGGATCGCCGATCAGACGGCAACCTTGTCCTTATTGTGGATCGCCGCAGCCTTGCGCAGGATGTCCAGGATCTTCTCCTGGGCGGCCGGTTCGTCGACCTGCTCCATGGCGGCGAGTTCGCGGGCCAGACGGCTGGTCGCGCCTTCGAAGATCTGCCGCTCGGAATAGCTCTGCTCGGGCTGGTCCTCGGCGCGGAACAGATCGCGGACCACTTCGGCGATCGACACCAGGTCGCCCGAATTGATCTTGGCTTCATATTCCTGCGCGCGACGCGACCACATGGTGCGCTTGACGCGCGGCTTGCCGGTCAACGTGTCGAGCGCTTCACGCAACGTCTTGTCGCTCGACAGCTTGCGCATGCCGACGCTTTCCGCCTTGTTGGTCGGGACACGGAGCGTCATGCGCTCCTTCTCGAAACGCAGGACATAGAGTTCCAGCTGCATGCCGGCGATTTCCGACTTTTGCAGTTCGATCACACGGCCCACGCCGTGCTTGGGGTAAACGACATAATCGCCGACGTCGAAGGACAGCGCCTTAGCAGCCATTCCGTTGAGCCTTTCCGTGAACTGGTCCCCAGTGGAAGCGCTGCGAGGCTTGAACTAGCCGGCGCGGCGCGCGATACGGGGATTGGGGTTTTGGGTACGTCTCCAGATCGAAAACCACGCGGGGCGGCTTCCGTCCTCGCCTGTATAGCAGAGTCGTAATAAAATTACCAGCGGATCGTCATGCTATGTGCAGCCTAAGGGCTGAGAATGGGACGATTGCGCGCGATTCTGGCGACAATGTCCTGCCGTTCATCCCTGAAGCGCTTCCCCGGCGAAAGCCGGGGTCCAGTCGCGGAACGACGGTTATCGGGCGTTGCGCGTCGTTCCATCGGTCAGCGCGGCTGGGCCCCAGTCTTCACCGGGGCAGCGCGTTGTGATGGGCGCAGGGTGCAGAGCAACGCCGACGGCAGAGCCGTCGGCCGGATTAGGCTTTCACCCCGTCCGCCGGCCGTGCCGGGCGCTGCGGCGGTGCCGCATCGGCGCGGGCGCGGCCGCGCCTGCCCCCGTCAATCCCCAGCGCCGGGCTCCGGCGAAAAGTATTTGTCGAACTTGCCCTCTTCGCCCTTGAACGCATCGGCATCGGCCGGCGTCTGGTTGGCGTTGCGCGTCACGTTGGGCCATTGCGCCGAGAAGGTATTGTTGAGTTCGAGCCATTGCTCGAGCCCGGATTCGGTATCGGGCAGGATCGCTTCGGCCGGGCATTCGGGCTCGCACACGCCGCAATCGATGCACTCGCTGGGATTGATCACCAGCATGTTCTCGCCCTCGTAGAAGCAATCCACCGGGCAAACCTCGACGCAGTCCATATACTTGCACTTGATGCAGGCGTCGGTGACGACATAGGTCATGGTAAGAGTTTCCTGAAGGCGACGAACGCCTGCCTGCTATGCGCGCATGCCCGTTGCGTCAATCGGATGCGGGCTCTGCGAGACATTCTCACCGAGCTCGGAATAGCAAGCGCGCGCTTCCGGCGCCGGCCCGCGGCGTGGTGGCAGTGCCTCGATGCGGATTACGCGGACGCGATCATTGCACAGGAAGGTCAGCACATTGCCCGGCCTGACCGGGGCGTGCGCACGGTCGATCGCGCGGCCGTCGATGCGCAGGCGGGTATGCGTGGCGATGGCCTGCGCGGCGCTACGGGTTTTCGCGAGCCGTGCGAACCACAGGAACCGATCGAGCCGCATCGCGCCTTCACCCCCCCGCTGCTCAACCATGGCGCAGATCGAGCTCGGCCAAAGCGGCAAAGGCATTGTCGCGCGGCGGAGGCACCGCGCGCACTGGCGCACGGCCACGCCACACCCAACGCGGGGTGGCGTCCTCCGCCCGGGCAAGCTTGAAGCCGAGCCCGGCCATCAGCCGCTCCAACGTGGCGGGATGCACGCCGATCGAAATGGCCAGCGCCGGATCGGGCGTAAATGGCTTACGCCCGGCGCGCGCATCGTGCGCCGCCCGCGCAATGCGCTCGACCAGATCGACGCGCACCGCTTGCAGCGCGATCGCGCGATAGCCTTGCGCCAGCTGCGCGCCGGGCGCGGTGCGCGGCAGCACGGTGGCGCCATCCGCCGGTGCCGCGGCGATCGGGCTGCCGTGGCGCGCTGCGACCAAGGCTCGACGCCAGCGCGCGGCGGCGGGCTTCATCAGCCGCGGATCGAACAGATCGAGCGCGCCGATCGTCACCCCGATCGCGCGCAAGCGTTTGCGCGCGGGTGGATCCAGCCCATCGACCGCGATCTGGTGATCGATCCGCGGCAGCAGCCCGCCATGATCGACCAGGGCGGCAGCGATCGCACGCAGCGCCGGCCCCGCCGCCGCCTCGCGCGTCGTGGCATCGAGCGCGACCAAAGCCGGCACATGTTTGGCCATCTGCCGGTCGAGCCAGGCGGTCAGCCGCGCCTTGACCCGGTCGCGCAGCGCGACCTCGAGGCAATCGAGCGCGCGATCGAGCTGGATCTTGGGGCGCGCCAGCGAACTGCCCTGCTTGAGCGCTGCCACTACCAGTCCGTCCCACGCCAAGGCCGGCGGCACCCCTTCCTCGGCCAGCAGGGTCAGCGCGGCATCGTCGGCTTGTGCCAGCGCGGTGCCTCGCTTGGCGCGCTCCTCGCCCAGCCGGCGTTCGGCGGCGGCGAGCAGCAGGCGTCGGTCGGTGGCACGCGCATCGGGCGCGACGGTGAAGGCGAAGCCGTGGAGATGCCCGATGGCATGATCCTCGACCATCACTTCGCCTTCCGCCCCGATCGTCACCGGCAGATCCTGCGTGTTGGCGCCGATCTGGCGCAACAGCATCGTCGTGCGCTTGTCGACGAAGCGTTGCGTCAGGCTCAGGTGCAAGGCGTCCGACAAGCGCTCTTCCACCGCCCCGGCGCGCGCCGCCCATAAAGCCGGATCGGCCAGCCAGTCGGCGCGGTTGGCGATATAGGCCCAGCTGCGCGCCGCCGCGATCCGGCCGGCGAGCGTCTCGACATCGCCAGCGACATTGTCGAGCCGCGCAATCTCCTCGGCGAACCAGGTGTGCGGCACATGTCCCTGACCTTCGCTGAGATAGCCGAACAGCTTGGCCACGAAGCGCCCATGCGGATCGAGCCCAACCTTGCGGAAATCGGGCACGCCGCACGCCGCCCACAGCCGCGCGACCATCGCGGGGCCACGCGCACGATCGCGCACCCAGCCTTCCTCCACCAGCCGCTTGAGCACCAGCAGGTCGAGCGCTTTCGGCGCGGCACGCAGTTCGCGTGCCGCGGGGCGCACTTCGAGGCTGGCGATCAGATCGTCGACGCTGGAGAAATCGGGCTCGCCCTCGCGCCAGAACAAATGATCGAGCTTGGGAAAGCGATGCTCCTCGATCGCCAGCACTTCCTCCGGCGTGAACGCCCCCGGCCCTTCCGCGACCAGCGCGCCGAACGTGCCGTCGCGCTGGTGCCGCCCGGCGCGCCCGGCGATCTGCGCCATCTCCGCCACCGTCAGGCGACGGGTACGCTGGCCATCGAACTTGTTGAGGCTGGCAAAGGCGACATGCGCCACATCCATGTTGAGACCCATGCCGATGGCATCGGTGGCGACGAGATAATCGACCTCGCCGGCCTGGAACATCGCCACCTGCGCGTTGCGCGTGCGTGGGCTAAGCGCGCCCATCACCACCGCCGCGCCGCCGCGCAAGCGGCGCAGCATCTCGGCCACGGCATACACTTCCTCGGCGCTGAACGCGACGATCGCCGAGCGTTTGGGCAGCCGGCTGATCTTCTTGGCGCCGGCATAAGAAAGCGTCGAGAAACGCGGCCGATTGAGGATGTCGATGCCCGGCACCATCGCCTTCAGCATCGGGCGCAGCGCCTCGGAGCCGAGGATCATCGTTTCCTCGCGACCGCGGGCGCGCAGGATGCGGTCGGTGAAGACATGACCGCGCTCGCGATCCGCGCCCAATTGCGCTTCGTCCAGCGCGACGAAAGCCAGGTCCTTGGCCAGCGACATGCTCTCCGCCGTGCACAGGAACCAACGCGCGTCCTTGGGCACGATCTTCTCTTCGCCGGTGATCAAGGCGACCTGGTTCTTGCCCTTGATCTTGACCACGCGGTCGTAAACTTCCCGCGCCAGCAGCCGCAGCGGGAAGCCGATCATGCCGCTGGAATGGCCGCACAGCCGCTCGACCGCGAGATGCGTCTTGCCGGTGTTGGTCGGGCCCAACACCGCAGTGACCGGGCGTTCATCGTGTACGGGCATGTCGTGAGCAACATCGGCGCGCGCAGCCTCCGGCGCAACCGGTGCGATGACGATTCTCGCGCCAAACCCTTCAGATCATTTGTGGTTCCATCGCGAATTATCGGCTCGCCTTGGCATCGCACCGCCTCACCCGAACATCGCCGTCCAGCCCCCGGGGTTAATTTGACTTTAGCACCTTGCGGCCACACTGCTCCGACCCACGCCGAAGGGCCTTCGGCGCGCGACGATTGTGTGAGGGCTTTTCGCCTTGTTCCTGCGTACCGATCATGGACACGACCAGGCGGGTGGCACCGCCACGATATCGTTCGGCCGCGCGATCGCCCCCCCGATTCAGCTTTCTGTCGCCGAAAAGCTGCGCGCGCGCATGGCCAGCACCGATTGGGCGCCTGATCTCGGATCGCGCATCGGATCGCGCGATTGGTGGCGCGGCGCGCTCAGCTGCGCCGGGCTGATCGCCGCGAGCTGCTATCTGTCGCCGGGCTTCGATCGCACGATCACCGGTAGCGTCGCCGCGCCGCTCGCCGGCGACCAGTGGGAAGAGGCGCATGCGCAATCGATCGCGCCGCTTGCCTGGGGCGCCGATACCGGGCGCCGCATGGCCGCCAACGATCTCGTGGCGCCGCTCACGCAGACACCCGAACGCCCGATCATCGAACTCACCGCCACGTATGGCAGCGGCGACGATTTCACGCGCTTGCTGCAACGCGCCGGCGTGTCGTCGGTCGATGCCTCGCGTGCCGCTGGCCTGGTCGCCGGCGCGGTGCCGCTGGAGCAACTGCGCCCCGGCACGCGCATGGATATCACGCTCGGCCGCCGCCCCAATCGTACGGTTGCCCGTCCGCTCGAAAATCTCGCCTTCCGCGCCCGTTTCGACCTAAATCTCGCGCTCACGCGCACTGGCGACACGCTGGCGATGACGCGCCAGCCGATCGCCATCGACAATACGCCACTGCGCATCCAAGGGCTGGCCGGCTCCAGCCTGTACCGTTCCGCGCGCGCCGCCGGCGCGCCCGCCAAAGCGGTCGAGGCCTATATCAAGGCGATCGCCTCGCGCGTCTCGATCGGCGCGGTGGCGCCGTCCGACAGTTTCGATTTCGTGCTGCAACAGGCGCGCGCCGCGACCGGCGAAGTCCAGCTTGGGCAATTGATGTTCGCCGGGCTCAACCAGCCGGCCAAAAAGACGCAATTGGTCAAATGGGACGATGGCACCTGGTATGACGCTCATGGCCAGACGCAGCGTCAGGGCTTTATGGGCATGCCGGTCAGCGGCCGCATCACCTCGGGCTTCGGGCTGCGCGTCCATCCGCTGCTGCGTTATGCCCGGATGCACAAGGGGCTGGATATCGGCGCTCCCTGGGGCGCGCCGATCTATGCCGCGATCGCCGGCGTGGTGCGGATCGCCGGGCGCAACGCCGGCTATGGCAATTTCGTGAAACTCGATCATGGCGGCGGCATTGCCAGCGGTTACGGCCATATGAGCCGCATCCTGGTGCGCCCTGGCCAACACGTGGCGCGTGGCCAGCAGATCGGCATGGTCGGCTCGACCGGCATGTCGACCGGTCCGCACCTGCACTGGGAGGTGTGGAAGAATGGCGTCGCGGTGAACCCGCGCGCGTTCAGTTTTGCCAGCGTGGCGGTGCTGTCCGGCGAAAAGCTGCGCGCGTTCAAGGCGCGGGCTGCGATGCTGATGGCGGTCAAGCCGGGCCAGCACTGAGCCGCTAGAGCAACGCCAGCGCCGAGAGCCGGCTGATCAGCCCCGCGGGCATGGCCTCGTCAATCTCCGCGCCCTCGCCGAGATCGCCTGGCGCGTCGACCCCTTCGAGATAACGCCAGCCCTGATGCGCGCGCTTCGGCCGCCCCTGCACCAGCACCAAGGCTGGATCGATATGGATCGCCACGCGCCCGCCTTCGGCTTCGCCAAAGCCGATGATCGGCGATCGCGCGACCAATTGGTGCTTGAGGATCCAGAACATCGAGCCCCCGGTGACATTGGGCCCGGCCACTTCCTCATGCCGCTTTGGCAGATAGCGCGTGGTGAGGAACACGGGGCCTTCCTGCCCCCGCATGTGCAATCGCTCGGCGAGATGCTCGACGCTTAACGCGCCGAACGCAACTTTGGTCAGATGAAGCGGCATGCGGCTGATTTGGGGAGGGCGGCGCTAAGCGCCAAGCCCCCACAGGCTGGCCAGCCCCAGAAACGACAGGAAACCCATCACATCGGTGCTGGTCGTCACGAACACCGCGGAGGAGACCGCGGGGTCGACTCCGGCGCGCTCCAGCGTCACCGGCACCAGCACCCCGGCCAGCCCGGCGACCATATTGTTGATCACCATCGCCAGCGCGATGACGATCGCCAGATCGCCATTGCCGAACACCAGCCAGGTGCCACCGCCGATCAACAATGCCAGCATCAGGCCATTGGCCACGGCAATGCGGAATTCGCGCAGGATCATGCGGGCCGTATTGCTACTGGTCAGCTGGTTGGTCGCCATGGCGCGCACCACCACCGCCAGCGTCTGCGTGCCGGCATTGCCACCCATGCCCGAGACGATCGGCATCAGCACCGCAAGCAAGGCGAAGCGCGCGATCTGGCCCTGGAACAGCCCGACCACCGAGGCGGCGATCATCGCCGTGCCGAGATTGACCACCAGCCAGGTGATGCGCGTGCGGATGGTCAGGTGCAGCGGCTCGTTGATGTCGCCATCGCCGGCGCCGGCCAGGCGCAATGTATCCTCGCCCGCTTCCTCGGAAATGATGTGGACGATATCGTCGACCGTGATCATCCCGACCAGCCGGCCATTGGGATCGACCACGGCAGCCGAGATCAAAGCGTATTTCTGGAAACGCAGCGCAACCTCTTCCTGGTCCATATCGACCGGAATCAGGGTCTGTTCGCGCTGCATCACATCGCCGATCGGAATGCTGCGCGGGGTGCGCAACAGCCACGACAATTGCACCGTGCCGACCGGCTTGTGCGTCGGATCGACGACGAAGATTTCCCAGAAATCGGTCGTCAGTTCCTCATGCCCGCGCAGATAATCGATCGCGTCGCCCACTTTCCAATGCTCGGGCACCGCGATCAGCTCGCGCTGCATCAGGCGGCCGGCGGATTCCTCGGGGTAGGACAGCGCTTCCTCGATCGCGGCGCGGTCGTCGGGGTCGAGCGCGCGCAGCACGGCGCGCTGGTCGTCCTCCTCCATATCCTCGATGATCGCGACGGCATCGTCGGTATCGAGTTCGGAGGCGATATCGGCGACTTCGTGCGGCTCGAGCGCGTCGATCAGATCCTCGCGGACATAATCGTTCATCTCGGCGAACACGTCACCGTCGAGCAGGTCGGTGATCGCCTTGGCCAGATCGGCGCGGCGATCGTTCGGCGTCAGCTCGAACAGATCGGCGATATCGGCCGGATGCAGCGGCTCGACCAAGGCGCGCGCCGCTTCGTGGTCGCCATCTTCGACGGCATCGAGCACTTTGCGGACGAATTCGGGCTTTAGCCGATCGTCTTCATCGAGCTGCGTGGCGTCTTCCGCGGGGGGGAGCAGGTCGGTCTCGCTCATGATATGGACCTCCAGCCGTCGTGTATGACGCCCGCCCTAGACCAGCGCTTCGCGCGCGTCATCCCCGGGGGACGCGACATTGCAACTGACGACCAGCATCGCTACCTCACTGCCTCCCCATTCCAGGAGCCCCCCATGGCCGATACATTCGAAACGCTGACCCTGACGCTCGACACCGGTGAGGTGAAGATCAAGCTGCGCCCCGATCTCGCGCCGCAGCACGTCGCGCGCATCGCCGAGCTGGCCAATGCCGGCTTCTATGACGGCGTGGTGTTCCACCGCGTGATCGCCGGCTTCATGGCGCAAGGCGGCGATCCCACCGGCACCGGCATGCACGGCTCGAAGAACCACCCGAACCTGCCGGCCGAATTCTCCAAGGAGCCGCACAAGCGCGGCGTCGCCTCGATGGCGCGTGCGCAGAGCCCGGATTCGGCCAACAGCCAGTTCTTCATCTGCCTCGATGACGCGCGTTTCCTGGACGGCCAGTACACCGTATGGGGCGAAGTGACCGACGGCATGGACGCAGTCGACGCGCTCCCTAAGGGCGAGCCGCCGCGCACGCCGGGCAAGATCGTCTCCGCCAAGGCTGAGTAAGCCTGACGACGATAGTGTTGAATTGTACACGCGTTTCGCGTATATAGAATTTGCCAAACGACATTGGCTTTTGCCTTTGAATCCGAACCCCCGTCATGCCAGTGGCGGGGGTTCAACTTTAAATGGCGTTCGGGGGCTGGGTGCCAGCCCAACCCCCTCCCGATGCCTACTTACGGCTGGCTACCTCGACCACCTTGAGGATCAAGGTGGCAAAGGCGAACAGCGCCGCAAGGAAAAGGCACAAGTCGCCAAACGACATTAGCTTTTCTCCTCTGAATCGACGGCCTGATCGACCGCCGCAAACAGATATACAGGGGTCGGCGGATGTTCGTTACCGCCGTCAGACACGGTTACACCCCCGGATCCGCCACCGCCTCGATCAGCCAATCGTGGAACAGCTTGACCGGTTTCTGTGTCAGCGCACGCGGGCGGCAGACGAACCAATAGCTGTACGGACTTTCCACCGGGATATCGAACAGCCGCACCAGCCGATCGTCATGCGCATCCTCGAAATGGCTTTCGTGCATGAAGGCGACGCCGAGCCCCTGCGCCGCGGCCTCCAGCATCAATGCACCCGAATCGAAATGGTCGATCGCCAGCGGCTCGAGATCGCGCAAGCCCGCCGCCTTGCGCCACGCGGTGAACGTGTCGGGCATTTCGCGATGGACCAAGGCGGTCAGCCCGGCGAGTTGCTCGGGGCGGGTGACCGGATTGGCCCCCTGCAGCAGCGTCTTCGCGCCGATCACATAGACCGAATTGCGATCCAGTCGCTTGGCATACAGGCCGGGATCGATCTCGCGCGCCAGCGCGATCACCGCATCGAGCCCGTCACCCAACCGCGCCACGCCGTGGCCGGCGGTGTCGATATCGAGATGCAGTTCGGGATGTTTCGCGCGCAATTCGGGCAGTTTGGGAAACAGTCGTTGCGAAGCATAAAGCGGCAGGATGCCGAGCCGCAGCCGCAACACTTCGGTACCGCTGGTCATCATCTCGACCGCATCGGACAAGGCGTCGATCGCCGGCGCGATCTGCGCAAGCAGCCGTTCGCCGTCCATGTTGAGCACCAGCGCCTGGTGGCGGCGCTCGAACAACGGCTTGTCGATAAAGCGTTCCAACGCCTGCACGCGGCGGCTGAGCGCGGGCGGGGACAGCGCCAGTTCCTGCGACGCGGCCTTGATCGAGCCCAGGCGCGCAACCTGCACGAACGCTTCGATCGCGGTAAGGGGCGGCAGTCTGCGCATCGTCACTCCTTCGTGGGCGCTTTGTGCGCCGCACCAATATCCCCCCTAACCCGAACCGATCATTTCACTTCCGTACTATTTTGGCGATGGTTGCATAAATTGCAACCGCGACGGTTCCGTTCGCACTTGCACAATATACGATTCGGCGGCAATCAGGGTGTGCCTTTCAGGCATCCTCTCCTAAAACTTTACAGGCCAGTCCTCCGGGGCTGGCCCTTTTTTTGTCTCGGGCGCCGGCTGCAGCCCGACCGAATGGCGCCCCGCGCCTCGCATAACCGCCACCGGCCCCCTATCTCCCGCGCTGACACTTCAGCGGTTGAAGAGAGAATTGATGGCCGACAGCGAAAATCCCGTGCGGAAATTGCAGGTTGCGAATGCGCGCCCCGAAGATAGCGGCCGCGGCCTGGCGCACGTCCCGCGCTCACTCATGGCGGCACTGCAGCTTATCGAGGGCGATGTCATCGAAGTGGTCGGCAAATCCTCCACGCCGGCCCGCGCGGTCGCGCCTTATGCCGAGGATGAGGGGCTGGAGATCGTTCGCATCGACGGCCTGCAGCGCGCCAATGCCGGGGTCGGTTCGGGCGATTTCGTCGAGGTGCGGAAAGTCGAATCCAAGGCCGCGACACGCGTGGTGTTCGCCCCGGCGCAGCAAAACCTGCGGCTGCAGGGTTCCTCCCAGGCGCTGAAGCGGACCTTTTTCGGCCGGCCGCTCACCCAGGGCGACGTCGTCGCGACGGCGGGCCAGCAGCGCGTCGACGACATGCCGCCAGGGGTGCAGCAGTTCCTCCGCGCGCCAGCCTATGCGCTGCAGGAGATTCGCCTCGCGGTGATCGCGACCACCCCCAAGGGCGTCGTCCATGTCGACGAAAATACCGAGATCGAGCTGCGCCCCGAATATGAGGAGCCCAAGGAAGCGCGCCGTGCCGACGTGACCTATGACGATATCGGCGGCATGGCCGGCACGATCGACCAGCTGCGCGAAATGGTCGAGCTGCCGCTGCGTTACCCCGAACTGTTCCAGCGTTTGGGCGTCGATCCGCCCAAGGGCGTATTGCTCTACGGCCCCCCCGGCACCGGCAAGACGCGGCTCGCGCGCGCCGTGGCCAACGAATCGGCGGCCGAGTTTTTCCTGATCAACGGGCCCGAAATCATGGGCTCCGCCTACGGCGAATCGGAACAACGGCTGCGCCAGGTGTTCGAGGAAGCCGAGAAGGCCTCGCCCTCGATCGTGTTCATCGACGAGATCGATTCGATCGCCCCCAAGCGGGGGCAAGTGTCGGGCGAGGCGGAGAAGCGCCTCGTCGCGCAATTGCTGACCTTGATGGATGGCTTGGAGGCGCGCGCCAATGTCGTCGTGATCGCCGCCACCAACCGCCCCGAGGCGATCGACGAAGCCTTGCGCCGCCCCGGCCGGTTCGACCGCGAGATCGTCGTCGGCGTGCCGGACGAGCGCGGCCGGCGCGAGATCCTGGGCATTCACACGCGTGGCATGCCCTTGGGCGACAAGGTCGATCTCGATGAGCTGGCCAGCACGACCTACGGCTTCGTCGGCGCCGATCTCGCCGCGCTCGCCCGCGAGGCGGCGATCGAGGCGGTGCGCAAGATCATGCCCAAGCTCAATCTGTCCGAAGGCACGATTCCGCCGGAGGTGCTTGACGAGCTCGCAGTGACTCGCGAAGATTTCCTCGATGCGCTGAAGCGCGTGCAGCCGAGCGCGATGCGCGAAGTGATGGTCGAGGCGCCCAAGGTGCGTTGGGAGGATGTCGGCGGGCTCGACAGCGCCCAAGCGCGGCTCAAGGAAGGCGTCGAACTGCCCTTGAAGGACCCCGATGCGTTCCGCCGGCTCGGCATCCGCCCGGCCAAGGGCTTCCTGCTCTATGGCCCGCCCGGCACCGGCAAGACCTTGCTCGCCAAAGCAGTGGCGCGCGAGGCCAAGGCCAATTTCATCGCCACCAAATCGAGCGACCTACTGAGCAAATGGTATGGCGAGAGCGAACAGCAGATCGCCCGATTGTTCAGCCGGGCGCGGCAGGTTGCGCCCTGCGTGCTGTTCATCGACGAGCTTGACTCGCTGGTGCCCACGCGGGGCAGCGGGATGGGCGAGCCGCAGGTCACCGAGCGCGTGGTCAACACGATCCTGGCCGAAATGGACGGGCTGGAGGAATTGCAATCGGTCGTCGTGATCGGCGCGACCAACCGGCCCAATCTGATCGATCCGGCATTGCTCCGCCCGGGCCGGTTCGACGAACTGATCTATGTCGGCCTGCCCGATGCGCCGGGCCGCGCGCGCATCCTCAAGATCCAGACGGCGAAAATGCCGCTGGCGGGCGATGTCGATCTTGAACGGCTGGCAGCCCGCGCAGATCGCTTCACCGGGGCGGATCTGGAGGACCTGGTGCGCCGCGCGGGCCTGATCGCGCTGCGCCAGTCGCTGTCGGTCGAGCAGGTGACGATGGCGCATTTCGAGGAAGCGCTGACCGATTCACGCGCTTCGGTGACGCCCGACATGGAGCGCGATTACCAGCAGATTGCCGCGCAGCTGAAGCAGGATGCGGCGGCGCTGCAGCCGATTGGTTTCGTCTCGCCGGGCCAGTTGCGCGGGCGGGAGCAGCAATAGGGGAAATCGTCACCCCAGCGCCGGCTGGGGTCTCAAGCGGCTCCTGTCCTGCCCTTGCCGCTTGAGATCCCAGCCTGCGCTGGGATGACGCTTGTGGCGGTGGGCGATTGACGGTGACATCCAAACCCCGCACGGGGCGCTCATGACCCGCAGGATCAACCCCGGCATCCTCTATGCCGTCATCGCCTATACGATCTGGGGCCTGCTCCCGGCGTTCCTCAAGCTGCTCAAGCCGCTGCCCGCGCCCGATATCCTGGCGCATCGCATCCTGTGGTCGCTGCTGCTGCTCGCCGGGCTGGCGATCGCGCTGAAGCATGGCCCCGCGCTCAAACGCATCGTTACCACGCCGCGGCTGATGCTCGCGCTGACCGCCTCAGCGACGCTGATCGCGGTCAACTGGCTATGCTATATCGTTGCGGTCAACAGCGGCAACGTCGCGCAGGCGAGCCTCGGTTATTTCATCAACCCGCTGGTCAACGTAGCGTTGGGCGTGCTCGTGCTGCGCGAACGATTGGGCCGGATCGAGACGGTGGCGATCGCGCTGGCCGCGCTCGGGGTTGTCTTCCTCGCCTATGAACAAGGTGGCGTGCCGGTTATCCCGCTGACCTTAGCCTTTTCGTTCGCTTTTTACGGGCTGATCCGCAAGCTCACCCCGGTCGATGCGCTCGACGGCCTGCTGGTCGAAACCGCGATCCTGTCCCCACCGTCGCTCGCCTGGCTGCTGATCGCCGGCACCTCGCTCGCCGCCGGCCCGGCCTGGCCGTTGCTGCCCGCAGCGGGCGTGGTCACGGCAATCCCGCTCGTCCTGTTTGCGGCGGCGGCCAAGCGCGTACGCTATAGCGACATGGGCCTGTTGCAATATATCGGCCCGACGCTGCAGCTCGTGCTCGCCGTCGCGGTTTACGGCGAGCGGCTGCGCCCGGTGGAATGGGCGGCGTTCGCGCTGATCTGGATCGCGCTGGCAATCTACGCGACCGGCATGGTGATCGGCAGCCGGGCGGCAGCGCGCCAGGCTAAAGTAGCGGATCAGCCTGGATTACCGGCGTCTTGAGCGCTTTCCAGGCGTAGAAGATCAACGCGACCAACACGCCGCTGGCGACCAGATAGGGCAGTGCATGCTGCGCCTCGTATAGCCCGACGCCAATCGACGGCCCGAGCACGAAGCTCGCGCCGTTGACGCTGGTCACCTTGCCCGCGACCGAGCCCTGCGCCGCCGGCCCGACCGCGAGCGATGAACCGGCGGTGAAGCCAGGGCGGGTGAAGCCGAACCCGGCCGAGGCAAGCGCATAGGCCAATGCGATCCCGTAGAGCGACGTGGCCAGCCCGGTCAGCGCGCAACCGATCGCCGACAGCACCAACCCGACCAGCACCAGCCGTTTGGGATCGAGCTTGAGGATCGGGATCAGCCCCCATTGCACCAGCAAGGCCGAGCCCGCGCCCATGATCAGCACCAGCCCGGTCGGTTTGAGCGCTTCGATCGGCGCCACGCCCAAGCGATCGATGACGAGAAAGCCGATCGCCTGCCCGGTCATCGCCTGGGCATGGCCCATCAGCAGCCCCATGATCATCCAGCCGCGGATGCGCGGATCGAGATAGCCGACCCGTTCGCCGACCAGATGCGTCGCCGCGGTAACGCTGGCGCCGGACGACTGCCCGCCGACGGAGGGGTAGGATTGCGCCGCGCCGTGACTGTCGGGATCGGGCGCGCCGAGCTTGGCGACGCGGTCGTTGGGCAGCATGCGGTGCACCGCCACGAAAATGCACGCGCCGAAGATGGCGGCGAAAAAGGCCGGACCGGCCAGCCCGATCTCGAGCCCGCCGATATGGCCGAGCGTCAGATAGGGCGCGATCGCCGGTCCCAAGATCGTCCCCAATCCGAACGCCGAGCCAAGCAGGGTGAGCGCGCGCGTGCGTTCCGCGCGACTGGTGCTCCCAGCGACCAAGGCTTGCACCGCCGGCGGTGCGGCCGAGCCGAAGCTGCCATAGACGAGCCGCCCGAGGATGAATGCGAGGAATGCGGTGGTGCCGCCGATCCAGCCGTTGATCCCCGCGGTCAGCGCGATCCCGCACAGCAGCAACGAGACGGTGAACCCGCCCATGCCGAGCAGGATCATCGCCCGCCGGCCGTGCCGATCAGAGCGATTGGCCCAGAACGGCGCGGAGATCACCCAGAGCAGGGCGGAGACGGAAAAGGCGGCGGCGACCGCGCTGTCCGGCACGTTGAGCGAGCGGCCGAGCGCCGGGAGCACCGATTGCATCGCGGTGTTACCGGCAGCGATGGTCAGCATCACCACGAACAGCAGCAGGAAATCGCGCTCGATGCGCCCCTTGCTCGACGGGGCGGTCGCCGGGCTTGCGCCGGCTGTTGGTTCCTCATCCATGGACGGGACTTACGGGTTTTGGGCGCGCGCGCAAACCCGCCGGACGCCGCGACGCAACCCGATCCTTGAATGTTCGTTACAAGTTTGCGACGGGAGTTGATAAACACCGTCGCGACGCCCGGCCGAGGGCCAGATCAAGGATAACCAGTGCCAGTTTCTACCCTCGCCACGCGGCGCCAGCGCCGCCAGCTTCGACAGGCTGCCGGTGTCCCCTCTCCCTGGGGCATGTTCCTGAAGGGCTTCCTCAAGCATCCGGTGATGGTCGGCGCCTTGGTCCCGTCGTCGGGCCAGCTGGTCAAGCGCATGCTCAGCCGGGTCGATTGGGCTAACACCAAGGTGTTTGTCGAATATGGCCCGGGCGTCGGCACCTTCTCGCGCGCGATCCTCAATGCGCTGCCTGCCGACGCGAGCTATATCGCGATCGACACCAACGAGGATTTCATCCGCTATCTGCGCCACGACATCGTCGATCCGCGCTTCTCCGCGGTGCTGGGATCGGCCGCCGACGTGATCGAGATCGTCGCCGATCACGGCCATGAAAAAGCTGATTACGTGCTGTCGGGCCTGCCTTTCTCGACGCTCCCCGCCGGGGTCGGCGACGCCATCGGGCAGGCGACGGCCGACGTGCTGCGCCCGGGCGGCGCCTTCCTGGTCTATCAATATTCGCCCAAGTGCCGCGATTTCATCGAGCCCTACATCCCCAAGGTCGAGCATCAGATGGAATGGTGGAACGTGCCCCCGGCACAGCTCTATTGGGCCTGGAAAGAATAATACGCACGAGCGGGACCCATCGTCATCCCAGCGGAAGCTGGGATCTCAAGCGGCTCCTGTCCTGCGCCATCCGCATGAGACCCCAGCTTCCGCGGGGGTGACGTTGTGGCTTGTGCTAGCGCCGCTCGCGCCCGAAGTTCAGCCGCTTGGTCACGTTATAATCCAGCACGGTGATCACGAAATACGCCGCCGCCTGCTTCACGCGGCGCCACGGCGTGGTGCGCGCTTTGTACAGCGCCGGCGTGATCAGCTCGGACTGCGCGATCTCGCCCTCGACATAGGCCCGTGCATGCGCCGCGAAGGCGGCATCGTCGATGCGCAACATGATCTCGAGATTGAGGAACATGCTGCGAATATCGAAATTGGCCGAGCCGACATAGACGACGTCGTCGATCACGAAGAGCTTGGTGTGCAGCTTGGTCAGCAGATATTCGTAGATCGCGACTTTCTTGCGCAACAGTCCGGCATAGGTGAAGCGCGACGCCCAGATCGCGCCTTCGTGATCGTTCTTCGAGGGCAGCACGATGCGCACCCGCCCGCGCTGCCCGAGCCGGTCGAGCCGGCGCAGCATCGCCGGGTTGGGCGCGAAATACCCGGCGATCAGATCGAACGATTTCGCCCGCCGGAGATCGGCACGCACCGCCTTGGCCCAGGGGCTCAGATGCCGCGTCGGCCCGCCGAACAGCCAGCGCGTGTGACCCTCATGCTGGCTCCACTGCCCAAGCAACCGACGGAGCGCGCGGATCGGCGCCTTGGGCGTCTCGATCCAGCGCTTGAGCGTATCGAAATAGCCGGTCAGGGCGGCCGCCGAGGGCCCCTCGACCAGCAGCCCGAGATCGCGCCACGCTTGTTCGGCCGGGGTGCCGAAATAGGAATCCTGGATGTTGAACCCGCCGATGATGACGCGTGCCGTCTCGCTGTCGCCATCGGCCAGCGCGAACTTCTGGTGGTTGCGCAGCAGATAACGCCGCCCGAGCCGCGGTTCGAACCGGCACACCGAGGCCCCGGCCGCGACCAGCGGATCGAAGAATTTCTCGTTCGCCGCCGGCCCGCTGCCCAAGCCATCGAGGATCACCGACACGGTCACGCCGCGCGCCGCGGCATCGATCATCGCCTGGCGCACGCGCATCCCGGCGGTATCGTCGACATAGATGTAATAGAGGATGCGTAGCGAGTGTTGGGCGCTGTCGATCAACGCGATCAGCGCCGCCAGCCGGCGCGGCCCGGTATCGAGCATGGTCAGCCGATCGCCGTCGATGGTGAAGCTCGGCTGCGGGGCGGGTTCGGTCATCGCCGCGCGTGATGGCCGGGCGGGGCAGCGCGCGCAAGGCGATTCCTTGACTCTTTGAGGCGACGGTCATACAGCGCGACGCTTCATCTATCCTGCCGTTTACCGAAGGAAGCCATTCATGGCGCGCGTCACCGTCGAAGATTGCGTCGACAAGATTCCCAACCGCTTCGATCTCGTTTTGCTTGCCGCCCAGCGCGCCCGCCAGATCTCCGGCGGTGCCGACCTCACGCTCGACCGCGACCGCGACAAGAACCCGGTCGTCGCGCTGCGCGAGATCGCCGAGCAGAACGTCAAGCCCGCGCATCTCGAGGAATCGGTGATTTCCGGCCTACAGCGCGTGCAGGTCGACGACGAGGACGAGGCAGATGCCGTCGGCAACCTGGCGCAGTCGGCCGAGGCATTGCGCCTCACCGCCGCCGCCCCGCCGCGGAACCAGAATCTTGGCGCGGATTATGAAGGCTAAGGCAGCGGATTAGCCCAAGCTAATCCGTGTCTCGGCCTTAGTCCGGCCGGCGGGCTGCAAGCCCGACCGACGACGCGGCTCCGCCGCGGCGCTGCCCCAAAAGAAAAGCCCGCCGAGCAATCGGCGGGCTTTTCTTTTAGTCCTCCCCGGCACGGGGAGGTGGCAGCCGAAGGCTGACGGAGGGGCCGGGCCGGCAACGCAACCGTGGTGTATGCGGAGGCCCCCCTCCACCATTTGCTAAAGGAGCAAATGGTCCCCCTCCCCGTACCGGGGAGGAGCCTAGTCGGCTTCCGCCTCAACGACCGCTCGCCGGCCCTTGAACCCCTGCGCCACCACGAACCACTCCACCGATCCCTTGCGGCTGGCCGGGGGCTTGGCATGCTTCACCGTGGTGAAATTGCGCTTCATCTCCGCCACCAGCTCCGAATCCGCGCCGCCGGCGAACACTTTCGACACGAACGCCCCACCGGGCTCCAGCACCTCGATGGCGAACGCCAAGGCCGCCTCGACCAGCCCCAGCGTGCGCAGCGCATCGGTCTGCGGATGGCCCACCGTATTCGCCGCCATGTCCGACAGCACCAGATCCGGTGCGCCGCCCAGCTCGGCGATCAGCAGGTCGGGCGCGGCATCGTCCATGAAATCCATGTGCAGGATGACGACGCCGTCGATCGGATCGACCGGCAGCAGATCGATCCCGACGATCGCCGCCTTAGGCGCCTGCCGCCGCACCACCTGGCTCCACCCGCCCGGCGCCAGCCCCAGATCGAGCACGCGCTTCTTGCCCTTGAGAAAGCCGAATCGCTCGTCCAGCTCGATCAATTTATACGCCGCGCGGCTGCGATAGCCGTCGGCCTTGGCGCGTTTGACATAGGGGTCGTTGAGCTGGCGTTGCAGCCAGCGCGTCGATTGCGGCGTGCGCTTGCGCGCGGTCTTGACGCGGACCCACAGGCCGCCGCCGTCCTTGCTCATAAAGCGCCCTTACTCATAATCGTTCCTTGCCCATCAGGCGGCGGAGAATGCCCTCGCGAATGCCGCGGTCCGCCACGCCAAGCCGTTCGGCCGGCCATAGATCCATGATCGTCTCGAGAATCGCGCAGCCCGCCACGACCAGATCGGCGCGCTCGGTGCCGATGCACGGCAATGTCGCGCGCTCGGCCAGGTCCATGCCGGCCAGGTCCGCGCTGATCTTGCGCATCGAGCTTGCCGGCACGATCAACCCGTCGACCTCGGCGCGGTCATAGCGCGACAAGCCGAGATGGACGCTGGCCAGCGTCGTCACCGTCCCGGACGTGCCGAGCAATCGCGGTCGATCGATCCCCCGCGGCAACCGCGCCGTAAACGGCGCGAAGCTCTCGGCGACGATATCGCACATCCGGGCATAGGCATCGAGCCGCCCCTGCCGCGTTTCGGCATAGCCGATATGCTCGGTCAGCGAGACCACGCCCCAGGGCGCGCTATGCCAATCGAGCACGCGCGGCACCTCGGACCGCGTGTCGACCAGCACCAATTCGGTCGATCCGCCGCCAATATCGAACACCAGGGCCGGATCCTCGCCCGGTTCGATCAGGGCGTGGCAGCCGAGCACGGCCAGCCGCGCTTCTTCCTCGGCCGAGATGATGTCGAGATGAATGCCGGTCTCGTCCAGCGCCCGGGCGATGAACGCTGCGCCATTGTCCGCGCGACGGCACGCTTCGGTGGCGACCGAGCGCGACAGCAGGACATTGCGACGCTTCAATTTGTCGGCACATACTTTCAGCGCCGCCAGAGTCCGTTCGATCGCCGCATCGCTCAATTTGCCGGTCGCCGCGAGCCCCTCGCCCAGCCGCACGATGCGCGAGAAGGCGTCGACCACGGCAAAGCCATCGCCCTGCGGCCGGGCGATGAGCAAGCGGCAATTGTTGGTGCCGAGATCGAGCGCGGCATAATGGCGCGGCTCGCTCCAGCCCTTGCGTTGGCCCGCCGCCTGGGCTGGGCCTGGCCTGCCGCCATGTTGGCCGGGCGCCGGACGGGCAACGGAGGGCTGCCGGTACGGCGTTCTGGGCGACTGATCCCCCATGCCGTTCTCACTTATTATGTTCTTCCGTCACGCTGAGGGCAATGCGCCCGGCGCTCGGTGCTTGCGCATAAGGTAGCGCAGCCATGGGCCAGCGGCAAGCCGCTGCCATGTTGACACTCCGCCGCACCCCGCCTATCTCGCGCGCTCGCTGATGCCCCGTCGTCTAATGGTAAGACTGCGGTTTCTGATACCGCCTATTGAGGTTCGAATCCTCACGGGGCATCCAGCGATTTCAGGCAAAGCGTTGCGATGATTGTCTTTCCGGCTGGCTGTGGGAGACGTTACCACAGTCGTACCCACGCCTGAACGCGGATGCTGGCGTTGATAGGCGCATGTCGGCAACCGCTTCGCACGAACTAGACCTTGGACCAGACCCGATGACCCCATCCGAAACATACCGCGCCAATGCCGCAGAACAGCGCGCCGCCGCGGAAAAGGCAACGCTGGCCAACCGCCGCGATATGCACGAGCGTTCAGCGGAAACATGGGACGCGATGGCCGAGGCCAATGAAGCGACGGCGGCACGGGCTGTCGTCAACGCTGCGGCGAAATCCGCTCGATAACGGCCGCCGGGGCGTCAGATCGCCTGCGGTGTCTCGGGTTGGTTCGCTGCCGCACGACGGCGGAGACATACTTGCAGAACAAGCAGTTATCACGCCGCTAATGTCGAATGTTCGGAACGATAAGGATGGCCAGCGGCTTTAGGCTCACTCTGCAGCACTAACCGCGACAGGAATTATCATGAATTCGAACCTCGTATCCGCAGTCTTCGACAACCATGCCGAGGCTGAGCGCGCTGTGAGCGAGCTCCGTAGCGCCGGTGTGAATGATAGCGCGATTTCGATCGTAGCGCAGCACGACGGCAAGAACACGACGACCGACGGCAGCGGTGAAACGCAGGAGTTCGTCGGCAAGGTAGCCGCCGGCGCCGGCATCGGCACGATCCTGGGCATCGCTGCGCTCGCGATCCCGGGCGTTGGCCCGCTCGTCGCGGCGGGCGCGATTGCGTCGGCGGCGATCCCGGCCGCTGCCCTCACGGGCGCTGCCCTTGGCGGCGCGGCAGGTGGCCTGGAAAAGGTCATGACCGATCACGGCGTCAGCAGCGAAGACGCGACCTATTATAACGACCGGGTGAATGATGGCGGCGTGTTCGTGTCCGTCGATACGAGCGCGGCAGGAATCAGTGCGGAAGACGCAACAGACGTGCTCTACCGCCTTGGTGGGCACAGCTCGTCGCGGTCGCGCATCGCCGCGATATGATGGCACACGTTCGTAGTGCCTAACAAGCGGGGCGCTCCACTTGGGGCGCCCCGCTTTTTGTCTGGATCGTCTAAGCCGACCTCACCCTGCCGGCTTCGCCAGCATCTTCTCCGCGCTGGTCTTTACGAACGCGCCGATCGGACCGGCCATCATCGACAGCACCATGGGGATCTTTACGGTCCCGCTGACGACGGTTTCGCCAATCTCGAGATCCGCGGCGATCTTCTGGCCCATTGCCTTGATCGCCAGCGTAAGACGATCTTCGCTCTGCCATGCGGGCTCGACGGTGCCGCCACCCGGAATATGCGCCGCGAGCTTGGGCAAGCCCGCCTCGATACGATGCCGAGCCTCGGTCTTGCCAAGGTCGTGGGGGATGTCGAAGTGCAGGTCAGCCATGGTTGGGTGCTCGTATGACGGGATGCGCTGCCGGTAAACTTCGCATCGCTTTACGACAAGGCGACTAAGGCTCGGCGTGGCTGCCAGCCGATTTACACGCCGCTGACGATACGACCATCGCCTCGACGATCGCCGACGATCGTCCCGGCGATCGCCGCATGGTTCGCCATTCGTCGTGTCGCATACGCGCCTCGAAAGTGATTGGCCGCCACGCCGCTTTGCGGTAATCGCCGCCCTGGAGCGTGGCGCAAGCCGCGCGCCACTGATCGCGCCGGTGCCCCGCAAGGGGCTTAATTGCGGAATGCGGTGCGGGGGGTTCGCCCTCCAAAGCCGCGGCTGTCCCTGCAACTGTAAGCGGTGAGCGAGATGCACAGGCCCGGTTCGCACCGGGCAGCCACTGGGCCTTCGGGCCTGGGAAGGCGTGGATCGAGCCTTGACCCGTGAGCCAGGAGACCTGCCAGCGCTGTCGCTCATGTTTCGGTCCAGGGGATGGCCGGGGCACGGACTCGTATCCGTTCGAGCGACGAATCGGGTCCCGGCAAAGTGATACTTTGCTGGGTGCCCGAACCGTGCGGCTGGGGCCGCAACGGTGCCTGTGCAGCCGGACTCCGCGTCCGTGCGGTTGCCGGGGTGCCGGCGTTCGCGCTTCGCGATAACGGCCCCTTCCGCCTCGTCCAGAACGGCGCGGGGGGACCTATCATGAAGACCGTTTTCGTATCGATGCTTGCGCTTGTCACGGCCACGCCGGCACTTGCGCAAAGCAATCCGACCGTGCCGACCCAGGATGCCGAGGGTAACGACATCGTCGTCACCGCCTCGCGTTCGGGCGACGGCACCGAGATCAAGAACCTGCCGGCTTCGATCACGCTGATCGACGATGCAGCGCTGCAGCAGCGCCAGACGCGGATCGTCTCCGACGTGCTGCGCGACGTGCCCGGCGTCGCGGTCAACCGCATCGGCAATATCGGCGGGCAGACGCAGGTGCGCATCCGCGGCAGCGAGGCCAATCACGTGCTGGTGCTGATCGACGGCATCAAGGCGTCCGATCCGTATAATGGCGAGTTCGATTTCGGCACGCTGATCGCCGACGAAGCGGCCAAGATCGAAGTGCTGCGCGGCCAGCAATCCGCCCTGTACGGATCGGACGCGATCGGCGGCGTCATTCAATATATCACGCTGACCGGGCGCGAGGCGCCGGGCGTCAGCATTCGCGCCGAAGGTGGCTCGTTCGGCACCGCCTCAGGCGGCGCGCGCATCGCCGGTTTTTCCGACACGGTGGATTATGCCGTGTCCGGCTCGCTCTATCGCACCGACGGCACGCCGACCGCGCGGGGCGGCACGCGCGATGTCGGCTCGACCAGCATCGGCGCCAGCGCCAAGGCGAGTTGGACGCCGAGCGACAGTTTCAAGCTGACCGGCGTCGGTCGCTACAGCAACAGCGATGCACTGGCCAATAGCACGGCATTCGACGGCCCGCTGTTTGGCTATACCATCGACAGCCCCGGCGTCCGGCTGCGCAACGAGTCGTTCTACGGGCTCGCGCGCGCCGAACTGACGCTGGCCGATGGCCGCTGGACCAATGCCCTGACCGGCCAGATCGCCGATACGACGCGCAAAGGCTATACCGCCGCCGGGTTCGATTATGGCAGCCAGGGGCAGCGCTACAAAGCGTCGTTCGAAAGCAGTTTCCGGATCGACAGCGGGCGGCTGGTCAGCCGCCTCACCGGCGCGGTGGATGTCGAGCGCGAGCAGTTCCGCAACACCACGCCCTTTGCCTTTAACGGCAAGCGTTCGACCGACAATTGGGGCTTTGTCGGGCAATATGAGGGCACCGTTGACGATGCCTTGTCGTTCGGCGCATCGCTGCGGCGCGACGAGAACAACCGCTTCCACGATGTCACGACATACCGCGTCCAGGCCGGCTATCGCCTGCCGTTCGGGCTGCGCGCACACGGTGCGTACGGCACCGGCGTGAAGAACCCGGGCTATTTCGAGCTCTTCGGCTATCTCGACGGGAGGTATATCGGCAATGCCGATCTCAAGCCGGAAAAGTCCAAGGGCTGGGAAGCCGGGCTCGATCAGGAACTCGCCGGCGGCCGCGCGACGATCGGCGTGACCTATTTCAAGAACAAGCTCGAGAACGAGATCTACACGACCTATCCGGCGCCCGATTACACCGCCACGCCGGCCAATCGCGACACGCTGTCGCGCCAGCGCGGCGTGGAAGTGTTCGCCTCGGCCAGCCCGATCGATCAATTGCGCTTCGATCTCGCTTACACCTATCTGCACGCCCGCGAGGACGGCACGGTCGAGGTGCGCCGCCCCAAGCACGTCGCCAGCCTCAACACCACGGTGTCGAGCGCCGACCAGCGTTTCTCCACCACGCTGACGGTGCGCTATAACGGGCGGCAGGAGGACGTCGCTTATACCGATCCGAGCTATGTGCCGGTGAGCGTGTCGTTGCAGGAATATGTGCTGGTCAATCTCGCCGCCGAGTACAAGTTGATCGCGCATTTCTCGGTCTTCGGCCGGATCGAGAATGTGACCGACGAGAAGTATGAGGAGGTGTTCTCCTACGTGACGCCGGGCCGCGCGGCTTATGCTGGCATCAAGGCGCGGCTCTGATGCGCCGCCCGACCTTGCCGGAGCATGACCATGGTTGACCGGACCGACGCACAGCAGGTTCTTGCTGAGGATGTGACGGGCGATGCCCGTCACGCCGCCAAAATGGCCAAGAAGAAGGCGGCGCACGATCGCATCGTCGCGGGCAAGACGCAGGAAAAGGGCCTGCTGATCGTCCATACCGGCACGGGCAAGGGCAAGACCTCTGCCGCGCTCGGCATGGTGCTGCGCGCGATCGGGCACGGCATGAAGGTCGGGGTGGTGCAGTTCGTCAAGGGCACATGGGCAACGGGCGAGAAGCCGGTGTTCGATCGCTTCCCCGATCTCGTCGAGTTCAAGCCGATGGGCGAAGGCTTCACCTGGGACACGCAGGATCGCACGCGCGATATCGCGGTGGCGCGCAAGGGCTGGGACGAGGTCAAGCGCATGATCGCCGATCCGGCCTATAAGATGGTGCTGGCCGACGAACTCAACATCGTGCTGCGCTATGACTATCTGCCGCTGGACGAGGTGCTGGCGGTGCTCGCCGCCAAGCCGGCCGACAAGCATGTCATCGTCACCGGGCGCAACGCGCCGCAGGCGCTGATCGAGATCGCCGATCTGG
This sequence comes from Parasphingomonas puruogangriensis, assembly GCF_036663635.1. Classification (NCBI taxonomy): domain Bacteria; kingdom Pseudomonadati; phylum Pseudomonadota; class Alphaproteobacteria; order Sphingomonadales; family Sphingomonadaceae; genus Parasphingomonas; species Parasphingomonas puruogangriensis. The sequence goes on along the minus strand of NZ_JAXOJI010000003.1, from coordinate 104,291 downwards.
TCACCGAGATGACGCTGGTGAAACACCCGTTCCGCGACCAGGGCGTGAAGGCGCAGGCCGGCATCGAATATTGATGCGCGCGCCACCCCATGCCTTGCTCGTCTCGGCGCCACGGTCGGGCAGCGGCAAGACCGTCGTGACGATCGGGCTGCAGCGCGCTTTTGCCCGTGCCGGCATGCGCGTCGCCGGGGCCAAGACCGGGCCGGACTATATCGATCCCGGTTTCCACGCCGCCGCTTGCGGCCGGCCATCGCAGACGCTCGACGGCTTCGCGATGGGGGCGGACGCGTTGCGCGGCCATGCCGCAGCGATCGATGCCGAGCTGATCGTCGGCGAAGGCGCGATGGGGCTGTTCGACGGCGCCGGCACGGGCGCGGGATCGACCGCAGCGGTGGCGCGGACGCTCGATTGGCCGGTGCTGCTGGTGCTCGATGCGAGCGGCGCGGCGCAGACGCTGGCGGCGCTGGCGCACGGCTTGGCGACGATGCCCGGCGCACCCCGCGTGATCGGCGCGATCGCCAACCGCGTGGCCAGCGCGCGGCATGGCCGGATGATCGCCGCCGGCTTTGCCGGGATCGGCGTGCCGCTGCTCGGCACGATCCCGCGGGACGATCGGCTAGCGCTGCCGTCACGCCATCTGGGTCTCGTCCAGGCCCAGGAAATCTCATCGCGCGCGCGAATCGACGGCATTGCCGACGTGATCGCCGAGCATTGCGATCTCGATGCGATCCGGCGCGCGGCAAGCGCCGTCGCGCCCGCGCCGATGGCGGCAGCGACGATGCGCCCACCCGGTCAGCGCATCGCCATCGCGCGCGATGCCGCGTTCGGTTTCCTATATCCGCATCTGATCGAGGGGTGGCGGCGCGCGGGCGCCGACCTCGCCTATTTCTCGCCGCTCGCCGACGACGCGCCGCCGGAGGCGTGCGACACCTGCTGGCTACCGGGCGGCTATCCCGAACTCCATGCCGGCCAATTGGCGGGCAACGCCCGCTTCCTCGACGGCCTGCGCCGCTTCGCCGCGACCCGCCCGGTGCATGGCGAATGCGGCGGCTACATGGTGCTCGGCGACGGGATCGAGGATGCCGACGGGGTGACGCACGCCATGGCCGGGCTGCTGCCGATCGCCAGCAGCATCGCCCGGCGCAAGCTGCAGCTCGGCTATCGTCGCGCGACCTGGACCCAGCCGATGCCGTTCGCCGCGACGGGCGACACGCATGTCGGGCACGAATTCCATTATGCCACGCTGACCCGCGCCGAGGGCATGCCGATCGCGACCCTCACGGATGGCGACGGCGCGGCGTTGGGCAGCGCCGGCACGCGCGCCGGTCACGTCACCGGCAGTTTCTTCCACCTCATCGCCTGACCCGGTCCGCGGCGCGCACCTGGTCCGCCAACAATTTGACCGCACGCGGAAAAGCCGGGCTGCCGCACACGATCAACGCCTGCGGCACGTAAATCCGCCGCTCGGGTGGCACGGCGGCGTCGAGCAAGGGGTGATGCAACGCCGCCGTGCCGCGATCCGCCACCTCCCTTGTGCCGCCGTCCATGAGCAGGAAGGCGGGCCGCGCCAGCGCCATTTCCTCGAGCGACATTTTGGACAGCGCCGGTCGCCCGAGCGTGCCGGCAAGATTGACCAGCCCAACGCGCTGCATCAGCTCGTCGACCAACGTACCGGTGCCGGTGAGATAGCCCTGGCGCTGATAATAAGCCGCGATCCGCCCGCGGCCGGGCGGCGGGCCGATGGCGGCGAGCTCGCGGCGCATCGTGGCGATCAATCGCCTGCCGCGATCGGGATGGCCCACCGCCGCGGCGAGCGCCGTGATCGACTGCTCGATCCCGGCCACGCCCTCGCCATCCGGCAGTTCGAGCATCGCCACGCCCCGCGCCTTGAGCGGCGCGAGCACCGCCTTGGTCCGGAACGGCGCCCCGATCACCAGATCCGGCCGCAGGACCAACACTTCCTCGGCGCTGCGGTGGGTGAACGGGATCGCGCGGGCCTCGGCCGCGACCGACGACAATTGCGGATCGCGCGCCCATTCGGTCAGCGCCGCGATCTGGCGGCGATCGGCCAGCGCGACGAGTAACTGATCGGCGCACATGTTGAGCGAAACGATGCGCCGCGGCACGGCGCTTGGTGCGGGGAGCGGCGCGGCGCCAAGCAGCGCGACGCTTGCGGCAGCGGCGATGATCAGACGGAAAGCGCGCACTAGGTTTCCTTCGATAGGCTCGCTACGGATCGGCCACGCGCCCGGGGCACTTCCGTGACGGGCTTGACCGATCGTGACGAGGTCTGCCGTGCCGAACCTTTTGCCCGCGCGCAATGTCGCGTGGCTGTTGCCCATCTTGTTGCTGCTGGCGATCCTCGCCGGCCTCGGCTCGTTGCTGTTCGGTCCGGCGCGCTTGTCGCCTTCCGTCTTGTGGGCGGCGCTGACCGGGCAAGGCGATCCGATGGTGCGCGAGATCCTGCTGCAGTTGCGCGTGCCGCGCGCCGTGCTCGGGCTGCTGATCGGCGCGATGCTCGGCATGGCCGGCGCCGCGATGCAGGGTTATCTGCGCAATCCCTTGGCCGATCCCGGCGTGCTCGGCGTGTCCAGCGTCGCGGCATTGGGCGCGGTGGTGGCGATCTACTGGCAGTTGGCGAGCGGCCATCCCTGGGTGTTGCCGCTGCTGGCGATCCTCGGCGGGCTGGTGTCGCTGCTGCCGCTGGCTTGGCTGTCGCGGCGCGGCGAAAGCACGCTCAGCCTGCTCCTTGCCGGCATCGCCATCGCCACCTTGGCCGGCGCGTGCATCAGCCTGGCGCTCAACCTCGCGCCCAATCCCTTCGCGGCGATGGAGATCACCACCTGGCTGCTCGGCAGCCTGGAGGATCGCGCCTTTGCCGATGTGTGGATCGCCTTGCCCTGCGTCGTGATCGGCATCGGGCTGCTGTCATGGGATGCGCGCGCGCTGGATGCGCTGTCGCTCGGCGAGGATGCGGCGCGGACGCTCGGCGTGGATCTCGCGCGCGTGCGGCTGCGGCTGATGCTGGGCGTCGCGATCGGCGTCGGCGGCGCGGTGGCGGTGGCGGGCAGCATCGGCTTTATCGGTCTGATCGTGCCGCATCTCGTGCGCCCGTTCACCGATCGCAGCCCTTCGGCGATCCTGATCCCCTCGGCGCTGGCGGGGGCGGCGTTGCTCAGCCTGGCCGATCTCGGCACGCGGCTGATCCCGACCGCGACGCCGCTTAAGCTGGGCGTGCTCACCGCGTTCCTGGGCGTGCCGATCTTTATCCATTTCCTGCTGCGGGAGCGCCGCTTGTGGTGACCCTCGCCGCGCAATCCCTGTCGGTCAGCCTCGGCGGCCGCCGCGTGCTCGACGATATCAGCGTGACGCTTGGCGGCGGCGCATTGATCGGCGTGGTCGGGCCCAATGGCGCCGGCAAATCGACGCTGGCGCGCGCCTTGCTCGGGCTGCTGGCGCCCGATAGCGGCACGGTCACGCTCGACGGCGCGGATATTGCGAGCCTCGCCAGCGGCGTGCTCGCGCGCCAGGTGGCCTATCTGCCGCAGACCTATGCCGTGCATTGGCCGCTATCGGTCGCGCGGCTGGTCGGGCTCGGCCGGCTGCCGCATCTCGGGCCGTTCTCGCGCATCGCCCCGGCCGACGAAGCGGCGATCGAAGGCGCGCTGCGCGACACCGACACCATGCACCTCGCGCACCGCACCGCGACCGAATTGTCCGGCGGCGAACGTGCCCGCGTGATGCTGGCGCGCACGCTGGCAACCGGCGCGCCGGCGCTGGTTGCCGACGAGCCGCTCACCGCGCTCGATCCCGGCCACCAGCTCGAGATCATGGCGCTGCTGCAAGCCCAGGCCCGCGCCGGGATGCTGGTCGTGGTGGTGCTGCACGATCTCGGCCTCGCAGCGCGATTCTGTGATCGGCTGCTGCTGCTCGACGCCGGCCGGCTGGTCGCCGATGGCGCACCGGGCGACGTACTGACCGACGCGGCGTTAGCTCAGGTTTACGGCGTCACCGCCTGGCGCGGCATGCTCGACGGGCAACCGTTGCTCGTCCCGGTCGCGCGCGTGATTGACGCGGCGCCCCTGCCCGGACTATCGGCGATATCGCGACAGGTTCCCCTTCACGGGGGATGAATATGGGAACGGGGTTCAAGACCCCGGCTGCCCCTGCAACTGTGAGCGGCGAGCCACCATGCCACATGCCATTGGGACCAACGTCCCGAGAAGGCGGCGCGGACCGGCAGTGACCCGCGAGCCAGGAGACCTGCCTGTCGCGGTCGTCCTTCGACCGGCCAGGGTGCGCCGGACGGGCGGGGAAACCCGAGCGACGACAGTCTGATCTCGTGCCGCGGCACGGGAGCCGTGGGCCTGTGCCCGCGCGCTTTCGTGGTTCGGTGCGAGACCTTTTGTCATGGGGTTTCGCATTATGAATACACATTGTCTTATCTTGAGTCTGATCGCCGCGCTCCCCGCGCAAGCGCAGGAACGGCCGCCAACCGACACCAAGGCGTCAGCGCCCGACGCCGCTGCCCCTGCCGACGCGAGCAGCACGCCGGGTGACATCGTCGTCACCGCGACTCGCACGCCGCTCGCCATCGATCGCGTCGCGGCCTCGGTCACGGTGCTCGACAAAGCGGCAATCGATCGCGCGCAGGATCTCGGCGTGTCCGAACTGTTGCTACGCACGCCGGGCGTCAGCCTGTCGCGCAATGGCGGCTACGGCACCGCGACCAGCCTGCGCATCCGCGGCGCCGAGGCCGACCAGACCGTCGTGGTGATCGACGGCGTCAAGCTCAACGATCCTTCCTCGGCCGGCGGCGGGTACAATTTCGCCAATCTGCTGGTCGGCGATGCCAGCCGCATCGAAGTGCTGCGCGGGCCGCAATCGATCCTGTGGGGCAGCCAGGCGATCGGTGGCGTGGTCAACATCGTCACGCCGTTGCCCGACGCGCCGATCGAAGGCAGCGTGGATGTCGAGACCGGCAGTCGCGAGACGGTCAGCGGGCGCGCCGCGATCGGCGGGCGTAGCGGGCCGCTCGCTTGGCGGGTCGGCGCGCAGGCCTTCACCACCGACGGCATCTCGGTGATCGCGCCCGCGTTCGGCGGGATCGAGAAGGACGGCTATACCAACCAGAACGTCACCGGCCGGGCGGTGCTCGACATCGTCGACGGGGTCAGCGCGGACGTGCGCGGCTATTATTCGACCGGTCGCACCGAGCTCGATTCGACCTCGGTCGACACCGCGGAATATTCGCTCAACCGCGAGTTCGTCGGCTATGCTGGGTTGAATGTCGCGCTGCTTGACGGGCGGTTCCGCAACCGCTTCGCCTATGGCTATACCAACACCGATCGCGACAATTACAATCCGGCGCGCGCCCGCCCCCAGACGTTCGATAGCGCCGGCCGTAACGAGCGGCTGGAATATCAGGGCAGTGTTGCCATTGCGCAGGGCTGGGACGCGACGTTCGGCGTCGAAAACGAAAAGTCGCGCTTTCGCAGCGTCTCGCCGCCCGCCAGCCTGGCCAGCGCGGTGCCGGCGCCGGCCCGCGGTACGGCCGAGCTCACCAGTTTCTATGGCCAGCTCAATGCGACGGTGCTCGACGGGCTGACGCTCACCGGCGGCGTGCGCAACGACGATCACAGCCGCTTCGGCTCGCAAACCCTGTTCGCCGGCGGCGCGGTGTGGGCCTTGCCGAGCGGCACGGTGCTGCGCGGCAATTACAGCGAGGGGTTCAAGGCGCCGACCTTGTACCAAACATTCTCCGAATACGGCAATCAGGCGCTCGCGCCGGAACAGGCCACGGGCTGGGAAGCGGGCGTCGAGCAGCGCTTTCTCGATGGAGCGCTGTCGTTCGGCGGGACCTATTTCGAACGCCGCTCGCGCGACCTGATCACCTTCGCCAGCTGCACCGCGACGACCGCCAACCCGCTCTGCCTGGTGCCCGGCAGCACGACGCAGCGTCGCTCGGGCTATTACCAGAACGTCGCGCGCGCCTATGCGCGGGGCATTGAGGCGGTCGGCCGCGTCGCCTTGGGCGAACGCCTGTCGATCGATGGCAATTATACCTGGAACGTGTCGGAGGATCGCTCGCCGGGCACGGCCAATTTCGGCAAGCAGTTAGCGCGGCGCCCGCGCCATTCCGCCAACGGATCGATCAGCTATGCGATTCCGCAAGGGCCGACGCTGGGTGTCGCGCTGCGCTGGTCGGGCGAGACGTTCGACAATGCGGCGAACACGACGCGGCTCGCGCCGTACACGTTGATCGACCTGCGCGCGGAGCTGCCGCTGTCCGAGTCGGTCAAGCTGTTCGCCCGCGCGGAAAATCTTTTCGACGAGGAATATATGACCGCAAATCGCTACAACACGCTGGGGCGCAGCCTCTATGTCGGTTTCCGGGGGAGGTTCTGAGATGACCGTTTTTGCTGAACGCACCTCGCCGACCTTGTGGATCGTGCTGCTGACCGCGGCAAGCACGATCACCACCCTGGTGCTGGCCTGCGCCACGCCATTCCCGGCGCTGGCCGCGATCGCCGCGACGCAGATGAAGCGCCGCGACGGCATCGCGCTGATGCTCGTCGCGTGGCTCGCCAGCCAGGCAGTGGGCTTCTGCCTGCTCGATTATCCGCGCGATGGTGGCACGCTGTTATGGGCGGCGGCGCTGGGCATGGCGGCGATCGTCGCCGTGCTGGCGGCGCAGGCGGGCGTGGCGCGCAGCGGGCTGCGCCACGGCGTTGCGCGCGTCGCTGCTGCCTATCTGATCGCGGCGGTGGCCTTCAAACTGGTGATCCTGCTCTGGTCGTTCGGTCTGGGTGGCGTGGCCACCGCGCTGTCGCCGTCGATCAACGCGCGGCAGTTGCTGCGCAACGGCGCCATCTTGATCGGCCTGCTGCTGCTCTATCGCGGCCTCGTGTCGCTCGGGCTGCCCGCCGCGTCGCGCATCGAGCGGGCGGCGGCGTGATGCTGAAAGCGGCCGATGGCGGCGCGGCGGTGGTGGTGTGCAACACCTGCCGCCATTCGGCCGAACAACGCGACGATGCCGAGGGGCGGCGCGGCGGCGCCAGGCTCGCTGCGGCGCTGCACATGGTCAAGGCGCGCGACGCGCGTTTTGACGGTGTCGCGGTGCAGGAAATGCCGTGCCTGTTCGCCTGCCAGGAGTTCTGCACCGTGCACCTGCGCGCGCCCGACAAGGTGGGCTATGTGCTCGGCCGGTTCGAGCCGAACGAGGAGGCGGCGCAAGCGATTCTCGATTATGCCCGTGCCTATGCCGCCAGCGACTTCGGCCAGGTGCCGTTCCGCGATTGGCCGGCAGGGGTGAAGGGCCATTTCATCACCCGCACCCCGCCGCCGGGTTTCGTCGTCGAATGACCGCCTTCGCCACGCCAGCCGACTTCCTTGCCGCGCTGGGCGATCTACCATCGCCCGACACGGCCGCGCGCGTCGCGGCAACGGCGCGGCAGGGACAGCTGACCAAGCCACCGGGGTCGCTCGGCCGGCTCGAAGATATCGCGGTGTTTTTCGCCGGCTGGCAGGCGCGCGAACGCCCCGCCATCACGCAGGGTCGCGCGGTCATATTCGCGGGCAATCATGGCGTCGTGACGCGCGGCGTCAGTGCCTTCCCGGCCGCGGTGACCGCGCAGATGGTGGCCAATTTCGCCGCCGGCGGCGCAGCGATCAACGCGCTGGCCGCCGCCGCCGGTCTCACGCTGGAGGTCGTCCCGATCGCGCTCGACCATCCGACCGCCGATTTCACGCAGGCACCGGCAATGACCGCGCAAGAATGCCTCGACGCGCTCAACATCGGCGCCGCGGCGATCGCCGCCGACACCGATCTGCTGGTGCTCGGCGAAATGGGCATCGGCAATTCCACCGCCGCCGCCGCTTTGTGCGCGGCGAGCTTCGGCGGCGACATTGCCGGCTGGGTCGGCCCGGGCACGGGGATCGACGCCGAGGGCATCGCCCGCAAGGTGGCGACCGTCGCGGCCGGGCTGGCCACACATGCCGGTCACCTCAGCGACCCGTTCGAGATCCTGCGACGCCTTGGCGGGCGGGAGATCGCCGCGATCGCCGGCGCGGTGCTGGCGGCGCGGCACCGCCGCATTCCCGTCGTGCTCGACGGCTTCATCTGCAGTTCGGCCATCGCCCCGCTGGCGGCGGCGCATCCCGGCATCGTCGATCATTGCCTCGCCGGCCATTGCTCGACCGAGCCGGGCCATGGCCGGCTGCTCGAACAGCTCGGGCTCGAACCATTGCTGCGGCTCGATCTGCGCCTTGGCGAAGGCAGCGGCGCGGCGGTGGCGGTCGGCGTCATCCGCGCCGCCTTGCTCGCGCACGAGCGCATGGCGACCTTCGCCGAGGCCGGCGTGGCGGCGGGGTGAGCCCCGTCACGCTCTATCTGATGCGCCACGGCGAACCGGTACTCACCGGCCGGCTGCTCGGCCGCACCGATTGCGCGGTGACCGCGGCCGGCATCCACGCCTGCCGCACACAGGCGGAAGATTTGCGAGTTGCCCGCATCATTTCCTCGGACCTGCAGCGCGCCCGCGCATGCGCCGAAGCGATCGGCCCGACCGTAATCGACCCGCGCTGGCGCGAACTCGATTTCGGCGATTGGGACGGCCACGCGCCGGCCGACGTCGACGCGGCCGCGCTCAGCCGGTTCTGGAGCGACCCCGACGCCGCCCCGCCCCCCAATGGCGAACGCTGGTCCGCGCTGAAGGACCGCGTGGCCGAGGCGATCGCGGCGCTGCCGCCCGAACCCGCGTTGGTCGTCACGCATGGCGGCGCGATGCGCGCCGCGCTGGCGATATTATGCGGCCTGGATCTCGCCGCGACCTGGGCGATCGACCTGCCTTATGCCGCGGTGCTGGCGCTGAAGATATGGCCGGGCCCGCCCCGCGCTGCGCAGATCGCCGGGCTATGGCCGTGAAGCGGCTGATAATCGCGCTCGGTTTCCTCACCCGCCTGCCGGTGCCACACGTCACCACGGATACCGCCGACTTCGCCGCCGCGATCCGGCTCTATCCATTGGTCGGGCTGGTGATCGGCGGAATCGTCGCCGCCGGCGGCATGATCGGCGCGTGGTTCGATCCGTGGATCGGCGCGCTGCTGGCCTTGCTCGCCTGGGTGTGGGTGACCGGCGCGCTGCATCTCGACGGACTCGGCGATCTCGCCGACGGATTGGGCGCCGCACACGGCGACCGCGCTCGCCTGCTCGCGGTGATGGCCGATCCGCATATCGGCAGTTTCGGCGTCGTCGCCATCGTGCTGCAATTGCTCGCCAAACTGGTGCTGCTGCAGGTGCTGTTGCCAGGCCATTGGCTCGCCTTGCTGTTCGTGCCCGCCGTCGCGCGCCTCGCCCCGCTGATCTGGGCGCGCGTGCTGCCGCCGCTCAAGCCGAGCGGCCTCGGCGCCAGCATCACCGGCGCGACGCGCGCGCGCGATATTGCCGGTTGGCTGTTGCTGTTGCTGGGTAGCGCCGTCGTCACGCCGGCGTTGCTCGCCGGGCCGTTGCTGATCGGCGCGCTCTATCTGCTGTTCAAGCGCCGGCTCGGCGGCGTCAGCGGCGACGTGCATGGCGCGGGGATCGAGCTGGTCGAGAGCGGATTGCTGCTCGTCCTCGCGATGGTCGTCACGCGATAGGTTCACCTGAATTAGCAACCGTTCCCCTGCGAAAGCAGGGGCCCAGAGCCACGGCTGTTGCCTTCAATAACCCTGGGCTCCTGCTTTCGCAGGAGAGCGGTCCCGATTAGATCGACGCTATCTCCCCGCCAGCGCAATCAGATCGTCCACATCGACATGCGCCTCCAACTGCGCCGCGATCGCATCCAGCGCGGCATCGATATCGGTGGCGTGGTCCGGCCCCACCGCATCCACCCCGATCCGCGCCAGCCACGCCCGGCGCTGCGCCGCGGCACCAAGCAGGCCGTGGACATAACTGCCGGCGACCAGCCCGTCCGCGCTCATCGCCCCCTCGGCGCGACCGTCATCATAGCGACCGACCGGACGCGCCGTATCCGGGCCATTGGTGTCGCCGAGATGGATCTCATAACCGGAGAATCGCGCGCCGAGCGCGATGCCCGCCACATCGCGCACCTGCTTGTCGCCGGCCAGCACCGTGGTGACATCGAGCAGCCCGAGCCCCGCAATCTCCCCCGCCGGCCCCTCGATCCCGCCCGGATCGGCGATGCTGCGCCCGAGCATCTGATAGCCGCCGCACAGCCCCAGCACCGGCCGGCCGCGGCGATGATGCGCGCGGATATCGATATCCCAGCCCTGCGCGCGGACGAACTCTATGTCGGCGCGCGTCGCCTTCGATCCGGCCAGCACGATCAGCGCGGCATCGGGGATCGGCGTGCCCGGCGGCACCATCACCAGATCGACGCCGGGTTCGAGTCGCAACGGATCGAGGTCGTCGAAATTGGCAATCCGCGGCGTGATCGGACAGGCGATGACGACCCGACCCTGCCCGCCTGCAACGGCGCGTTCGAGAATCACTGCATCCTCGCTCGGCAAGCGCCGCGCGGCGGCCAGCCACGGAATCACGCCATAGCCGCGCCAGCCGGTGCGTTGCTCGATCGCGCGATAGCCATCGTCGAACAGCGCCGGATCGCCGCGAAACTTGTTGATCAGGAAGCCGTGGATCATCGCCGCATCGGCCGGATCGATCACCGCGCGCGTGCCGACCAGCGACGCGATCACCCCGCCGCGATCGATATCGCCGATCAGCACCACCGGCACGTCGGCGGCGCGCGCAAAGCCCATATTGGCGATGTCGCCGGCGCGCAGGTTGATCTCGGCCGGCGAGCCGGCGCCTTCGACGACGACGATATCCGCGTCGCGCTCGAGCCGGCGATAACTGGCGAGCACATCGTCGAGCAGCCCGTCGCGCCCCTCGCGCCAGCGCGCCGCCGCCAGGATCCCGCGCACCTGGCCGTGCACGATCAGTTGCGAGGTGCGGTCGCCCTGCGGCTTGAGCAGCACCGGGTTCATGTCGGTCGTCGGCGCGACGCGGCAGGCCAGGGCCTGGGTCGCCTGCGCGCGGCCGATCTCGCCGCCGTCTGCCGTTACGGCGGCGTTGTTCGACATGTTCTGCGGCTTGAACGGCCGCACCGATAGCCCGCGATTGGCCAGCGCACGACACAGGCCGGCAACCAGCACGGACTTGCCGACATCCGACCCGGTGCCCTGCAGCATCAGCCCAGCCACAACACACCTCCGGCGATCAGCCACAAGACAGCGCAGGCGGCGAGATAGACGCGCAGACCGTTGGCGACATCCGCCGCCGTCGCCGCGCGGCCCTCGCGGTTGATCCACGGCTTGTCCTGCACCACGCCGTCATAGGCCACCGGCCCGGCGAGCGCGACGCCGAGCACGCCGGCCATCGCCGCTTCGGGCCAGCCGCCATTGGGTGAGGCATGGCGGCCGGCGTCGCGCAACATCGTGCCCCAGCCGTCGATTCCGGCAACACAGATCAGCACGCCGGACAGTCGCGCCGGCGCGAGATTGAAGAGGTCGTCGGTCCGCGCGCTGGCCCAGCCGAAGGCGCGCCAGCGTTCCTCCTTATGCCCGATCAGGCTGTCGGCGGTGTTGATCGCCTTATACGCCCACAGGCCGGGCAAGCCGGCGACGAGCAGCCAGAAGAGCGGGGCGACGACGCCGTCGCAAAAGCTCTCCGCCAGGCTTTCCAACGCCGCGCGGGCGACGCCTGCTTCGTCCAACGCGTCGGTATCGCGCCCGACGATCATGCCGACCGCGTTGCGCGCCCCGGGCAGGTCCCCCGCCGCCAGCAAGCGGCCGACCGGGGCGACATGATCGTACAGGCTGCGCTGCGCCAGGCCCGGTGCCGCGAGCAGAGCGACCGCGATCCACGCATAGGCGCCGAACACCCAGGCGGCGAGGTGTTCGAGCAGCAAGGCAGTGCCCGCGGCGACCGCGACTAGCAGCAGCAGCAGCATAACGCCGCGCAAGCGACGGTGCCGGAACGAGGCGGCGGCGTGGTTCCAGCGCCGCTCGCCCCAGCCGATCAGCCGTGCAAAACCCCCGACCGGGTGGCCAACGCGGGCATAGAGCCACGCGGGCCAGCCGACCGCCGCGTCGATCGCCAGCGCGACAAGCGCGACCGGTTCAGCCACCCGCCAGCGCCCGATCGAGCCGCGCCAGCGCCGCCGCATCGGCCGGCAGGCCGAACCGCAGCCAGGTCGGCGCATAATCGAACGGCCGCGCGAGAATGCCGGCGCGGGCGAGCCGTTCGAACAGCGATGGCTCGCCGGCGACCAGCCGGAACAGCGGACACGCGCCGCGCGCAACCAGCCCATGGCGTTGCAGCACCCCGTCCAAAGCCGCCGCCTGGTCGATCAGGGCGATGCGCGTCGCGGCGATCCAGCCGGCATCGCGATACGCCGCCGTGCCCAGCGCGATCGCCGCGCTCGACACCGGCCAGTCGCCCAGCAATGCCCGCACCCGCGCGACGATTTCGGGCGGGCCGATGACGAAGCCGAGGCGTAGACCGGCGAGCCCGAAGAACTTGCCGAAGCTGCGCAACACGATCGTCCGGTCGGGTAGCGCCGGCACGATGCTTGCCTCGGGCAGGCAATCGGCGAACGCCTCATCGACCACCAGCCAGCCGTCACCGCGCAATCGATCCAGCGCAGCGGGGCTCAGCAACCGACCATCCGGGTTGTTGGGGTTGGCGAGCAGCAGCGTGCCCGCACCCGAAGCCGCATCGTCGATCGGGACTGGGATCGAGACCGGGATCGCACCCGGCAAAGCCTCGGCATGCGTGCGATATCCCGGTGTACCGTAGCGATACGGCCCCGGCAGCCCGAGTTGCGGGAGCAGACGGAGCGCCAGATCGCTGCCCGGCACGGCCGCCACCGTCTCGGCCGGCGCGCCGAAATAGGCCGCGGCGCGCGCCTCCAGTTCGCGCAGTGCGGCAAGCGACGGCAACGCCCCCCAATCGATCGCCAGCGGCCCGCTCGGCTGCCACGGCACCGGGTTGATCCCGGTTGACAGGTCGATCCACGGCAGCGGCGCGTCGGGATAGCAGGCCATCGCCTGATCGAGCCGTCCGCCATGGTGTGTGAACCCCGTCATTGCTTCCTTTCCGACGGAGCGCCGTGATAGTCCTTCGCCAATGAACCCGACCAGCGCAACACCCAAGCACGACACGCCGTTCGACCGCAGACTGCTGGTGCTCGGCGGTGCGCGCTCGGGCAAGAGCCGCCATGCCCAGGCGGTGGCCGAGGCGCTGGCTGAGGCGGGGCCCGAGGCGGGGGTCGGAACGCTTACCTACATCGCCACGGCGCAGGCATTCGATGCCGAGATGGTCGATCGGATCGATCGCCATCGCGCCGATCGCGATCAGCGCTGGCATACGGTGGAAGCGCCGATCGACCTGCCCGCCGCAATCATCCAGGCCGATGCGTCCGACGCGGTGATCCTGGTCGATTGCCTCACTTTATGGACCTCGAACCTGCTGCTCGGAGAGCAGGATGCGGAGCACATGCTGCGCCAGCTCCTGGACGCCATTGCCGCCATCCGGGGCCGGCTGATCCTGGTCGCCAATGAAACCGGGCTCGGCATCGTGCCCGACAATGCGCTGGCGCGGCGCTTTCGCGATCTTGCCGGGCGGATCAACCAGCAGGTGGCGGCCAGCGTCGATGCGGTCGATTTCGTGCTCGCCGGCCTGCCCCGCCGCTGGAAATGACGCGCTAGAACAGCAACGTCAGGCCGTAGAACATCGCCCCAACCGCGGCGGACGCCGGAATAGTGATCAGCCACGCCACGATCACGCCGCGCGCCACGCCCCAGCGCACCGCCGACGCGCGCCGCGCCGTCCCCGCACCGATGATCGCCCCGGTGATGGTGTGCGTGGTGGATACCGGAATGCCCATCGCCGAGGCGCTGAACAGCACGATCGAGCCGGCGAACGACGCGCTGAAGCCCTGATGCTGCGACAACTTGGTGATGCGCGATCCCATCGTCTCGATGATCTTCCACCCGCCGGTCATCGTGCCCAGCGCGATGGCGATATAGCAGCTGATCGCCACCCAATGCGGCACCGCGAACGGCCCGGTCAGATAGCCGGTCGAATAGAGCAGCACGGTGATGATACCCATCGTCTTCTGCGCGTCGTTGAGCCCGTGGCTCAGCGAATAGGCCGCGGAGGAGATCAGGTGCAGCACCCGAAAACTGCGTTCCGCCTGGCGAGCGCTGGCGCGGTGCAGCGCCCAGCTCGACAGCAGCATCACCAGCATGGCAAGGAACATGCCGATGGTCGGCGACAGCACGATCGCGATCAGCGTCTTGTTTAGCCCGGCCCACTGGATCCCGCCAATGCCCGAATGCGCCACGCCCGCACCGATCATCCCGCCGACCAGGGCATGGCTGCTCGACGAGGGGATACCCTTGATCCAGGTCACCACGTTCCAGAACATCGCGCCGCCCAGCGCGCCGAAGATCACCGCCGGGGTGACCAGATCCTTGTCGATCAGCCCCTTGCCGATCGTCTCGGCCACGGCGTGCAGGCTGGGAAAGGCGATGGTCAGGAAATAGGCGGCGAAATTGAATACCGCGGCAAACAGCACCGCCTTGACCGGCGACAGCAGGCGCGTCGCGACGACCGTGGCGATCGAGTTGGCCGCGTCGTGCAGCCCGTTGAGATAATCGAACGCCAGCGCAACGATGATTAGCCCGACGAGCAGTGGGAAGGCGAGTTGGTGCATCGGTCAGCGATCAGGAATGATCGATGACGATGCCGTCGATCTCGTCGGCGACGTCCTCGAACGCATCGACGATCCGTTCGAGATGCTTGTAGATCTCGCGATCGATCACGAAGCGCAGCGTATCGCTCGCGCCATGCTCCTGCAGCGAGCGCTTGAGCCCCGCGGCATGGATCTCGTCGGCATGGCTTTCCATCCGCACCAGCCGCTCGGTCAGTTCGTGCAAGCGCTCGCCGTTGCGCGCGACATCGCGCAGCAGCGGCATTGCCTCGGAGGCGACCCGCGCGGCATCGACGATGATTGCCGCCATGTCCTTCATTTCCGGTGCGAAATCGCTCACGTCGTACAGGTCGATGGCTTGCGCCGCGGCCTGCATTTCATCGACCGTATCGTCCATCGCACCGATCAGGCGGGTAATCGCGGCGCGATCGAACGGCGTCAGGAACGTCTTGCGCACCGTCTGCAACACTTCTCGCGTGATATTGTCGGCATCATGCTCGCGCTCGATGATCTCGCGGATATGATCCGGCGCCGCCGCGCCGCCCTCGAGCAGCCGCGCCGTAGCGTCCGACGCGGCGACGATGGTGCGCGCATGCGCTTCGAACATCTCGAAGAAGTTGCCAGTCTTAGGCAACAACCGTTGAAACCAGGCAAACATTGACCCTACCCTTGATCGCTCGGCGACGCTGCCGAGCTTGGTTGTGCGCCGCGTTGCGGCCTTGAATTCTGCGGTGGCGAAAGAACGTATCAGGTCGCGCAGATCGGGCTCGTCGACCATCGCCGCCGCCTCGGCCAGCGATACCCAGCGCCGCTCGCGCTGCTCCTGTTCTTTCCAGCTATCCAGTTCGCGCGTCACCGCGAGCGGAAACACATCGACATCCACCATCAGCGAGGCGCCATTGCCGCGGCGCTTGCGATAGCGATAGCTGCCGAGCCGCGTCGGGCACACCGCGCCGCTCACGCCGGCCTCTTCCTCGGCCTCGAGCGCGGCGGCGGCATGCGGGGTCAGGCCCGCATCGATATTGCCCTTGGGGATCACCCAGCGCCCGGTGCCCCGCGACGTGACCAGCAACACGCGGACGATCGCATCGGAAGCTATGTCATCGGTACGGTAAGGAAGTGCGGCAATCTGGCGAATGGTCTGGGCCCGGGTTCAAATGCGAGCCGCGTCTTGCCGCAAAGTGCCCCCGCTGCATAGAGCGGGAAACCCCCGGCGGCGCCCGCCGCCGCAGAGGGAATTTGCCTATCGTTGCCGCCGCACCGTCAGCCGGCCTCGGCAAGCAAGTCGCGGGCGGTTTCGCTGGTCCAATCCATGCCGCCCGTCATGCGCCACACTTCCTTGCCCGCCGCATCGTAGAGGATGCTGGTCGGCAGGCTGGCCTGATAGGCGACGCTCAAGGTCACCCCGGGATCGAGATAGCGCTTGATGTTCTTCAAGCCGGCCTTGGCGAAGAACGGATCGACCTTGGCCGCACCGCCCAGATCCTGGCTGATCGCGACGACCTGCATGCGTTCGGCGACACGATCGAGCGTGGGCATTTCCGCGACGCACGGCGCGCACCATGTCGCCCACAGATTGACCAGCACCGGCTTGCCGGCAAAGGCGGCGATGCTCGTCTTGCTGCCGTCGGGCGCCTGGAACGGCAAGGTCGGGGCGGCTTCGCCCTTATGGCTGCGATCGAGCGTGCCGATCGTGTCGGCGATCACTTTCTCGCCGGCGACCGGCGCACTGTTATTGGCGACAGGAGCGGCGGCGTTGGCTTGCTCCGCCGCCTTGTCTTGCCTATCGCACGCGGCGAGAGCGCCGAATAATAGGAGCGATGAGATCGTCGAGCGGAAAGACATGAACGCGTCCAATGCGATGTGGGGCGGGCGCTTCGCCGAAGGCCCGGCGGCGGTAATGCGCGAGATAAATGCCTCGATCCCGTTCGACAAGCGCTTGTGGCGGCAGGACATCGCCGGTTCCAAGGCGCATGCGACGATGCTCGGTGCGCAAGGCATCATCGCGGCGGACGACGCTACGGCCATCCTCGCCGGGCTCGACCGGGTCGCGGCGGATTACGACGCCAATGGCGTGGCCGAGGACCTGACGCTCGAAGACATTCATATGCAGAGCGAGTCGAAGCTTGCCGCGCTGATCGGCCCGGTCGCCGGTCGGCTGCACACTGCGCGCTCGCGCAACGATCAGGTCGCTACCGATTTCCGGCTATGGGTGCGCGATGCGATCGACGAGGTCGACGCGGCGTTGCTGGGCTTCCAACAGGCCTTGCTCGCCCGCGCCGACGAGCATGCCGAAAGCGTCATGCCCGGCTTCACGCATCTGCAGAGCGCCCAGCCGGTGACGCTCGGTCATCACCTGATGGCCTATCACGAGATGATCGCGCGAGACCGTTCACGCTTCGCTGATTCCCGGGCACGCGGGAATCTCTGTCCGCTGGGCTCGGCGGCACTGGCCGGCACCGGCTTTCCGATCGACCGCGACGCCACCGCCGCCGCGCTCGGCTTCGACGGCCCGACGCGTAATTCGCTGGACGGGGTCAGCGACCGCGACTTTGCGCTCGATTATCTCACTGCCGCGGCGCAGACCGCTCTGCATCTCAGCCGCCTGGCCGAGGAATTCATCCTGTGGGCATCGCAACCGTTCGGCTTCGTGTCGCTGTCCGATCAATGGTCGACCGGCAGCTCGATCATGCCGCAGAAGCGCAATCCCGATGCCGCCGAATTGGTGCGCGGGCATAGCGGCCGCATCATCGGCTACCTCACCGCGCTGATGATCACGATGAAGGGCCTGCCTTTGGCCTATTCGAAGGACATGCAGGACGATAAGCCGCCGGTGTTCGAGGCACACGATCTGCTCGGCCTGAGCATCGCGGCGATGACCGGCATGGTCGCGAGCGCGACGTTCCGCACGACACGGATGCGCGGCGCGGCGGAGGCGGGCTATGCCACGGCCACCGATCTGGCCGACTGGCTGGTGCGCGAGGGCGGGATCCCGTTCCGCGAAGCGCATCATATCACCGGCAGTGCGGTGAAGCGCGCCGAGGAGCTGGGCGTCGCGCTCGACAAGGTGCCGATGGCCGATCTCAAGGCAATCGATGCGCGGATCGACGAACGCGTGTACGGCGTGCTCAGCGTCGATGCGTCGGTCGCCAGCCGGACCAGTTTCGGCGGCACCGCACCGGCACGGGTACGGGCGGCGATCCTCGCGGCACGGACGGGAGAAGCATGATGAAATATGCGATCGTGCTGGCAGCACTGGCGCTGGGCGGCTGCGGCGCCGCCGGACTCACGCCGGCACCGGGCGAAAAGCTGCCGGTCGCGCCCTATGGCGCCAAGGCGACGCCGACGCCCGCGCAACTGCTCACGCCGAGTAACCAGGCGCGGCCTGACCGCAGCGACGAATTGCTTACCCAGTCGCAGGACCGGCGGAGCGACGAATTCAGCCTGCCCCCGCAATGAAGGCGCGTTGATGGATCATTTCACGGCCGTCGATGGCACGCTTCACTGCGAGGGCGTCAGCCTCGAGACCATCGCCGAAGACGTCGGCACGCCGGTCTATGTCTATTCCACCGCCACGCTGCGCCGCCACGCGCGCGTGTTCCGCGAGGGACTGGCCGGCGCCGGGCGCATCCACCTGGCCTTCGCGATCAAGGCCAACCCCAACCTCGCCGTGCTGCGCGTGCTGGCGCAGGAGGGCTATGGCGCCGACGTGGTCTCGGGCGGCGAGATGGCGCGCGCGCTGGCCGCGGGCATCCCGGCGAGCGAGATCGTCTTCTCCGGCGTGGGCAAGACGCGCAAGGAATTGTCCGCCGCGCTGGATGCCGGGATCGGCCAGTTCAATCTCGAGCTCGAGGAAGAGGGCGAAGTGCTCGGCGCGATGGCGCATGCCCGTGGGCTACGCGCGCCCGCGACATTGCGCGTCAACCCGGATGTCGATGCCGGCACGCATGCAAAGATCTCCACCGGGCGGAAGGAGAATAAGTTCGGCGTCGATATCGACCGTGCGGTCGAGATGTATGGCCGGCTGGCCGAGCAGGACGGCCTCAGCATGCGCGGCGTGGCGATCCATATCGGCAGCCAATTGTTCGATCTCGCCCCGCTGGAAGCCGCCTTCGTGCGGGTCGGCGAGCTCGTCGCGGAGCTGCGCAAGTTCGGCCATTTCATCAGCCGCGTCGATCTCGGCGGTGGCTTGGGCGTGCCGTACAAGGCCGGCGATACGCCGCCCAGCCCGGCCGACTATGGCGCGATGGTCGCCCGCGTGACCAAGGACTGGGACGTCGAACTGATGTTCGAGCCCGGCCGGTTGCTCACCGCCAATGCCGGCGCCTTGCTCACCGAAGTGATCTGGGTGAAGCCCGGCGCGGTCAATCCCTACGTCATCGTCGATGCCGCGATGAACGATCTCGCGCGCCCCGCAATGTATGATGCATGGCACGATTTCGAAGCGGTGCGGGCCAGCGGCGCGCGCATGACGGCGAACATTGCCGGCCCGGTATGCGAAAGCGGCGACACGTTCGCCATGGCGCGCGAGATCGATCTCGTCTCGTCGGGCGATCTGGCGGTGTTCCGTTCGGCCGGCGCGTATGGCGCGACGATGGCCAGCACCTACAATAGCCGTGCGCTGGTGCCCGAAGTGCTGGTTGACGGCGATCGGTACGCCGTGGTCGCCGACCGCATCCTACCCGAGACGATCTTCGCGGCCGAGCGCGTGCCGGAGTGGCTGCTCGAATGAGCTGGCACAGCCTGCCGCTGTTCGTGCGGTTGGCAGGCCGGCCGGTGATCCTGCTGGGCACCGGCGAAGCGGCCGATGCCAAGCGCCGGTTGCTGGAGCGCGCCGGGGCAATGGTGTCGGGCGAGGACGCGCCCGCGGCGCTGGCGATCGTGGCGATCGACGACGAGGCCGAGGCGGTGGCGGCCGTCGCTCGGCTGCGCGCCCGCGGCGTGCTGGTCAACGCGGTCGATCGGCCGGAGCTGTGCGACTTCACACTGCCGGCGATCGTCGATCGCGATCCGGTGCTGGTGGCGATCGGCACTGGCGGCGTCTCGGCGGGGCTGGCGGCGGCGCTCAGGCAGCGGCTGGAGACGTTGTTGCCCGCGGGGTTGGGCGGACTGGCGCGGGGCTTGTTCGCGGCGCGCGGGCAAATCAAGGGGCGCTACCCCGATGGTGGGGATCGGCGCCGCGCGCTCGGGGCGGCGCTTGCTCCGGGCGGCGCGCTCGATCCGCTCACGGAGAATGCGTCGGTCGAGCGCTGGTTGGCGGCAAGTGGCGGTGTCGAGGCCGAACTGGTCACGATCAGGCTGGTATCCAGCGATCCCGATGACCTGACCTTGCGGCAGGCGCGGTTGCTCGGCCAGGCGGACCGCATCTTTCATCGCGGCGATGTGCCGCTGGCGATCCTGGAACGCGCGCGGGCGGATGCGGTGCGGGTGATGTGCGCTGGGCCGCCTGCAGAATTGGCCACGGGATTGTCGATCGACCTTTCCCTATAGCACTTCCCCCGAGGCCGGTGCCCCGTGGCGATGGTCGATGTAACGGCGCGCAGTTCTCGCCAATCGTTTCCCGATCGGGCCCCGGCCTCCGCCTAGGAAAGAACCACAAACGGTTATGCTAAGCCGCGCGGATCGTCCGCCAGGCCTGCGCAATCTCCTCGAGATCCGACGCAACGCTGAGGAACGGCGCCGAATCCTGCCCGATACTCGCCTCGATGATGGTGCGCCGCGCGCCGCCATAGACACGCGCCAGCGTGTGCGACACGTCGCCACCCGCCTCGAAATCGAGCCCCGCTTCCAGCGCGAACAGGATCGCCGTCGCACGCGTGATCTTCTCGCTCTTCATCGCGAAATTGTGATGGTCGATCGCCCAGGCCGCGACGCGCAGCGCGCGCACCAGTTCGTCGTACAGCAATTGCACCAGCGCCGGGCCGTCCGCCTCGGCGGTGCGGCCAGCGAGATCGATGCGACGATAGGTAGCTTCGGGATCGCGCCCCAATGCGCTGGCATAGGCCATCAATCGCTGCTGTTCCACGCATCGATCTGCTGCTCGAGAAAGGTCAGCGTCGATTTATACGCCGCGACGCGCGCATCCATGGCGGCGAATTGCGCGGTCAGCCGGGTCGTCATCACCGTGCCGGCGGCGGTCAGATCGGCTTGGTCGTCGGTCAGGTCGGCCTGCGTCTTGGTATAGCGCGTGGTGCTGGCGCCCAGCCCGGTGGTGGTGTTGATCGCTGCGTCGGAGATGGCGGTCAGCGCCGCGGACACGCCCTTGCCGCTCGCGCCCTTGCCATCGGCGAACATCGCCTCGACCGCGTCGGGATAGTTCATCAGCGCCTTGGTCAGCGTCGCCGTATCCACCGCCAGCGTACCGTCGCGATTGGTCTTGACGCCGATCTCGGCCAAGGTCGTCGGCGCGCCGCTTGCGCCGGCGCTGACCAGTGGCGTGAGCGTCAGGCTGCGCAGCGAGCGTTGCAAGGCGATGGCCGCGGAATCGGACCGCAGCGTGCCGCTGACCGGGTCGGTCTGCTCCTTCACCACCGCCGCGAGTTGGTTGAACGTCTCGACGAAATCGCTCACCGCCTGGCTCAGCGCGGTGGTCGGCGCGCTGGTGCCGAGCGTCACTTTGGTGCCGACCGAGGCGCTGACCAGATCGAGTTTCACGCCGGTGACCAGATCGGTGATGCTGTTGCCCGAACGCTTGATCGCAGTGCCATCGACCGCGACGATCGCATCCTGCGCGGCGCTGCCGATCGTCGTGCCGGTCGCGTCGGGCCCGATATCGAGCGCGGACAGGCCGGGCGCCGCAGGATCCTCGGTCGCGGTCAGCGTAAACGCCCTGGCCTCGCCGGTCGCGCCCTTGATGCTCAGCCGGGAGCCATCCGCATCGGTCAGCACGGTCGCGGTCAGGCCCGCGCCGGCCGCGTTGATCGCGCGGGCGATGCCGCTCAGCCCCGAATTGCCCTGCGTGATCGGGATCGTGATCGGTTCCGCGGCGCTGGCCGTGAAGCCGCTCATCGCGCCGTCGCTCACCGTTGCGGTGCCGAAGGTCAGCGTGAAACTACCGAGCCCGACCGAGGCGATCGTATCGGCGCGTGCGGGGCTGGTCGCGACCTGCGACTGGGCGAGTTGCTTGACCTCGATCGTCGAGGACAGGCCGGCGAGCTTGGCGCCGGACAAAGCGGTGGCAGTGACGATCGCGGGATTGGAACTGGTCGGGCTGGTGGCGAGCGAGCCGCCCTTCACCAATGCAGAGAGCGCGCTGGCGAATCCGGTGATCCCGCTCTTGATCGACGATACGCCGGAAATCTGCTTGGTGATCGTCTCGGTCTGTTGCGTCAGCCGCGCGGTCTTGTTGGCATATTGCGCGTCGACCAACGACGTCACCAGCGCGGTGATATCCACGCCGGAGCCGGCGCCGAGCGCGGTCGTGATCGAAGTCGTCGCCATTATTCGCCCCCTACCCCTAATAGATCGGCCGATGCCGGCATTTGTTTAGGATTGTTTCACGCCATTTTCGTCGAACCGGGCGCTGGCCGGCACCGCGACCGCGGGCGCGCTGCCGCCCGCCGCCACGTTGATGCCGAACACGAAGGCAAGGATCGTGGCGATGGCGAGGTACAGATCGTCGCGCACCTCCTGCCCTTCCTTGCTGGTATAATAGATGGCGCGCGCGATGGCGGGATATTCCATCACCGGCACTTGCGCTTCGGCGGCGATCTCGCGGATCGCCAGCGCCAGCACGCCGCGCCCCTTGGCCACCACCACCGGCACCTGATCCTTGCCACGATCGTAGCGCAAGGCGACCGCGAAATGCGTCGGATTGGTCAGGATGACATGCGCTTCCGCGACGGCCTTGCGCATGCCGCGCTTGGCCGCGCGGTGCTGCGCCTGGCGGATCGCGTTCTTGGCCTCGGGCGAGCCTTCGCTTTCCTTATGCTCGTCCTTCACCGCCTGTTTGGTCATGCGCAATTTGCCGAGCAGCCGGATCAGCTGCACCGGCACGTCGATCCCGGCGATGATCAGCAGCCCCCCAGCCATCGCGAACAGCACGCCCATCAGCGTGCCGCCAAGCGCGCCGGTCGCGCCCTCGACATCGGACGAGACCAGCCCGATCGTCATGTGCGACACCGACATCAGCATATAAGCGCCAATCGCGCCGAGCAGAACGACCTTGAGCAGCGACTTGCCGAGCTCGATCCAGCCTTGCGGCCCGAAGATGCGCTTGAGCCCCGACGCCGGGTTGATGCGGTCGAACTTGGGCGTCAGCAATTTACCGTTGAAGCCGAGCGAGCCCAATCCCGCCTTGCTCAGGATCGCGGCGAGCATGGTGATGACGAACAGCGCCAGCATCGGCGTAGCGAGCTTCCAACCCGAGGCGAGCAGCGGACGGAAAGGCTCGAAATCCTCGACATCGCTGCGCCCGAATTCGAAGCTCGACGTCATTACCGCCTTGCACGCGCCCATCAGCGACGGCCCGAAAAAGGCCAGCCAGCCGCACCCGGCCATGATCACCAGCGCGGTGGCGAACTCCTTGGACTGGAGAACTTCGCCATTTTCGGTCGCTTCGCGTTTGCGCTTGGCGGTTGGTGCTTCTGTCTTATCGCCGCCCATTTCCTCGGACATCAGACGAGCACCAGATTCTGCACCGCCGCGAGCCCCTCGCGGACGATGACGAGCAGATAATCGCCCATCGCCGGGAAGGCGATGGCCAGCGCGATCACGCCGACCGCGAGGCTGGCGGGCAGCCCGACCGCGAACAGGTTGAGCGCCGGCGCCGAGCGCGACAGCATGCCGACGACGAGATTGAGGCACAGCAGCAGGAAGCCGACCGGCAGCGCCAGCAGCAGCCCGGCAAGGAACGTATAGCCGCCGAAGAACGCGATTTCCTTCATCTGGCCGGCAGTCATCCAGGACGCGCCGACCGGCAGCACGTCATAGCTCTTCACCACCATCTCGACGAGCACGAGATGGCCGTTCACCGACAGGAACAGCAAGGTCAGCATGATCGAGAAGAACTGGCCCAGCGCGGGGCTCGATCGGCCATTCTGTGGATCGATCGCATTGGCGAAGCCGATGCCCATCGAAATACCGATCACTTCGCTGGCCAGCATCGGCGCGGCAAAGGCGATCTGCAGGATGAAGCCCATGGCCAGCCCGACCAACGCCTCGGAGGCAATGGCGAGGAAGGTGGCGAAGGCGAACACGTCGGCCGGCGGAGTGACGGTGTGCGTGGCGAGCACCAGCACGCCGATCGCGCCGGACAAGGTGATGCGCACCATCACGGGCACCGAGACCGCGCCGAACACGGGCGCGGCGATAAACGCCGCGCCGATCCGCACCATGACGAAGACCAATGCCCATAATTGCGGCTCGATCGACAGGCCGAAGCCGAGCGTGTTCATTGCGCCGACCGCGCTTCAGACGCGCCGTCATCCTGAACTCGTTTCAGGATCCAGGTGCGGTCATTTGCCAAACGGGCCCCGTCCGTGGATCGGCTGACCGCGCCTGGATCCTGAACCAAGTTCAGGATGACGAAGAAAGAAACGGCGTCGCCCACAAACCTAGCGCACCAGATCCGGGATCCGCTCGAAGATGCTGATCGTAAAATCGCTCAGCAAGCCGAGAATCAAACTCCCGAAGATCATGATCGAGATCGCCACCACGATCAGCTTGGGCACGAACGACAAGGTCTGCTCGTTGATCGAGGTCGCCGCCTGGATCATGCCGAGGATCAGCCCTGCGAACAGCGCCGGGATCAGGATCGGCGCGGCGGCGAGCGCCAGCACCCACATCGTCTCATTGGCGACGGTCAGGAAATATTCCGCGTCCATGCCGCTAACTCACGAAACTGTTGGCGAGGCTGCCCATGGTCAGCGCCCAGCCGTCGACCAGCACGAACAGCAATAGCTTGAACGGCAGCGAGATGATCGTCGGCGACAGCATCATCATGCCGAGCGACATCAGCACCGTCGCGACGACCAGATCGATGACGATGAAGGGCAGGAAGATCAGGAAGCCGATCTGGAACGCGGTCTTCAGCTCGCTGGTCACGAATGACGGCAGCAACACCGAGAAGGGAATGTCCTTCGCCGACTGGAACTTGCCCGCCTTGGCGATGTCGGCGAACATCGTGATGTCCTTCACCCGCGTCTGCTTGACCATGAAGGCGTGCAGCGGCGTGCCGGCGGTCTTGATCATGTCGGTCGCCTGCATCGTGCCGTTGGAATAAGGCTGGATCGCGGTCGTGTTGATCTGGTTGATCACCGGCGCCATGATGAAGAAGCTGAGAAACAGCGACAGGCCGATCAGCACCTGGTTGGGCGGGGTCTGTTGCAGCCCCAGCGCCTGGCGCAGGATCGCCAGCACGATGATGATGCGCGTGAAGCTGGTCATCATCAGCAGGATGCCCGGCAGGATGCTGAGCAGGCCCATGATGATCAGGACTTGTAGCGACAATGCCATCGGCTGGCCGACGCTGCCCGTCCCCGTCCCGCTCAATTGCCCCAGCGCGCGATCAATGCCGTCGCCGATATTTGGCGCGGGTGGCGCGGCGGGCGGCGTCACCACCGGCGCGGCTTGCGCGAACGCCGGATGCGCGACAATCAGCGCGAAGACGATGCCCAGCGCAACAAGCAAAGCCTTAGCCCACCAGCTCCCCCGCGAAAGCGGGGGCCCAGGGGTACGGGACACTGCGCGGGTGGCTCCTCGGCTCCCGCTTGCGCGGGCGAACGTCGGCGATTTGCCGCGCGAGCGTATCAATACCGGGCCAGTGCCGCGGCGCGTAATGGTCGCCTTCATTTGCCGTCGATCTTGTCGATCAACGTCACTCCGCCGCGCCCCACCGCGACGAGCAACTTGCGGCCCTCGAATTCCAGCACCGCCATGCGCAGGCCGGGCGAGATCATCATCGTTTCCTGTACTTTGAGCATGCGATTGGCGGGCTGCCCAGGCATCCGCGCCTCCAGCCGGCGCCACAGATACAGGCAGCCGATCATCAGCCCGCAGACGAGCGGCAGCAGCACGACGAGCTTGAGAATATACGACCACATCATGATCGATCAGACCCGCTTCTCGGGCGTGACCAATTCGGTCATGCGCACGCCGAAGCGATCGCCGACCGTGACGACTTCGCCACGCCCGATCAGCGTCCCGTTGACGAACACGTCGAGCAGTTCGTTGGCCTGGCGATCGAGCTCGATCACCGAGCTTTCGCCCAGCGCCAGCAGTTCGCGCAACGTCAGTTGGGTCGAGCCGATCTCGACCGTCAGCTTGACGTCGACATCCTGCAACAGCCGGAAATTGGCGGCGAGACCCGGTGCGATTTGCGCATCGACCGGAAAGGCGCCGGACATGTCGGTCATGAATATTCCTCGAGTTCACGGGTGATCGAATTGAGCCGGATCGCGGCCTTACCGTTGGACGTGCCGACCGTGCCGAGGCCGAGGCAATCGCCGCCGACCATCACCGGCACTTCGGCGCCGAAGCTGATCGGGATGATGTCGCCGGCCTTCAGCTCCATCAGCACGGAGAGCGCGACCATCGGTTCGGCCAGCACCGAGCGGACAGGGAACTTCACCCCCATCACGCGACGCGTAAGGCTGTTGCGCCAGGCCGGATCAGGCGCCGCGGTCTTGGCGTGGACCTTGCCGATCAAGGAGGGCGTGTGCGGTTTCAGCGCCGCGACGGGATAGAGGATATCGACGAACACGGGCTTGGCCGTGCCGGCAGCGATGCCGAAACGCGTGACGACAACGGCGTCGTCACCGTCCAGCCCTTGGATCAGGGCCGGGTTGGATTCGACATGCGCCGGCACGAACGCGATCCGGCTGAGCGGCTCCCACGCCGCACTGAGCGGTCCTGCGAGCAACGTGCCGAGCTTGGCCACGATCGCTTCGGCGGCCGGAGTAAATTCCGCTGGCAGCTCGGTCGGCGTGGCGCCGGTGCCGCCGAAATACAGATCGAGCAATTCCATCACGAAGCGCCCGTCGAAGATTGCCAGCGCCTGACCGCCCGTGGGCGTCATGATCAGTGGCAACCAGGCGGTCAGCCCGTCGGCGCGCTCGGCGCGATAATCGGCGAAACGCTGCACCACCAACGGCTCGGCAAAGGCGCGAACTTCCCGGCGCAGCAACGGTTCGAACACGCCGCGCATTCCCCGCGCGAGCCGCGCGGAGAGATGCTGCAACGTGTGCAGATCGCCGAACGGATTGAGATTCTGCACCCCCAGCGACACGTGCGCCGCTGGCTGTCGGGGGCGTTCCCGCCGGTCGGCCGATGCCGTGGTTGATGCTGCGTTAACCATCGATGGTCACTGAACAACAAAATTGGTAAAGTAGACGTTACCAACGCCGCCAAAGCCTTCCTTTTCCTTGAGCACGGTGTTGATCGCCTGGGCCAGGCGCTTCTGCAATTGCACCTTGCCCTCGGTGCTGAACACCTGCTCCTCGCTGGTGTCGCTGAGCGTCATCAGGATCGCCGAGCGGACGGCGATCTCATTGGTTTTCACATTGTCGATGACGGTGTCGTCATACGGTGTGGACAGGGCCAGGCCGACCTGCACGAAATGCACGCTGTCCTGCAGATTGGAGGTGAACTCCTTCTCCATGGCATAGTAATTGGAGGCATATTTGTCGCCGCCGGCGCCCGCCGGCGGGGCCGAGCCAGCTTCGCCACCGCCCTCGCCACCTTCGCCGCCGGCGGTAAACCTTTTCTGTTCGGCCTTGGGCACGAGCTTGGGGCCCGCGGCTTCCGCAACATGCGCGGCGCCGCCGCCGGGCATGTAACCGCTGGCGTACAGGCCGCCGGCGACGCCCCCGCCGACCAGCACCAGCGCGCCGATCGCGACCAATGTTTTTTTCATCCAACCGCTTTTTTTGGTCGTTGGGGTGGCGGCGGTGTCGATCAATTCACTCATGGGTCAGTCCTCCGTCAGGCGATTCGGGTGTCGGTGATGATGGCCGTCGGTTCGACGCTGGCAGCGATCGGTGCGACGTCGTGGATGGTGGACGACGGTTGCTGGCGGGCATTGCCGGCGCCGCTGTCGACGCTGGTCTGGCCGAGCTTCACGCCGCGTGCGTCGGCGAGATCGGCGAGCCGCGGCTGCGCCTCGCTCAGCAGTCGTGCGCTGGCGGCATGCTCGGCGGTGAAGTGGACATGGACGCGATCGCCCTCCTTGCGCACCGACACCTCGACTGCGCCAAGCGCATCCGGGACGAGCCGGATGCGCGTATCGCGCGCATCGGCGTCGTCGCGCAGCACTTCGATATGATCAATCATACCTTGCAGGCCGCTATCCTGGTTGAGATCGAGCGCGCTTTGTTTGGCCTCGCCGGTGGCGGCGATGGCAGGCGCGTGCAGCGCTACGCTGGCGACGGTAAGTTGGGCAGGCGCATCGGTCGGCTCTCGCTCGTCGCCGCGTGGCTGGGCGTGCACGGCCGCGGCGATGGCGGCGGCGAAGGCCTGGCCTGCGGGCTGGGTTGCGGGGTGTTGCGCCGCCCAAGGCGCGGCCGGCATCGGCGCATCGATGCGCACCGGAAGGCCTGCTTTCACCAGCGCCAGCTCGGCAGGCAGGACGATGCCGCCCTTAGAGATTGGATCGGCAAGGGGGGAAGCCAAGCCTTCTCCCGGATCCGCTAACGACGCCTCCCCGGCGAAGGCGGGGGCCCAGTCCGGTGACGTCGTGGCACCTGCAATAACTCCATTCAGTTGAGGCCCGGCCACCGCCGGGGGGGCGCCTGGCGACGTAAGCGTGCTTTCCGCAGCGACGGGCGTAACCCCACCACCCAATCGCGGCAGCGCCAGCGGGCATGTCGCCGAATTTGTCGGTGGCGTAATGACGCCGATCGGCAGCCAGATCGGATCCTTGGCCTCTTCGTCATCCGCCACCTTGCCAGGCAAGGTCTTGCCGGCACCGGCAATCCCCTGCCCCTTGCCCCGCCCCGGCGTGCCGCAGGTACGGGGATCGGCGATGTCGGTATCTGCTGTATTCGGCTCGGGCGTTGACGATCCATCGTGCTGCTTCGCGCGTTCGGTCAGCCGTCGGGCAACATCCCGCTTTTCGGCAACCGTATCCAGCGTCGTCCTGAAGTCGTTCGCAGCGTCACGCAGCGCGCGCGCAGGCGCACGCGCGGGCGGTGATGACGAAACGGATGTGGCAGCGTCGATCATGCAGAAACCCCGTGGCGAAACCCGCCCTTCCGCGTTTCAGCAAGGATCATGCCGAATTTTGCGCGAAGGCGGGGCCGCCTCAAGCGTGCGGATCGCGCGCAACGCGGCATCCGCTTGCGCCCGCGCGAGCAGTTTCTCGATCGCGCTTTGATCACGTTTGGCTTCGCGCGTTTTTTCCGCCGCTAGCGCAGCGACATGTTCGGCCGCGCGCATGCGGCCATCGGCGGCTTCCGCCGATTGCTGCAGCCGATCGCGGAAGTGCGCCGCGGCGATCAGCGACAGGCCCTGCCCGGTCGACGCCGTGGGTGCGATATCCTGTGTCAGCTGCGCGATGCGGTTGCGCAAATTCACTTCGCCCGCGAAGCGTTCATTGGCGCGCGCTTCCTCGGCGCGCACCAATCCCAATTGCAGCGTACGCACTTTCAGGATGCGGTCGAGCTTGGCCTTGGCCAGCGCCATCAGGCTGCGCCGAACACGCCGACCAGTTCGGCGACCGCATCGGGCAGCGAGACCATCTCGTCGGGATCCTGCTTGATATATTCCATCACCGCGCCGTGGCAGGCGATCGCCGCGTCGATCGCCGCATCGGCGCCGGGGCGGTAGGCGCCCATCAGCACGAGATCGCGATTTTCCTCATAGGTCGCGAGATGGCGACGCAGCACGCGCGCGGCGAGGATATGCGGACGCTCGGCAATATCGGTCATCACGCGGCTGACCGAGGGGCCGAGATCGATCGCCGGATACACGCCACGTTCCGCCAACTGGCGGCTCAGCACGATATGCCCGTCGAGGATCGAGCGCGCCGAATCGACGACGGGATCGTTGCCGTCGTCGCCATCCGCCAGCACGGTATAGATTGCCGTGATCGATCCGCCGCTGGCCACATCGGTGCCGGCGCGTTCGATCAGATTGGGCAACATGGCGATGGCAGACGGCGGATAGCCGCGCGCCGACGCCGGCTCGCCCAGCGCGAGACCGATCTCGCGCCCGGCATGCGCCACGCGGGTCAGCGAATCCATGATCAGCAACACCTTCTTGCCCTCGGCACGAAACGCCTCGGCAATGGCGTGCGTGCGTAGTGCACCGCGAATGCGCAGCACCGGCGAATGGTTGGCCGGCACGGCGACGACGACGGAACGCTGCCGCGCCGCCCCGGCGACCTTGGTCTCCAGGAAATCGGCCACTTCGCGGCTGCGTTCGCCGATCAGCCCGATGACGATCACGTCGGCTTCCGCGGCGCGCACGATCATGCCGAGCAGCACCGACTTGCCGACGCCCGATCCGGCCATGATGCCGATGCGCTGCCCCTGGCCTATCGTCAGCAAGCCGTTGATCGCGCGCACGCCGACATCCATCGGCTGCAGCACGCGGCCACGATCGAGCGGCGATTGCAGCTTGCCGGCGATCGGCCAATGCTTGGCGCCGCGGATCGGGCCGAGCCCGTCGATCGGCTTGCCCGCGCCATCGACCACGCGTCCGAGCATCGCTGCGCCGACCTCCGCTTCGCCCGGCGGCCCGAGCGGGCGCACCGGCGCTTGCGGCAGCAACGCAGCTGGCCCGCCCAGGTTCATCAGCAGCGTACGCCCGTTGCGGAAGCCGATCACTTCGGCCTCGACCCCAGCATCCTTCGAACCAACCTGGCAGACGGTGCCAACCGGGAGTTGCAGGCCGACGGCCTCCATCAGCAGGCCGTCAAACGAGGCGAGGCGACCGGAGACTTTGGGTTTCGGGGCAAAGCCGGTGGTGGCGAGTGATTCCAGATAATCGTCAGTGAAGCGGTTCAGCATGAGTGCCCCACTCCCGAAACCAAAGCCGCTTCCCCGAGGAAGGCCGGGGCCCAGTCGGGAGACAGCAGTATGTGAGGGCTGCGCATCGTAACCTGGGACATCACGACTGGGCCCCGGCCTTCGCCGGGGAAGCGTGATTGTGGGTTGGGAGACGTCACGACGGCACCGCCACCCGGTCGATCGCCTGCGCCAGTTGTTCGAGCCACAATTCCGGCCCGTCTTCGACGATCGTCGAGACGGATTCGAGCACGAACGCGCCGCGCGCCACGCCGGCATCGCCGACCGCAAAGATCGCGCGCGGCAATTTGCCATCGAGCAGCGCGACATCATCGGGGTGTACGCGCAACATGGCCGATTCCGCGGCGTCGGCGAGCATCTCCGCGGCCGTCTCGATCCGCCCCGCCAGCAGCTCCGCCGCCACGCCGATCTCGCCGACCAGCTTGGTGACCAGAAACAACACCGTCTGGCGCAACTGCCGCGCCATCTTGTCGCGATCGAGCCGATCCTCCGCGCGCAACGCCGCGCCCAGCGTCGCGAGCAACGCCGCGTCGCGCGCCGCCGCCCCGCTGCGTTCGGCCAGCGCCGCGGCGACGCCTTCGGCATAGCCGGCGGCATGCGCCGTGGCGATCGGATCGACGAAGCTCGCCGCCTGCGGGTCGAACGGATCCCACCCCTCGGTCGGGTTAATACCAGGATTTTCCGGCGCAAAATGCTTCGGATTGGACGCTTGCGGTGCGAAGCCGACCGGCCCGCTGCGCGCCGCGCGCTCGCGCACGTCATAGGCGGCGAAGCCGGGCTTGGGCTGGTCGAACGCCTGGTGCAGGATCCGCGCCGCGGCATCGTGGCGGGCCGAAAAGCCGGCAGCAAAATTAGACATAATCGTCCTCGCTCGCGCCCATCTGGATCGTGCCATCCTTGGCCAAGCTCCGCGCGGTCTGGATGATCACCTTCTGCGCCTCGAGCACTTCGCTGAGCTTCATCGGACCACGTGCTTCCATCTCGTCGCGAATGCCGTCCGCCGCGCGCGCCGACATGCAACCGAGGAAGCGCCCACGCACCGCTTCATCGACCCCTTTTAGGGCCCGGGTAAGAATGTCGCTGTCGATGTTGCGGATCAGCGTACCGAGATTCTTGTCGTCGAGGTCGAGCAGATTATCGAACACGAACATCGCTTCCTCGATCGCCTTGGCGACGTCGCGGTCGATCTTGAACAGTTTCGGCATCACGCGCTGCTCGGTCGTCTTGCGACCGCTCGACAGGATCTTGGCGGCATCGCGCGTCCCGCCCATGGTCATGCCGGCCGAGGCCTGCGGTGCGGCGCTGCGCTTGGCCAGCATGATGGTCAGCGTCTCAATCGCCTCGGGCGTGATCGGGCCCAATTTGGCGATGCGGTGCAGGATATCGGGCTGTACGCTGTCCGGCAGCAATTCCAGCACCTGCGCGCCGACCACCGGATCGAGATTGGCGATCAGCACCGCGGCAAGCTGCGGATGCTCCTTCTCGATCATCCCGGCCAGCTCGGGCGCATCGAGCCAGTCGAGCAGGTCGATCTGGCACGCATCCTCCGCCGGCACGATGCGTGACAGCACGCTCTGCGCCTTTTCCTGCCCCAGCGCGCGGTGCATCACCGCTTCGATCTGCGGCCGCGGATCGAAGGTGATGCCGGTGCGCTCGCGCGCACGGCCGACGAAATCGTCGAGCACATGCTCGACCTCGTCCTCGCTGACATCGGCGACCGCGAACATCGCCTTGCCGAGCTGGCGAACCTCTTCCGGATCAAGCTTCTGCAGGATCGCGGCGGCTTCCTCCTCGCCGACCAGCATCATCAGCACGGCGGCGCGCTCGACGCCGGTATAGGAACGAGCCATCGGGGTCGCGAGCGCGCTCATGACTTGATCATGTCGCGCACGGCGAGCGCGGCGCGCGCCGGATTATCGCGCGTGAAGCCGCGCACCATGCCGATGCGCTCATCGTAACTCTGCGCACCGGCAATCTGCTCGATGCCCACTGCCGGCTGACCGGGCTGGGCCGGCGCGGTGCCGCCCATCTCGCGACCGAGCGCAAGCCGCGGCCCGGCATCGTCGCGCTTCTTCATCAGCGCCTTGGCCAGCGGCCGCACGCCAAGCATCAGCACCAGCAAGGCGATGACGATCGCGGTCACGTTGCGCGCGATGATCGGCAGCCAAGCATTGTCGTACCACGCCTGGCCCTTGTCGAGTTCGGCCGCGCCGGCGAACTTGCGGCTGATCACGGTGACCTGGTCGCCACGCCCTTGCGTATAGCCGACCGCGGTCTGCACCAATTGCGTGATCTGCTGGATCTCCATCACGCTGCGCGGCTTGGCCGTCTCGATATCGCGCAGCAGCACGGCGACCGACAGCCGCTTGACCCCACCCGGCGCGGCGCGCGTGACCGACACTTCCTTGCCGAGATCGTACGCACGGGCGAATTGATCGCTCTGCTTGACCGCCGGTGCCGCCGCCCCCGGTGCGGTAGCGGCCGTCGCCCCCGGCGTCGCCGGGACGGCCTGGTTCGGCGCGGTCACCGTCGATGCGGCGGGCGGCGTGTTGGACAATGCCCCGGGGATACCGCCGGGTTGCGCGCTATCCGCCTGATTGCCGGTCCAATTGCCCTGTTCGGCGCGCAGCGTGCCCTGCTTGTCATAGGATTCGCGCGTCGCCTGCGTCTCGTCGAGATCGACCTCGGCCTGCACTTCGGTGCTGAAATTGCCCGCGCCGACCAGCGGGGTCAGCAATTGCACGACCTGCGCGCGATATTTCTCCTCGATGCGGCGCTGGTAGGCGATACGCTCGTCGCCCGCCGCGCCCAGGCTGCTTTCGCCCGCTGCCTTGGTCAGCAAGCCGCCCATCTGATCGACGATCGTCACGGCATCGGATTTCAGCTTCGGCACCGACGAGGCGACGAGATTGATGATCGAACTGACCTGGGCTTCGCTGAGCGACCGGCCGGGCTGGAGTTTGAGGATCACCGACGCCGACGGCGCGGCATTGTCGCGGATGAACACGGACGCCTCAGGCGTGGCGAGATGCACGCGCGCCTCGGCCACCGCGTCGATTTCCTGGATCGAGCGCGCAATCTCGGTCTCGCGCGCCTGGCGCAAGCGTTCGCCTTCGACCGCGCGGGACACGCCCATCGGCAGCTGATCGAGGATCGCATAGCCGCCCGGCGTCGCCTTGGGCAGGCCCTGCCCGGCGAGCAGCATCTTGGCCCGTGCGTAATCGTCTTCATCGACCGTGATCGCGCCGGCATCGTCGATCTTGGAGACGATATTGCCCTGTTCGAGCGCCTGCGTGACCGACGCCTTGTCGGCATCGGCGAGGCTCGCGAACAGCACCTTCTGCGGCGCGGTGCTGAACGACATCCAGGCGAGTGCGGCGGCGGCGAGCAGGCCGACCATCAGGATCATCGGCAGGCTGCGGCGCACCGCGGGTTGGGCGAACAGGCCGCTCACCTGCTGCAGCGGATTGGCGAAGCGTTCGGGCATGCCCGAGGGGATGAGGGCGTTGCTCATATTATACCGGCATGCTCATGATGTCCTTGTAGGCGGACAGGAGTTTGTTGCGGACCTGCAAGGTCGCCTCGAAGCCGACGCTGGCCTGCTGGCGCGCCAGCATCACCTTGGCGATGTCGATCGTCTCGCCGCGTTCATACGATGCGGAAAGATCGCCGGCCTGTTGCTGGCCCTGGTTCACGCTTTTCAGCGCGTCTTCCATCGTCGCGGCGAAGCTCGCCGGCTTGGCCTCGGCGGCCGGCGTGGCCGCCGTGGCATTCGCGCGCTGCAGCGCCTCGTTGCGTTCCAAGATCTGCGCGCGCAGCGCCATCACCCGATCGACGCCCATCGGCGCCCCGACGCCGCCGATGCTCATGCCCCGATCGCCTGATATTGGCCGGCCCGGGCGATGTCATCGCCCTGTTCGCGCGCTTTGGCGAGGCGGTAGCGTAGTGTACGCTCGGAAATGCCCAGTCGCTTGGCGGCCTCGATCCGGCTGCCGCCGCATGCCGCAAGCGTTTCGCGGATCGCCTGGAACTCGCGGATCTGCACAATATTGCCCAATGTCCTGGCCGTCTCGGGCTGGTCATTGGCGGCGATCTGGTGAAGCGGCGCGGACGGC
Source organism: Parasphingomonas puruogangriensis (assembly GCF_036663635.1). Taxonomy (NCBI): domain Bacteria; kingdom Pseudomonadati; phylum Pseudomonadota; class Alphaproteobacteria; order Sphingomonadales; family Sphingomonadaceae; genus Parasphingomonas; species Parasphingomonas puruogangriensis. Next base: position 69,491 of record NZ_JAXOJI010000003.1, on the reverse strand, counting down.
CGATCGAACAGGATATGCTCGGCGGTGATCGTATCGCCACCGCAGAACAGCAAGGCGCGCTGAATGACATTCTCGAGTTCGCGGACATTGCCCGGCCAATCATGCGCCACCAGCGCCGCGACCGCAGCCGCGTTCGGCCATGGCACCACCGCACGATTGCCGGCATGGCGCAGGATCATCGTTGCGGCGAGCGCAGGGATATCCTGGCGGCGTTCGCTCAGCGAGGTGGTGGCGAGCGGGAAGACGGACAGGCGATAATATAGATCGGCGCGAAACCGGCCGGCCGCCACCTCGCTTTGCAGATCGCGGTTGGCGCAGGCGATCACGCGCACGTCGATCTTTTCCGGCGTCGAGGCGCCGATCGGCACGACTTCGCGTTCCTGCAACGCGCGCAGCAGTTTGGCCTGCAATTGCAGCGGCAGTTCGGCGATCTCGTCGAGCAGCAAGGTGCCGCCATTGGCCGCGCGGAAAAACCCTTCCCCGCCCACCGACGCGCCGGTGAACGCGCCCTTCTGATGGCCGAATAGCAACGCCTCGAGCATGGTCTCGGGCAGCGCGGCGCAATTGATCGCGATGAACGGGCCGTCGCGGCGATCGGACGACGCATGGATATGCCGCGCCAGCACTTCCTTGCCGGTGCCGGTCGGGCCGTTGATCAGCACGGTGATGTCGGCCACCGCGACGCGTTCGGCCAGCGCATAGAGCGCCAGGCTTTCCGGATCGGCGGCGGTGGGGGCGTGCGCGCCCGATACCAGGGCGCGGACGAAGCCGTTGCCGACCGCCGCGTCGTCGGCGGTAAAGGCGATCCGCGCCGCGCTGCCGTCGCGGGACGGCGCGACATAGCTGCCGCCCTCGCCGATGATCACGGTGCGCGCCGGGGCGGGTGGCACCTCGCCCTCGGCGACGAGAAACAGATCGCCGGACTGCGGCTTGCCATCCTCGAACGAGCGGATGGGGAACCCCTGCGCGCGCAGCGACGACACCAACGCATATTTTTGACGAAGAACTGCTGCTGATGGGACGATCGAACGCATTGTATTCCCCCTTCGTGTGAGGGGTGAATGGGGGCCAGTTGGTAAACAGCACGTTAAATATGATTCAATATGGGTCGAATTGTCTCCAATCATGTTCGATTGTGACGCCCGCATCGACTGGCGAGGGCTTTAGGTGCCTTTTTTTCGCGCGGATCGCCGGAGCGGCTTAAGCTCGACCCGCAACGGTCGTTATCCCTGCTGACGGCTCAGCCTTCCGCTAGGGGGCGGCGGGGATCGTCAAGTCCATATCTGGAGATTTGACATGACTGTTATCGGAACCAACATCGGTTCGCTGCGCGCAGCGAATGCATCCACCTCAACCAACCAGGCGCTGCAGACGTCGATGGAACGCCTGTCGACCGGCAAGCGCATCAATTCGTCGAAGGACGACGCCGCCGGCCTGGCCATCGCATCGTCGATGACCTCGCAGATCAAGGGCATGAACCAGGCCGTGCGCAACGCCAATGACGGCATCAGCCTCGCCCAGACCGCAGAAGGCTCGCTCAGCGAAGTCACCAACATGATGCAGCGCATCCGCGAACTGGCGGTCCAGTCGGCCTCGGATACCTATTCGAACGACGACCGTGCGAACCTGCAGGCCGAAGTCACCGAGCTGACCTCGCAGATCAAGACGTCGTTGCAGGATGCCGAGTTCAACGGCGTCAAGCTGTTCGACACCACCGCAAACGGTGCCGGCAAAACGACTTCGATCCAGGTTGGTTCGAATTCGGGCGATACGGTCGACATCAAGGTCGGCAATCTCGATCTGACCACGATTTCGGGTTCGGCGGACTACGTTGCGGCAAGCGCTGATTATGCACCGGCCAGCGCCGATTACGTTGCGGCGTCGAGTGATTATGTCGCCGCCAGCGACGGTGGCACGCCGAACGATACGTCGGACGATACCGCACAAGTCGGCACCGCCCAGGTCGGCACCGCGGCAACCGGCACCGCCGCGTCGGGCACGACCGCGCCGCTGTCGATCGCGACCAAGGCTGGCGCCAATGCCGCGCTCGACGTGGTGGATAGCCTGCTGTCCGACGTCAACACGGTCCGCGCCGGGCTCGGTGCGAGCCAGAACCGTCTTGCCTCGGTGGTCAACAACCTGACCTCGAACGTGACGAACCTGACCGACGCGCGCAGCCGCATCGAGGACGCCGATTTCTCGGCCGAAACGACCAACCTCGCCAAGGCGCAGATCCTGGCCCAGGCCTCCACGGCGATGCTCAGCCAGGCCAACCAGAGCCAGCAGAGCGTGCTCTCGCTGCTACGTTAAGGAGCGGAACGGCCCCGGCACCGCCCCCCGATGGGTGCGGGGGCCGACCGGGCCCTTCCTTCTCCGCGACGGAGGGGCATGGAGACCCCGGCGGCCAAGCGGCTGCCGGGGTCTTTCGTTGTCGGTTAGAGATCGATCGACGCAGACAGTTTGAACGTGCGCGGCGCGCCCTGCAGCAGTGCGGTGCCGAACACGTCAAAGGCCGAGGCCCAATAGCGCTTGTTGGCGACGTTATCGACGCTCAGGCGCAGCGTGACCGGCTGGTCGGCGACCGCCACGACATAACGCGCGCCAAGATCGAAGCGCGTCCAGTCCGGCAGCTGCAGCGTGTTGGCCACGTTGACCTGCTGCTTGCCGGTATAGACCACGCGGCCAGTGAGCGTGACGCCGGGCAGGAAGTCCATGTCCCACTCGACATTGGCGTTGGCGAGATACTTGGGCACGCCGACCGCGGTATTACCCTCGCTAAGCGGATTGCCGGTCCGGCGCAGCTTGGCGTCGATGTACGACGCGCCGCCGATCACGCGCAGGCCCTGCGTGATCTCGCCGTCGAGGCTGAATTCGATGCCGCGGTGGCGCTGCACGCCGAACACGCCGTAGCGGTACAGCGCGGTGCCGTCGGCAACGCTGCCCGAATCGACGATGCTGTACGCGCTGGGCCTGTCGATCTGGAACGCGGCGAGACTGGCATTGACGCGGCCGAGCGCGAGCTTGCCGCCGACCTCATATTGCTTGGAGCGGAACGCGGCGAAAATCTCGCCCGCATTGACCGTACCGACCGGCGCGACCCCGCCCTGGATCAGGCCCTCGATGCGGTTGGCGTAGAACGACACGCCCGCTACCGGCTTGACCACCAGGCCGAGCACCGGGGTGACCGCGTCGGTGTCGAACTCGCTGGCAACCGCGCCATCGACGATCGAATAGCCGGTGGTCTGGATCTTCTGCAGGCGCAGGCCGGCGGTGAGCAGCAGCCGGTCGTCAAACAGGCCCAACGTGTCCGACGCGAACGCGCTGCCAACCTTGGTCCGCGTGATCGGGAACGGGTCCGAAAGGTCGCCGCCGACCAGGCTCGAACTCGGCAGCGCGACGCTGGGGGTGTCGTACAGGTTGGTCGTATAGCCCGCAAAGCCCGGGCCGTAGAGGAAGTCGTAGGCGTTACGGTTGACCTGCCACGAATAGGAACCGCCGAAATTGAACTCCTGCGTGAGGCCGCCGGCAGCGAGCTTGACGCGGATACCGGCCTGCGCGGCTTCGTTATTATCGGTGCGCGGCACGTACAGCGCATTGCCATTGGCCGCGCCGGTGGCGGCGTCGGTCACGGTCAGGCCGTCGTAAATGCCCTGTTCGGACCCGTCGCGCGCACCGAACGCGGCATAGACCATCGCATTGTCCGACAGATCGTATTCGATGCGGCCGGTGCCGAAGATGTCGCGGAGCGTGGTGTAGGAAAAGGACTGGCCGTAATTGGCGTCGGCCTTGGGCACCTTGGGGATGAACGCACCGACCGTCACTTTCGGGCGCAAATTGGCGATATGGACGCGCTGGTAGCCAAGATCGAGCGAGAGCCGCACCCGGTCGCTATGCCAGTCGAAGCCCGCGCCGATTACCGCGGTGCGGCGGAACTCGTCGTCGATACCGACGTCGCCGGCCGTATAGGTGCCGTTGATGCGCACGCCGAACGCACCGTCCGCGCCGAAGCGGCGCGAGATGTCGGCGCTGCCGCCGAAATTGCTCGTGCCGCTATAATTGGCGGTGAGCCGCGTCAGCGGCGTCTCGCCCGCATGCTTGGGGATCAGGTTGACGCTGCCGCCGATGCCGCTGCCGCCGGGCGCGGCGCCATTGAGGAACGCGCTCGCGCCGCTTAGCACCTGCACCTCCTGGTAGAGCTGCGGCGCGATCAGCTGGCGCGGGGTGATACCGTACAGGCCGTTAAGGCCGATATCGTCGCCATACAGCGTGAAGCCGCGGATCACGAACTGTTCGGCGGCGTTGCCGAAGCCGTAGGTGGTGCGGATCGACGGATCGTTCTCCAGCACCTGTCCCAGCGTCTGCGGTTGCTGGTTGAGGATCAAGGCAGCATTGTAGCTCTTGATGCTGAACGGCACGTCGGCGGCTTGCTTGTCGCCGAGCACGCCGACCTGCCCGTCGCGTGTCACCTCCGTGGCATTGTCGCGCTGCGCGATGACGATGATGTCGTCGCTCGGCGCAGCGTCCTGCGCGAACGCTGGCAAGGCGAACGACAAGGCGGAAGCCGAAAGCGCGAGGCGGATACTGTTCTTCACGGGGTAGTCCTTGGTTGGAGAAAATTCAGGAACGGCGCGCGCGTAGCGCCCAGGCGACGGCAGCGATCGGCAGCGCCAGGCCGAGCCAGGCCACGACATCCTCGATGCCGTCGCCGGCCAGCGCGCTGACCAGCCCGACCAGGCTGGCGAGCGCGATCGCCATCGGCCAGGCGAACATGCGGGCAAGCGACTGCCGGCGGCCCGCGGTCATGCCGGCACCGTGCCGCCGCTTTCGACTTCGCGCACGCGCGCGTCGAGCGAAGTGCGGCGCTTGCCAAGCCACAGATACAGGCCCGAGCCGAGGATCACACAGGTGAACGCATCCAGGATCGCCCACAGGATCTTGAGCGGCAGCCCGCCATAATCGCCGAAATGCAGCGGCTGCGATAGCGAGAGGGCTTGGACGTACCACGGCATTGGTTGGATGGCGGTTAGCGCGCCGGTCTCCACATCGATCAGCGCCGGGGTGAGCAGCCGCTTGGTGAGCGGCGTGTCGCCTTGCAGGAACACGGCATAATGATGCCGGCTGCTATAGGGCACGCCGGGAAAGGCCATGAATTGCACGCGATTGCCCGGCGCGGCGCGCTGGGCGGTGGCCACCGCCGCGTCGATCGAGCCGAGCCGCGTCGGAATGTCGGCGTCTTTATACGCCGCCGTCATCGCGGCGAGATCGTTCGCCTGCCACAATTGAATGATCGGCGTCGCCAGTGTGTTGATCACCCCGGTCAGCCCGACCACACTGGCCCAGGCCAAGGCGACGATACCGAGCAGATTATGATAATCGAGCCACTTCACGCGCGTGCTGCGGCGCGTGCGCACCGTGCCGAACGCGAGCTTGCGCATGAACGGCGTGTACAGCACCACGCCGGACACGATCGCGACGAAGAATAGCAGCCCCATCGCGCCCAGGAACAGCATGCCGCCGAGCCCGAGGAACATGTCGGTATGCAGTTGCAGCAGGAAATGCATCACGCCGCCGTCGGATTCCGCCGCGGCTCCGACCAACGCGCCCGTGCGCCGATCGTAGGACAGCAACGTCATCTGCTCGCCCGGGGCATCGGCCCTGGGCGCGGTGGTGAAGTTCACCACCGGGCGATCCTCGTCGAAACTCATATACAGCCCGACTTCGCCCGGCCGAGCGGCGCGCGCGCTGGCCAGCAGCGAATCGAGCGAGCGCAACGGCACCCCCGCGGCGGCCGGGGCCAGACGCTGCGGCGCGCCGGTCAGCGTATCGATCTCGTCATGGAAAATCAGCGGCAGGCCGGTGACGCACAGCATAAGCAGGAAGGCAGTGCACACGATGCTCGTCCATTTATGGACGAGATACCAGGCACGGATCGTGCGCCGCGTCATCGCGGACCGGGAATTATAGTATTGCGAGGCATTATCAGCGGCCGCTACCGCACCGGTCGCTTTGGGGCAAGCCCAATGGAGCGCTGCTAAATTTGCGGGTACAGGCTGCGGAAAGGTCCGGGCTGGCACAATTGTGCGACAATTGGGCCGTAGCGATGGCTCATCCTATCGAAAGGTCATCCTACGTTGCGCGTTTCCCATCTCGCCATTGCCACCATCTTGGCCGGCTGGCCCGTTCTCGCCGCCGCGCAGGATGCCGCCCCCGCGACCCCCGCGCCGGCCGCCGCTGCGGACGCGCAGGAGCTTGGCGCGGCCGAGGATCTGGGCGAAGAGATCGTCGTCACCGGCCAGCGCCCGCCGGGATCGGTGCCCGGTGACATCACGCCGGAAAAAACCCTCAGCCCTGCCGATATCCGGTCCTACGGCGTCAGCTCGATCGGCGATCTGCTGACCGAACTCGCCCCGCAAACGACCAGCGGACGCGGCGGTGCACCGGTGGTGTTGCTCAACGGCCGCCGCATCTCCGGCTTCCGCGAAATCCGCGACATCCCGACCGAGGCGATCCTGCGCGTCGATGTGCTGCCCGAGGAAGTGGCGCTGAAATTCGGCTATCGCGCCGACCAGAAAGTGGTCAATTTCGTTCTGCGCCGGCGCTTCCGCTCGGTCGCGGCCGAACTGACCGACGCGCAGGCAACCGACGGCGGTCGCAACACGCCAGGCGGCAAGCTCGACCTGCTCAACATCCAGGCCGCCACGCGCCTCACGCTGCACGGCGAATATCAGCGTAGTTCGGCGCTGACCGAAGACGAGCGCACTATTCCGCTGAGCAGCACCGGCACCATCGATCAGCGCGCATATCGTACCTTGCTCGGGCAAGCCGAGAACTTCTCCGCCAATGCGGTGTATGCGCGCAACGTGTTCGGCAATGTCGCCGCCACGGTCAACGGCAGTATAGAGCGTAGCAACGGTTTGGGCCTTAACGGCTTGCCGACCGTCACTTTGGGCGCGGTCGATCTCGCCGCGCTGGAACAGCGCACCTCGTCCTGGACCACGCATCTCGGCACTACGTTCAATGGCGACGCCGGCAAATGGCGCTGGTCGCTGACCGGCAATTACGACCGCGTCGTATCGACCAGCGTCAATCAGGCGCAACGCGATACCGAAACCACCATCTTCGACAATCGTGGCCGCTCCATCTCCAGCACCGGCAATGTCGATCTGCTGTTCGCCGGCAGCGCGTTCGATCTGCCGGCCGGCGCAATCGCCACCAGCGTGCGCATCGGCGCCTCGACCAGCGATTTCGACAGCCGCGCGGATCGCTTCGGCGTAACGCAGCGCGGCGCCGTATCGCGCGATATCGTCAACGGCCAATTGAACGTCGATGTGCCACTGACCAGCCGTTCGAAAGACGTGCTGGGCGCGATCGGCACGCTGTCGGCCAATTTCAATCTCGGGCTCGATCAGCTGTCGGATTTCGGCACGCTGACCACGATCGGTTATGGCCTGAACTGGACGCCGATCCCCGCGCTGCGCATCCTCGCCTCGTTCACCGACGAGGAACAGGCGCCGACCGCGCAGCAGCTTGGCGATCCGCGGATCGAGACGCCCAATGTGCGCGTGTTCGATTTCGTCACCGGCCAGAACGCCCTCGTCACGCGGATCAGCGGCGGCAATCCCTTGCTCGACGCCAATACGCGCCACGTGAAAAGCCTTAGCGCCACCTTGAAACCGTGGAGCGCGAAGGACATCACCTTTACCGCCAATTATACCGCGACAAAAATCGACGATCCGATCGTGTCGTTTCCGGGCGCGACCGCGGCGATCGAAAAGGCGTTCCGGCAGCGCTTCCTGCGTGGTGCCCCGACCGCGGAATACCCGGCCGGGCAATTGCTGCAGATCGACGCCCGCCCGATCAACTTCGCCGAGAGCGATCGATCGCAACTGCGCTGGGGTGTCAATTTCTCGCAACCGCTCAAATCCAAGATCCAGAAGCAGCTCGAGGCCTTTCGCGCCGGTACCGGCCCCAACCCGTTTGAGGGCATGGAGCGCCCCGGACGCCCGGGCGGCGACGGTGCGCCGGGTGATCGCCCGCCGGGCGAGGATGGCGCACGCGCCGGCGGCGGCGATCGGCAGCCTGGCGAGGGCCGGCGCGGCGGCGGTGGGCCCGGCGGGCCCGGGGGCGGTGGCGGATTCGGTGGTGGGCGCGGTGGCGGTGGCGGTGGCGGCGGCCGCCTCAACTTCGCGCTCTACCATACTTGGCATCTCACCGACCGGGTCACCGTCGCCGACGGCGGACCGGTGCTCGATCTGCTCAAGGGCGACACGCTCGGCAGCGGCGGCGGCCAATCGCGCCACGAGCTCGAGCTGCAGGCCGGCTATAGCAATAACGGCCTCGGCGCCCGGCTGTCGGGCAATTGGATGAGCGCCACCGACGTCAATGGCGGCACGCTCGCCGCGCCCGAAACGCTCAATTTCGGTGCGCTCGCAACGGTCAATTTGCGGTTGTTCGCCGATCTCGGCCAACGTCGCGACTGGGTGAAGGATCACCCCTGGCTGCGCGGCATGCGCGTATCGCTGTCGGTCGATAACATCGCCAATACGCGGCAACGCGTGACCGATGCCAGCGGCGTAACGCCGGTGGCCTATGCGCCGGACTCGATCGATCCCTTGGGTCGGACGGTAAGGTTGAGCGTGCGTAAGCTGTTTTTCTAGCGACGGAGCGGGGCATCCCGCCACCCCATACCGTCACCCCGGACGAGTTCCGGGCCCACCGAGCGGCTTGCGCAGCCCTCGTAACCGAGGCGCAGTGCTGGCGGCACGGTGGACCCCGGACCTAGTCCGGGGTGACGGGTGTCTTGCTGGTGAGCGGCGCGCTAAACCGCCCGCGCCAGCGCCTTCTTCAACCGGGCATGCGCACTCGCCTTGATCTGGCACACCCTGGCCGAGCCGACCCCGAGCACCAGCCCGATCTCCTCGAGGTTCAACTCCTCGACATAATATAACTGCACCACCTGTGCCTCGCGCTCCGGCAACGCGCCGATCGCCCCGATCAGCGCCTCGCGCAGATCGCTCTCCGCCAGCTGCTGGAACGCATCGGGATCGTCACTGGCGAACCACGGCTTGTCGTCGGCATAGACCTCGTCGATCGGTTCGAACCGCACCGGCTCCGCCGCCGCATAGTCGGTTCGCAATTTATCGAGCGTCACGCCGAGCCTTTCCGCCATCCGGTGGTCGTCCGGCGCGTGTCCCAGTTCATGCGTGAGCGCCTTCACCGCCTCGGCATAAGCGCGCCGCCGCTGCATCGCCCCGCGCGTCAGCGTCGCGCCCCGGCGCAGCGCATCGATCATCGAGCCGCGCACGCGCGTCGCGAGATACTGTTCGAACGTCACGGCGCCCCGTTCCTCGAAACTGCCCGCCGCCTCGACCAAGGCGACCAAGCCGGTCTGCACGAGATCCTCGACCTCGATCGCGCTGCTCATGCTGCCATGCACGTGCCAGGCGATTCGCCGCACCAATGGCAGATGCTTCTTTGCCAGCAGGTTGAGGTCCGCGGCCGGCCCAGCGCGACTGTACACCAGCGGTTGCGCGTCACTGAACGCCATGCGGTGAGCGAGCGCGCTCATGCCGCCAGCGCAGTATTGGAGAAGCCGACGTGCGTCGGTTGGGGCGCGCCGATCACGGCGACGACCTCGACCGCCTTTTCCTCGGGCACTTCGAAGAAGCTCATCACCGGCGTATCCGGCAGGATCGTGCGCACCAATTTGCGGATCGCGACGCGGATCGCCGGTTGCACGACCAGCACGAACGGCTTGGCCTCGGCAATCAGCGGGTTGGCCGCGACCTGCAGCGCATCGACGATGCGGCGGCCGAGATCGGGCTCGATCGCGTGGCGGCGCGAGGGATCGCTGCGCACCGCTTGCCCAAGCAGCCCCTCGAGCTGCCCCTCCAGCGTCATCACGCGCAGCGGTTCGCGCACGCCGCACATCTTCTGGATGATCAGCCCGCCGAGATCTGGGCGGATCAATTCGATGATCTCGTCGGCATCCAGCGTCCTTTGCGCCGCGACCGAGATCGCCTGCGCGATGCGGCGGAATTCCTTGAGCGGCACGTTCTCGGCCAGCAGGCCTTTGAGCACCTGGGTCAGCGTGGTCAGCGGCAGCGGCGCGGGCGATAGCGACGCGACGAGATTTCCGGCGCGTTCCTTCAATCCATCGAGCAGGCTTTGCACTTCGTCCGGCCCGAGTAGGTCGGCGGCATGGCTGCCCAGCATATGGTTGAGATGCGTCGCCACCACGGTGCCCGGATCGACCACCAGATAGCCTGCCCCCGTTGCGGCATCGGCATCGCCACTGGCGATCCAGACCGCGTCGAGCCCGAAAGTCGGATCCTTGACGTTCTTGCCCAGCAATCCGCCGACCGCTTGCCCCGTATCGAGCGCGAGCATCTCGTCGGGCGACACGCTGTCCTCGCCCAGCGTCACGCCACCGACGACGATGCGATAGGCGAACGGCGCCATGTTGATATCGTCGCGCACGCGCACCTGCGGCACCACGAAGCCCAGTTCCTTCGACAGCTGCCGCCGCACGCCGGTGATCCGCGCCATCAATGGCGAGCCGCGCCGTTCGTCGACCAACGGCACCAGCCCGTAGCCAATATCGAGATTGACCTGCATGCTGTCGGTCACTTCCTCCCAGCCGATCTTCGACTGGTCGATCGGTTCCGCGGTGACGACTTCCACCGGAGCGGGCCGCTTGGCCTGCTGGTTGAGCTTCCACGCGGCAAAGCCGGTGATCGCCGCGGCCGGCAGGATGATCAGATGCGGCATGCCGGGCATGAGGCCGAGCAGCGCGAGGATGATCGCCACCGGCGTCCAGGTCCGCGCCGAGGCGAACTGGCCGCCGATCTGGCCGGCGAGATCCTGCGATGAGGTGACGCGGGTGACGATCGCGGCGGCGGCGATCGACAGCAATAGCGAGGGGATCTGCGCGACCAGCGCGTCGCCGATCGCCAGCAGCACATAGGTATGTGCCGCGTCACCGATCGACATGCCGTGGCTGACGGGGCCGAGGATCAGCCCGCCGGCAATGTTGGCGAACAGGATCAGTAGGCCGGCGACCGCATCGCCCTTCACGAACTTGGACGAGCCGTCCATCGAGCCGTAGAAATCCGCCTCGGTCGAGACTTCGACGCGGCGCGCCTTGGCTTCGTCCGGGGTGATGAGACCGGCATTGAGATCGGCGTCGATCGCCATCTGCTTGCCCGGCAATGCATCCAGCGTGAAGCGCGCGGACACTTCCGAGACGCGGCCGGCGCCCTTGGTCACCACGATCATGTTGATGATCACCAGGATCGCGAACACGAACAGCCCGACGATATAGTCGCCGCCGATCACGAACGTGCCGAACGCCTCGATGACATGGCCGGCGGCCGCCTCGCCCTCATGGCCGTGCCCGAGCACGACGCGGGTCGAGGCGACGTTGAGGCCGAGCCGGAACAAGGTGGCAAACAGCAGGACGGTGGGGAAAGCGGAGAAATCGAGCGGCTTTTGCGCGTTCAGTGCAACCATCAACACCGCCAGGCTGATCGCGATGTTCATGATGAAGAAGATGTCGAGCAGCGCCGTCGGAATCGGCACGACCATCAGCACGACGAGCAACAGGGTGGCGAGCGGCAGCGCGGAAGAGCGCAGCAGCGGCAGCACGCGGCCCAGGCCGCCTTGGGTGGTTGCAATGGCCATGGGTTACGCTCCGAGCTGCGCGAGCATCATGTACGCCAGCCGGGCGGTGGTCGGGGTCGGGCGCAGTGCGCTGACCATCTGGCGATCGTTCTTCTGCCCGTTGATCTGATCGAGCGTGGCGCGCGCCCAGGCGCTGGCCTGGGTGCCGCTCTCGCCGCTGCCCGGGATGACGGTCGCGCCGTCCATCTCCAGCGCTGAAGCCATCATGACATTGGTGTCGAATCCGCCGATCGCGGTACCGGTGGCCACCCCTGCCCCCTTGTCGAGCTTGGCGGCGAAGCGGCTATAGACTTGGCCGAGCGAGCGCGACTGTCCGGCGGAATCGAAGAACACATTATGGTTGGCGCGTGCCGCGGCCGGGAACAGGCTCGCTGCGCTGCGATTGGGATTGGCCTGCATCGCGCCCAGGAACGACTTGGCGCCGCCTAGGCCGAGGAAATGCGCCATGTACAGATCGGTGCCGGTAGCATCGCGGCCCAGCGCGCCCTCGATCGCGTCCTTATTGTCGGACGCGTGTTCCGCCGCCATCAGCGAGGCGGCCTGCGGATCGTTACGCAGGTTCAGGATCGCGCGGCGCGTGGCGGGATCGCTCACCGCCATCTTGCCGCCGGCGGTGGTGGTGATGGCGTCCGCTGCCCAGCTCATGCCGTGCTCCGCGCCATGCTGCTTCATCACGCGCAGCCAGCTCTGGTCGATGAACTGGTACAGGCCGGACGCGCTCGACGTGCCCGCCTTGGCATCGGCGCGCATCCCGCTTTCGATCTGCGCCTGGCCCATCAGGTAAGAGAAATCGACACCGGTCTTCTGGCTCGCCTGCGCGATCGCCGACTGGATGGACGTGGGCTTGGCGGTGACGGCAAACGGATTGAAGCTCATCGATCCTCGGCTGGTTAACCTTGTTCGAGGTCATTTCAGCAAGGAGCGTGCCAGTACGGGTGTTGGAGTCTGTGCGATTGCCTGAAGAACCACGTCATCCTGAACTCGTTTCAGGATCCAGGCGCGGTCGGTAGCCTAAACGACATCGTCAGTGAGACAGATGACCGCGCCTGGATGCTGAAACAAGTTCAGCATGACGACGGTAGGGATCAAGCGTAAGCCGCGCGCACACCATTCGCCCGGTACCCGGTACCGGCATCGCCGGTCAGACTTTGCAGGCGGCGGCGAACATTTGCCGCCATCAGGTTGACATAGATCCGGCTCGCCTCGTTCAGGCGGTGCGCTTCCTCGGCCAAGGCGCGGATTTCGACTCCGGCCGGGGCGGCACCCAGAGCCGCAACCGCCTCGATACTGCGCAACTTGTCCTGCGTGGCACGTTCCAGCGCGACGACGTCGTTGGCCTTCAGCGCGGCGATCTCCTGGTGCAGCGCTTCGATCACGCCGATCAGCGCCGCACGCCACTGGCTATCGGGGGTCATTGCGCGTCCATTCCAACTTGGCGGCGATCAGCCGGTCGGCGATCTGCGCCGGGGTGATGGGGAAGCTGCCCTCGGCGATCGCCTGGCGAATTTGTGCGACGCGCTCGTGATCGATCGGCGGCGTCGCGGCAAGCGTGCGGGACAACGTCACGGGCGTGTTGGCGAGCTGCTCCTGCACGGTCACGCTGTCCGGCGCTGCCGTCGCGGCGATGCGCGTCACCGCGGCAACCGTGGTGCTGGTCGGAACCGGCTTTAGCCCTATCGGATCCACCATGACGTCCTTCCCGTGGCCCCTGCCACAGAAGGATAAACGACGGCCGCTCGCAAACCTTTAACAAAATTATTCGCCCCAGCCGGGCAAGGTGGCGCGGCCGGCCTCGACCGCGACGGCCTGGACCGGCGTCTTGCCGCCCTCGACCCTGACCATGAAGCGGCCGCCGGGCGCGGCATCGCCCATCGCCACGCCTTCGCGCGTGATCGAGAAGCCCGGCGTGCCGGCCTCGATCGTCACCGGATCGCCGCGCTTGATCACCGGTTCGAGCTTGATCACAGGCGCCGTGGCGATCGCTTGCGGTGCGTTCCGCTTGGCTTGGCTGGGTGTGAACAACACCGGCACGAAGATCCGCCAAGCGGGCCCGGTGCAGGTCACCACCACCGCGTCATGCGCGTCGGAACGCCAGGCCAGCGAAACGGTCGGGCAGTGTGCGAGCTTCAGCCGGCTATCCACCACGCTGCGCGCGCCGCCCTCTACGCCGACCCCGTGCCCGGTAAAGGCGGCAACCGCGCGATCGAGCGACGCGGTATCCTGGAACGGCGCGGCGATTGCCGGCGTGGCGGCGAGCAAGGCCGGGATCAACAGGCGGTACATTCAATTCCCCTCCGCAAGCGGCAAGCTTTGGTTGCCGGGCGGCAGCGCGTTGCCGGCAAAGCCCAACGTCACGACGACGGCACGGCGCGGCGCAGCGCCATTGGTGATGGTCATGCGGCCCGGCGCGATGACCCGCGCGCCAGCCAGCGCCGCCGCGACGGCGCGCGCGCGATCGGCGGCCAGCACCGCACCGCTGCCGGTCGCCCTGTCGACGTCGCTGGGTGAGCCATCCGCGCCACCGCTGATCTTCAACGTCACGCGCGGATCGCGCGCCGCCTCGCGTGCCCAGGCGATCAGCCCCGCCGGCGACGACGGCAAGATAGCGGAGCTGGGCGCGAAATTGAGCATCGCCGCCGCGCCGACCGCCATCGGCTCCTCGCCCCTGGCCTGGGCGCCGAACCCATCGCGAATGCCCTTGGCCAAGGCCGGTTTGTCGAGCTGCGTCGCTTGCACGAACACGAAGAAGCCGACCAGCAGCAACGCCAGATCGGCCAGCGTCATCAGCCAGGCCGGACGGCCCGGCGCCGCGTCGGAAAATCCCTCTACCGCCGTATGATCCAGCGTCATGCCGCATGCACCAGTTCGGCGACCCGCGGCCGTTCGCGCTCCGCCAGCGCGACCAACGGGGCCTCCAGCCGGGCGCGCTCTACTGCTTCGCCCCGCGCCTGGCGCTTGAGCCGCGCGGCAATCGGCGCGCAGACGAGATTGGCAAGGATGGCGCCATATAACGTCGCCAGCAACGCCACCGCCATCGCCGCGCCGATCGCGCCCGGATCGGTCATCCGCGTGAACATCGCGACAAGCCCGATCAGCGTGCCGATCATGCCCATGGCCGGCGCGACGTCCGCGGCACCGCTCCACACCTCGACCGCGGAGAGCTGGCGCTCGATACGCTGGCGGCGGTTGTGCTGGATCAGCGTAGCGACAGCGTCGGGCGCCTGCGCATCGACGATCGCGGCGATCGCGGCGGCGACATCGCCATCCGCGATCACCGAACGGTCGAGCGCCATCACGCCATTACGCCTGGCGATCCGCCCGAGCGCGGCGATCTGCTCGATCAGCGGCGCCGCATCGAAGCGGCGGCGCGGCAGCGCGCGGAGCGCGGCAAGCGCACCGGCGAGATCGCGCAATGGCGTGCGCAGCGCGACGGCGAGCGCCGTCCCGCCGACGACGATCGCGGCGGCGGTGGGATCGAGGAACGGGCCCAGTTGGGCGAGGGTGAGGGTGGCTGTCATCGGGGCGCGCGTTGCAAAAGGCGGGCCAGTTGATGGTAAAGCGCACGGGGAGCGTTCATTGCCCCTCCCCACGCGTCATCCCAGCGAAAGCTGGGATCTCTGTGGGCTGGCAGACTGCCTGCCTCCTGGAGATCCCAGCTTTCGCTGGGATGACGGTAGTGGTTGGTATTCCGCCTCGCCGGCAATCCTTGCCGCCAGCCGGCAAAGCCTTGCCGCTCGCCCTGCCGCCCTACCGACAACTGCCCCCGTATCAGCATTTGGCACGGCCATTGCTTAGCTTCCGTCGCACAACAGGTGCGGAGACCGATACGGTGAGCGACAACAGTCTTTTCGGCGTTCATGGAGCAGCCCTCGAAGTGCGTTCGCAGCGCATGGGGCTGCTCGCGTCTAACATCGCGAACGCCTCCACGCCCGGTTTCAAGGCGAAGGACCTGGATTTCCAGGTCGCGCTCCAGGCGGCGGAGGGTCCGGGGGGGCTCTCCGCCGCGCAGGACCTCGGTGGGGCAGTTAGATATCGCAACCCGATGTCGCCCTCGCTCGACGGCAACACGGTCGAACTGTCCAGCGAACAGACCGCCTTCGCCGAAAACGCGGTCCAGTATCAGACCACGTTGTCGTTTCTTAACGGCCGCATCAACACGCTCACGCGTGCGCTTAGGGGGGAATAATGTCCAACCCGCTGACCATCTTCCAGGTCGCCGGAAAGGCGATGTCGGCGCAGCTCGTGCGCATGAACACCACGGCGTCCAACCTCGCCAATGCCGGCGGGATCGCGTCGAGCGAGGCGCAGGCCTATCGCACGATGAAGCCCGTATTTCGCACCGAATATGACAAGGCCACCGGCCTCGCCACGGTCAACGTGGAAAGCGTCGTCACCGCCGGCAGCGCGCCGACCAAGCGCTACGATCCGTCGCACCCGATGGCCGACAAGGACGGCAATGTGTGGGAATCCGCGGTCGATGAGACGCGCGAGCTGGTCGACATGATGGAAACCGCGCGCAGCTACCAGAACAATGTCGAGGTCATGCAGACCGCCAAGTCGCTGATCCTCGATACCCTCAAGATGGGCCGCTAAACCATGAGCAGTTTCGATACCACGCTGAGCAATCTCGGCATCACGCGCACCACGACGACACCGACGACGACCACGGCGGCCGCGTCGGAATCGCTTGGCCAGTCCGATTTTCTCACCCTGATGACCGCGCAGCTCAAGAACCAGGATCCGTTCGATCCGGTCGACAACACGCAGATGGTCGCGCAGATGGCGAGCTTCTCGCAGCTCTCCGGCATCACCGAGATGAACGCCACGCTGAGCGGCATCGCCGACAAGCTCGGTGCTACCAGCACTGCCGATGCCTTGGCCTATGTCGGCCATAACGTGCTGACCGAAGGCAGTACGGCTTATGGCCGCACCACCGGCGGCATTGCCGGCGCGATCGAGATCGACGGCGATACCACCAGCCTCAAGGTGACGATTTCGTCGGCCGACGGCCAAGTGCTCAAGAATGTCGATCTCGGCGCGCAGAGCAAGGGCACGGTGCAGTTCGATTGGGACGGCAAGAACGATGCCGGGGTGGATGCCGGCGCTGGTCCGTTCACCGTCACCGCCAGCGCCTCGAAGGACAATAGCGCGGTGACCAGCCGGACTTTGGTCTGGGCGCCGGTCGCTTCGGTCGCCATCCCCGCCACCGGCGCGGCGCAGCTCACCGTGCCGGGCATCGGCACGATCCCCGTCACCGCCGTTCGCGAAGTCGGCTGAACCAGATTTCCTGAGGAGTAACCTTATGTCCTTCTACACGTCACTCAGCGGCCTGCAGGCGGCCCAGTCGGAAATGTCGACCATTTCGCACAATCTGGCCAACGTCTCGACCAACGGCTTCAAGAAGAGCCGCACCGAATTTGCCGACGTGATCGCCTCCAGCGTCAATCTGAGCCCCACCAAGATGGTCGGTTCGGGCGTGCTGCTGCAGGCCAATCGTCAGGAATTTGGCCAGGGCAGCCTGATCCAGTCGACCAATTCGCTCGATCTGGCGGTGTCCGGTGACGGCTTTTTCGCGGTCAAGCCCGATAGCGGCAGCGCGACGGTCAATTTCACGCGCAACGGCAGCTTTTCGGTCGATGCCGATCACAATGTGGTCGATGCCAATGGCGCGCACCTGCAGGTCTATCCGGTCGACGGCTCGGGCGCGGTGGTCGCCACCGGGCTCGATTCGACCATTTCGCTCAAGCTGCCCGAAACCAGCGGCACGGCCACGCCGACCAGCAGCGTCAAATTGTCGGTCAACGTGTCGTCCAACGCCGCGGTGCCGGCCACCACGACGTTCGATCGCTTCGATCCTACCAGCTACAACCAGTCGACCCAGACCACGGTCTATGACGCGACCGGCAACCCGATGACCATGACGCAATATTTCAAGCGCGAGACCGCCGATGTCGGCACGCCTGCGACCAGCACGTGGAGCGTGCACAGCTTCGTGGGCGATCAGGAACTGACCAGCGGCGGCACCGCCGGCACCACGCTGACCTTCGACGCCAGCGGCAAACTGACCGCGCCGACCGCGGCTACCAGCTTCGATGAATTCACCCCCGCCGGATCGACCACCGCGCAGCAGATTTCGCTCGATTTCGGCACCGCGACGACGCAGCTCGCAGCGCCGTTCAACGTCGCCTCGCGCAGCCAGGATGGCAAGGCGGTCGGCCAATTGCAGGGCGTCTCGGTCGGTGCGGACGGGCTGGTCACGGCGAGCTTCTCGAACGGCGACACGCAGCCCTTGGGCAAGGTCGCCTTGGCCAATTTCTCCAATCCCTCGGGGCTGCGACAGCTGGGCAATTCCTATTGGTCGTCGACCGGTGTGTCGGGCGAGCCGATCGCCGGTGCGGCGGGCGAGAACGGGCTGGGCAATCTGATGTCCGGCACGATCGAACGCTCCAACGTCGATATCACCGAGGAACTGGTCGGCCTGATCGCCGCGCAGCGCAATTTCCAGGCCAATGCCAAGGCCTTGGATACCGCCAGCCAGATTTCGCAGACGATCTTCAACATCCGCAGCTGATCGACGCGGGCGGGAGCATCTGAATGGACAAATTGGTCTATACCGCGGCCTCGGGGCTCAAGGCGCACATGGCGTCGCAGGCGGCGATTGCCAACAATATGGCCAACGCGTCGACGATCGGCTTCCGCGCCGATCGCGTGGTGTTCGATCGGCTCGAAGTGAAGGGCTCCGGCTTCAACAGCCGCACTGCCTCGTCCGAGGAAGTGATCGACGCGGATCGCCACGAAGGCGCGATCCTGCAGACCGGCCGGCCGCTCGATGTCGCCATGACCGGCGGCGCCTGGCTCACCGTCCAGGCGCCCGATGGCAGCGAAGCCTATACGCGCCGCGGCGACCTGCAGGTTGCGCCCAGCGGCGTGTTAGAAACCGGCGACGGTTTCCCGGTGATGGGGTCGGGGGGCCCCATCACCGTCCCACCCGCCCAGTCGCTGACCATCGCCTCGGACGGCACGATCAGCATCGTGCCGATCGGGGGCGACGCCGCCAACCCGCAAGTGATCGACAAGTTGAAGCTGGTCAGCACGACCGGGTCGGTGACGGTCAAGGGGCTCGACAATCTGCTCCACGTGAAGGGCGGCGGCGTGCTGCCCGAGGATCTCGACGCCAAGGTGTCGGGCGGTGCGCTGGAAGGCTCGAACGTCAACATGACGCAGTCGCTGGTCGACATGATCGAGAACCAGCGCGCCTATGAAGTGCAGGCCAATTTGCTGAAAGAAGCCAAGACCATGGACGAGAGCGGCGCATCCCTGATGCGCATGCCGTCGTGATCATCGATTCAAAGGGAGTAATGCCATGAGCAGTGCCGCAATGCACATCGCCCGCACCGGGCTCGACGCGCAGGACATGCGGATGCGCGTGATCTCGAACAACCTCGCGAACGTCAACACGACGGGCTACAAGCGCGATCGCGCCGCGTTCGAGACGCTCGCCTACCAGACGGTGCAGGCGCCGGGCGCGCCGAGCACGTCGGAAACCAAATATGCCACCGGGCTCAATCTGGGCACCGGCGTGCGCATCCAGGGCACCGCGCGGATCGACACGCAGGGGTCGATGCAGACCACCGGCAACGCGCTCGATCTCGCGCTCGACGGCGACGGCTATTTCCAGGTCCAGCTGCCCGGCAGCACGCTCGGTTATACCCGCGCAGGCAATTTCTCGCGCTCGCCCGAAGGGCTGCTGGTCACCTCGGAAGGCTATCAGGTGATGCCCGGCATCACCGTGCCGGAAGGCGCCACCGCGATCACCGTCGGCACCGACGGCACGGTCAGCGCAACCATCGCCGGCCAGACCGAGCCGAGCGAATTGGGCCAGATCCAGATCGCCAGCTTCCCCAATTCGGCCGGGCTGCTCGCGCAGGGCGACAATTACCTTACCGAAACCGCCGCCAGTGGCGCCGCCAACCTTGGCGTCGCCGGTCTCGATGGCCGCGGCAACATCCGCCAGGGCATGCTCGAAGCGAGCAACGTCAATGTCGTCGAGGAGCTGGTCGACATGATCGAGACGCAGCGCGCCTATGAGGTAAATTCGAAAATGATCTCGGCGACCGACGATATGCTCAAATATGTTAACCAGAATATCTGATGGTTAATGCCATGAAGACGAATCACCTCCTTACCGCGCTCATTCTCGCAATCGGCTTCGCGCCGATCAGCGCGGATGCCGGCGTGTTCGGCAAGAAAAAGCCGCGCGAAGATTTCTCCGCCGCGCTGCCCGCCGAGCTGCCGCCGACGCCGGCGGTGGCGACGGGATCGATCTTCCAGGTGGGTGACGGCTATGCCGCCTTGTACGAAGGCTCGCGCGCGCGCCGCGTCGGCGATCCGCTGACCATCGTGCTGGTCGAGCGCACCGCGGCCTCCAAATCGGCCGGGTCGAAGCTCGATTCGGGCGGCGGCTTTGGCATCACTCCGCCGACCACTGGCCTGGCCTCGAAACTGTTCAGCGCCACCGATGCGACGGTCAGCGGCAAGCGCAATTTCACCGGCACCGGCACCGCCGATCAGTCCAACACCTTGTCGGGCGAGGTCAGCGTGACGGTGGCGAAAGTGTTCCCCAACGGCACGATGCTGGTCCAGGGTCAAAAGCGCGTGACGCTCAACCGCGGCGACGAATTCGTCCAGATCAAGGGCCTGATCCGCGTCGCCGATATCGACGCCAACAACCGTGTTCTCTCGACCCGGGTCGCCGACGCGCAGATCGCCTATACCGGCAAGGGCGATGTCGCCCGCGCCAGCCGCCAGGGCTGGCTCAGCCGCTTCTTCTCCGTGGTGAGCCCGTTCTGATGAAACAGCTGATGATCCGCGCGTTGATTGCCTTCCTCGCCACGCTATTCGTGATGCAGCCGGCCAATGCCGATCGCATCAAGGATCTCGGCGGCTTCCAGGGTATCCGCTCCAACCAGCTGACCGGCTACGGCATCGTCGTCGGCCTGCCCGGCACCGGCGACGACAATCTCGAATATACCGTGCAATCGCTGAAGGCCGTCGCCTCGCGCTTCGGCTTGCAGCTGCCGCCCGGCGCCAATCCCGGCATGAAGAACGCGGCGGTGGTGCTGATCACCGCCGATCTGCCCGCCTTTGCCAAGCCGGGGCAGAAGCTCGACATCACCGTCGCCTCGATCGGCAAGGCCAAGTCCCTGCGCGGCGGCAGCCTGATTCTCACGCCGATGCTCGGCGCCGACGGCCAGATCTACGCCATGGCGCAGGGCAATCTCGCGGTCGGTGGCTTGGGCGCCGAGGGCAAGGACGGCTCGACCATCGTCGTCAACGTGCCCTCCGCCGGGCGCATCCCCGAAGGCGCGACGGTCGAACGCGCGGTGCAGACCGGGTTCGAAAACACCCCGGCATTGACCTTCAACCTCGCCCGCGCCGATTTCACCACCGCGCAGAACGTCGCCACGGTGATCAACAACCGCTTCGGCTTCGGTACCGCGCAGGCGATCGACGCTGTCTCCGTCTCGGTCCGCGCGCCGATCGGCGGCGATGTCCGGGCGACGCTGATGAGCAATATCGAAAATCTCGACGTCGTCTCGGCCGAGCCTTCGGCCAAGGTGATCGTCAATGCGCGAACCGGCACGGTGGTGATCAATTCCGCGGTGCGCGTCGGCGCCGCTGCCGTCACCCACGGCAAACTCACCGTGCGCATCGACGAGCAGCAGCGGGTCAGCCAGCCGGCGCCGTTCAGCCAGGGCCAGACAACGGTCGAGCAACGCTCGGGCGTCGCGGTCGAGGAGGAAAAGCGCCAGATGTTCCTGATCGCGCCGGGGCCCAAACTGTCCGACATCGTCAAGGCGGTCAACGCGATCGGCGCTTCGCCGGCCGATCTGGTTGCGATCCTCGAGGCGCTGAAAGAGGCCGGCGCGCTGCGCGCCGAGCTGATCATCCTGTGAGCGATATCCTCCCCATCTCCGCGGCCTCGGCCGTACCGACCAGCGGCATCAGCACCGATACGAGCCGGCTGGGCAGTCGCGCCAATCTCGAAAAGGCCGGCAAGCAGTTCGAATCCGTGTTTGTTGGCATGATGCTCAAATCGATGCGCCAGACGCATCTCGCGAGCGAGTTGTTCGAGAGCAAGGGCCTCGACACGTTCCGCGAGATGCAGGACCAAAAGGTCGCCCAGTCGATGGCCGAAACGGCGCCGCTCGGCATCGGCAAGGCGATGGTCGATTTCCTGTCCAAGGCGCAGGCGACCGCCGAGCAGGCCGCTGCCGCTACCGCGCCCACAGCTGAGACCCCCCAGCCTGTAGCAACCGCGCCATGAGCGACCTGCTCGGCATTGGCGCCAGCGGGGTGCGCGCGTATCAGAGCGCGCTGACCACCGTGTCCGAAAACATCGCCAACGCCGCGACCACCGGCTATGCGCGCCGCGCGGTGCAGTTGAACGAGCTCGGCGCGACCGGCAGCAGCAGCATGACGCAGCGCAACACGGGGTCGGGCAGCGGCGTGTTGGTCAGCGGCATCGTCCGCTCGGCCGATGCGTTCCGCGCCGCCGACGTGCGCGCGGCGGGCGCCGATCTGGCGCGCTCGCAAACCGCGATCGGGTCGTTGGGCGCGATCCAGAGCGCGCTCACCGGCAACCAGCTGAGCGACCGGCTGACTAGCTTCTTCAACGCCGCCAAGGCCGTCGCCGCCGATCCCACGGCAACCACGCCGCGCCAGGCGCTGCTCGAATCCGCTACTGCAGTGGCGCAGGCTTTTACCGGCACCGGCCAGCAGCTCGACGCCGTCTCGGCCGAGCTTGACGCGACGGCCGAGGAAGCGGCGTCCAGCCTCGACGGGCTCGGTGCATCCTTGGCCAAGATCAACGACTCGCTTGGCCGTGTGCAGCCGGGCACGTCGGGTGCGGCGCAGCTCGCCGACCAGCGCGATCAAGTGCTCGAACAGATGAGCGCGATCAGCGACGTTGCCGTCACCACCGACGCGATCGGCCGCGCCACCGTGCGGCTCGGCGGCAGCGCCGGGCCGGTATTCGTCGCCGGCGGTGAAGCCGGCCATGTCAGCTATGCCCGCAACGCCGAAGGCGCGGTGTCGTTCGCCGTCGAGCGCGCCGGCACCAGCAGCACGCTGACCCCAGGCGGCGGCGTGCTCGCCGGCATCGCCGACGGCGCGCAACGCGTCGCCACCGCACGCGCGCAACTGAACACCATCGCCACCGCCTTTGTCGACGGCGTCAACGCCGTGCAAGCGGGCGGTGAAACGCTCGACGGCACCGCCGGCGCAGCGATGTTCGCCAGCGGCGCGACGCCGAGCGACGTCACCATGGTGCTTAGCGATCCGCGCGGATTGGCCGCGGCCGCGCCGGGCGGCGGCACGCGCGACAATAGCAATCTCGCCAAGCTCGAAACGCTGCGCACGACCGGCCGGGCCGAAGCCAACGTCACCGCGCTGGTCACCACCAACGCTTCCGCCCTGTCCGCAAAACAGGCGGTGGTCAATGCGCAGAGCGCGATCCGCGACAATGCCGTGACCGCGTTGGACAGTGCGACGGGCGTCAATCTCGATTCCGAAGCGGTCGATCTGCTGCGCTTCCAGCAAGCCTATCAGGCATCGGCGCGCATCATCCAGGTGGCGCGCGAAACGATGCAGTCGATCCTCGATATCCGGTGATAGCAATGCAGATCAGCACCAGCCAACTCTACGATCGTTCGACCGCCATGATGCAGGCCCTGTCGGCGCGCGCCGACAAGTTGCAGACGCAGATCGCCACCGGCACCAAATTGACCGCGCCATCCGACGATGTCGTGGCGTATCAGAAACTCGCCACGCTCAAGCGCGCCGGCGCCAACGATACCGCCTTCTCCTCGAACATCGACCTCGCCACGTCGATCCTCGCGCAATCCGACTCCACCCTGGCCTCGATCGAGACCCAGTTGCAGCGTGCCGCCGAGCTGGCAGTACAGGCCAATAACGACACGCTGTCGGCCGAAAACCGCAAGGTGATCGGCGCGCAATTGACCAGCATCGTGCAGGATCTGGTCGGCCTGGCCAACACCACGGACGTGCGCGGCCAGCCCCTGTTCGGCGCGGCCACCGGCGACAGCGCAGTGACCCAAGCGAGCGACGGCAGCGTGACCTTCGCCGGCACGGGCGAGAGCGCCGGCATTCCGGTCGGCGACGGCGTCACGGTGCAGACCAATGACAGTGCCGCGCGCCTGTTCGGTGGCGTCACGACCGCCTCGGGCACCAGCGACATGTTCGCCATCATCACCAAACTCGCCGCCGCGCTGACCAGCGATACCGATGCGACCGCCGCCGCCGCCACGGCCGGCGACAGCCTGAAGACGGTGTTGAGCCAAGTCGCCTCGGCGCGTGGATCGGTCGGCGCGCGCGCCGCGCGGCTCGATCTGGAAAGCGATCGGCTGAGCGACGTCGCGATCACGCGCGAGACCGATCGCTCCGGACTGGAAGATACCGACATCACCGCCGCGATCACCGAACTGCAAAAGACGATGACCGTCCTGCAGGCGGCGCAGGCGAGTTTCTCGAAGCTCAGTTCGCTATCGCTGTTCGATTATCTCAGCTGACGCCACTGGTTAACCGCTTCGCTACGAAGTCCGGTTAACGCTGCACATCACGGCCCGCGGGCCCAAGGGGAATTTCCACACACCATGTTTCCGGTCATCGGCCTCGTCGTCCTGCTCGTGATGATCTTCGGCGGATTCGCCATCACCGGCGGTGCGCTCGGCCCGGTGATGGAAGCGATTCCGCACGAAATGCTGATCATCGGCGGCGCCGCGGTGGGCGCGCTGATCATCGGCAATTCGGGCAAGGAGCTAAAGGCCCTGGGCTCGGGCCTGAGCAAGGTGTTCAAGGGCCCGAAATACAAAAAACAGGATTATCTCGACACGATCTTCCTCGTCTCCAAGCTGATGAAGATGCTGCGCACCGAAGGACCGATCGCGGTCGAGCCGCATGTCGAGGATCCCGCTTCCTCCGCCATCTTCGCCGAATATCCCCGGCTTCTCGCCGATCACACCTTGGTCAATCTGATCGCCGATACGCTGCGCCTGGTCGTCGTCTCCTCCGGCACGCTCGACGTCCATGCCGTCGAGGACGTGATGGATAACATGATCAAGACGCACCATCACGAAGTGGAAAGCCCGCACGGCACGCTGGCCTCGCTTGCCGACGCGCTACCGGCGCTCGGCATCGTCGCCGCCGTGCTCGGCGTGGTCAAGACGATGGGCTCGATCGACAAGCCCCCGGCGATCCTCGGCGCGATGATCGGCTCGGCCTTGGTCGGCACGTTCATGGGCGTGCTACTCGCCTATGGCATCGTCGCGCCGCTCGCCAATCGTTTGAAGCAGGTGATCGATGCCGATGCCGCGATATACCACGTCGTCAAGCAGATCATCATCGCTTCGCTGCACGGCCACCCGCAGCCTTTGGTGATCGAAGCCGCGCGTTCCGGCATCGCGCACTCGAACCAGCCGGGTTTTGCCGAAGTGTTCGACGGGTTGCGCGGACGGTGAGCGTGGAGGATTTCACGCGAAGGCGCGAAGGCACGAAGAAGCTTTTTTCGCGCAGAGGCGCGGAGGACGCAACGGCGTTTTGCCGCGCGATAGCGCACTCTATGCTAACCAATGGTTTTGGAGGATCGCTGGCGCGATTGGGAGCCAACTCTCCGCGTCCGCCGCGCCTCTGCGCGAACCCTTCCCTTCGCGTCTTCGCGCCTTCGCGTGAAACCATCTCTCGGACCGTCTGATGGCCGCCCGCGCGCCGCATGGCAGCAATCAGCCGCCCAAGATCATCTACAAGAAGATCTATATCGAGGCACATGGCAGGCATCACGGCGGCGCGTGGAAAGTCGCCTATGCCGATTTCGTCACCGCGATGATGGCGTTCTTCCTGCTGATGTGGCTGCTCGGCGCGACCAACGAGAAGCAGCGCAAGGCGCTGGCCGATTATTTCGCGCCCACCCTGGTCGATTTCAAGCAGAACAGCGCCGGCTCGGACGGTCTGTTCGGCGGCTCGTCGATCATCGACAAGGACAATTACGCGCACAAAGCGGCGCAGACCGGCACCCGATCGATGACCATCCCGGCCGATTCCACCGGGGGGACGTCGGTCGGCACCGGGCAAAAGGGGTCGCTCAAGAACAAGGCGCGGTTGGGCGCCGAAGACCAACGGAATTTCGAGAAGATGCGCCGCCGCATCGAGGGCGAGATCAAGGCCAGTGCCAAGCTCGCCAAGCTCGGCAAGCACGTCCGCTTCATGCGCACGCGCGACGGCATGCGCATCGACCTGCTCGACGATGCCGATTATTCGATGTTCGCGCTCGGCACCACGCAGCTTGATCCGCAAGCCTCGACGCTGATCGGGCTGATCGCCGAATCGATCGCCGGCACCGACAACCCGATCATGATCCGCGGCCATACCGACAGCCTGCCATATGGCGATCCGCTGGCGATGAACAATTGGATCCTGTCGTCGAGCCGCGCCGAGGCGACGCGCCGCCGGCTATTCCATGGCGGCATCCCCGAAAAGCGCTTCGAACGGATCGAAGGCGTCGCCGATCGCGAGCCGATGATCGCCGCCAACCCGTCCGACCCGCGCAACCGTCGTGTGGCGATCACCCTACTCTACCGCGCGGGTCGCTTCGCGGACTGAATTCTTCTCGCGACGCAGCAAATCGCATGATAATCCGTACACTATGAGCAGGGTCGCGAGTTTGGACATGGCGCAGCAGGCCGGCGCGCGGTTTACCACCGCGGAGTTCCTTCGCATGTATGAGGCTGGTGCCTTTGACGACATGAACGTGGAACTTGTGGAGGGGGAGCTCCAGCGCATGAATCGCCCAATGAGCAGCCATGGCTGGCGGCAGTCGCGATTGTCGGCACTGTTATGGGCCGCCGTCGCTGAGACGACCTTACAAGTGTTCAGCGATACCGGGATCGATTTGGGCCGCGATACCGTCCGCGGGTTCGATGTCGGCATCGTGCTGGCGCTTCCCGACACCAACCGCTTGTTGCGCGCCGAGGAAATCGTCCTGGCGATCGAAATTGCGGAAAGCTCGATCGTTCGCGATCTCGGGCCAAAACGCAACGATTATGCCGCCGCTGACATACCCAATTATTGGGTGGTCGATGGCGACCGGTCGGTGGTGCACGTCTTCGCCGATCCCATCGGCGGTCAGTACGCCGCCGCGCACACCGTGCGGTTCGGCGATCCGCTTGCCGTGCCCGGTACAAATCAGATCATCGTCATCGTCTGACGACGCGCCGATCGCCGTCCGTCAGGCTTTGGGCTGCACTTCACGCAGGCCCTGCCAGTCGGGATCCGGCACTGCTTCCAGTTCGATCGGATACAGTGCATGGCCGGTGAAGGCCGCGCTGAAGCGCGCTTCGAAATCCTCCGCATCGGCGGCGTAGAAGCGCCATTGCCGCGCGTCGTTGCCGGTGATCGCCGCCGCTTCGGTCGCCCAATCCTCTTCGTCGAGCGCGCCGAACAGCACCTCCTCGAAGCCCTCCATGCGATCATAGATGGCACGCGACGGCATGCCGGCGGTCGCTTCGCCGTCATAGGCCCAGGTGATCGTCACCAGCACCGGGCGCGCCTGGCGCTGCTCGACCAGCGGCACGCGAGCCAGCGCGCGAATGATCGTGTTGTTGCCGCCCGCTTTGCCTTGCGCGAGCGTCCAATCGGCAGCGTTGCGCTTGGGCATCAGGCGGCCCGGCGCAGTTCCAGCCGGCTCCAGATTTCGACCAGCGCGCCGGTCAGCTCGCGCATCATCGCTTCGGTATGCGCGGGGCCGGGCGTGAAGCGCAGCCGCTCCGTGCCGCGTGGCACGGTCGGGTAATTGATCGGCTGGACGTACACACCGTATTCGGCAAGCAGGACATCGCTGATCTTCTTCGCCTTGACGGGATCGCCGACCATCAGCGGCACGATATGCGTGGTCGAATCCATCACCGGCAGCCCGGCCTCGGCAAACATGCTCTTCAGCATCGCCGCCGCCGCCTGCTGCCCGTCACGTTCTTCGCTCGAGGCCTTGAGGTGGCGGATGCTGGCCAGCGCGCCGGCGACCAGCACTGGCGACAGGCTGGTGGTGAAGATAAAGCCCGGCGCATAGCTGCGGATCACGTCGATGATCGTCTGGTCGGCGCTGATATAGCCGCCCATCACGCCGATCGCCTTGCCCAGCGTGCCTTCGATGATCGTCAGCCGCTCGGCGACACCGTCGCGCTCGGAAATGCCGCCGCCGCGCGTGCCGTACATGCCGACGGCATGGACTTCGTCGAGATAGGTCAGCGCATTATACTGATCGGCGAGATCGCAGATCGCCGCGATCGGCGCGACGTCCCCGTCCATCGAATAGACGCTTTCGAAGGCGATCAGCTTCGGCGCGGCGGGATCGGCGGCGGCGAGCAGTTCCTCGAGATGCGCGACGTCGTTGTGGCGGAAGACGTGCTTCTCGCAGCCGGAATTGCGGATGCCCGCAATCATCGAGGCGTGGTTGAGTTCATCGGAGAAGATGATGCAGCCGGGCAGGACCTTGGCCAAAGTTGCCAACGTTGCCTCATTGGAGACGTAGCCGCTGGTGAACAACAAGGCCCCTTCCTTGCCGTGGAGATCGGCAAGTTCGGCTTCGAGATCAACGTGATAGTGGGTGTTTCCACCGATGTTGCGGGTGCCGCCCGAACCGGCGCCGACATCGTGCAGCGCCTCTTCCATCGCCGCGATCACATCGGGATGTTGCCCCATGGCGAGATAGTCGTTCGAGCACCATACGGTGATCGGCTTGGGGCCGTTATGCCCAGCAAAACAGCGCGCGTTGGGGAACGCGCCCTTGTTGCGCAGGATATCGATGAACACGCGATAGCGGCCCTCGACATGCAGGCGATCGATCGCCTGGGTGAAAATGCGCGAATAGTCGACTCCGCGCACGGCCTTGAGGTCCGCGTTCATGGCCAGCGCCCTAACCCGCCAGCGGCAAGATTTCCAGCGATTTCCCAGCGATTCCAAGGAACCATACTTGTCCCAAATCAAGTGCCGAATCGGGGCGGATCTGCTATGCCGAGTCCATCGTGGACGATCGCTGTCAAAGCAGGTCCACGACCGAGAGAGGGTTCGCGGTCCCGCTTTGCAGCCAGGGAAAATCCAGTGACCAACCGTCCGAGGAACGACGCTACCGGGACCAGCTATTTCGCCCGCCGCGAGGCGCAGGAACGGGCGCTGTTAGCCCGTGTGACCGATCCCGCGGCGCGCATCGCGCATCAGGAATTGGCCCGGCGCTATGCCGAACTGAGCCGCGAACCGGAACCGGCCTAAAGCGACTCGAGCCGATCGATGCCGAATCGCGCCAGTGCGGGCGTCAGCGCAGCGCTATCGGCATCGCTGCGGGTAAACACGGCAATGCCCTGCCCCGCTTCGCCCGGCCATGTCTGATCCGTCGTCAAATACGCGACTCGGCGCGCGATGCCGGCACTGCCATCGACGAACCGCACGCCGGCCGGCGCCGCGGCAGCGAGCTCGTCGGCGACCAGCGGGAAATGCGTGCAGGCGTTGACGATCGTGTCGATCCGCTCGCCGCCCGCTTGCCCGAACAGCCCGTCCAGGATCGCGGCGTAACGCGCCGGATCGGTGGCATGGCCGTGCAATTTGGCCTCGGCCAGCCGCACCAGTTCGGCCGAGCCATGCCGCAGCACCAGGCAATCGCCGGCGAAGCGGGCGGCGAGATCGTCGACATAAGGCTGGCGCACCGTCGCGTCGGTGCCGAGCACGCCGATCACCCGGCTGCGGCTGATTTCCCCGGCCGGCTTGATCGCGGGCACGGTGCCGACCACCGGCAGATCGAGCGCCGCACGAACATCGGCCAAAGCGATGGTCGAGGCAGTGTTGCAGGCGATCACGATCAGCCGCGGGCGATAGCGTTCGGCGAGCCGGCCGAGCAAGGCAGGGACACGAACGGCGATCTCGGCTTCGCTCTTGGTGCCGTAGGGGAAACCGGCGGAATCGGCGGCGTAGACGAACGGCGCGGTCGGCAGCAGCGCCCGAGTCGCGCCAAGCACGGAGAGGCCGCCGACGCCGGAATCGAAGAACAGGATCGGGCGGGTGTCCATTGCCGGGCTATGTAGAGAGTGGAGCGAAAGTGCCAAGCGAAACCCTCTCCCGCTCGCGGGAGAGGGCCAGAGCGACAGATCGTTGGCACTGCACGCCGCTGTCGGCTATAGGCGAACATAACGGGGCCATGGGGATGAACTTGCACACCGAAACACTTTGGATCGCGCCCGTTGCGGCCATCGTGCTGGGCTATCTGCTCGGCTCGATCCCGTTCGGGGTGATTCTCACCCGGCTGGGCGGCGCGGGCGATCTGCGCACGATCGGTTCGGGCAATATCGGCGCGACCAACGTGCTGCGCACCGGGCGCAAGGGGCTAGCGGCGGCGACCTTGCTGCTCGATGGCGCCAAGGGCTGGGCGGCGGTGCTGCTCAGCGCGTGGCTGTTCCCCGGCACCGCAATGTTCGCTGCAGCGGCGGCGTTCGTCGGCCATCTCTATCCCGTGTGGCTCAAGTTTCACGGCGGCAAGGGCGTGGCGACCCTGATGGGCATCCTGCTGGCGCTGCACTGGCCGTGCGCGCTGGTCTATGCGGTGGTCTGGCTGGGGTTGCTGGCGACGTTGCGCATCTCCTCCGTGGCGGGCATCGCGGCGGCGATCAGCGCGCCGGTCAGCGCGGCCTATTTTGCCCGGTTCGACATGGTCTTCCTGCTGCTCGCTTTGGGCCTGCTCGTGCTGTGGAAGCATCGCGAGAATATCGAGCGGTTGTTCGCCGGCACCGAACCACGGCTCGGGCGCAAGCATGGCTGAGGCGGGCCCGATCGCGCGCTTGCGGTTGATCCGTACGGCGCAGATCGGCCCGATCACCTATCGTCAATTGATCCGGCGCTTCGGCGACGCCGCGGCCGCGATCGAGGCGCTGCCGGGGCTCGCGCAGCGCGGCGGCGGGCGGGCGCCGCAGGTGGCGGACGCCGGGCTGGCCGAGCGCGAACTGGCCAAGGTGGCCAGATTGGGCGGGCGCCACCTGTTCATCGACGATCCCGCTTATCCACCGTTGCTGGCCGAACTCGACGATGCGCCGCCGGCATTGACGCTGCGCGGGCAGGCGGCGTTGCTGCAGCGCACCGCCGTGGCCATGGTCGGAGCACGCAACGCCTCCGCCGCGGCATGTCGGTTCGCACGGCAACTGGCCTATCAGCTGGCCGAGGACGGCATTGCCGTGGTCTCCGGCCTAGCCCGCGGCGTGGATACCGCGGCGCATGTCGGGGCCTTGGCGGGCGGCACGATCGGGGTGATCGCCGGTGGGCTGGACGTGGCCTATCCGCCGGAGAATGCCGAGCTGCAGGAACGCATCGCCAGCGAAGGGCTGCTGATCGCCGAACAACCGCCGGGCATCGAGCCGCGCGCGCGCCACTTTCCCTATCGCAACCGCATCATCGCCGGGCTGGCGGTGGGCACGGTGGTGGTGGAGGCAGCGCCGCGATCCGGCTCGCTGATCACCGCGCGGCTGGCCGGCGAAGCGGGGCGCGAGGTGATGGCGGTGCCGGGATCGCCGCTCGACCCGCGTGCGCAAGGCTGTAACGGGCTGATCCGCGAGGGCGCGACCCTGATCCAATCGGCCGCCGACGTGCTGGAAACGATCCGCCCGATCGACACGCGCATGGTGCGCGCGCCCGGCGTGGGGTTTGACGGCGCCCGGCCCGAAGACGCCAGCGACGGAGAGCGGCGCGACCTGCTGTCGCTGCTCGGCCCGGTGCCGGTCGCGGTGGACGAGCTGATCCGCCAATCCGGCCTGGCCCCGGCGATCGTGCAGACCGTGCTGCTCGAACTGGAACTGGCCGGGCGGTTGGAGCGGCATGCCGGCGGGCGCGTCGCGCTCGGCGGCGCGAGCACGCTTTACCCTGGGCTGCGAGCAGACTAGCGAGCGCCGACCCGCGCCGGGAGCGGGAGGACGGATCGACCGGCGCTTGACGCGGCCCGATTCCGCTCTCCATCCTCGCGCGTACACGTGAAGGACGTTTTCTCCCCATGCAGCTTGTCATCGTCGAATCGCCCGCCAAGGCCAAGACCATCGAGAAATATCTCGGTTCGGATTACCGCGTGCTGGCCTCCTACGGCCATGTCCGCGACCTGCCGCCCAAGGACGGTTCGGTCAATCCCGACGCAGGCTTCGCGATGGAATGGGAAAATTACGCCGATAAATCGAAGCAGCTGAAGGCGATCACCGATCTCGCCAAGACCGCCGATCGCCTGATCCTGGCGACCGATCCGGATCGCGAGGGCGAGGCGATCAGCTGGCATGTGCAGGAAGTGCTGCGCGCGCGGAAGGCGCTGCCCAAGGACGTCCAGCGCGTCACCTTCAACGCCATCACCAAGGCGACGGTGACCGAGGCGATGAAGCATCCGCGCGAATTGGACGACGATCTGATCGACGCTTATCGGGCGCGCCGCGCGCTCGATTATCTCGTCGGCTTCACGCTCTCGCCGGTGCTGTGGCGCAAGCTGCCCGGCGCCAAATCGGCGGGCCGCGTGCAATCGGTGTCGCTGCGCCTGATCGTCAGCCGCGAGCGCGAGATCGAGGCCTTCCGCGCGCAGGAATATTGGTCGGTGATCGCCGATCTCGAGCAGGACGGCACGCCGTTCCAGGCGCGCCTGGTGACGTTCGAGGGCAAGAAGCTCGACCGCCTGTCGATCGGCGAGGAAGGCACGGCGTTGCGCGCCAAGGCCGCCGTCGAGGAAGGCCGGTTCAGCGTTCAGACGGTCGAGACCAAGCCCGCCTCGCGCAACCCGCCGCCGCCTTTCACCACCTCGACCCTGCAGCAAGAGGCCTCGCGGAAACTCGGTTTCTCGGCCGATCACACGATGCGCATCGCGCAGGGGCTCTACGAGGACGGCTCGATCACCTATATGCGCACCGACGGCGTGCAGATGGATTCGAGCGCCATCTCCGCCGCGCGGCTTGCCGTCGCCAATCGCTACGACGCGAGCTACGTGCCGGACAAGCCACGCGTCTAC
The DNA here is from genome assembly GCF_036663635.1 of Parasphingomonas puruogangriensis. Classification (NCBI taxonomy): domain Bacteria; kingdom Pseudomonadati; phylum Pseudomonadota; class Alphaproteobacteria; order Sphingomonadales; family Sphingomonadaceae; genus Parasphingomonas; species Parasphingomonas puruogangriensis. The sequence continues at coordinate 36,730 of NZ_JAXOJI010000003.1, read as the reverse complement.
ACCACCAAGGCCAAGAATGCGCAGGAAGCGCATGAGGCGATCCGCCCGACCGATTTCGGCAAGGACAAGGTCGGCGCCGGCGATTTCGCGCGGCTGTACGACCTGATCTGGAAGCGCGCTTTGGCCAGCCAGATGGCCAGCGCACGGATGGAGCGGACCACGGTCGAGCTGCTCGATGGCAGCGGGCATACGGGCTTGCGCGCGACCGGCCAGGTGGTGTTGTTCCCGGGCTATCTGGCATTGTACGAAGAGGGCAGCGACGACAGCCAGGACGAGGATGCCAAGCGCCTGCCGCGGCTGCGCGAGGGCGACGCGCCGGCCAAGAAGGCGGTTCATGCCGAGCAGCATTTCACCCAGCCGCCGCCGCGTTTTTCCGAGGCCAGCCTGGTCAAGCGCATGGAAGAGCTCGGCATCGGCCGGCCGTCGACCTATGCCTCGATCATCAAGACGCTGAAGGACCGCGCCTATGTCCGCGTGGAGAAGAACCGCTTCTTCGCCGAGGAGAGCGGCCGGCTGGTGACCGCGTTTCTTGAGCGCTTCTTCGAGAAATATGTCGGCTATGACTTTACCGCCGGGCTCGAGGACGAGCTTGACGAAGTGTCAGGCGGGCGCGCCGAGTGGCAGGCCGTGCTGGCGGCGTTCTGGCAGGATTTCAAACCGCGCACCACCGAAGTGATGGAGCAGAAGCCGTCGGAAGTGACGGCCGAGCTCGACATCTTTCTCGAGCCGTATCTGTTCCCGGCGCAGGCCGATGGCGGCGATGCGCGGCTCTGCCCGAATTGCGGCGAGGGCCGGTTGGCGCTGCGCGGCGGCAAGTTCGGCGCGTTCGTCGCATGCTCCAACTATCCCGAATGCAAATATACAAGGCGCTTCGGCCAGCCGGGCGGCGAGGACGGCGCCGATAGCGGGCCGGAGACGTTGGGCAACGATCCCGAGACCGGCTTGCCGGTCGAGCGCAAATCGGGGCGGTTCGGGCCGTATATCCAGCTCGGCGAGGGTAAGGAGGCCAAGCGCGCCTCGATCCCCAAGGATCTGCCCGGCGAGCTCGATCTGGAATGGGCGCTCAAGCTGCTGGCGCTGCCGCGCACCGTCGGCACGCATCCCGAAAGCGGCGAGCCGATCACCGCGTCGATCGGGCGCTACGGGCCCTATCTTGCGCATGCCGGCAAATATGCCCGGCTGACCTCGACTGCGGATGTGTTCGAGACGGGCATGAATGCTGCCGTGGTCAAATTGGCCGAAGCGGCGGCCGGTGGCGGGCGGCCGCAGCGGGGCGCGCAGGCGCCGCTCAAGGTGCTGGGCAATCATCCCGGCAGCGAAGCGGAGATCAAGCTGATGGAAGGGCGCTACGGCGCCTATGTCACCGATGGCGAGACCAATGCGACCCTGCCCAAATCGATCGAGAAGGATGCGCTGACGCTGGAAGAAGCGGTCCAACTGATCGACGCGCGCGCTGCGGCGGCGCCGGCGAAGAAAAAGAAGAAGGCCCCGGCCAAGAAGGCGGCGGTGAAGAAGGCCGCGCCTAAAGCGGCCGATGGCGCAGCGCCGGCGAAGAAAGTGGCGGCCAAGAAGCCGGCGGTAAAGAAGGCGGTGGCAGCGGAATAGGTGGTAGCTCTCATTCCTCCCCCCAAAGGGGGAGGGGGACCACCCGGCTTCTTCAGCCGGGTGGTGGAGGGGTAGCCACGAGAGGTGCCTCGGCTTGCCTACCCCTCCACCATTTGCTGAAGAAGCAAATGGTCCCCCTCCCCCGTTGGGGGAGGAATAAGATTACGCCGCGCGCCGTTCCGTGCCGCGCATCCACGCCCGCGCCGCAGCCTGCGCCGCCGCAATCTCGCGCGCGCTCATATCCTCGGCAATTTCGGACCGGCACGCTTGGGCCTCTTCGCTGCCGGCGACGGCGGCGAGGTTGAACCATTTGTGCGCTTCGATCAGGTCGATATGCACCCCGGATGCGCCGCTCGAATAGGCCATGCCGAGATCGTAATAAGCGTCGATATTGCCCCGCGCGGCATCCGCCATGCGGCTGTCGATCAGGAACTGTGTGCTTTTCAGGCTGCTGCCCATGCCCTTAACCCCTGTTAACCATTCTTGTTGATCCGACCATGACAAGGCGGGATCAATAAATGGTTAACGGCGATTAGCCTTGTTCGACGGGCCCGACCGCGAGATTGTCGATCAGTCGCGTCAGGCCGAGCCGGGCGGCTGCGACCAGGCGGCGGGGGCGGGTTGCATCGGGCGCCGCCAGCGTCTCGGCATCGACCAGTTCGACATAGTCGATGGTGAAACCGGCGGCGAGCAGCGACTCGCGGGCGGCGGCCAGGGCGCTGTCGACATCGTCGCCCTTGTGGATCGCGCGGGCCGCGACGCCCAGCGCGCGCGGCAGGGCGACCGCCTTGGCCCGCTCGCTCTCGTCGAGATAGATGTTGCGTGAGGACAGCGCCAGCCCGTCATCCTCGCGCTGCGTCGGCACGCCGGTAATCTCGATTCCCATGTCGAGATCGGCGACCATGCGGCGGATCACGGCGAGCTGCTGGAAATCTTTTTCGCCGAAATAGGCGACGTCGGGGCGGACCTGGTTGAACAATTTGGTCACCACCGTCGCGACGCCGTCGAAATGGCCCGGGCGCGACTCGCCGTCGAGCCCGTCGCTGACGCCGGCGACCGAGACGTTGGTGGCGAAGCCGGCCGGGTACATGATCTCCACCGGCGGCATCCACAGCAGGTCGCAGCCCGCCTCGCTCAGCATCCTGGTGTCGGCCAGCTCCTTGCGCGGATAGCGGCTGAGATCCTCGTTCGGGCCGAATTGCTTGGGATTGACGAAGATCGACGCCACCACGCGCGTGCCTGGGCGCTTGGCCGCCTCGATCAACGCGATATGCCCGGCGTGCAGCGCGCCCATCGTGGGGACCAGCGCGATGCGACTGCCGTCGCGGCGGAGATCGGCGATCCCGCTGCGGAGCAGTTCGAGCTGACGGATGGTTTGCACGCGGGGATGGCCTTCGGTAAAGGATCGGTCGGGCCTTCTATGGGGGGCATCTCAACCAAGCAACCAGAGGAATGTTTGCGACGTGTCTACGGTTGCGCAAAAGCCACACATCATCGTCTTCGCCAACGAAAAGGGCGGCACGGGCAAATCGACCACTGCGGTGCACGTGGCGATCGCGCTGCAGGCCCGCGGCGCCCGCGTCGCAGCGTTCGATCTCGATCATCGCCAGCGCACTATGGGGCGCTACCTCGACAATCGCGCCGAGACGCAGAAGCGCACCGGGCGCGAACTGCCGATCCCGCGCCACGCTACGCATGACGGCGAGACGCTCGAGCGCTTCGAGGACGTGTTCGCCTCGCTGTCCGAGGGTGCCGACTTCCTGGTGATCGACACGCCGGGCCGCGACGACCGCTTCGCGCGGCTCGCCGCCGAGCGCGGCGACACGTTGGTCACCCCGATGAACGACAGTTTCGTCGATTTCGACCTGATCGGCCAGGTCGATCCCGATACCTACAAGGTGACACGGCCGAGCTTCTATGCCGAACTGATCTGGGACGCGCGCAAGACCCGCGCCAAGACCGATGGTTCGACGATCGACTGGGTCGTGCTCAGAAACCGCGTTCAGCATATCGAGGCGCGCAACATGCGCCGCGTGTCCGAAGCGCTCGATCAGCTGTCCAAGCGGGTCGGCTTCCGCATCATTCCGGGCCTGGGCGAGCGGGTGATTTACCGCGAGCTGTTCCCCAAGGGGCTGACCATGCTCGACGCCGGCGAATTCGGCGGGATGGGGCTGAGCCATGTCGCCGCACGGCAAGAGCTGCGCGAGATGATGGCCGCGCTGGCGTTGCCCGAACCGACGCAGCACAACGCCAACCTGCCGCTGTTCGCCGCCTGATGTCGAAAATCCTCCTTGTCGCGTTGATCCTGTTGGCCGGCTGGCTGTTGCTGCGCCGCACGACCAAGACCGAGCGGCTGAACGAGACCGAGGCGCGCTCGATCCTGGGCGTCGGCGCCACCGCCGATGCGGAGGAAGTGCGCGCGGCGCATCGCCGGCTGGTCAGCGCGGTGCATCCCGACAAGGGCGGCTCCGCCGATCTCACCCGCCGGATCAACGCCGCACGGGATACGTTGCTCAAGCGGTAGTGCGTCCACGCCGTCAGTGAACCAATAGCCCGCTCGCCGATTAAGCCATCAGACCAAACCTTAGGAGCCCCGATGACGCACCGTTTCGATCCCACGTCCCTGCGTGAATACGACATCCGCGGCATCGTCGGCAAAACCCTGGGCACGGCCGACGCCACCGCGATCGGCCGCGGCTTCGCCACGCGCGTGCGCCGTGTCGGCGGCACGCGCGTGGCGGTCGGCTATGACGGGCGGCATTCGTCCAAGGATCTCGAAGCGGCGTTGGTCGCGGGGCTTACCGCCGGCGGCGTCGATGTGGTGCGGATCGGCATGGGGCCGACGCCGATGCTCTATTATGCCGAAGCGATCCTAGAAGTGGATGGCGGCATCCAGATAACCGGCAGCCACAATCCCGCCGAGTATAACGGCTTCAAGATGGTATTGCAGCACCTGCCGTTTTTCGGCGACGACATCCAGGATCTGGCGCGGCTGGCCGAAGCCGGCGACTGGGAAGAGGGCGAAGGCACGGTCAGCAGCGCCGATATCGAGGACGATTATGTCGGCCGCCTGCTTGCCGGCTATGCCGGTGGTACCTTCAAGATCGGCTGGGATGCCGGCAACGGCGCGTCCGGCCCGGTGATCGAGAAGCTCGTCAAGCTCCTGCCGGGTGAGCATCATCTGCTGTTCACCGATGTCGACGGCGATTTTCCCAACCATCATCCCGATCCTACCGAGGAAAAGAACCTCGCCGATCTCAAGCGTCTCGTCGCCGAGAAGCAGCTCGATTTCGGACTGGCTTTCGATGGCGATGGCGACCGGATCGGCGCGATCGACGGCCAGGGCCGGGTGATCTGGGGCGATCAGCTTCTGTCCATTCTGGCGGTACCGGTACTGAAGGAACTGCCCGGCGCGACGATCATCGCCGACGTCAAGGCGTCGCAGATGCTCTACGACCGTATCGCCGAACTCGGCGGCGAGCCGCTGATGTGGAAAACCGGCCACTCGCTGATCAAGACCAAGATGAAGGAAACGCACGCGCCGCTTGCGGGCGAGATGAGCGGCCACATCTTCTTCGCGCACGAATATTACGGCTTCGACGACGCGCAGTACGCTGCGGTGCGGCTGATCCGCGCGGTGCACATGATCGGCAAGTCGATGACCGAATTGCGCGGCGAGATGCCGGCGCTGGTCAACACGCCGGAAATGCGCTTCCAGGTCGATGAGAGCCGCAAGTTCGCGGTGATCGACGAAGTGCTCGAGCGGCTCGAAGCCTCCGGCGCCGACGTCAACCGCACTGACGGTGCGCGCGTCAACACGCCCGACGGCTGGTGGCTGCTGCGCGCCTCGAACACGCAGGATGTGCTGGTCGCCCGCGCCGAGGCCAAGGACCAGGCGGCGCTCGATCGGCTGCTGGCGATGATCGACGAGCAACTCGCAGCCAGTGGCCTGGTGCGCGGCGAACAGGCGGCGCATTGAGCTGATTCCCCTTCCCCGGCCGCCGCTGGGGAAGGATCGCTTTGCGACACATTGTGTCAGCACTTCTCGTTGCAGCGCACAAGCCGGCGGTCTAGGCGCAAGTCATGCCCGCGGCGTCCTATCAATCCTCGTCGAAGCGGCGCCGCACGATCGCGCTCGTCTTGGCCGTCGTCGCGCATCTGCTCGTCCTGATCGTGATGCTCACGATGGCGCCGAAATTTGTCCCCGAGGACAAGAGCGAACCCAAATCCTTCTCGATGTTCGACGTGCCCAAGCCGGTGCCGACCCCCGGCCCCAAGGCGGTCGAAGTCGAGAAGAAGAAGACCGCCAGTTCGAGCGGCGCGCCGGGCCGCGCGCCGGTACCGCAACCGGCCAAGGCGCCACCCGTCCCCCCTGCCCCGCCCACCCCGGTGCTGATCGGCGGGCGCGAACTGTTCCAGGCAGCGGACATCTCCAATCTGCCGCAGCGCGGCGGCGGCGAGAGCGGTGCGGCCAAGGGCAAGGATAGCGGATCGGTCTACGGCCCCGGCGAAGGCCCGGGCGGCGAGCGTATGTACGATGCCGAATGGGAACGCGAGCCAACCCGCGCGGAAATGGCCTTCTACATGCAGGGCGTGAACCAGCGCGAAGGCTATGGCCTCGTCGCGTGCCGCACGATCCCGGGCAACCGCGTGGAGAATTGCCGCTCGCTCGGGGAATCGCCGCTGGGTTCGGGCATTGCGCGTGCGATGCGCCAGGCGGCATGGCAGTTCCGCGTGCTGCCGCCGCGCATCGGCGGCCGGCCGGTGATCGGCGCCTGGGTGCGCATCCGCTTCGACATCATCGCCGGGGTGCCGACCAAGCGGGGTTGAGGGCGCCGATGAGGGGCTGGCATTTGGCAAGCGAAACCGCCACTTAAGGCAATGCCTCCACCGCAACCCTCGATCATCCGCGTCGTCGATCTCGAAACGACGGGCCAAGCGCCGCCCGCGCACGGCGTGTGCGAGATCGGCTGGCAGGATGTGGCGCTCGGGCCGGACGGGCGCTGGGAGTTGCACGGCGAAGGCGGGCAGCGTTACGTCAATCCCGGCCGGCCGATCCCGCCGATCACCCAGGCGATCCACCATATCCTCGACGAACAGGTCGCCGACGCGCCGTTCTGGCAGGACGTCGCGCGGCCCGTGCTCGATCCCTATCCGCGCCGCATCGCGCTGGCCGCGCACCGCGCCGATTTCGAACAGCAATATTGCACGCCAGCGTTGACCCGCGGCGCCGACTGGATCTGCACGTGGAAATGCGCGCTCCGCCTGTGGCCGGATTCGCCCAGCTTCTCCAACCAGGTGCTGCGCTATTGGCGCAAACCGCACGGCATCCAGCATGACCGCGGCCTGCCCGCACATCGCGCTTTCCCCGATGCCTATGTCACTGCCTTCCACCTGCGCGACATGCTCAACGAATCGAGCCTCAAGCAGTTGATCGAATGGTCGAACATTCCCGGCCTCTTGCCCCGCGTGCGCTTCGGCCCGGACCGCGGCAAGGCGTGGCAGGAGATAGACGATGATAGCCTGACCAAATTCCTCGGCGATCGCGATATCGATGTGCGCTACACCGCCGAGACCGAACTGGCGCGGCGCCGCGGCGGTGGGCTGGTCGGGCGGCAAAGCCCGCAAGGCAGCCTGTCCTGGGACGATTGATGTCGCTCAACATCGCCCCGCTGGCATTTGTCGTTGCCGATGCGTAACAGGCCGGCAATGGTGCCAACATTAGTAAGCCGCTTCGGCGTGCGCGAGAGTCTTGCCCGACAATTCCTGATCGTCTGCATGGTGCTGGGCTTCCTTGCGCTGATCGCCGCCGGCGTCGGCGCCGCCTGGCTTACCTCGCGCAATCAGGATCACACCCGTTGGGTCAATCACACCTATCAGGTGGAACTGGCGATCGGCGAAGTGAGCGTGCTGATCGAACGCGGTGAAACCAGCCGGCGCGGCTATCTGCTGACGCGGCAGCAACCCTATCTCGATACCTATCAAGACGTGTCGACCAAGATCGCACCGGCCTTCGATCGACTGCAACAACTGACCATCGACAATCCGACTCAACAGCTCGCGATTGCCGAGTTCAAGGCGAGATTTGCCGACCTCAAGGCGCGGCGTGACATGACGCTGGCCCTGGCGCGGTCGGGCCGCGTCGATCAGGCGCTGGCGGAATTCGCCACCGAATCGCTGCCTCGGCGGATGATGAAGCTGCGCGCCATCGCCGCGGCAATGCGCGATCGCGAGAAGCAGCTGCTGGTCACGCGCGATGCCGAACAGCAGGAAAATATCCGCTTGTTCTATATCACGCTGGCGCTGGCCGGCGTGTTCGTCGCGATGGCCGCGCTCGCCTCGCTGGCCACGATCCTGCGCTATACGCGCGATCTGGGCGCGTCGCGCGATGCGCTGCGCGATTTCGCCGACAGCCTGGAAGAACAGGTCGATGCGCGTACCGCCGATCTCAGCCGCGCCAATGACGAGATCCAGCGCTTCGCCTATATCGTCAGCCACGATCTGCGCAGCCCGCTGGTCAACGTGATGGGCTTCACCGCCGAACTGGACACCGCGACCGCGGCGATCAGCGAGCTGATCGACCGAGCCGAGCGCGACGCGCCGCAAATCGTTTCCGACGAGGCCCGGCTGGCCGCGCGCGAGGATCTGCCCGAGGCGATCGGCTTCATCCGCACCTCGACCCAGAAGATGGACCGGCTGATCAACGCGATCCTCAAATTGTCGCGCGAGGGGCGCCGCGTGCTGGCGCCAAGCTCGGTCGATATGGATCTGCTGGTCGATACGATCGGCCGCTCGCTGCAGCATCTGATCGACGATAAAGGCGCGACGCTCAGCATCGAGGGCACATTGCCCGATCTGGTCACCGATCGGCTGGCGATCGAACAGATCTTCTCCAATCTGATCGAAAACGCGGTCAAATATCTCCAGCCCGGCCGGCCCGGGTTGATCGTCGTGCGCGGGCAGCGCACCGGAGCCCGCGTCAGCTTCGAAATCGAGGATAACGGGCGCGGCATCGGGCCGGCCGATCACACCCGCGTGTTCGATCTGTTCCGCCGCGCGGGTAATCAGGATCAGCCCGGCGAAGGGATCGGGCTCGCGCATGTCCGCGCATTGGCCTATCGGCTGGGCGGCGTCATCGACGTCAGCTCGGAACTGGGCAAGGGCGCGACGTTTCGGCTAAACCTGCCGGTAACGCTTCACGAACTAGAGGGTAAGCCATGACCGACCATCGTTCCGTCAGTATCGTGATGATCGAGGATGACGAAGGCCATGCCCGTCTGATCGAGAAGAATATCCGTCGCGCCGGGATCATGAACGAGATCACCCATTTCACAGACGGCACCAGCGCGCTGGATTATCTGTTCCATCACAGCGACGGCCCGGCGCTCAACGGTCCCGCCTTGGTGCTGCTCGATCTCAACCTGCCCGACATGAGCGGCACGGATATCCTGGCCAAGATCAAGAGCGAGCCCTCGCTCAAGCGTACGCCGGTCGTCGTGCTCACCACCACCGACGACAAGGTCGAGATCCAGCGCTGCTACGATCTGGGCTGCAACGTCTACATCACCAAGCCGGTCAATTACGAAAGCTTCGCCCAGGCGATCCGCCAGCTCGGCCTGTTCCTCTCGGTCATCCAGGTGCCCGATCTCGAGGGCCAGGGGTGAACCAGCCGCGCGTTCTGTATATCGACGACGATGCGGGGCTGCGCCGGTTGGCGGCGAAGTCGCTCGCCCGACGTGGCTATGCGGTAACGCTGGCCGAGGGCGGTGTGCAGGGCTGCGCGCTGGCCGCGGCCGAACCGTTCGATCTGATCGCGGTCGACCATTACATGCCGGGAATGGATGGGTTGGAGACGCTCGCGCAACTGCGCACGCTGCCCGCGATCCCACCGGTCGTCTACGTTACCGGATCCGAGGAAGGCCGTATCGCGGTCGCCGCGCTCAAGGCCGGCGCCGCCGATTATGTCGTCAAGACAGTCGGGGAGGACTTCTTCGATCTGCTGGCCAGCGCGTTCGAACAGGTGATCGCGCGCGCCGTGCTCGAACGCGACAAGGCCGCGGCGGAGGAGCAGTTGCGCGCCAGCAATGCGCGGCTCGCCGCCTTGCTCAGCGAAGTGAATCACCGGGTCGCCAACAGCCTGCAATTGGTCTCGGCGATGGTCGGCATGCAGGCCGGCGTGCTCGCCGACGGCGCGGCACGCGATGCACTGGCCGATACGCAGCGCCGCATCGCCGCGATCGCGCAGGTCCATCGCCGGCTCTACACGTCGAACCAGGTCGAGAATGTCGACATGCAGGAATATCTCGGCGCGTTGGTCGCCGAACTCGGCGAGACCTGGTCGACGCCCGATGCCCCGCGCACCCTGTCGCTCAGCGCCGAGCCGATCCGCCTCAATACCGATCGCGCCGTGTCGCTCGGCGTGATCGTCACCGAACTGGTCAGCAACGCCTGCAAATATGCCTATCCCGCGCGCGGCGGCGAAGTGCGCGTGGCGCTCAACCAGGATGGCGACGGGCATTTCGTGCTCGCGGTGGAGGATGACGGCATCGGCATGGTGCCCGGCGCAGTGCCGCGCGGCACCGGCCTTGGCACCAAGCTGATCCGCGCGATGGCGCAGAGCCTGCAGTCGATCGTCGAATATGATTCCGGGCATAACGGCGTCCGTGCCGTGCTGCGGGCGGCGCTCTAGGCGCCTCTCGCCCCGGACGGGCTGGGTACCTATGCCCTTAGGTATCTCTTCGCTGTTCCCCGCAAAATATCCCTACATGTTCCCCCGCGAAAGCGGGGGCCCAGAGCCACAAGTGCCGTCGCTTGGCCCTGGGCTCCCGCTTTCGCGGGAGAACGGGAAAGCATATGGTCGAGCCAGCGGTATAATCGCCAACCACATCCTGGGTGACGCACGCCGCGCATTCCCGCTACACCCCGCCCATGTTTCGCCGCCGCCGCCCTCGTCCCGACCATAGCCTGACGCTGCACCGCAAGAGCAGCACGCCGCCCTGGCTGTCGCTGCTGCTACGCGTCGGCCTGGCCTTTGCCCTGATCGGCGTGGCGCTGGCCATCTTCTGGTTCGATCGTGCCGGCCTGCGCGACAATAGCGACGGGTCCATCACCTTTCCCGACGTGGTCTATTTCACCATCATCACCATCACCTCGGTAGGGTATGGCGATATCGTACCGGTGAGCACGCAGGCGCGGTTGATCGACAGCTTCCTGGTCACGCCGATCCGGCTGTTCGTGTGGCTGATCTTCCTTGGCACGGCCTATGATTTCCTGCTCAAGCGGGTGTGGGAGAAATGGCGCATGACGGCGATCCAAGAGAAACTTACCGGCCATATCGTCGTGATCGGCTATGGCACCAGCGGCACGGAGGCGGTCAACGAGCTGATCCGCCGCGGCGCCGCGCCCGGCTCGATCGTGGTGATCGACGACAGCCAGGCCGCGCTCGAACTGGCCAAGGATTGCGGCGTCACCGTGATCCAGGCCGATGCCACGCGCAATGCGACGCTCGAGGCGGTGCGGCTGGCCCGCGCCAAGGCGGTGATCGTCACCGCCGGGCGCGACGATACCTCGATCCTGATCGTGCTTACCGCGTGCCGCGTCGCGCCGCACGTGCCGATCAGCGTGATCATCCGATCGGCGGATAACGAGCCGCTGGCGCGCCAGGCCGGCGCCGATACGGTGATCAACCCGGCCAGCTTTGCCGGCTTGCTGCTCGCCGGCTCGACCCACGGGCCGCACATCGCCGATTATATGGCCGATCTCGCGGCGGCGGACGGTCGTGTCTCGCTGCACGAGCGCCTGGTCGCGCCCGACGAAATCGGCAAGCCGCTGTCCGCGCTGACCACGGGTCTCGGCGTCCGGCTCTATCGCAACGGCGCGTGCCACGGTTTCTGGGAGCATGAGGCCATGGCGCTGCAGGCCGGCGATGCCCTGGTCGAAATCGTGCCGCGCGACGAACCGACAGGCGATCGCCCGCTGGCGGCGGCGTAAAAACACTGTGCGACGAGACGCCTTTTATGGCAGCACGATCGGACCTGGCGACCAGCCCGCGCTGACCCCCGAGGCCGGCCGGGCGGGCACCGTGCCAGGCCTGACCTTAGACTAACCTTAGCAGTTCGGACCGCATCTCTTATGACCAAAATCGGCATCATCGGCAGCGCCGGACGGATGGGGCAGGCGCTCGCCGCGGTCATTCCCGATATGGGCGCCACCCTGGTCGGCGGGATCGATGCCGGCGGCGATCCTGCCCGGCTTGCCCATGAAGCCGATGTGCTGGTCGATTTCTCCGCTCCCTCCGCGCTGGAAACGACGCTGGCGGCCGCGCGGCTGACCGGCACGCCGATCGTCATCGGCACCACCGGCCTTGCCCCCACGCACCATGCGCTGATCGATGCCGCCGCCACCGATATCGCCGTGCTGCAGACCGGCAACGTCTCGCTGGGCGTTACCTTGCTCGCCAAGCTGGTGCGCGAGGCCGCCGCTGCGCTTGGCGCCGACTGGGATATCGAGATCGTCGAGATGCACCACCGCCACAAGGTCGATGCCCCCTCCGGCACCGCACTGCTGCTCGGCGACGCGGCGGCGGCGGGGCGCCAGACGACCTTGGCCGAAAGCCGCGTGTCCGACCGCGCCGGGCTGACCGGCGCACGAAGCGAAGGCACGATCGGTTTCGCGAGCCTGCGCGGCGGCTCGGTCGCCGGCGATCATCAAGTGGTGTTCGCCGGCACTGGCGAGCGGATCGAGATCGGCCACCGCGCCGAGGATCGGGCGATCTTCGCCAAGGGCGCGATCACCGCAGCCCTGTGGCTGGTCGGCAAGCCGGCCGGCCGCTACACGATGGGGGAAGTGCTCGGCCTGTGAAGAAGGCGGATATCTTCGAATTCTACCGCCGCCTGGCCGAACACGATCCCCATCCCGAAACCGAGCTTGCTTACGGCAATCCGTTCCAATTGGTCGTCGCCGTCGCGCTGTCCGCGCAATCGACCGATATCGGCGTCAACAAGGCCACCCGCGCCTTGTTCGCCACGGTCGATACGCCGGAGAAGATGATCGCATTGGGCGAGGATGGCCTCAAGCAGCACATCAAGACGATCGGCCTTTTCAACACCAAGGCCAAGAACGTGATCGCGCTGTCGCACCTGCTGGTCGACGAATTCGGCGGGGTCGTCCCAGGCGATCGCGCCGCGCTCGAACGCCTCCCCGGCGTCGGCCGCAAGACCGCCAACGTGGTACTCAACGTCGCCTTCGCGCAGGAAACGTTCGCGGTCGACACACACATCTTCCGCGTCGGCAACCGCACCGGCCTGGCGCGTGGCAAGACGCCGCTGGCGGTCGAATTGGTGCTCGACAAGGTCACGCCGCAACCGTTCCGCGTCCATGCGCATCACTGGCTGATCCTGCACGGCCGCTATGTCTGCAAGGCGCGTACGCCGGAATGCTGGCGATGCATCGTCCGCGATCTCTGTGCGTTCAAGCCCAAGACAGCGGCGCCGAAGAGCGCCGCGAATCAGGAGACCAAGGATGTATAAGACCCTGCTCGCCCTGTTGGTCATCGCCGCCGCCGCGCCCGGCGCCGCGCGCGATCGCCGCGACCTGCCCACCGCCACGCCGGCGGGCAAGCCGGTCAGCTGCATCCCGCTGCGCAGCATCCGGCAGAGCCATGTCCGCAATGATAATGTCATCGATTTCGAGATGAACGGCCGGAAAGTCTATCGCAATACGCTGCCCAACAGCTGCCCGGGGCTCGGCTTCGAGGAAAGCTTCGCCTACCAGACGTCGCTCAGCCAATTATGTTCGACCGACATCATCACCGTATTGCAGTCGCCCGGCGCCCGCCGCGGCGCCAGCTGCGGGCTTGGCCAGTTCCAGCCGGTGACGCTGGCGAAGAAGGCACGGCGTTAAACGACTGGCGCGCGGCGCACGGCTTTGCTACGCGCTTCAATTGCATCGGCACCCGTAGCTCAGCTGGATAGAGCGCTGCCCTCCGAAGGCAGAGGCCACTGGTTCGAATCCAGTCGGGTGCACCACTTTTCAATGACTTAAGCGATGCCCGGTATCGCTTATCAAATATTCGTCGAATAATACGATGCCGTATTACCGCAAACATGCGCGCACAAGCGGTCGAATTGCGGGAGGATGCCTCGGTTTGATAAGCAAATGTGTATTGATTCGTCGAGCACGGGGGGGCGGGTCGCATTTGGAGTATCAACAATGACCGTCGCAAAGAGCCGATGGCTAAGCTATCCCGACGCTCTTGCAGTCGTCAGCAATGGCGCACCGGAAGGCGCCGATCCCGAGCAAATTGTTGTGCACGCTATACGCGATGGTTATGTCGGATTTAGCGGAGAGAGCCAACTTATCGAACAGTCGATGGACGACACAGATTTTGTTGTGCGAAAAAGCCTTAGTCGGCCAGGCACCCCCTTTAGCGTTAGATCTAGAGTTAAGAACCCTCGTTATTCGCATATTGAGTTTGACTTGGCTTGGGGCGTATCAGGCTCGGATTATCTCATCGGATTATCCCCCGAATCTCCTGGCTTCTGGGAAGTTATTACCAATATCCAGATAAATGAAAAGGATTTTCGCAACTTCCTCAGCAAGAAATTCTATTTTAAGTCTATAGATGTTCCCGTTGGTAGATCTCGAAAGAGCGATGGATGGTTGAAATTTGCTATTACAGTTATCGCTTGGTCGAAGACCGGTAAATTAAACCAAAGTTCGTTTCCGAAGTATAAGGATTTTGTTGGCGCCATCACCGCGTCCATTAGCGGTAGGGATGACAACAGCTTGGAGGAGCGTAGAATACGCTATGATACCAAGATCCTGTACGATATATTCGTGCAAACAGACAGCCCCATTAATTTGCATCAATATTTTGATCTCGATGGCGTCGAGATTGATGCAGATGCGTTGTTGTTCGATGCGATATCCCGAGTTGTTTCCAAAAAAGCCTAAACCCGTCCGGCGTTGATCCGTGCGGGTGCCTCCTGAGGAGCCCACCGCATAGCCCTGGTCAATCACGATCAGGTTTATGCAGGAACGTACTTATGTTGGAAAAGAAGATTGGCGTCAGCCTACCGTCGCGGCGCACCGTGACTGTAAAGGAATGTTGCGCCCTTTGCGGTATCTCTCGCTCTACGGCTTACAAATGGTTCGCCGGAGGTATGCTTACTAGCTTCACCGTGGGACGGAAGCGGTTCGTATCTCTCGCGAGCATCGATGCGTTGCTCGGTGGCGCACATGACGGGGAGGTTTGCTAATGGTTTCGCAAACAACGCGTCCGCTCGCATCCGGCATTTCGCCGCCCGCGTCGCTCAAGCTGCTCGATGAGGTTTTGCTGCCAAGCCCCAACCTGCATAGCGTATATCGCAATCTTCGAGGAGAGGGGCAGTCTCGCACGACGTTCGCCTCGCTTGCGGACGTACGTGTGTTGGCAGACATCGAGAACGCGATCACTGATCAGATCAGTCGGAGCGAAAATATCGGCGTCGGGAACATTGGTCTTGAATTCCGGACCGATGCAGCCACCGAAAGCGGTTCTTCTACAGGTCGGTTGGACACCAAGGCACTGAGCAAGCACTTCGCGAAGCTCAAGATACTGCGCCCGCATTCCATTAGTAGGATCGTGGTAGCATGCGCGTTGGCGAGCGCCGACGAAGATGCGTTCGCCATCTGGCCAGTGTTGGTCACCTTGGTCTTGCCCCGCCATGATGCCAACCATCGCCCGGGGAGCGCCCAAGGTCCTATTGGCAGATCGAGCGCTCAGCCACTCGGTCCGCGGCCCGAGCTACGTCCGACGTGGACGGAGGCGTCGCGTCCTGAGGACGTTGCCACGATGGTCCGGCAATTCATGGACGCGCCCGCCATCGTTCGCCGGGCATGTGCAGATCTGGCCAAGAATATGAAACATCCTACGTGGCGAAGTAGTGTCGCGGCTCGCCACTTGTGCCAATTTCAGCTCGAAGCCCTGCTCCCGGCTGGCAGAGCTTTTTTTGGCGCGGGCGACGGGGACGTCATTTTGCGCATTGCCGTGACGAAGCCGGCAAGCCGGGCGCGAGCCGCAAAGAAAGCTGAAAACTCGGTCAATCGTGATGATTTGGTCGACCTTTTCTGGACCGATGCGCACGCGCACGGGCGCACCAAACCACCATTTGTGATCATTTAGCAGGTGTAGCCCTGGTCATAAAAGACCGGGGCGCACTTACTGTAGTGTCACACAATTGCGGCTGCACAGAAGCAAATCCTGCCATAACACCCCGGCAATATTGTAGTATGCACCACCCAATGGGCATTAGGCTCATACACGGGTTGATGGGGTGTGCCGATAGCGCTGGGGTACCAATCCAAGGTAATCCCCATGTCAAAGTTTTCCCAAATCAACCGCCCCCTCGGGGTTCGTGAAATATTCATAAATGAAGCGCGTATTTTCAGACGTAAAAGGGATATGGCGTTGAAAAGTGTTGTGCTCACAGCAGACGATACCGAAGCTATTAATGTCATGGACGGCAGGGATCCTGGCCTCACCGCATTCCTGGCCAGCAACAACGTTGAGCGTCTGCCCTTTGCGCTGGATTTGTCGAGCCAGGTTTTTGATATCGCGAAAAGGTCTCAAGATCTGCATTTTCTACACGTCACCATAATCAACGATGCGTTCGAAACTTCAGACGAAAATACCACCCTGTTGATCAAGGCTATGACCGACGAGGCCCGTGAAATCCTGTACGCCATTTCACCCGATTGGGTCGCCGGTGCTGAGCTAGCCGTGTTTGCCAACCGCGTTCACCCGCTCGGCGGTAAGGTCATCAGCCCCCACGTTCATGCCACCGTGTGGGGCCACGGCATCTTCGCCCAGGCTCAACGCATAGCGGCCAGCTATAATGCTCGGCTGACGGCGGGGGTGTCGGGCTGCGTGCCGGTACTGGTGCAGCGAGTGCGTGCAACACAGGCCGATCTAGAGCGGGTTGTTGTCTATCCGTACCGCCCGCCAGTGCGAACGAAGACCGTGTACCACAACCCCGAAACCGGTCACACCAACCTCCACGAGTCAGAGGCGGGCGATCGCTATGTGCGATATTTGCGTATGTACCAGCTGCTCAGCCAGATGCAGCAGGATCGCCTTTGCTTCTCCAGCGGCGCGGGCGTCGAAATGCGGCGTGCAGCATTGAGCGAAGTTCACCGGCGACTGGAACTGACTACACAGCGAGGGGACCGCGCGGAGCAGATTGAATGGGTGGAGCACTTCTGGTGCGAATTCATGCCGCGGATACGGCTATCGCGCTTCGCGATGCCTAAAATCGTTACTCGCTAATCAACTGGTCCCGGGTGGCTGCTGATGAAGGTTGCGGCCACCCGGGAACTTAATGACCCAAAACTAGACGTTCAGCTGCGTTGGGTCGCTTTTCGAAAACGGCCGTTCGTCGTCTAATCGCGTTGGTTGCAAGAGGTTTCTGAGATGCCGTTGCCGGGAGCATGGTCGTCTTCGCGGTCGACATCTGCCGCCGCATGGTGGGGCTACGCGGGCGACCCTTCCAAGGTTCAGGGCGCACTTCATTGCCATGAAGGCATGGGGTGCAACGAACGGCGCGGAATGGATCAGCCTACGTCCCGGCAGGACGTCTCGTGGCGCCTTGCGACGCGGACGAGCTCGGGAATCAAGCTGCTGCGGTTTTCTCCCTGAACGGCTCACCGGTGATCAGCATGCTGTGCATGATGACGGCGAGCTTGCGGGCGACCGCGACCGCGGCACGTTTAAAGCCAAGCCGTTCTCGCAATCGCAGCCCCCACATTCGCAGATCGCATTCGGATCGACTGCGCGTGAGGAGGACTGTTGCCGCTTCATAGAGCAGGCCGCGCAGGTGGCTGTCGCCGCGCCTGGAGATATGCCCGTCATAGTCGATCTCGCCAGACTGATAGCGCCGCGTCGTCAGCCCGACGAACGCTCCCACTGACCTCGAATGCTTGAAATTGGTGGGCTCCTCGATCGCGCTAACGAACGACGTTGCGGTCACCACACCGACACCCGGGATCGACATCAACAGCTGGCAGGCCGCGCTGCGCCGCGCATCCGCCAGAAGCTTGCGTCCAAGCTCTGCGGCGCGGAGGCGAACGGTGTGCCAGGCTTCGAGCAGCGGACGGATGATCTGGCCCAGATCTATATGGTCGGCGAGCAACGCATGAACATGATGCTCGAACTTGCCGCCCATGACAGCGGGAACGACCAAACCGAACGTCTTCATCAGGCCCCGGATCTGATTCGACAGTTCCGTGCCGATCCGCACCAGCCGGGTCCGTGCCGCCACCAGCGTGCGCGTAAGCATGCTGTCGAAGCTCTTGACCCGCACTTCCTTGTAGAACCCGACCTCAGCAAGATGGGCCAGTCCGTCGGCATCGTTGGCGTCGGTCTTGTTCGCGGCCATATCAAGAGCCGCCTTGGCATGGCGTGCGTCGATGCAGATCGCCGGCATCCCTTCCGCGGCGAGCGCATGGAAGAACCAAACCGAGAGCGGGCCAGTCTCGAACACCACCCGCTTGGCAGCCGGCGCATGCTTGCGGATCAACACCGCAAGGAGATGTGGATCCGAGGGGCACTTGCCGCGCCAGACACGCTTGCCGTCACGCCGAATAGATACTGCAGTCTCTTTTAAGGAAACGTCGAGCCCGATATACTCGTCCATGGCTGTTCTCCATCAGATGCTTGGGCCCGGCTTCCAGTCGTGAGCCCGTACCTCCATCATATCGGGGAACAGCCACCAGCATCCATCTCGAACGCTTGGGCTTCGCTCCCGCGATTACCCCATGTTCAGGTGCTTCCTTACCTGGACCGATCGCTTGTCACTCTCAGCCCACCCCTCCCTGCCCGTCCGTGCTGGTGCTGTCTGTTGCGCTAAGGGGAGCGAAGGCTGAGCATGTTTAGTCCCGCCCTCGGCCGACAACCAAATCCCTCACCCTCAAATCAGCGAAAAAGTCGGATGATCCTCGACAAGAGGGATGTGGAGCAGCTCACGGTCGCGACGGGCGGCAAAGCGACAGTCGCGGGCGGAGGTGCCGGCACAGCAGAGACGGGGACTTCGCCGTTGTTGTAGTATCGTGCTTTTGCCTTTCGGTCGCGTGCCCGCGCTCCCGCAATCTGCTCATCCGACCACGCTTTGGCCCATTGCACTTTCCCGCGCTGCACAATGTAGTGTGACCGGCAAGGCAGCGTCCAACTTCCGATCGAGGGAGCTAGCGACACGTCTTCTCCATCGTAAGTAAGCCGCCAGTCCGTAGGCGTGAGCGGCGTCACCACCTCCTCGCCGCAACCGCAGCAGCACGAGTGCACCATGGTCGCATATGGGATGCTGATATAGAGCATTCCCGGATCGAGCGTCTCGGGAACATCCTCGACGAAGGACGGCTGCAGCCGATCGATGCGCATGATCAGCCCTCGCTGCTGAGAAGCAGGTTACCGTCGGTCGTGTAGGTCATGTGATGCTCGCCCTCGAGGTCACGGTAGAACCCGCGCAGCTTCTTCCACTTGATGACGGCCAAGACGGCATTGAGCGCGTTCAGGTCGGCAACCTGGATGTTGGATGCGTAGATGTCACCGGCCGCGGCATCCGCAAGCGCGACGTGGCGACGTACATGATCGCGATGCTCCGGAGTGCTCGCGGTCACTCGCAAGATGCCACCCAACGACCCTTCGTCGAGTTCCAACCCCATGCCGACATCGATGAAGCTGACGCCGTTGCGCTCGAGTCGCTCAATCACCGCCCGCTTGGCGGGACTCGCATCCATCGACACGAAGGCGAAACTGACACAGTCCAGCGCACTGACATTGGCAGCGTCGAGAAAGCTGTCGTGCGGCACAATGCCAGTTCGCATGGGAGCATACATCTGCGCGAAGTAATCAACTTTTTTCGGAGCATCGCGCAGGACCTCGATTGTCGGCGTACCCGGCGCACGAAAAGCGTTGTGCTGCAAGAACACATCCCCGTCAAACAGGTGAATCTCACGAGCAGGTGTCTTTGCAACCAGATCAAGGATGTAGGAGCCAGTTCCGCCGAGCCCAATGATCGCTACCACCTCGACGGCGAGAAGGTCGGACAAGCCTCCTATGCCGACCCGGTCCGAAGCTGTCTCAGTAAAGCGAAACACGCTCTTTTCTTCGTCCTCAGGGGTGCGAAACACCCTTGCGGTCGAGCCGGGTTCCACCACGGCGGCTGGCCCGGACAGGATGGCCAAGTACGTAGTCATCTTGTGATAATAGTCGATGTAACCGCCCTCGGGTTTGCTTGAGAACGAGTGGCGAGCGGTCGCTCCGTTGCCGAAGTCGAATTGACCCGAGCCGTGCGCGATCTGGGTGATGGCGGTCCCATCGGCTTGGCAGGGAAATTCACCATCGAAGTAGGCGACATGATTATCGGGCGTCTGCGTTCGGTCACCTGCCAGCGTTAGCGAGGACAAGAGCGTCCCGCGCCGCAGGGCTCGGCTCGCATCGACGTAAGGGACCTCCCTCATGACTAACAGGCCCCCGCGGATTTCGACGAAATATCCGTCGTCACGAAGACGCTGAAGGTCCGGATTACGACTGAACAGTGCGCGTGACATTGAAGACAGTCCCTTCCTTGACATGAACCACGCCGCCGACCGCAAGGTCACCGGCGTGAGGCTGGGACGCGGCATGGCGATACGTCATCGAGAACACCGCGTTTGGAGTCGTGTCGTTCGGGAAGGCGATCTGGACGATCTGCTCGAAGGTCACTTCGATGCCGGGCACCGAGCGCCCGCGTCCGTTGACCTTGATAAGCGTCGTCACGTCAACGTCGGCGACGTAGAACCGCTCGACGCCCGCCTTGGTCAAATCGACGAGCTCGCTAGGATTGACTATGCGGTCGTCGCCGTCCGCGATCGCCAAGAAGACGCCCTGCGTCCCGCTTGCTACCGCAAGCTGGGCAAGGACCTTCCCGCTGATCGTCGGCTTGCCCCAGTCAATTTGTGCGCCGGAAATCATGAGCCGGAAGCTGCGGTCGGACTGAAACGCAACGAAGCGTTCCACACCAGCTCGATGAATTTCGAAAGCCTCGTCGAGACGGATATCCTCGAAGTTTCCGTCTGTCAGGATCGCAAAAAGCGCAACATCTCCACCAGCTTCGAAACCTCCGCTGGCAAGGATTTCGCGTCCTGTCGGGTTGGCACTGCGTAGTCTGATCTTTCGAAAGGCGAGATCGGCTTCGGCGATCTCGATCTCGTAGGGTCCGCTCGGTGACTGGGCGGCGGTCGGCTCTGCCCGAAGAGAACTGGTAGTCATGTCGTCATCCTTCTGCACGCCTGATCGCGATAATAGCCATTTAATGGCTGCTTGGTGGCTATGCAAGGGCTGCTTCTTAAATGATTTTGGTTGACACGGGTACAGAGCTGGCTAGTACGCGGGCAGGAGTTATGATGATGACCAAGCGGACGATGACGCTGAATCTCTCGGACGAGGAGATGGAAGCACTAGAGGCGCTCAGCGCCAAGAAGGACCTCAGCAAGACAGGGCTGCTTCGGCAGGCGCTGCGGCTTTATCAACGCGTCGAAGAGCGCCTCGAGCGCGGCGACACCCTGTTTTTCGAGGACGAGGCGAAAAAGCATAAGGCGGAGATCATGATGCTATGACCCCGTCGGGTCCAAAGCGGATTTCGCCAATAAAGCTGATTGACGGAAGCCTGCGAAAGCCGGTCGACGCCGAGCTGTGGAGCCCGATCACCGAGACTAATCTCGCCGATTGGGAAGCAGTATGGCAACCTGAGTTGCAGAAGCAGATCAACCTACTCCGGCAAGCGGGCGTTCATCGGCAGCTCTGGCCGCAGAGCCGCAAGTGGGACTGGCGGGCAAAGCAGGCGGCGCTGACGCAAAGGCTCGGCAGCGCCTCGTTCGCTATCGTGCACGCAGGCATGACCCAAGCGATGATGATCCTGGACTATGCGCGCCGTGCGAAAGCTGCTGGCGAGGAGGGCAGGCATCTCGCCTACGTTGACTTTCTCGAAGCGGCACCCTGGAACCGTAAGACGTTGACCGGCGGCACGCCGCGTTTTGCGGGATCGGGAACTATCCTTATCGGAACGGCAGTTCAATGTAGTATCCAGCAGGGCTTCAAGGGCCGCATCGGACTTCATTCGCTGCCGCAATCCAACGACTTCTACGCAAACGTATGTGGCATGGTCGATCTTGGCGCCGACCCGAACTACGAGCGTTTGCGTTATTTTGAGATGACACCAGAGATCGCGACACGCTTTCTGAAGATCGGCAAACGTCATGGAAGTTGAGTTTACACCGGAGTGGTGCATCGCAATGGCGGAGCAGGAGATCGACTTTGAAGTCGGCGCGGGAACGCTGGCGCTTGACCCCACGTTCGACGAGCAGGGCTCGGATGGGACGCAACCGGCGTTGCAAGACCCAGGCGATGAGTCGCGCCTCGCGCTCGGTCGATTTGTCAGCCTCGCGCGACGCAGAAGTGGCCTAACGATCGAGGCGCTCGCGCAAAAAATCGATCTTGAGGTCGGCGAGGTCTTGAGCATCGAGCGCGATCCGCATCACGTTCCGAACACCCGAACCGTCTACCAGCTAGCGATGGTCTTCGGCGTCTCCCAGCAAAAGCTTATGGGATTGTCAGGCCTCACGCGGCCAAAGGACGTACGCTATCTTGATGAGGCTGTTCGGTATGCGGCGCGGTCGGAGTCGATCGAGCGCCTTTCAAGGGATGAACAGGAAGCGCTCGATGGCCTCATCGCGGTTCTTAGCGAGCGAAGCGACTGAGCACGGGGGCCGTCATGCCGAAAAACGTAATCTTGAAGCCGCGAATCGCGGCTGACGTCGATGCCAGAGTGGCACGCGTTATCGAACGGCTCGGCAACCCCGAGCCGCCGCTTACCCTTCTTGTCGTCCGGGAATCGCTCAAACTCGACTTCAGCTATTTCTCGGGACGCGACGAGGGTGTTCTTCAGGAAACCATCGCCAAACTCCGCGTTGCTGGAAAGCAGGTGATCGCCAACCCAATGCTGCTGCTGAGAGCAGTTCGCAAGTTCGACCTCCGCGCACTCTACTTGCCTGACCGTCGACGCATTCTGCTCGACGAGGATCAACCCAAACTCAAGCACCGGTGGAACGAAGCTCACGAGATCGGACACAGCCTGATCCCATGGCACGAAGGAGCGATGCTGGGGGATAACGAATTTTCCCTGCTTCCCGTGTGTCATGACGAACTAGAGGCCGAAGCAAATTACGCTGCCGGCCGTCTGATCTTTTTGCGTGATCGTTTCCGCGTAGAGTGTCGTTCCCTGTTGCCGTCATTCAAAAGCCTGGAGGCGCTTTGCAAGCGCTATGGCAACACGAGAGCAACGACGTTTTGGCGTTGCATTGAGTATTGGGGCGAGGATGCGCCGATGGTCGGACTCATCACAGGCCATCCGCATCGGTCCAAGCGTCAAGCCGACTTCGATCCGCAGAATCCATGCAAGCATTTTGTTCAATCAGCACTTTTTGCAGAGCATTTCTCGACGACAGTCGAGACTGAGGTGTTCGGTGAGATCGTTCGCTATTGTGGAAGCCAGCGCGGCGGCACCCTCGGAGCGGCCGAAGTCATCTTGGTAGACGACAACGGCGATGCTCACAGCTTCGAATTCGAGACGTTCTGCTACCACCATCAAACGCTGACACTTGGAATATATAAGGCGCCATACTCTGCAATCTTACAGGTCGCATAGTTAACTGTAGGCGCACTCGACACCAAGGTCCGCGGCTGAGTTGGTCAGTCAGATCGCACAACCTGATAAACGAAGAGCAGATCGGCGCCTTAAAGCGGATAGATATCTTTCGCCAAGCTGGAAGTTGGACATCTCCTAGCCCATGAACGTGCAAGAAGCGCGCAGCAAGTACCTGCAAGCCGCCAATCCGTTTTCCACCGCCCGTAGGCGTTAAAGCGTTAAAGCCTATTGCTCCTCCATATGAACGGAGGTCTGCTTATGTCCATCGCCGCCTGTAAGCGGACCCGCCGCTATCCACCCAGGTTTCCCAACGCACCCGGTCCGACCACACCCATAAAATCAAGACTGATCAAAATAAGCAGGCTGGTGAGCGGTCGTTTTAGGGCCAGCGGCCGTCACCGTATCGAATCTACGGATACGCCACTTTGATAATCGATCCAACGCGTCCATCATTTCTGATACAATTGGCGGCCACAGATTGCCGCGTCGAAGGGTGAAGGTCTATGGCCTTGCAGAAGGGCACCAATGCGGGCGATATTACGCAAAGGCTACTTGTGCCATTTGAGCGAAAATGCCACGAGTTCACGTCGCCGTACCAGCAGGACGGATACCGGCGGATATACGGAGTTCAGTAGGTTGCCCGGTTTCGCCTTCGGGCGACGCCTGGCACGAGACACGCCTGGCCGCGAACGCGCAGTACTTGGAACTTCATAAATTTGAAGATCGCCAGAAGGGATTTTCGATTTGCCAGACGGTTCTGATGACGAGACCGATGGACATGACGCCGCGTGCGATATGATTTTCCACGGCACGAACACCGGGATCTAGAACCACTGGCGCACCGTCTCCCCGTCCTGGTATCAGGTATGTCATGCCAACCCGAGCGCCGCCTGAGGCTATCACCTACCTGGCCTATCTCGAGGAGATGGCAACGATGTATCCGGACACGGCGGTCGAGGCGCCCGGGCTCGGCACGCTAGTGCCTCGCCCCGCGATCCTCGGGCGCAAGTTCGTGCGGGCGCGCTTCAGCGGCATCCGCGCATCCTTGTTTGACGAGATGAAGGAAATCGTTGGGCTCGCCAGTGACGGGCTTCTGTCGGACGGCGCGCGCCAGCAGCGGCGCGCCGCGCTCCGCGACGCCTTCAAGCGCTTTCCTATCCCCATCGTCGACCTGTTCTGGGCAGGCGACGATCCGGTCGCGCGGAACCGTCGCGAACGGACAATGCGGCTCCACCATTGGTTTCAACTCGAAGTGACACCAGGCGAAGCCGAGGGTGCACGGGAGCCGATATTCATGGGGGAGCCCGATGCGGGGCGCCCGGCTGAACCCGGTTTCGAGTCTGGCCAGCTCTTCGGCCTTCGGGCGTTGTCGCCGCAAGAGGAAGAGCCGCTGCGCGACATCTTCTCCCTGGCGCATGTCCCCGACGCGGATTTTGACGAGGGTCCTGAGGGTTCCTCGGGCGCGCCGCCTCCCGACGATAGCGACGGGCCCGAGGATGCCAGCGTCGCCGTCGTTTGGTCCGAAGAGCGGGAGGCGAACGAGGAGGAGCTTGCCGAGCCGGAGCGCGATCGGCTCCGCGCAACATATTCCGGCCGCACCTCCACCAACCGCGACGACCGGCAATATGTGAAGATCAGCCGGTGACTGCGGCACTCAAACGCGCGCGCATCGGCGGTGCCGATGTCGCCAATATCAAGGCACCGCCCGCCGTTGCGCGAGCAAAGGAGATCAGCGGTGCCCGCATCTACGATGTCGGGCAGGGCGATGCGATTGCGATCATCGATGCTACCGGCCGGACCATCCTGCAGCTCGACTATGGCGGAAGGCAAGGCAATCCCTTCGAGGGCAAGAGCAGCGTCGAAGTCGACCGGATGTTACCCGTACCCAAGGGCGCGCTCGTCATGGTGACGCACTGGGACGAAGACCATTGGTCGAGCGGTCCGAAGGGAGATGCCGCGAAATCCTCGGATTGGCTTGTGCCCCGGCAGGTGACGTCACCCCGCGCGGTGCGCTTCGCGGCCGATCTCGATAAGGTGCGTTGCATTCCCGAGGCGATGGTCGGCACCGTATTCGAATTTCTCGCAGCGAACGGCGACGCCGTGCTCTGGCAGAAGATTGCACCGTCATCGCCGTCGCCCTCCGTCCACGAGAACTGCAACAAGACGGGCGTGGCCGTCGCTTTGCTGCGGCGTTCGGGTGACCGCGGGCAGGTGATTTTGCTTCCAGGAGACGCGCCGTTCGAGCAGGTGCCGTTATTCCAGAACCTGTATCGCGCAGGGATGACGCTGACCGGGCTTGTCGCCTTCCATCACGGCTCGAAATACCATTGGACGCATGGCACGCGGTCGATGCTGCGTCACTGGCCGGTGACGCCGGGGGGACCTTGCGAAGTCGTCTTCTCCTATGGCGCTGGGAACAGCTACGGTCACCCGCATCTGGATCGCTACGACGTCCTTGCGGGCCGACAGGTGATTGCCACGCCTTCCCTGCGAGCGGCCAAGACTGGCTACCATGACATTCTTTTCCGGTAAGCCGTGAAAGGAATCGCCGGGCCGACGGTCGGCGGCAGTGCGCTCAAACTGAACGTTGCCTCGGCCCATCTGGCAGGTAGCTTCGCCGGTGAGAAACCGACCACGTTACGAAGAGGTGAGTTGCCGCGAAGCCACCCCCGAGCCCTCCTTAACGAGCGACCGAATGTCCAGTACCGACAGTAGGCGCCAATTGCCACAATTAAGCCAATTTCTTTCAGGACCAGAATACGCTGGATGGCACAGCCATCTGCTGAAAATAGAGGGCGCAATCTTTAGAGTCGCTCTATCAAGGCTCCATGATCACATGCCGCTTTGACAGAATTCTGCGCTTACGATTCATCGTTTCCATTGCGACGGCAATCTTGGCAGCCATTGCGCCTTTTGCGGCCATTGCGGCTGTGTCGAAAACAGATCACGTCATTACAATCCGAGCAAACGACGCTCTCATCCTTGCTCCGAAGGAACATAAGGCTTGGTACGAACAGGGCATTTGGCCGGTAGCCGGCGCGGCACTCGCCCTGATCATCACAAACGGCATCACGGTTGGTGTCGTCTATCTCCAATCATCTCGATCCTTTAACGCACTACTGCGCCAGCGCCAAATCGAACGCTATGCAGCTTCGTTGAACGACTTTTATAATCCCCTGCTAGCCCTCATGGACATTAACAAGGAGATCTTTGAAAAGACAGGGCCGCCGAGCTTTCCCGAGGACGAAGTTTTTCGTAATGCAGCTGGCTTAGTATGGAAGCAGACTAAGAAAAAGATCCTCGCCAATAACATTGGCATCGAGGCAATTCTTCGCACCAAGACGCATCTGCTCGGAGAATCAGATTCTCTCGACTCTTATCATCGCCTGCTAGTTCACGTGGCTATGTATGAAACGTTTCAACGAGTAGAAACCGATCTGTATCGAAGCTTCCTTTTCCCCGGAGACATCCGCAGTCACATTGTCGCCCAGCGCTCTGCCGTACTCGAAATTTACTACCAACTTACCGGAGAACAGATTTGAGCACGAGTTGGCTACGACGCGAACTTGCCCAGAGTGATGCGCGCACTGATAGCGGCGATCCGATCCTGAGCGTCATTCTGCCAAATGGGCGGGAAGAGCGCATATATTGCCCAGAGCCGGACGAATATCGTGTCAGCGCGGATGTCGTTGAGAAGGCTGCCGCGCTGGGTGCCACGATCGTGGCCTATAGCTCGAACTGGTGCGATGCTACCGTTGAGGGCAAGGGTCATGCGAGAGTTCGAGGGATAAGCGTTTTGCCCTTTGCCGGCTTATTCGCTTACATGAAGCGTAAAGGTGTCACATTCACGCGATGACCGCCTGGTTGCGAGCCGCGATGCCGGAGGAAACAGCCAATCTCCAGGCAGCGTTCCTTTTTGGCTCGGCTATCAATGCCATTGCGGCTCCTCGCGACATCGATATCGTGTTGGTGACGAAAGCCGCTGCCGGGGAGAATGGGTGGCACACGATCCGGAAATGGCGCGATCGTCTCGCGAAGGATTTCATAGAACAATTCAATCTGCCGCTTTCGGCGATGGTAGTTACGCCGTCCGAATGGGCGGAGATCGACGGTGTTGTAGTTCGAGGACGGGAAGCTCTCATTTGAACGATTCGGCGCCGAGAGGTGCTGAACATGGAAACTCTCCCCGGATGGCCAACATACCGAAAGCACACTCTCGTCGTCAGGCGCGCGAACGGCTTCGTCTCAATTTCTATCATGCAATTGCCGCTTCGCCCGAGGCATGACGTTGCGTTTCGGCGAAATCAACGGATGCCTGAAGTTGGAGGTTGCGAGGTTGCGACAGCTGCGCTGAATGTCGCCTTCTGGGTCCGCTCGGCCGCGAAACTGGCCAGGCTGCGCACGGACGGCCCGCTGCTCTGTAACGCCCTATCGTGATGCTTTGCGAAATGATGGCTACGTCCTGCAAGAAGACGTGCATGTCGGTCTCGGGACTCGGTCGGCTTCGTTGAGCGAGGTCCTCGCGCGGCTGCTAGCCTTGGCGAACTAGCAAATCATGCGGCTTCGAGCTGGTCGTTATAGTCATCGCGTACCAAGATGCCGCGATTGACGAGGATTGTCTCGATCACTTTGTCGCGGACGTTGTGGCGCCTGGCGGCATGATCGATCTGCGCTTCGGTCGGATTGTCGAGATCGATCATCTTGGCGAGGCTGCGCATCGGGCAAAGCAGCGCCTGGGCAAACGCCCGCTGATATTTCTGGCGATCCGAGCGCGCCCGGCTCACCACGCCAAGCCCGCCGCCGCGGGTCCACAAGCTGTCGCCTATGATCCGGGCAAGCTCGAAACGGCGATCGACCTGCGGCACCATCTTGAGTGCTACGTGCGATCGATCGTGGGTCGAGGGGACGCGGACGGCATAGGGGAGGTCGCGCGCCGTCGCGGTCGCGGCCTTGAGATCGCTCCAGCGGGTTTGGAGAAGGCCGCCAAGCGTGTCATTCTTGATGATATCGGGAAGCGCTAGCGCGTCGCGCAGCGCCATCGCCGCGTCTTCGGCTGCCCGCCACGGCGTTTGACCATAAGGATCATCGATCTCAGCGGCAGTCTTCGCGATCAGCGATAGATCGATTTCGATGTTCGACGCGCCCGCTGCGGCGAGCACGGTTTGGAGCGTCGCCGGCGCACTCTGACCGGGCGCGGCAATCGCCGCTTCCTCGACCGATTCTGCGCCGAGCTGCTCCTCATAGGCGGTCATCGCTTCGACGACGCGATCGGGTGCCTTGTCGGGGTCGAAGCCAAGACAGGCTTCCAGCCGCCGCCAGCCGGCAAGCGCCTCGTCCTTACGCTCGATATCAAGTTGTCCGATCAAAACCTTGAACGCTTCCGCATCGACATAACGCGCGCAGTTCCCAAGCACCTGCTCGAACAGCGCATCGACGCCGTCCTCATATTCCTTACCCAGCATACTAAGCGGCTGCCAAGGCAGATAGCGAATCCCCGGCTCGTCCCTAGGCGTACCGAGCGTCGAGGCAAGCATGACGCGTGGACCTCCGCCATAGATCATGATTGACGGCCACAGCTCGTCAGCCGAGCCCGAGCTCATCTCGTGGCGCAGGCGCCAATCGATCGTGGCGAGGGACGGGGCGCCAAGCGGCTCATAGCGCAGCCGCCACCAATTGTCGGCGAACCAGAAGGCAAGGCTGACGACCGACGCGCGGAAACTGTCACGGTAGCGATGGTACCGCATTTCGAGTATCTGGGTCAGCAGATGCCCATGCGCGGCGATCCGGACGTTCGCGACGCAGTCATCATTCTCCAAGCCTTTTGGCGGGAAGTCGAGATGGATATCGAACGACATGATGGGTCCTCACCTATAGCGGGAGCTGGCGGCGTGCAATGCACGGCGGAGCTGGGGTTCTGCCCTGTCGCGGGACGACGGCAGCGTCTCGAGCCAAGCACGGTAGCGCGCAATTACCTTCTGGCCGAACACATTTGACGGACGCATTGGATAACCGTGATATTCTGCCTGGCTCGCGGTCGTCAGGCGCAGCTCGTAGATCCAGCCATTTTCGTCGATGGTCCAGAGCATCGTCGGGTCGCCCTGGTCAATGAGATCACCGAATAATCCGGCTTCGATCCCGCGCTCGATCAGTCGGGCGATCCGCGGCTTGTCGGCAAGCTCGAACCCGGCATCCTCGCAGAAGGTCCGGTCGGCACTGACGCCGTGCCAGGGATCGAGGTCCCAGATGTACGGATTGCGTTTGTGCTTGCCATAGCCCCTATACCAGGCCCGTCCGGCAAGGTGCGTGCGCGCTGCCGCACTCGGCAGTTCCGGCGAGAGGTTGCGCTTCACGCTCTCCTTGCGCGGCAGGTCGATCCGATCGGGTGGCTTCTTGCGGCTCATGGGCGTCTGCCTTTATCGCTCTGGGTGGTAACCGGAGGCGCCATGCCGTTAAGGTAGCAGGCTAGCACCCTGTGGAAAATGCCTCGCGCTGGTGACGAAGCGCGTGACCGCAGCTCTATACCGCTTTGGGCATCGCAGGCAGCACTGAGCCTTGACGGGTCTCGGCCTAGCAGTGACGATCGGCTGGCGGGGCGAGCGAGCGATGCCGACCGCGCGGGGGCAGCGCCTCCTCGACAAGGTAGTGGGCGCGGACAGCTAGGGCATAGAATACGTTACCGAAATGGAGCGTTGTGCCTACCGGCACCTCGCCCCTTGGCCTAGCCTGTCGAGCCCAAGGGGTTATATTAGAAGAGCGCGTTCGGCCGCGCGTCAGGCGGTAGTCCTTCCGAGCGTGAGAATGGTTACGTTAGGGTGAAAGGTTTGCTCGACCCGTTTCTCGATTTCGTTGACCATGGATGCTGTCAAAGCCACAATCTCGGTATCCGTGAGCACTGAACTAAGTTTCGCCTTGAGCTCGACGCTCAGTCCCTCAGTTAGAGCGGAACTGGCGGAAGCCTGGGTCAATACAAAGCCGGTGAGGGAATCATAAATCCCGTTTTTTGGATTGGCATTCAGCCAGGCAGCGCAGGGTTGGAGCGAAGTAGGCACTGTGGCGGCGGACAGCCGCGCCAGCAATGTTTGATTGATCTCGACGAAGATAAAACGCCCCTTCAGATCGATCGTCCGTGAACGAGATTTCGCATAGGCCGCCTTCATCGCCGCCTCAACTCCTGACATCTTGTTGGCGGGCACGCCGGCCAGCGATGCCAGAGCGACGAAATCGATGTTCGCGTTGAGGTTTCTGACCTTGCGGACCTTGGTCATTAGCGAAATCGGATCATCGCGAAGAACCTTATAAAACTCCAGGTTGCTGGCCTGTGCGTAGGTCGCGAGGTCGTTCTCGATCACATTGCCGCAGTAATTTCCGGCAAGGCTCATGCTACGCTGGTAAACCTTGCCGAGAACGTAATCGTAATCCGGAATTCCCCCAACACGTAGCGGAATGATCTTTGGCGAGCCGCTGACGATCGTAACCGGATTACCGCCATTACTAAGGCCGCAATTCTTCATCGCGCCACCACAGACCTCGCGGTCCGAGTAGGTGTTGCCGAGAATTTTGACCTTGGCGGCCGCCGGACCAGTCAAAGCAATGGCCGCAACCGTAAGCCCGAAGAAAAGAATTCTCATGATGCCCCCCCCAATTTGCCCAAATCTTGAGTCGGACGGTGCAAACTACATCTAATCGCCGAAACAGGCATGGGAAAAGTGGTGCGTCGGTCATTTCGAGACTGTGACGACGAGCGACCGCTTGTCTAGTGCCTTTGACGGACGGGCGCAGATGGTTAGCGACCGGCCAACCTGGCCAACCTCGGCAAACCGACGTTGGCATCCGGGCAAGCCCGTAACGTCTGTTTTCCTAGGTCGGTGCGACGTCAATCAGCGCTAGCAGATCCTCCGCGATAGCCGGCCAAGGCTGTGCCAAATTGATCGTGGCGATCGTGATTGGGTGACCTTGGATGCTGTAGGTTTCACGCAGTGACGTACCGTTAAATGGGTAAAGCAGCATCCCCTCACAGCCCGCAAACAGCGGATCAGCGGCGGCATTCTTGAGATAGGCGAACAGCTGGTACAAGTTGCCTGACTGGAAGCTTTCATCACCGTACTGACTGCGTTGCAGCGCGTTGGCATAGTATTTTGTGTCGATGATCAGCCGCCGCTTTGCGCTCTTCAGATAAACATCTGTGACCATGCTCGGTATCCTGCCTGCACCCGTAACTGACGTCGGCTTACCGTCCCACTGGATGGATAGCGGCAAGACGGCGAAGTCTGACTGCTCGGCCCGATAAAAATTACGCACGAAATCCTGAAAAACGTAAGCCATCTTCTGCTCGTCACGCAGGACATCGTTAAAGGCGAAGCCGCGACCTTGATTGTCGGGCAACAAGCAGTCGAACGCGAGCTCAGCTACCCTGAGAAGCAGATCGTAGTAGGCATTGTTGCGGTGCAGCTGGACGCGCGCAAAGGCAGTGCGCTCGAGCCAAATGTCCGACACCTCCGGCATACGCTGCGCCGTGCGCGCGAGATCAACGGCCAGCGCTGAATTCATCGTTTGCGCGCGCGAGAGCCGCCGCAGCGAAGCCTTGATAATCTGATTGTGGAGCAGGTCGTGGCTAAGCTCGTCGAACTCGCAGACCAGCCGGCGAACGCTGCGCGCTTGAAGACGTAGCGAGGCGCCCAATTCAATACGCCCGCGAACCGTCGTGATTTCGTCGGAGACGTCTTGGTAGTTTCGATCCAGCCCGCGTCGAAGCAGCATTCGGGTGCCGTGTAACAGTACGCGGCCGAGAAGGTTCGGCAAGTCGGGGCTACTACTTCCGCCAATCGAAATCGACTGCGCTTCCTCAAACCGGTTCCACGCATAGCAGAACAGGTAATAAATGTTTTCAATGGGTATCACAGGCGCGCGCTCAGGGCAGTTTCAGCAGCTGTTCGGCCCATTGGTCGGCCTTGGCGGGTGCGTCAAACCAATACTCGCGCAGTAGTGGTGCGATTTCTGTGCGAATGATGCGCACGTACCAGTTCGCTTCTTCCTCGCCAGCATTCGGACCGGCACAGAAGAAGCTGTGCCCGATCGCGAAGCCCGGACCCAGGTTCGCGACATCGCCAATGATCTCGGCGTTCAATACGCCTATCCTCTCGACGAGGATCGTGATCAGTCCGTCGGATACGCCCGCATTGGCGAGTTGCTGACGAAATTTCGGTGATGCAAGATTGGCCCGTACGTCAACGAAGCCAAAGCGCCGGCGTAGGGCGTAATCGACCACCGCCAGCGAGCGATCGGCGGTATTCATCAGCCCCAGCAAATAGACGTTGCTGGGCACATAAAATGGTGCCCGTCCCGAGGCGAGCGGCATGGCCCAATCGGCGTCGCGTTTGTCGGGCTCGATCAGCAGCATAAGCTCGCCGAGAATCTTGCTCAGATTGCCGCGGTTGATCTCGTCAATGACAAATACATAGGTTCGCTCGGGGTCGCCCTCAGCCTGCCGGCAAAATTCGACAAACTTTCCTGGCTTGAGCGCAAAGCCAGTCTCGGTCGGCCGAAATCCCTCGACGAAATCCTCATACGCGTATGACTGGTGGAACTGCACAAACCGGAGCCGGTCCCGATCTTTGACCCCCATCAACGCAAACGCTAGCCGCTGCGCTGCGTACGACTTCCCGACGCCTGGCGGCCCCTGCAGGATGATGTTCTTCTTCGCCCTCCAGAGCAGCATGATGTCTTCAGCTTGACTGCGTTCCAGAAACAGCGTGTCGAGCGCATCATCGAGCATATAGCGCGGCGGCTGGCTCGTTCTTTCATCAACGAGCTGATGGTCAACGTACGGCAGATTTTTGCCAACAAAGGTTTGGTACGCGCGATTGAGGATCGACAGCAAACTGGGCGTTGCCTCGGTTAGGTAGGTCCCTTGATTGAGCTCAAGCTTACGATTGAAGAAGAGCCCCCTCGCCCCACTCTCGACGAGCTCCTTCAACTCCGAAGTGAACGGTTCAGTCGATAGAAATTCTGACCGCGGCAATGGCGGATCAAGTTTCTTGTGATCTCGCAACTGAATGCGGTAGCCGGGCTGGTCGGCCCATTCGGTATTCGCGACCCCGGTGAAGCTGTCGTCGGCCGCGGCCGCAACCACTGATACGTCCGTGATCGCTTTGTTGTCGGTGAGGTGGAACACGATATCGCCCTCCCGAACCTGCGCCATCGCTCCATAGATCTGCCGGCCGTCCTTAGAAGTTTGTGGCGACCAAAGCGCCTGACCCAAGGCGTGGTCGCCGTCCATCCGATCCGCTCGCCCGGAAACTAAGGTCTTCTCTATCCAATATCGCCGGCCGCTTTCTACCGTCGAGGCGCCGTTCACATTAAGCTGTTCGGACGCGTCGACATCAGTCTCATCGTCATACCGAGGCCAAAGGCCTGCCCGCGGTGGAATTGGAGGTAGCCAATTAGAGATCGCATCACGCTTCTCATCCAGCAATTTTAGGAAAGCTGCCTCGCCCGCTTGGTTACACTCAAACGCGCCTTGCAGGCCGAGCTCACCTGACGAATGTGTGAAACGGATACGCGCCGGGGCTGCATCAAAGCTCGCGAGTGTTGCTAGTGCGCGATGCGCGTTGCTGTCCTTCCGGCCAAAGCGAATTTGCGGGATACCAGTGCGGTACCAGTCGAAGCCTAGATCATGGACTGCGCGAGCCATCGCGCAAAAGCTCGATGCTTGTTCATCTGTCCAGTTGACACGCCGTGTCCTGAAATATTCGCAGCTATCGAACAGACGGAGGAGCTCGCCGTCAGACATGGCCGAACCGCCGAGCTCATAAGTGAACGTTGTCGTACTGCTCGCCACCGGACCTTTCATCACGGGCGCTGCCACGCTGGCCAGCTCCTGAAATTTCCGTCCGCCGAGTGCCTGGCAAACATTCGCATGCGCAGCAGTGAGGCCGAGGCGGTCATGCACATCACGAGCGACAATCGTCACCGAACTTAGCCCTTCAGCTCGGGCGGGAGCAATGAAAGTGTCTAGCGCAAGCGCTCGAATTCGATCTGCGTCAGCTTCCACTTTCTTCCTCCCGCTAAACTGCCATGATCCCAGCCGAAACGCCTCGAACGTGCAAGCTTGAATGGGACGACTGCGACTGGGCGGGTAGCGGAGTGGCAGCTAAGGGGGGCCACTCGATATGCTGATACTCCGTAACCTGTGCTCGAGCTGGTAAACGAGGACCCAGAACACGACATCCAGCCGTCGTTGCGCGCTTCCCAACTTCAGACGTCCGTTAATGTCGCTCGACGCCTCGACGCGCAGCCGTGGAATGACAAAAGGTGGGACGAAGCCGTCATTCCGAAGTAGCTTGCCGAAGGGCAGCTCTTGCCACGAGCGGACGTTCGCCCACCCCGGGCGATCCCTCTGGACGGCTCGTGAGCTCCCTGTGAAAACTTGATCCAGCATGATACTGTACCGCTGTGAACGGTGGAAAGTCCTGGGGCAACTGCGCCCATTGGCACCCAGTCCTTGCAAGACACTGAAGCGCGTTCCACAGATCCCGTGCGCGGTGTAGGCGCGGACGCCCTACCTTCGTCGTTGGGGCCCGCAACCGGGCGATAACTGCCCACTCCGCGTCGGTGCAGTCGCCTGTGTAACTCTGACCTCTTCTGCCATGCTCGCACCGAGCGGTTTCGGTACAGCCGGTCCCGTGCTCTTCGCACTCCCCGACGAGTCAACAATCGCTGGAAACCTCTTAACTCAATTTTCAGTTTGTCTCCTATGATATCTAAAGCGGTTGACTCACTCTCAATAGCGACGATGGCAATTGTCTAAAATCTTGGAAACCAAAGGCAAAAATAAACTTGCCACGCTGCTTTATCGTAAGGCCATGACGTTCCCGAATTGATGGATCATAAATGTTTGTTTTGTCGTTATACATTAGCTTGGCGGGGCGCCCAATTATCTTGTCGGTCATTCGTCTATCTGCATAACATACGCTTGGGGCCAAGCCTGGCTTGATGTTACACCGCTTTTCCAAATGACCGTGCGATCGATTAGCCCGTCGGTGTATCCTGATAGCAAGCACATATTCATAGCCAACCTCATCGCACATTGCCTTTCCTAGCACATGGTCAATATCCAATCGACCACTAGAAAGCAAATTGGCCCCTTCCGGAAAAATTGTTGCCGCTGCTTGTCGATACCCCTTGTAAAATGGACGAACGTACAGCAATCGATGCGAGCCAGATATAATTACCGCGGCATTTTTTAGTTCAATTCCTTTAATTTGGAAAGCGGTTCCGTCTATAGCCGACGTTACACTTGATAGTTTATAGGCCGCTATTGGAATAGAAGAAACGTCTAGACCATCAAACATTGTTGAAATGCCGCGATTTGAATCGGGGTCAACTTTTTTGTCCAATCTGACAGGCATGTATTATTTCCTGATCAAAAATCGATATATGCAAGGCTGTTGGCGTCGGCCTACATGACAGCTAAAGGGCGTGGTCCGTCCTACCTTTGACATTGATGGTATGAAGCTTCTGACCCAATGTCACCGTGGTTCTCCGATCGGCAATCGACGTAAAGCCACTGATATAGCATATTAGA
The DNA here is from genome assembly GCF_036663635.1 of Parasphingomonas puruogangriensis. NCBI lineage: Bacteria > Pseudomonadati > Pseudomonadota > Alphaproteobacteria > Sphingomonadales > Sphingomonadaceae > Parasphingomonas > Parasphingomonas puruogangriensis. The sequence goes on along the minus strand of NZ_JAXOJI010000003.1, from coordinate 823 downwards.
GATTATCGGTTCGGGTCTAAGCTAAAGGTGGACTCTTCGAGAGCTGATCATATGGGGGCAATGACGATTGGAGAACTTTTGGTTGGGCTCTTTGACCGGCCTTCCGCTTACCTCCGGCCGACCTCGGCCGCGCCGGGGAAGTTAATCGCCTTCAACACTGAGTGATAGCACTGATCTCGGACGCGACCCAATCAAGCCCCTCCTTGACCTAGCGACGAGACATATTCCCGCCAGCCATGCCGCCCGCTAGGTGGTTATGTGACGTCCGCGATCGGGATCTCGCGCCGTACTCGAGAACGACGGGGATTTGGGCGGTCCCTGACAGAGGGGCCCGCGCCGAGCGATGGCAAGTTCCGGCGGAAGCTGCTGTTCGAGGTCCGATCAGCGAACGACCTATTCTGGTCGATTGCCGCCCTTCCCTGCGAAGGTGGACGAGACCCAATCATGGACACTCAGCGTCCCCTCGCGCTTCCCAACTCCGGACTCTCTCTGTGGATGGCTCCCGCGTTGCAAGTGTAATTCGACGATGTGACGTAGGGTCGGGTGCAGCTCTCTGTTCGGCCTGTTGGCGCAGCCGTTGAAGGACTGCTGGCCCTGATGGAGTCCGCGAGCTGGGTCCCACCTCATTCAACAGGCTATAATGCCTTGAGCGTCCGTTGGGTTGTCCCTGCTCCGGTCTGACCGGTTCGCCATCACATCGCATCGCGCTTAGAGACCGTTTGAGAATGTGTTGATGCGGCGGCTCTGGCGTGATTCAAGCTTGGGATGTGGACCCAAGCGAGCCGCAGCCGGATGGCTGGATTTGAAAAGCGATCGAAGCGCT